>JAZQVY010000035.1:0-116144 GCA_045632085.1 Alistipes sp. | reverse complement strand
ATGTAGTCTCGAACAAGTAACCTGAACCAATACCGATACCGAGTGCGATTACACGATCCCAAGCGCGACCAGTAGCATCCTGGAAGATAGCGTAGCTTGAGTTCAAACCACGACCCTGCAAGAACATACGACGGAGTGATGTACCTGAGCCCTTAGGAGCTACCAAGATAACATCTACATCAGCTGGAGGAACGATACCTGTACGCTCCTTGTATGTAATACCAAAACCGTGTGAGAAGTAGAGTGCCTTGCCTGGAGTGAGGTATGGCTTGATTGTTGGCCATACAGAGATCTGACCAGCGTCAGAGAGCAAATACTCGATGATAGTTGCCTTCTGGCAAGCCTCCTCAATCTCAAAGAGTGTCTCACCTGGAACCCAACCATCCTCTACAGCCTTATCCCAGCTCTTTGAGTTCTTACGCTGACCAACGATTACATTGAAACCGTTATCACGAAGGTTGAGTGACTGACCTGGGCCCTGCACACCATAACCGATAATAGCGATAGTCTCATCCTTCAATGTCTCCAAAGCCTTTGCCAATGGATACTCCTCGCGTGTTACGACGTTCTCCTCTACGCCGCCAAAAATCATCTTTGCCATAAGTTTAAATTTTTTATTGTTTATATTTTTATGTTTTTGTTTTTATAATGAATCGAAAACTCTTAGGTTTTCGGTAAACTATTTTTCTTCGTTAATCTGTCGTTGCTTGGCATTCACCTCGGCCAAATACTCATCCAATAGCTCGCTACGCGACTTGATGATTGCCACCTGACCCGAGCATACAAACTGGCTCACGCCATATGGTGAAAGCATCTTGTAGAGTTCGCGTATCTCTTCGCGGTGGCCTGTTTTCTCCAGAACGATGAAGTCGTCGTGGATATCCAATATGCGAACATTGTGGCGACGCACCAGCTCCTCGACGTTGCGGCTACGCTTAACCTTATAAAGAGCGAGCTCCTGAAGTACAATCTCGTTGGGGCTATAACAAAATACTTTCAATACATCAATCTTCTTCTCGATCTGCTTTACAAGGTTTGCCACCTTCTCCTCATCGTTGCGTACCATGATAGTATGCTTGTAGATGCCATCGATAGCTGACTCTGAAGCGGTGATTGACTCGATATTTACGTTGCGGTGGGTGAAGACCGTTGTAATCTGGCTCAACAAACCCACAGTGTTCTCTGAAAATATGGTGATGATAAACTCCTTGTCCATAATCTTTTACTTATTGGGTTGTTAATAATTACTCTAAACGTATATTTTCAACTGGTTGACCGGCTGGCACCATTGGGAATACATTCTCCTCACGCTCAACTCTCACCTCCAAAAGGAACGCCCCCTCGCTTTCGTGCATCTGCTTGACAGCCTCGTCGAGTTCTGAGTGCTTCTCGATACAACGATATGAAATGTGGTTGGCCTTGGCAATTAGTTCAAAGTCAGGGTTGGTGAGCTCGGTGAACGAGTATCGTTTGTCGTAGAATAGCTCCTGCCACTGGCGAACCATACCCAAATAACCATTGTTCATAAGGATGATCTTTACTCCTACCTCTGACTGGAAGATTGTACCCAACTCCTGGAGTGTCATCTGCAAACCTCCATCTCCAACGAAGAGGCATACATCTCTGTGAGGTGCTCCAATCTTTGCGCCGATGGCTGCGGGAAGACCAAATCCCATTGTTCCAAGACCTCCCGAAGTGATTATGCTGCGGCTCTGCTTGAAGCGGAAGTAACGTGAAGCGAACATCTGCTGCTGACCAACATCGGTTACAAGAATTGCATCGTCAAACTGCTGTGCTACAGCATCAACAACCTCGCCCATACGCAGATGAGCACCTTTACGCTCGATGGCTGGTTCGATGATATCCTCGCGCTCGATATTGTAGCAGGCTCGGAACTCCTCCAACCATGATGTGTGGTCCTGAGGGGTAATCTTCTCTGTAAGCATCGGCAGAGACTGCTTAACATCGCCCAATACAGCCACATCGGCGTAGACGAGTTTGTTAATCTCGGCAGGATCAATCTCTAAATGGATAATCTTGGCATTGATACCGAACTTCGATGGGTCACCTGTAACACGGTCATCAAAACGCATTCCGATAGCTATAAGAAGGTCGCAATCGCGGTTCTTGATATTGGGAGCATAGTTGCCGTGCATACCGAGCATACCCATGTATTGTGGATGGTCCGAAGGTAATGCCGAAAGACCGAGTAGGGTAGAGGCCGCGGGAATACCGCTCTTTTCCAAAAACTCTTTCAATTCTTGCTCTGCACCACCCAAAATCACACCCTGTCCGATAAGAGCCATAGGCTTACGAGAGAGATTGATAAGACGTGCAGCCTCCAAAATCTGCCCCTCGTCGATGTCAGCGTAGGGCTGGTAGCTACGAATGAAATTTACGGGCTTATAATCGAAATCCATCATTCCCGCCTGGGCGTCCTTTGTAATGTCGACAACAACTGGGCCTGGACGACCGCTCGATGCGATATAGAAGGCCTTGGCAATGGCTGCAGGAATATCCTCAGCACGTTTCACCTGACAGTTCCACTTTGTTACCGATTGTGTAATCTCCAAGAAGTTGATCTCCTGGAAAGCATCGGTGCCAAGTAACTTAGAGCCCACCTGACCGCTGATGAGAACAATAGGGGTAGAGTCGAGCAATGCATCGGCCAAACCTGTTACGGTGTTGGTTGCGCCTGGGCCTGATGTTACGATGCAGACACCTGTGCGGCCGCTGGCACGTGCATAACCCTGGGCTGCGTGCAGTGCACACTGCTCGTGACGTACCAAGATGTGATTAATCTTATCGCGATAATCATAGAGAGCATCGTAAACCGGTATGATGGCTCCACCTGGGTATCCGAAAATAGTATCCACACCCTCAGCCAGGAATGAGCGGATAACCGCCTCAGAACCTGAAATACGAGGAAGAGCTTTTGTCTGCTCCTGGAGTGTGTTATGTGTAGAACTTGCTACCATATATGTCGGGGTTGTAGTATGCTTTGTTATGTAGTTTCTAATTTGTTAACTGGACCGAGTTATTACTCTTCTGGTACGATTCTTACAGCTCCCTGGTCGGCTGAACTTACCAACATAGAGTAGGCTCTGAGCGACTGTGGAATCTTACGGTCGCGATTGAGTGGCTTGTGAATTGTCCACGCTGCCATACGTTCTGCGAGCTCTGCATCGCTGATGCGAAGATTGATTGAGCGAGATGTGATGTCGATATCGATGATGTCGCCATCGCGAACAATACCAATCTCACCTCCCGAAGCTGCTTCAGGTGAAACGTGACCGATTGAAAGACCAGATGTACCACCAGAAAAACGACCGTCTGTAATCAGTGCGCACGCCTTGTCTAGATGCTTCGACTTGAGGTATGAAGTGGGGTAGAGCATCTCCTGCATACCTGGTCCACCCTTAGGACCCTCGTAGCGGATGATAACCACATCGCCTGCCTCTACCTCGTTGTTTAGAATGCCATTCATAGCCTGCTCCTGCGACTCAAATACCTTGGCCTTGCCGCTGAACTGCATAAGGCTCTGGTCAACACCTGCTGTCTTTACAATGCAACCCTTGCGGGCGATGTTGCCAAAGAGAACAGCCAAACCTCCATCGCGGAAGTATGCGTGCTCCATATCGCGGATGCAACCCTCGGCGTGGTTGTTGTCCATCGACTCGTAGTAGCACTCCTGCGAGCCCATCTCGCGGCTGTAGCGGTTAGCTGGTGCACTGAGATATGTGGCGCGAGCCTCGTCGCTGAAGTTTTGAGAGTTAAAATAATATTTATCCAAAGTAGCACCCAACGATGGTGAGTCAACTCGGGGGACGGTTGTGTCGATGAGGGAGTTTGCTGCCAATTCGCCCAAAATGCCCATAATACCACCGGCACGATTTACGTCCTGAACGTGATAGTGTCCGTTTGGAGCAACTTTACAGAGTACAGGAATCTTACGCGATAGGCGGTCGATATCCTCCATCTTGAAATCAACTCCAGCTTCGTGAGCGACAGCCAGCAGGTGAAGGACAGTATTTGTTGAACCACCCATAGCTATATCGAGCGACATAGCATTCTCGAAAGCGGCCTTAGTGGCAATTGAACGTGGAAGAACAGATTCGTCACCATCGAAATAGTAACGCTTAGCGTTCTCTACGATAAGCTTGGCAGCTTTAGCAAAGAGTTCCTTGCGATTTTTATGAGTGGCAACGATTGTACCATTGCCAGGAAGTGCCAATCCCAATGCCTCGTTCAGACAGTTCATAGAGTTGGCAGTAAACATACCTGAGCACGAACCGCATCCAGGGCAGGCGCAAGCCTCAATCTCATCGGCATCGGCATCGCTGCAACTCTCGTCGGCACTCATAACCATTGCGTCAATCAAATCGACTCCGCGGCCACGGAACGAACCTGCCTCCATAGGTCCTCCCGATACGAAGATGGTTGGAATATTCAGGCGCATAGATGCCATAAGCATACCAGGGGTAATCTTGTCGCAGTTGCTGATGCATACCAAAGCGTCAACTTTGTGGGCATTGGCCATATACTCAACACTGTCGGCAATGATGTCGCGTGAGGGGAGCGAATAGAGCATGCCATCGTGCCCCATAGCGATACCATCGTCGATAGCAATGGTGTTAAACTCTGCTGCAAAGCAGCCCTGCTCCTCGATGAGTGACTTTACATATTGACCTATCTCGTGGAGATGAACGTGGCCAGGCACCATCTGTGTAAAAGAGTTGGCGATGCCAATAACTGGCATACCCATCTGCTCCTTTTTCATACCATTTGCTCGCCACAATCCTCTGGCTCCTGCCATGCGACGTCCTGTTAAGGTAACGGCGCTTCTCAGTTCGTGTTTCATAGTGCTATTAGTTTAAGCAAAAAACCTCTCTCCATACAAGGAGAAAGGTTTCATATAGTCCTATTTGTACATATACACACCTCTCTCCCGTCATCTGCGCAAGACTACGAGGTTTAGAAGGTTGATAATGTACAAATTTGTATTCATAATATTCTCTTCCGCATTAACCGTAACGAGTCGTTTTAATCCGAATTTCGTCACCTAACCTTTTCCTTAGTGCAAATGTAATAGTAAAATTTATTAAAAACAAGAGAATATCATACTTTTGTGCATATAAATTTAAGTTTTTCGGGTTTTTAATATTTTAACACTTTGTATTACAGCGCTTTGATGTTTTTAGATATGAATATTTATGCGTAAGAAAATGTAAGTAAGTCATAGTCGGGACTCCGAAAATGACGAAATATAGTATTATAATGTATTGATCTGGTCACGCTGTGACCTTTTTTTGTCGGTTGTGCGTGAGTGTGAGCCTAATGCACTAATATTATCCATTGTCAAATGATATTATTTTCGATGAAGATAGTGTTGGCTTTTTTTGAGAGTGCGTTAGCACCTCTCTTTGATTTTGTTACTCCTTTTGAGAGGTTGTGAAGGCTTTGGCTTTTGTGTTATCTTTTGATTGTGAAAAAGTATTGTGTAAGCTTTGCGACAGAGTCTGTTTTGACTGCATTGGTGATATGCAGGATGAGTTACCAATAGGGGTTATGTGAATCCTATGGTTTTGGGATAAAGTGTTGATCATCAGTAATGCCTGATTCTCGTCGAGCGAGAAGCATACCTCAATCTCTTTGGGATAAACACGTTTGTAACGCTTGATAAAATCCATCAAATTAGCAAGTGAAGGACCGATGCGTCGTGGTCGAATCTTATCTCTCGAGAGGCGCGATATGGCCGATTGCAGTGAAGATAATTTCTGATAGCCACACAAGATAATGTAGGTACTATCAGATTTTATAAGGTATGATGGAAACCCTGTAATGCCATTGCGTCGGCACATCATTCTGTCGCTTGCGAAATCGGTCTGAGGGTTGCTGTCGGTGTAGTGATTGATAAATTCAGCACTCTCGATTCCCGCTTCGTTAGCCAATTCAATAAGAACATCAATCTGCGAGGTGCGCTTACATTCTGTAAATGTCGCCTCTCGCATGCGTCTGAGAAATATTTTGGCAGCCGTAGGGTCAATGCGCCTTGCAGCGTGGTAAGCTATGTTTTGCGGATAGCTCGATGAATACTGCTCTGTGTAGAGGTGCATATCGTTTGTGACTACGGGCATGCCGTGTATCGCCGATGCCGTAAGCCAGTCGTCGGCTATCAGTCTGTTGGCTTGCTCTATAATTTGAGACTTTGGAACTTCGAGATTGAATAGAGTGGTGATATCTTCCACCAGGCCGCCCATCACATATCTAATCTCTACTCTGTCGCCGTACAGATGCTCTATCGCTCGCAGCTCAGGTTCATTGCCCCAACTCCACACGCAGGTAGGGTCGGTGAATTGGTAGATGAAAATTTTGTCCATAACTGATGCTTTTTTCATCTTGCGGCACAAAAAGTGAGCCATTGGAACTCTTAAAGTGGAAGAAGAGCCGGCGAAGTGTTGTAAAATGGCAATAAACTCTTTGTAGGATTGCCGAAAATGTTGTATTTTTACACCGACGGATAATAGTAATACGTATGATATACAACGAAAGAGATCTGCGAGCAAATACCGTAAAGGCTTTGGCTGAAGCTGTTATGACGGCAGCCCGTACGGCACCCAAGGCTAAGGGGCGTGATTTGGTTGAGGTGGCTATGATTACCGACGAGGATATCGAACATTTGTCGCAAACTATGATTCAGATGAGCGAAGAGTCGGGTTTGAAGTTCCTGTTGCGTGATGCAGCCAACATCTTGCAGGCAGAGGCTGTGATAATTATCGGCATCAAGCAGGAGAATTCGGTGTGTGGCCTTAATTGCGGATATTGTGGATATGCATCGTGTGAGGCTAAGCCCGAGTGTACGCCTTGTATGATGAACGGCGTCGATGTGGGAATTGCTATCGGCTCGGCCTGCTCGAAGATTGCCGACCTGCGATTGGATTCGAGAGTGCTGTTCTCAGCTGGTTGGGCAGCCAAACGATTGGATTTGTTGCAGGGAGCGGACCTCATTTTTGCAATCCCAGTGACTGCTGCCTCGAAGAATCCATTCTTTGACCGCAAATCTCCCGTTAAAAAGTAAACAGAATAATCAATAAAACAAAGAATATTATGGAGAGCAAAAAATCTGTGGTGTCGTCGTTCGATGTTGACCACTTGACTCTTAAGGAGGGTC
This sequence comes from Alistipes sp., assembly GCA_045632085.1. Lineage (GTDB taxonomy): Bacteria > Bacteroidota > Bacteroidia > Bacteroidales > Rikenellaceae > Alistipes. The sequence continues at coordinate 108,973 of JAZQVY010000035.1, read as the reverse complement.
TTTATCTGAGATCAGTATATACAATCAACGATGAACTTGCTGTGCATTCGTGGGATATGCGTTTTTGTGCCCCAATGGCACACGCACCACTTGACTCGGGTGTGGTACATACCATCGAGCACTTGATGGCTTACTATTTGCGCCTGGATCCGGTTATTGGTCGTAGCATCGTGTCGTTCTGCCCAATGGGTTGTAAGACAGGATTCTATCTCTCGACAATGAACGATGTTGATGCCGAGCAGATTCGTGAGGCATTGGCCAGAGTGTATAAGCAGGCATTTCCACTCAAGTCGAAAGAGGATATTGTAGGCCTTAACGAGGTGCAGTGCGGTAATCCAGGCCTCTTCGCAGTGGAGTCAACTAACGAGGCTATGGCTAAGTATATGCGTTGCCTCTACACTAAGGAGCAGGCCGAGGCTGCAGGCATAGGTTCAATCTTTAATTGCGCTTGGTAATGAAGTATCTGATTATAACTCCCACGGAGCGAGAGTATCGCTTTATGAATAAGGCTTTGGAGGGTCGCCAAACTAAGAACCAATACTCTGTGGTGCGCAGTGGTGTGGGTAAAGCTCTTTCGGCTGCTAATACTGCATTGGCTATTGCGCGTTGCAAGGGTGATGTTGACCGTGTTGCTGTTGTGGGGTATGCTGCTTCTACAACTGGTCGCATGAGAGGTGATTTGGTGGCTCCTCGCGTGGCTCGTTACTATGATTGCCGTATCCCTGGCGATTTTGTGCCCGAGCTTACAGAACCATATCCTTTGCTTGGCCACGACGATGCAGTGATATGGACAGGCGATTCGTTTGTCGATGGCGATATCATTCGTGCCGTTAAACAGCAGTATGGTTTTACATCGGGCCTGTTCGATATGGAGGCTACAGCTATATGTCAGGCTGCAGAATTGTCGGGTGATATACCTGTTGTGGTTGTAAAGATGATTTCAGATATTCCCGAGGAGGGAGATACCGAACATTCATACGATGAGTTTGTCAACTCTCACTCCGATTTCAGCGTGTTTGTTGACTACTTTGAAAAATTGAGATAAATTATGTATCACCAGATTGCATATGGTCTTTTGTTGCCTTTTGTGGGTACGGCATTGGGTGCGGCTATGGTTTTCTTGTTGCGTGACCAGATTGTGCCATGGCTACAGAAGCTCCTGCTTGGATTTGCGTCAGGTGTGATGATGGCCGCTTCGGTGTGGTCGCTGCTGATTCCTTCAATAGATATGACGGCCGAGAGTGGCGGTATAGCCTGGTTGCCTGCCGTATTGGGATTCTTGGCGGGAATGTTCTCATTGCTATTGTTTGACACTTTTGTACCTCACTTACACCTCGATTCAGATAAGCCCGAGGGTATGAAGAGTGGATTTGGTCGTTCGACAATGTTGGTATTGGCCGTGACGTTGCACAATATTCCTGAGGGTATGGCTGTAGGTGTGGTACTGGCTGGAGCTTTGGCCGACAACGCCACCATCAGCATCGCTTCGGCGATGGCACTATCGGTTGGTATTGCTATTCAGAACTTTCCTGAGGGGGCTATCGTGTCGATGCCGCTGAAGCAGAGTGTAAGCAGTAAGTGGAAAGCCTTTGCCTATGGCGCAGGTTCGGGCATTGTGGAGCCTTTGGCGGGATTGGTGACTATCTTACTGATTGATTGGTTGCAGCCCGTTCTGCCATTTCTGCTGGCCTTCGCTGCCGGTGCGATGATATATGTCGTGGTTGAGGAACTTATCCCAGAATCACAGGAGGGTAGCCACTCGAATATAGCTACAATAGGTGTGGCGTTTGGCTTTGCTCTGATGATGATGCTTGATGTGGCATTGGGGTAATATTCTTAATGATAGTGCGTGCGAAATAGGGTATCTATAGGGTAGAAAATAGATAAATGGCGTATGAAGGAGATGCAGATCTCTTTCATACGCCATTATTGTTCACCATTACTCAATATTTATAGCTTTTTTGCGCTATTAACCTTAGCCTGAGCCTCTTCAACGCGCTTGTTGGCAGCCTCTAACTCGCGTTGCATTCGTGCTCTTTCGGCGGCGCTTCTTGCAGAAGGCTTTGACAATCTCTTTTGTTCTTCGTAGAATGCTTTTGTCTCAAGTTTAACAGCTTGAAAGTTTGCCTTGTCAATCTGACGCTGAAGTTTGGCACTCTCCTTCATATCTCGGAATGCACTCTTCATAAAACCATCTTTTGTTGCTCCTTCTTGTGCATTTGCAGTCGTCGTACACGCTAATCCTGCTAACAGTAGGCTGATTGCCTTAAAAAAATTATTCATATTTCAGTGCGGTTAAAATTTCACTGCAAAGGTATGTTGAAAACATATGAGAGAATTTGATTGAATTCCGAACTATTGGTATATAGTACGGAATATGGTTGATAAGTCTGTGTTATTGCGTATTGTTTTGGTATATTTGCAATAAAATTAGTTGTATGAAGAATCAGATAGTATCCTACAAATGGCGTAATCGTATAGATGAAATTACTCCCGAGAATTCCAGAATAGGAATGGACTTATTGTTGATCGAGGATGCAAATGCTATTCGAGCTGAAAGAGTGATTGGCAAAGAGCCATTTAAGATTGATATGTCAATGGCTATAATCTACGATCGAGGCGAGGCTGAATTCAAGATTGATATGCACACATATCAGATAAAGGCTCCCACCGTAATTATTATAATGGCAGGACAGACTTGCGAGTTGATAAACTATTCTGGGGATTTGCAAGGCAGAGCTATTGTGATGTCTGGTTTATTTACTGATAGTCTATTTGTTGGTATTGATGGTGGATATACCCACAAGTTATACTCATCGATGATTAGCAATCCTCTAATTAACTTCGATAAAGACCAAAATGTATTCAGTCTATACTATCGATTACTGAAAAATATTGTGCAATCCCCACACTCTGATTTCAAAATAGACGCTGTGCGTCATTTAACGCTTGCGATGTTTTATGGATATTCTCATATGAAACACAATATGGGCTCATATGTCAAGGGTACCAATAGGCAAGATGATATATATTCATCATTTTTGGATGCGGTTAGTAAACATTACAAAAAGGAGCGAGAGGTTGGGTTTTATGCTGATAAGTTATGTATTACGTCAAAGCATCTTTCACAAGTTGTCAAAGAGGTGTCAGGTAGAACTGCATCAAGTGTAATTGAGGATTATGTAATTACAGAAATTAAGGCCCTGCTTTTATCTACAAATATGACGATTATGCAGATTAGCGACTATTTTAATTTCCCATCTCAATCTGTGTTTGGCAAATATTTCAAAAGAGTTACCGGTATGTCGCCTAAAGAGTATAGGAAGATATAAAGCAAGGAATAGTTATCCTAATACATTATTACGATTTACTCCCAATAAGAGTGTAGAGTCAGACTATCGCCCGATTTGTCACCCTGCTCCATCTGTTTGGCAATGGTATTCTGTGCCTGTTCGATGGCCTCGATAAGCTGGTCGGCATCACGGCACGAGATATATGTACGTGAGTCGTAAATATCGGTTATCTCTACAAAGTTGTTCCATTCCGATGCATATATCGATACCAGGTCAAACTCCTTGAGATCGATGAATTTGCCATAATATCCAAAGAATCCCATAGCAGCAAATATCGGCAGAGTCCATCGCATCTCGCGTTTGCTTACCACCTTCACCGATTCTATGTCGGCAATCTCTATCTCCGAAATGTCAGATATGCACTGAATCTCCAGCGTGCTATCCAATACCACCACCTTGCGAGGCACAGACAACACCATCAGGGCTGTTATGGCCAGCACTAATGACGTAAACCACGCAGAAAGAAATCCTCCAGTGTAGAGGAAATACAGCAGCACTGCACCACCAAGAAAGATGATGATAGTCAGGGCTGTGAAGATCTTTGTGCGTTTATCTATGTGGAAATCAAAGTTGCGTTTCATCTTCTGAGCTAATGATAGCCTCGGCAATTATAATATCTGTCGGTGTGGTAATCTTTATGTTTTCGCGTTCTCCCTCGCATAGAGTCACCTTGTAACCAGCCGCCTCAGCAACTGATGCGTCGTCAGTGAAAATGGGCGAGAAAGGTTGGGTGTAGGCCTTGCGCAGAGCTTCTGCTTTAAATACCTGTGGAGTTTGTATAATGCGTAACTTCGAACGGTCGATGATGCTAGAATCTTCGCCCTCCACAATGCGGTATGAATCGGGTGGTGCGATAGCGGGAATAACGGCATTATTTTTCTCAGCCTCTAATACAAGTTTGATAATCAGCTTCTTTGAAGCTAATGGCCTTACTCCATCGTGTATGGCAATAGTTTGAACTTCGCTGCTCAGAGCGTCGATACCATTCTTCACAGAATGGAAGCGTTCAGCTCCGCCGAGTGCAATTTTGTGAGGTGCAACATCGAATCGCGCTGCCAGGTTTTTCCACATGGCAACGTGAGCCTCGGGCAGTACTACCACAATCTCTGCCTTAGGTAGAGCCTCACGAATACGATTTATCGAGCGAGCCAAAATAGGTTGGTTCCCCAACAACATAAACTGCTTGGGTAGGCTGCTACCCATACGGCGACCCGAGCCACCTGCAACAATTATAACTCCTATCTCTGCCATATCCTTTCTTGTAAACCGAGTCTGATATTGTTTAATTAAATCGATCATCGAACCTGAAAGTTCGAGATATGTTACTTTTTGCTTCTACGCTCTCGTCGTGAGCTCTTCGACTTCTCTGCGGCCTCTTCTTTGTTGCCATCCTTGTCCAACTTCGTGGTATCGGCTTTGGTGGCTGCGATAGTGTCGGTATGCATTACGAGCGAGTCGAGCTGTGTTACAATCATATCGGGTGTAGCTGTGCCGTTGAGCTCCGCAACCACACGATCACGAATCACCTTGAAGGCCTCCTCGTTCTGCTTCGAGATAGGCTCGGCAGGCTCCTGTGGAACTTTCAATGGGTCGATATTTACACCATTTTTCCAGATGCGGTAGTCGAGGTGGGGACCAGTTGAGGTACCTGTGCTGCCTACATATCCGATGAGCTGACCCTGCGATACGCGTGTGCCTTGGCTGATGCCTTTGGCGAATTTGCTCAGGTGCAAATAACCCGTTACCAGATTGCCAGCATGCTTGATTTTTAAGGTGTTACCACCTCCGCCTCCCCAGCCTTTGAATGTCACAACACCATCGGCTACAGCGTGAACTGGCGTACCTGTTGGAGCTGCATAATCAACGCCTAAATGTGGACGATATACTCGGTGAACAGGGTGCAAGCGTGAGCGCGAAAAACGTGAGCTGATGCGTGAGAATTTAAGTGGTGCTTTCAGCAACTGCTTGCGCAACGATGCTCCGCTGTACTCCCAATATTGAATCTTGTTGTTCTGCTTGAATGGGATGGCGTAAATCTCCTTTCCACCGCAGTTGAACTTAGCTCCCCAGATGCGACCTATGCCGACATGGGTGGTGTCGATAAGTTTCTCGTCATAGATTACAGTGAAATTGTCACCCTTTTGAATACCGAAGAAGTCAACAGTCCACTGGTAGATATCCTCCAGCTCGGCTGCGAGTGAGTAGGGCAGGCTGTCGCGCATGATAGCACCCCAGAGCGACGACTCGATTGTAGAGCTGCGACGCTGGCGAATGATGGTAACATCTTTCTCACCCTTTTCGATAGTTATGGAGTCGTTCTTAAAGCCGAATACCACATATTCTACGACATCTTTTTCGTAGATAAAGTAGTCAAGACGAGGTGTGCCAACAGAGTCGTTTACAATTAGAGCTGTGTAAGGACGGTCGGCTCGAATCTGACGAAGTGGAAAGATATCTTTTGATGCCTTATCAAGTTTGTCAACTGTAACGGCCGATACACCGTAGCGAGCTAATATCTTGCCTAGTGTTTCGCCCTGGCCAATCTTGCCGTTTTCGACCTTGTAGTCGTCGGCAATAATGCCATAAAGAATTGTGTGCTGCTCCTCCACTTCGGCCTGCTGCTCCTGTTCGCCAGCGGCGTTGCGGTTACAGGCGGCGAGTGGTGCCAACGCGATGATTATCGGCAGGATATATCTGAGTAGTGTCATATCTTTGGGTCTAAAAAAATCTTGTCAAATCTAAAACGACGCTTTTAGCGTCATAGTACGTAAATCCTCACAAAAGTAGTGATTTTTTTGGATACTAAGGGATTTATTATCTCTTTTCATTGCCAAAAATAGAAAAAAGTGAATGATGGGTTGGAAAGTTGCAAATAAATGGTTATCTTTGGCAATAATGTGTATTGTGCAGTTGCCGATTGGCCCTTTGGGCTTGAAATGAGCAACCTAGTAATGCTAAACCTATGAAATTTTTACTGAAACTGATATCATATGTTTACCGATTGGTAATCACCATACGCCATTGGCTGTTTGATATCGATTTGCTTAAGAGCGAGACATTCGATATCCCTATTATATGCGTTGGTAATATCACTGTAGGTGGCACAGGTAAAACACCTGCGGCGGAGATGATTATCGATTATATGCGCTCTTACTATCACGTTGCACTTCTATCGCGTGGTTATGGACGTCGCACATCAGGATATGTTGAGGTAAAGAGTAACTCTTCATATCGCGATGTGGGAGATGAGCCTCTGCAGGTGAAACTTAAATTTCCTGATACTTTGGTGGTTGTGTGCGAGAACAGAGCAGAGGCTATCAAGCGAATCCAGGCCGAGCACCCCGAGATAAATCTGATTGTTATGGATGATGGCTTCCAGCATCGTCACGTCAATGCTCGTATCAATGTTGTGGTGGTTGATTCGACTCGTCACTTTGCAAGTGATGATTATCTGCCGGCTGGTACGTTGCGCGACACGGTTAGCTCGTTGAGTCGTGCTCACTACTTCTTGGTTACCAAGTGTGCAAGCAATATGACACAGCTTGATCAACGTTTGTGGCGCAAGGATTTGCAATCGGTGGCCTATCAGAAAGTCTACTTCACCCGTATAGTACCGTCGGATGCCGTACCGTTGTTTAATCCTGATGCTCGTTTGGAGGTGGGAGCTCCTGTGGTGCTGATGTCGGGTATCGGTAATCACAAAGTATTCGTTTCAAGTATGAAGGAGCGATACAAAGTGTTGAAGAGTTTCAACTTCCCCGACCATCATAAATATTCAGTCGAAGATCTGAAGCGCGTGGCCGATTTTGTAGAGAAACACCCCGGGGCTATGTTGCTTACGACAGAGAAGGATGCTGTTAAGTTGCGTCGTAGTCGCCGTGTGCCTGATTTGCTGAGACAAAAGATGCTATATATGCCAGTTACGATAGATTTTCTGGATGGTTCAGATGATGACTTCCTCGGAACATTGAAGAGTGATTTGGAGGGTAAGGTGCATTTTGGAGATTTGTCGATTGGTGGAGCAAAAGGTGGGCAGAATTAGCCTTTGGCCTTCCGATGCAAGTAGTATCTTGCGCTATGAGAAGTGTAAAAATTAAAGAAAAATAATATGGTAAATAAAGTTATCTTGGTGGGTAACGTTGGCCTCGATCCAGAGGTGCGTACCACCGAATCTGGAGTAAAGGTGGCTCGTGTCAGATTGGCTACGACAGAGCGTTTCTATGATCGTCAGACAAACGAGACTAAGGAGCTTACTGAGTGGCATACAATTACTCTATGGAGAGGATTGGCCGATGTTGTGGACAAATATGTAAGAAAGGGTAGCCAGCTCTATATCGAGGGTCGTTTGCGTACAAGAGAGTGGACCGACAAGGAGAATATCAAGCGTTATGCTACCGAGATTATGGCCGATGAAATGAAGCTCTTGGGCCGTCGTAGTGATGCTCCCGTTCAGGGTGGCACACCAGCTATGGGTCAGAGCGCACCACAGCAGAGTGTTTATTCTCAGCCTGTAGCCCAGCCTGCTCCATCAGCTATACCTGCTATGAATGACGATCCAGACGATTTGCCATTCTAGTGTAAGGTAATGTTTTGTGAACAAGACCAAGGTAAATAGAGAATGTCGCAATATGAGTGTTGCGCATTCTCTTTTTTTTGTAGATAGCCTTCACGGTAGTGGACTGTAGCCATTCTGTAGTGGCATAAAGAGATTATATTTTGGTCTGGACATGATTTTTATCTATAATTGTTTGCTTGATTGGTTGCTGTAGGCTATCTTTGTACTGATAACCGTTTATTGATTTACATAAACCTTTACCAATGAAGAAAATCGCACTTTTCTCCATTTTTCTTATTCTAGGTCTGATTCTTTCACAGACTTTGCCCGGTATGATGGGCGATGCAGCATTTGCGCATACAAAACATTTCCTCGATTCAATGCTCTATGTCTGTCTGGCATTTATCATGATTAATGTCGGTCGAGAGTTCGAACTCGATAAGAGACGTTGGCGTTCGTATACTGCTGACTATTTTATTGCTATGGCAACAGCGGCAGCTCCTTGGTTGTTGATCTGCTTTTACTATATGGTGTTGCTCCCATCAAACTACTTCACTGATTGGGCAGCCTGGAAAGAGACCTTGCTGTTGAGCCGTTTTGCTGCCCCTACGTCGGCGGGTATTCTCTTTACGATGTTGGCGGCCGCAGGTTTGAAATCTTCGTGGGTGTATCAGAAGACGCGAGTGCTTGCCATTTTTGATGACCTCGATACAATCTTGTTGATGATTCCGTTGCAGATATTTATGATAGGAATGCGTTGGCAGTTGTGTGTGGTTGTGTTAGTTGTATTTGCCTGCTTATATTTGGGCTGGACTCGCCTCAAAAAGTATCGATTCAGCCAGTCGTGGGGTGCAATTCTCGGCTATTCAACCATTCTGGTATTCCTCTTCCAGGGCCTATATATGCTCTCTAAACAGTTGTTTGGCTCCGATGCAGCTATCCATATAGAGGTATTGCTGCCAGCATTTGTATTAGGTATGATTATGAAGCCTGAGCATCGCCATTCAAAGACTGATGAGAGTGTGGAGACATTGATATCATATCTGTTTATGTTCTTGGTAGGTATGAGTGCACCCCTGTTTGTGGGCGTTGATTTTGGTGTCGTATCAGGCGATAGCGTTATAGCTCAGGTCGGTTCAATGACGTGGGGCGAGATCGCTATGCACGTTGCTATTGTGACTGCCTTATCTAATATAGGTAAGATGGTGCCTATGCTCTTCTATCGTGAACGTTCGATTACTGAGCGATTGGCCTTGAGTATTGGTATGTTTACTCGTGGTGAGGTTGGTGCGGGTATTATTTTCGTCTCAATCGGTTATGGCTTAGGTGGTCCATTGTTGGCTATCTCGTTGCTCACAATTCTTACCAACTTGATTCTCACAGGGGGATTTGTTATAATCGTTAAGCGATTGGCATTGAAGGCCGAGGCAAAGCAATAGTATCAGTCTGTTCTTTTTAATAAAATATTAGCCCCTAGACTCCTTGATGGAGCTCTAGGGGCTAATTATTTGCTTGCCGCTAAGGGTTAATTACTGTTCGTTCTCATCTCGTTTTACGCATTCGATACCTACTCTGCGCAACAGATTGAGACCATCCTCAGAGCGATAGTCGTCGAGATATACCACGCGCTTGATGCCGGCCTGAATAATAAGTTTCGAACACTCTATACAGGGTGCAGCAGTGATGTAAAGAGTTGAACCGTCGCAGTTGTTGGCACTCTTGGCAACTTTGGTAATAGCGTTTGCCTCGGCGTGAAGAACATAGGGCTTAGTCTTTCCCATATCGTCCTCGCAGATGTTCTCAAAACCTGATGGCGTACCATTGTATCCATCGGAGATAATCATCTTGTCTTTTACGATGAGTGCACCCACCTGACGGCGTACACAATATGAGTTCTCAGCCCAGATGCGAGCCATGCGCAGGTAGCGCAAATCGAGTTGACGTAATTTCTCCTCTTCGTATCCCATAGTGATTCTATTTTTCTTCGTCAATAAAAACCTTTTTTACAGCCTCCAAATATCCATAGCCAAATACATTGCAGGGCTGCAAGTAGCTTGTCTCTGTCCACTCATTCCAGCTATTTATGGTAATTAGCGGAGTGCGGTCAGGGTGTTTATCGGCATGAGCCTTTGCCTTGCGTAGGGCATCAGCAAATGCCTCTGGAGTATTTTTTTTGACAACCGCACTATGCGCTGTGCGAGGGCTATTGTCCCAACCAACACTAATGTGAGGGTAGTATGTAAACGAATACTCCTTATCAATCCTGTTCCACTCCTTCTCGGCATCTTTCACGATTTCAGTGTAATCGCGGTTTACATCGGTGAAGTGAACGAACTGATAGTGTGTTGCGCTATTAAAGCCTAGCTTGTGGATAAAATCATCTTGCGGATTATCACTTTTTGAAGCATCTAAGCCGCTATAATTCAGATTCACTGCCCACATTGCAAATTGTAATTCAAGATCGGGAAATCCCGCCTTGCGGACCTCCTTGCGGAACCATTTCAAAGCATCTACAGTCTGCTCAATGCCTCCTAAACCATTGATAAGGTTCGGAATATCATAAATCATAAAGACGGGTTTACCGTCGATTTTATAATATTGTGGGTGCTTGAAATATTGTTCAATATTGCGCTTGCAAATCTTTTCGAACTCCTCTCTATCTACCTTGCCTTGCCATATTACATTATTCTCGTTGTATTGAGCCAAACGAGTATCCCATAGGTTCAATACATCGTGGTTTGCCCACATAAGGTAGAACTGCATCTTCTCAACATTTTTGGCTTTGAGAAAGCCATTGTTGAGAGTGGTCTCCATAAATGGACGACCATCGTACCAGTACCAATCGAAGATAAAGACATTTACGCCATGTTTAGTGGCCTGTTCGATCTCCATCTCCATTACTGCTGGGTCTGCTTCGTTGATATAACCCCACAATGGTTTACGATTCCAATAGTGGCCGGGGTTACGCTGTTGCATTGTCATTACAGTCTCCCATTCGCCAATGCCCATCGGCCAAAATGGGCGTAGGCGTACATCATCAGAGGCGTATGCAGGATATAGGAATGCAGCAATGTCATATTTCTGCGCCCTTTCCTGCGATTTTGCCTCAAATGTGCATAGTGTAATGCACATGATGATTGAGAGTTTTATAACCCAGCTTTTCATGCTATATAGATTACATAGCCTTACCGTGGCAGTGCTTAAACTTCTTGCCGCTACCGCAAGGGCAAGGATCGTTACGACCTACCTTCTTGTCTGCAATCATTGGGGCTGGCTTGCTCTTCTCGGCCTGACCTGCAGCCGCAGCTGCTGCCATACGTGATGCCTGCAACTTGTTCACATCAACCTTTGATTTCTGCTGACGCTCCTGCTGAACAGCCTCTGGGTTGTTCTCGCGAGTTGGGATGTATGACTTGTTGAGGATTGCGAGTGTATCGCGGTTAACCTTCTCAAGCATTTTAGAGAAGAGGTTGTAAGACTCAAACTTATAGATAAGCAATGGGTCTTTCTGCTCATATGTTGCATTCTGTACGCTCTGGCGCAACTCGTCCATCTCACGGAGGTGCTCACGCCATGCATCGTCGATTGTGGTGAACATTACAATCTTAGCAAACATCTTGTAGATCTCGGCACAATCGGTATCCTTGCAACGCTGCAACTCAACTGGAACGTGATAACCCAAGTGACCATCTGTAAGAGGGAAGCTAATCTGGCGATCCATATTGTGCTTATTATCCTCGTAGATAACCTCCATTGTGCGACGCACTGTGTCGGCAGCGAGCTTGCCACGACGAGCAAACTGAGTGCGCAAATCCTCGACGATAAGCTCTACTATCTCGCGTGGCTTTGATGAGTTGTACTTAGCCTCGTCAAATGAAGGATGAAGAGCAACCTCGCGAATCAACTCAAATGTGAATGACTCGTAATCCATGCCTTCGTGATTTTGCATGAACGACTCTGCAAAATCGTACATTATATTATTCAGGTCAATCTCAATACGCTCACCATAGAGTGCGTGGCGGCGACGAGTATAGATAACCTCACGCTGTGAGTTCATCACATCATCATACTCCAACAAGCGCTTACGAATACCGAAGTTATTCTCCTCGACCTTCTTTTGAGCACGCTCAATGGCTTTGGTCATCATTGAGGCCTGAATAACTTCACCCTCCTGAATACCCATCTTATCCATCAGCGATGCGATGCGGGCAGAACCAAACAGACGCATTAGGTTGTCCTCCAACGATACGAAGAACTGTGATGAACCTGGGTCACCCTGACGACCGGCACGACCACGTAACTGACGGTCAACGCGACGGCTCTCATGACGCTCAGTACCGATGATGGCCAAACCTCCGGCCTCCTTGGCCTCTGGTGAAAGCTTGATATCTGTACCACGACCTGCCATATTGGTAGCGATGGTAACCTGACCTGTACGACCTGCCTCAGCAACGATCTGAGCCTCCAACTGGTGCTGCTTGGCGTTGAGGACATTGTGCTTGATGCCGCGCAACTTAAGCATACGGCTCAACAACTCAGAGATCTCAACAGATGTTGTACCCACCAAAACAGGACGCTTAGCCTCTACAAGACGTGCAACCTCGTCGATTACAGCGTTGTACTTCTCGCGAGTAGTCTTGTAGACCAAATCCTCACGGTCGTCGCGGATAACTGGACGGTTGGTAGGGATAGCTACTACGTCCAACTTATAGATGTTCCAGAACTCCGATGCCTCAGTCTCAGCGGTACCTGTCATACCTGCTAACTTGTGGTACATACGGAAGTAGTTCTGCAATGTGATAGTTGCAAATGTCTGGGTAGCAGCCTCGACCTTCACACGCTCCTTAGCCTCGATAGCCTGGTGCAAACCGTCAGAGTAACGACGGCCGTCGAGAATACGACCTGTCTGCTCGTCAACGATCTTTACCTTATTGTCCATCACTACATACTCCACATCCTTCTCGAACATTGCATATGCCTTCAAGAGCTGCTTGACTGTGGGTACGCGCTCCGACTTAAGAGAGTAGTCGTTGATAATCTGATCTTTGCGGTTAACTTTCTCCTCGACAGTAAGGCCACTCTTCTCCAACTCGGCTATCTCGCTGCCAATATCTGGCAATACGAAGAAACCATCCTCCTTGAAGTACTTAGAGAGTACATCGTGACCCTTATCTGTGAGCTCTACAGAGTTTATCTTCTCGTCGATTACGAAGTACAACTCGTCGGTAATCTCGTGCATACGGCGGTTGTTGTCCTGCATGAAGATGTTCTCGATCTTCTGGAACTGAACCTTGATACCAGGCTCCGACAGGAACTTGATGATAGGCTTATATTTTGGCAAACCCTTGTGAGCACGATAGAGCAACACTCCACCCTCGTCAACCTTGCCTTCAGCGAAGAGCTTGCGTGACTCTGCAACCAGCGAGGTTACGAAATTCTTCTGCAATGAGTAGAGATGCTCAATTGATGAGCGATACTCCTCGAACATCTGGTCGTCACCCTTTGGTACAGGACCAGATATGATGAGTGGAGTACGTGCGTCGTCAATCAATACCGAGTCAACCTCATCGACAATAGCATAGTGGTGCTTGCGCTGTACCAAATCCTTTGGCGAAGAAGCCATATTGTCGCGCAAGTAGTCGAAACCATACTCGTTGTTAGTACCAAAGGTAATATCGGCCAAGTATGCCTTACGGCGAGCCTCTGAATTAGGCTGGTGCTTATCGATACAATCAACCGACAAACCGTGGAACTCATACATTGGGCCCATCCACTCTGAATCGCGTCGTGCCAAGTAATCGTTCACTGTAACTACGTGTACACCCTTATGAGCCAACGCATTCAAGAATACTGGAAGTGTAGCAACCAAGGTCTTACCCTCACCGGTTGCCATCTCTGAAATCTTACCCTTGTGAAGTACAACACCACCAAAGAGCTGCACATCGTAGTGGATCATCTCCCACTTAAGGTCGTTACCGCCAGCCAACCAGTGTGTGGCGTAGATAGCTTTGTCTCCCTCGATTGTAACGAAATCCTTGCTGGCAGCCAGGTTGCGGTCGAAGTCGTTAGCTGTAACCTCTACAGTCTCGTTCTGAGTGAATCGGCGAGCAGTATCCTTCATGATGGCAAAAGCCTCGGGAAGAATCTCATCGAGAATCTGCTCGATTTTCTCGTCGATACGCTTTGTTGTGTTGTCAATATCCTTTGAAATCTTCTCCTTCTCGGCCAACGAAGTCTCAGCCTTCTCCAACTTAGCCTTCTGCTCGGCAATGTGAGCCTCGTCTGAAGCGATAAACTCGGCAATGCGACGCATCAAGTCGGCACTGTGTGCACGAAGTTCGTCGTTAGAAAGTTTCTCAATCGAAGGATATATCTCCTTGATTTTCTTTACATAAGGCTCTATTTCCTTGCGGTCTTTATCGGTCTTTGATCCGAAAAAGAGCTTCAAAATACTGCTTACTATATCCATAATTATCTATTGTTTTTTCTTTTTGCGAATAATAATCCTACAAATATAGCCATTTCTTTTCAAATGGCAAAATATTGCGCCTCAGACTCATTGAGTTACGCAATTATTTGTTTGAGATTGTAGTTTGTGGGGTAGAAACAATGCAGATTTTTAGAAATGCATAGTGTGGATATCGGCAAAATTATGCTACTCGGCATGCGCCTCAACAGCTGCAATCTTTGCTAAGATACGTTTGCCTACGGGGCACTCTTCGCAACGGCGCTCGCGGCAATATTCAAACGAGAGCTGCAATAGTGCTTGGCTGTCGAATGCTGATTGGGCCAAACGACCATAACTATTCCATTGCGATATGATTGAGTTCTTCTCGGCTGGAAGATTCTCCAGTAGAGAGAGGGCTCTCGAGCGCAAACGCTCGCTGCCCGTATATTCGCTGTACGCAAACTGCATCTGTACAACAAGATTTATAGCCAGCAGGTTGCTTTTGGTGCGGCCAATGCGTTTCGATACACTCTGTCTGTTCTCATCGGCAGGGGTGTAGTGCGACTCCCAGTATGGGCGAGCTTCGCAACCGAACAGACATTGCACGTCGTCGCCTGTTTGGCACTCCAGCATTCTATCCATAACATTCTGAGTGTGAGTCAAGAATGTAGTTATCTGCGAGAGTCGTAGCACAGGGTGGTTGTTTGGGTATATGCGCTTGAGCTTCCAGTCGGCTGCATCCATAGCCTGGATTGAGTATTTGGCTGAAAGATACTCGTAGTCGCGTTTGAGGTTGAGTATATACTCATCGTGAGGATACAACTCCAGCAAGCCACTTGCGCCAATAAGCATAGCCTCAATATTCTGAGCAGATAACCTTTCTCGCAGAATGGCTGCGTATGGTACTCTTGTGGCGAGCTCTGAAAATGCCTCTTTGTTGTCTATACCACCCATCGTACGAAGCAGCATCACATAGAATGTCTGAGGCCAATTCTCGTTACATTGGCGGTAAATCGACATAATGTCGTGATTCTTGCGGGCAAGGCGGTCAAAGCCCAGGCGATTGTATATCTCGCTACGATGCAACACATCGAGCGAGTGCAAATAACCTCCGCAGGCGAAGTATGATGCTCCAGCCTTCAGTCGTTCTATATCTCGCTTTTCTTGTTGCATAGTCGGTTGTGAGGGGTTTGTGATTACAAAAGGTTGAGCTCAAGAAGAGCCTCTTCGCTCATCATACTCTTATCCCAGGGTGGATCGAACGTAAGGATGATATTCACCGATTTTACACCGTTTACCTTCTTTACTTGGGTGTTGATGTCTTCGATGAGAATGTCGGCCATAGGGCAGTTGGGAGCCGTCAGCGTCATACGGATGTCAGCCACGCCTTCGGGTGTGAAATCAATCTCGTAGATTAGTCCCAAGTCGTAGATATTGACCGGAATCTCAGGGTCATATATGTTTTTTAGTGTGAGAACAATATCGTGTTCTACCTTTAAAATATCTTCGGGTGTCATAACAATCTCTATTTCTTGTTTGTAGCTTTAAGCCTGACTCTTAAAGGCCAAAGCATACATCTTCATCTGCTTAATCATCGACAGCAGACCGTTGCTACGGGTGGGTGAGAGGTTCTCGCCCAAGCCGATGGCATCGATAAAGTACAAATCCATATCGATAATCTCCTGAGGTGTACGACCATTCATTACACGAATAAGTAGCGCGATGATACCTTTTGTGATTATGGCGTCGCTGTCGGCTGAGAAATATACTTTGCCATCATTTTGGCGGGCATCGACCCACACTCGCGACTGGCAACCCTTAATCACATAATCCTCAGTGCGATGCTCTGCGGCTATAGCTGGCAAGCTGTCGCTGAGCTCTATCAGATAGTCATATTTGTCGAGCCACTCGTCAAAAACCGAGAACTCTTCGATAATCTCCTCTTGAATCAGGTCTTTCATAACTCTATTCTCTTATTATGCTTAAAACTTCACCCTCGGCTGCCGATGGAGTACTTATGCCCAATAATCGCGCCTCGGTAACGGCCAGCGATGTGATATCGCTCTTTTGGTCGTTACGTTGTGCCTTTACACCACCTCCATAGATGATAAGGGGTACTTCTGTATCGTATAGATACATTGAGCCTGATGATGATCGAACACCCTCCTGCTCGGCTATCCAGCCTGGCATTAGGTTGATTATAACATCGCCAGAACGTCGGGGGTAGAAGCCATTCTGTATTTTGCGTCCATAGCCACTTCCGAAATAGGTGTTGCGCATAGCTTCAGCTGATACTGCGTGAGATACGCCACGAAGCTGCATTAGGAATGTGGCAATGTCGTGCTGAATCTCTGCTATCGAGAGTCCTTTCTCGTAGATAAGGTTGTGGTTGAGATAGAATGCGCGGTCGATACAACCCAAAATCCACTCTCCGTTGCCGTGCTGTGATCCGATGAATGCGTTGGTGATAACCTCAGCCTGGCGGATATTGAATCTCTCCTGCTCCTTGCCTGGGGTATTGTGTGATGGGCTTGTGCCGTGGGCGGCAGTGAGTGTTACCATTATCTGGCGAGGATCGGTTACCTGTGCTGAAAGGAATGAGAGCAGCTCCTCTATGTTGCGATCCAAACGATACAACATATCCTCATACTCAACCGATTCTGGGCCAAAACGCTGGCAGATTTTTGTTGGGGTGTCGAGTATGATGTTGAGCATATCGGTCGATGAGTCTTTACCCATCTCGTTGTTTGATATAAGTTGCTTGGCGAATGCGAAGATTGCATTATTTCCAGCTGGGGTGTAGCACATCTGGTCGTAAGCATCATCTATGTTACTCTTTACGCTTCCCTGCTCTTCTCCTATGAGTATGATACGCTTGTCGTTCTTACTCTTTAGACCCTCGACACACGATACCTGCGAGTTGATGTAATCATCGTATGGTAACATCAGCTCCCAGCGCTTAATCATATACGTCTTGTTGTTTTCATTGCGGTTGTAGAGTGTTACCCATGACGGTAGCTCCTTGGCATAGAAACTTGATGTTGTCCATGATGCCTGCAAATCCTCGAGCCAGTATACCTCACCGGCTTGACCAGCAGTAATAATAGCCGACGAAGGATCGATGGCTACGGTGGCTATACGACTCTTGTCGTCGTGCTCTGCCAAAGCCTCGCTAAGTGTCTCGGCGATAAGATTACGAGGAGAGTAACCCTGTGAACCATTGTGGTTTAGACTCTGCTCCTTGCTATCTTCAACAAGCGATGTACGCTTGTTGCCTATATACTCGAACCAGCTATCAGCAATAACTCCGTGGGTAGATGGTAGCGCCCCAGTAGAAATTGTTGCCAATGATACAGGAGTTGTAGTTTGCATATAGTCGTAAGAGGCGTTGGTAAACCACGCTCCATCGTTCATGAGTCGCTTGAATCCGCCCAATGAGAAGTTTTCAGAGTAACGCTCCAAATCTTCGGCCTGCATTGTGCCAACAACAATATTTACTACAATTCGAGGTGTGGTTTGCGACTTTGCTGGTGTGACAAAAGCAATCGCAGCAACCAAAAGTACCGAAAAGTATAGAGTTATCTGTTTCATCATATAGTCAAATTGAAAGCGTAAAATTAGTATAAAATTTATAAATATTTGCAAAAAGCCTCTATTTCCTTGCCAAAATCAAGGGTGGGGTAGGCTCTGTTTAATTCCTCAATCTGTGAGAGCTTTTGTCTGCAGAAACGTTTGTGTGCCTCCGATGTAGGCTCGAAAGGCTTGTGTTCTGCGGCTTGCGTGATACGAGCAATTTGCTCAATAAGCTGGCGTGTGGTTGTGTTAAATGCGTAATCCGAGAATCTCTGCCATATGTAGTCGATTGCCAGCGGTGAAGGATGAACCATATCGTCGGCATAGAATCTATAATCTCTCAGCTCGTCATTTACAATCTCAAACGATGGGAAGTATTCGACGTTTGAGTGGTTGCGAACAAGCTCAGCAATGGCCACGCGAAGGGTCGCCTTGCTAAGTGAATTATCTTCGGCCCCATCTGCCAAATGGCGAATAGGACTGACTGTGAATATCACTCGTTTTTGAGCCAATGCTCCGTCGCTTAATAGCTTGTCGTATCGCTTTGCAATATGCTCTACACTAAGTAGTTGGCGTAAAAATAGAGACTGGGGTTGCTTGTGACAATTTGCCACTACTTCACCACACTCTTTCAAGTAATATGCCCAAGCTGTACCAAACGTTATAATCACGATGTCGGCTCTTTGTAGAGCATTTACTCCAGCCATATGAGCCGATACCATCTTATCTGTGGCGTACGCCTTGTCGGTGTCGCAGAATGCCGAGTGGAAGTTGAAGTTATACCATCGGCCATCGGTATTGCGTAGCTCTGCTTCAATCAGTCTCTTTGCTGCATCGGCATTGGTGAATAGCGTTAGCTTGTCTAGAGTGTTGGCAATAGACTCGGGATTGAAGAGTATGCCCGTTGGAGAACTCGCTACATGGAACTTAGCGCGTTGCAGTCGTGATGCTATATTCTCGGCAAAGCACGAACCGAGTGAGAAAATCGATTTCGTGTGGTCGATTTGCTCGGCGGCAGGCTTTATATTTATATAGGTGCGAAACTGCATATTGTTCTTTTGTTAAATGTCGCTCAGCTCCAGCCAGCGCATCTCTTTCTCCTCGATACTTTCGATTATGCTCTGAATCTTGGCTGAAGCCTCCATCAGAGCCTCGTGAGAGAGTACTCCCGATGAAAGCTCGCTCTCAAGCTTCTGCTTATCCGCTTCGAGTTGTTGTAAATCTGTCTCAAGCTGCTCTAATTCGCGTTGCTCTTTGTATGATAGCTTGCGGCGATGCTGTCGTTGCTCGTTATGCTGAGGTGCTGGAGAGTTCTTGGCGGCCTTCTCTGCCGCAGCCTTTGCTATGCGGGCCTCTTCTGCCTCCTGCTCCTTTACATATTCGCGGTACTCGCTGTATTGTCCCACAAAATCCTTTACGGCACCACCATCTCGGAAGATGAAGAGGTGATCGACCGTCTTGTCGAGGAAATAGCGGTCGTGTGAAACGATGAGCAGGCATCCCTTGAACGATTCAAGATACTCCTCCAAAATATTAAGCGTGAGGATGTCCAAATCGTTGGTTGGCTCGTCGAGAATTAGGAAGTTGGGGTTACGCATCAGGATTGTGAGCAGATATAATCGGCGTAACTCTCCGCCACTGAGTATCTCTACACGCTTTGTGTGAGTCTCGGGCGGGAACAAGAAGCGGTTGAGCATACTCATTGCCGATATCTTTGCACCATCCGATACCTCCACAGTCTCGGCTATGTCGTGCACGATGTCGAATACGGTTTGTCCAGGTTTGAAGTCGATACCCTGCTGACGGTAGTAGCCTATGCGAAGAGTTTCTCCTCGTTCGATTGAGCCTGTCTCAGGTTGCAATACGCCTGTCATAAGGTTTAGGAATGTACTCTTGCCCACTCCGTTTTTACCAACGATTCCCACCTTCTCGTAACGGGAGAACTTATATGAGAAGTTGTCAAGCATTGTGCGTTCGCCAAAGCGCAGAGTGACATCTTCGCAGTCGATAATCTTTCCGCCGAGGCGCGATGTGGCAACATCAATCGACACATTGCGTTGTGCTAACGATACTGCTGCTTTGTCCTTCAGATCGTAGAAGGCGTTTATGCGATAACGAGCTTTGCCTGTTCGAGCCTGTGGTGTGGAGCGTATCCACTCCAGTTCGCGACGTAGAAGGTTGCGTGCCTTGTCGATATTGGCCTGCATATTGTTGTATCGCTCCTCTCGCTTCTCTAAAAACTCCGAGTAGTTGCCTTTGTAGCTGAATAGCTCACCACGATCCAGCTCGAAGATTGTATTACAAACTCTATCGAGGAAATAACGGTCGTGAGTGACCATCAAAAGCGTGCATCGTGACTTCTGGAGATATGACTCCAAGTACTCGATAATGTCTATATCAAGATGGTTGGTGGGCTCGTCCATTACCAAAAAGTCCGCCTCCTGCAGAAGCATAAGCGCTATGGCTGCACGCTTGGCCTCACCTCCCGACAATTCGCCCATACGCTGGTCGAGGCGTGTGAGTTTTAAGGCCGAAAGTTGTTGTTTGATTTTCTGTTCGGCATTCCATGCATCGGCAGCATCCATTGCTGCCATTGCTTGTTCAATCAGACGTTGGTCTGCCTTGGCAATAGCCTCCTCGTATTGGCGTATGACATCGTATGTTGCCCCCAAACGAGAATATACTTCATCAAAAAGGGTTTTGTTGGGGTCGAAATCTACACTCTGGTCGAGGAAGGCTACCTTGATATCCTTCATAAACTTTATCTCGCCACCTCTATCCGAAGAGTCGAGCCCAGCCAAAATCTTCAATAGCGAACTCTTGCCTGTGCCGTTGGGGGCAATCAGTGCAATCTTGTCGCCCTCGTTGATATTGAACGAGATGTTGCGGAACAAGACTTTGTCGCCGTATGATTTACTTATGTTCTCAACTTGTAGAAAACTCGCCATTGCTTATGTGGTGTATAATCTCGAAAGTATATTGTAATTTTTGCTTACTGCTTCTATCTCGCCCTGTGTTGGGGTGTCGACTAATAGTAGTTGTCGTACATCGACTGACTCTTGTCGTACTTCAAATCCTGCAATGATGCAGCCTTGACTCCAATGTGGAAGCTCCAGCTCTTATAGTGTCCAAATGGAATCCACGAGAATGACATCTGCCAGCAGTGCAGATCTCGCGTGATTTGCACCGATGAGGTTGTGAGCTTGTTGGTCGATATGTCGTAACCTCCCGAGATTGTAGCCGACATCTTCTTCGAGAAGGTTATACTACCGTTGAAGCCTATGGTTTGCGTGACATTGCGCTTGAAACCAGTCGTACCATTATTCAGATACTGCACAGCATAGTTGACGTTGTAATTGAAGCCAAGGTTCCACGGTAGAGAGAAGTCGTAGTATGACTGGGCCATATATTGACGACGCAACGTAGGGTCCATTCTTCCATATGGATCGTAGAATGGATTCATATACTCTGGCGGTATACTGTTGATGTCGTTGATAGCTGGGGTCGATGAGTCACGTGACTTGAAGGTATATCCAAAGCTCCAACCGGTGTTGGTAATGCGACCCAAATTTCCTCGTCTCCAGGTGAGCTTGTCAATACGGCGACCTTCTGGAGTTACCTCGTATGGGTCGAGTGTAGCTCTAAGGTTTATACCAAATTTGCTCGATAGGGTAGAGCGCAGGCTAATCGAGAGTGTAGATAACTTCATTGAGTCAGCCAAGAAATTGTACGAGCCACCGATGCCGAGATCGTCGATAATCTTCAATTTTCTAATACCTGTAGAGTCACGCTTGCTGCGCACCTTAGCCTCGAGGCTCTGTGAAAACGAGAAGCTCAGCGATCCGTTTCGGCTTGTTGGAGGTACACCGTAAATATTACCCTCGAATGGAGAGTAGACCATTACGCGACCTGTCGAGTCGGCCTGCACTGTCTTGAAATAACCATATTTCTGGTCACTAAAGTTTGGTGCATAGTTCACGCTGATTGATGGCGAAATGGTGTGGCGCAGAGCCTGCAACTTCATATTCTTGTACTTCTCCTTAACCTGCCAAGTTCCATAAACAGTGGTTGATAATGATACCGAACCGGTGTAGTTGTAGAGTCGATAGAAACCATACTCAGGATCGAGATCCACCATACGGTTAGTCTGAGGATTCCACTCTCGTTCTGTCTTCCTGAAGTACCAACGCTCGTTGTAGTTGAACGATGGTGTGATGTTGATATAGTTAAGAGCGTTGAACGATGCCTGCACAGGAATAGTGTGCTGAATACCGTTACGCATATTCTTGAATGTCTCTTTGGTGAATATATCCTTCTCGGTTGCCGATACGGCGTTGCTCATCTTTGTAGAGTAGCTCATCGAAATCTTCTCATACCAACGGTCTGCTCCCTGCTTCACGCGACGCTTCAATGGGAAGAACTTTGATACGTTGAACGAGATGTTTGGCAGTGTGGCCGAGATAGCTTGTGTCTGCGAGTTCTGAGATACAGCCATATTCATCGCAAGCGAGAATGGTGTGCCGGCCCAGCTCTTTGAATATGCGATCGAAGAGTTGGTCTGGGTGGAGAGCATATCGGTAAGGTTAGTTGCCGAATATTTGCTATATCCGCTCGATGCCAAGTTTACCGAAGCCGAGAATGTGGAACCAGGGTTGGCCTTCGGATCCTGCGTATGTGTCCATTGTATCTGGTAGGTATTTTGGTTTATGAAGTCAGCATCACCCTTGTCACCCGAGCGCACTTTGGCATAGTTGAAGTTCATGTTGCCCGAGTACTTATAACGCTTCATATAGCGTGAGACAGCCTGCACCTCCCAAGATCCCAGGGTGTAGTAACCTCCTGTGAGTGTGAGGTCCAAATGGTCGCTGAATGTGAAGTAATAACCCAATCCTCGTAGGTAAAATCCTCGGCGAGCCTCCTCTCCATATGTGGGCATCAAAATACCCGATTTGGGACCACTGCTGATGGGGAAGAATCCTTCGGGGAGTCCGAGGAATGGAATGTCTATCTCCTCAATTGTGAGGTATCCGCCACCCATAATCACCTTCTTGTTGGGGATAACCTTGGCTTTACTCATCGTGTAGTAGAAGTGAGGATTGTCGGTCTGGTCGCAAGTGGTGTACATACCGCCTGCAATGTTGATGGTGTTATCCTCCATCTTCTTCACTGTCTGACCAATCAGCCAACCGTCACCCTGCTGGGTGGCGATATTGTTGATTTTAGCACGCTGGCTATCCATATTGTAGATGATGGTATCCATATTGAGCGACGATGCACCTTCGGTGAATATTGGACGAGTCATGATTTTCTTGCCATCAACCGAATCGGGGCGACCATAAGCCAAAACATTGTTTGTGTTTAGGTCGATGTCCATAAAGTCAGCCTTGAGGTTGAACTTGTCGTATGTAACCTCACCCTTTTCGTAGAGATAGACCCTCTTTGTACGCAAATCGTAGTGCAATGAGTCTGTTGCACGTCCTGTAATGGGCATATTGAGTGCTGCTTTGGCTTTACGGGCTAATGAATCGGTAGAAATCTCACTCTGCGCTGTTTTCTCTGCTGGCTGGTTGGTGGCTTGTGATGTGTTAGCATCTACTCTGCCTCTGTTGGTGCGGGCCTCGCGACGTTGTGTTGTGGCAGTAGAATCCTGCAAAAGGAGCTCGGTGCGAGCCGAAGTACTTGCACGAAGCGTTGGCACAAATCCTAGAACAATTTGTGCAAATAGCAGCACGATGGCTACCGAAAGGATATATTTGACTCTAAAATTACCCAAAATGTCAATAATTTTTTGTACCTTTGCCGACGCGTCGGCAAAACGACCTGAAAGTGCAATTTTGCTATTGCGCGTACGCGTGTTTTAACCGACAAATATAGCGTTTTTTTATGTAATAGTGCTAAATATTTGGTGGTTTTTTATGAATCGTTTGGCGAGAGTTTCAATCTCATTGTTTGTGTCGCTGGTTTTGTTTGCGATAGGTAACAATGTGTCGGCTCAAAATAATGGTGTGGGAGTTCGCGTTATTGTTATAGACGCGGGCCATGGTGGTCGTGCATTTCCAGGTGCCGTCTATGGTGGTGTGAAGGAGAAGGATATCAATTTGGCAGTAGCTCTTAAACTTGGCGCTTTAATCGAAAAGGAGCTTCCGGGAATCAAGGTGGTATATACCCGCAAGACCGACACTGCATTGGGTCAGAGTCTGAACGAAGATTTGACTGCCCGTGCCAATATTGCCAACAAGGCTGGTGGAGATTTCTTTATCTCGATTCATGCCAATGCTGCTCCAAGTAGCCGTTCGGTGTATGGCGCCGAGACGATTATTATGGGAGAGAGCGAGAAGGAGACCAAATACAACGAAACTGCTCTTTACAACAATAATAAGGACGAACTTATCGATATGTCGGACGAAAATACGGCAGCGATGGTGAGAGCCTATATTCAGAATCTGCAATTCACCTATGGCGAATATAGCGAGATGATGGCTCGAATAATGCAGTCAAACTACGCCAAGGGCGGAAGAAAGGACCGCAGGGTTAATCGTCAGCTGCTTAAGGTGTTGTATGCGACCGATATGCCGAGTGTACTCACAGAGTTGGGCTTTATGACTAACGCCAAGGAACTCGCGTATATGAATTCGGCAAAAGGTCAGAATGAGTATGCCCGCATGTTGTGTAATTCGGTGAAGGAGTATGTGGCTCACGTCAATAAAATGGCTGGTGTGGAGACAAACATCTTGCCTGCTGAGGAGATTGCTGAGCCAGAACCAGTGGAGAAGCCAGTAGAACCTGCTGTAGAGAAGCCTCAGCCTGCGCCAAAGAGTGTAACACCAAGTGCTGCAAAGAGCTCGTCGAGCGCTGAGAAATCGACTACTGCTGTTGTTAAAGAGGCTGCGAAAAATAATTCGCCAGCAGAGGGTTACACTATCCAGTTGCTCGCTTCAGATAAGAAGGTTTCGAGCAGCGATAGCCAATTCAAGAGTTATCGTGGTAAGGTGGAGTGTTACATTGGAAGTGGAGCTTTGAAGTATAAATATTGCTATGGCAGCTACTCTTCGCGTGATGAGGCTCAACGTAATCTGTCGAGTGTGAGAAAGGTTTTTGGAGGTGCATTTGTGGTGCATTTCAGCGATGGTAAGATTGTTAAATAGATGAATTTTTCTCACAAAAGTTAGGTAATAAATAAAAGTTAGTGATATGAAAAGAGAAGTAAAAATTGGAATTTTTGCAATTGCGATGTTGCTCATAGGCTGGGGCGTGATTCGCTATCTGCAGGGAAGTGGAATTTTTGAGGTAAACAACAAGTATTACGCTGTTTATGAGCAGGTTGGTGGTATTAGAAATGCTTCCAATGTAACAATCAATGGCGTGGTTGTCGGTACAGTTTTGGCGGTTAATCTTAACGAGAATCCAACTCTTGGTGTTGAAGTTGAATTTACTGTTGATAGCCGTTATAAGATTCCTGTTGATTCGAAAGCTAAGATTTTCTCTGACGGACTTATGGGCGGTAAGGCCATTGCTATCGAGTATGGTTCGGCTACAGAGTATGTCGAGAATGGTGGCCAGGTGAAGTCGGCTATCGAGACCGATATCATGCAGATGGCAACTTCCGAACTAGACTATCTGAAATCTAAAATTGAGGAGGTTGTTGGTGGTTTGACCAAGACTCTCGATGGTGTGAATACCCTTTTGGCTCAGAATACCGAGCACTTGACAAGCATTGTTGCCAATGTTGATGGTGTGACTGGTAGTGTAAATTCTATGCTTACTAAGGAGAAGGAGCATTTGGAGATAGCTCTCTCGTCGCTTAGCCGTTTTTCACAGAGCTTGGGTGATAATTCAGAGCAGATTGACTCTATAATCAATAATATGAGCCGCTTCTCAGAGCAGCTTGCTGCTAGTGGTTTGGTGGCTGAGGTTGAGAGCGTTGTGAAGCAGCTTAATGCAGTTTTGGCATCGGTTAATGATAAGTCGGGTAGTGTAGGTAAGATGCTCAGTGATGATGAGTTGTACAATAACCTCACATCGGCAAGCAACAATCTTTCAACTCTGCTCGATGACCTGAAGGAGAATCCTCACCGCTACATCAATGTATCGGTATTTGGCAGCAACCCAACAAAGAAGGTCGAGAAGGCTAAGGCCAAGGCCGAGAAGCGTGCTATTGAGCGTGCCGACGAGATTGCTGAGCGTGAGGCCGAAGCAAAGCTTAAGGCTATGGATGCAGAGTCTAAGAAGTAGGGGTAATCGACAAATAGAAAGGATATTTGTAGTATGATTTACCCTGCCAATTTTGAACAAAAAATAGGTTTCGATCGTCTTCGCGAGCAGGTGGCTGCATTGTGCAGTATGCAGGCTGGTCGCAAGATTATCGAGGCAGAGCGTTTCTCTGTCTCGAGGGAGGATATTGAGCTCAGGCAAGATATCGCCGATGAGATGAGGGTGATGCTTATGCTCGATCCTAATGCTCCTCGTGATGAGTACCCCGATATGGAGGGCATAATCGAGAAGATTAGTATTGAGGGTGCATTTTTGGATTGTGAGCAGGTGGCCATCTTGCGTCGAGCCTTGACAGCTGTGGGCGCTATGGTGGGATTTATCACAAGTCGCAACGAGACGCAATATCCACGCCTTAGAAAGCGAAGCGAGAGGGTTTGTGTATTCCCCGATGTGATTCGTCGCATCAATCAGCTCATAGATGATGAGGGTAATATAAAAGACGGAGCTTCACAAGAGTTACTTTATATACGTCGTTCGATTCGCGAGCACGAATCTCAGGTGTCGAAGCGTCTGCAGCAGGTTTTGTCGAATGCCAAAAGGGCAGGCATTGTCGATGCCGAGGCTATGATATCTATCCGCGATGGTAGAGCCGTAATCCCTGTGTCGGCATCCAACAAGCGTAAGCTCAACGGTTTTATCCACGACGAGTCCGCAACGGGTAAGACCTTCTATGTCGAGCCAGTCGAGGTGGTGGAGCTGAATAACCAGCTCAAAGAGTTGGAGTATGCCGAGCGTCGAGAGATTGTGCGACTGCTTACTGAATTTACCGAGGAGTTGCGTCCCGATGCTGAACCGATAGCCGAGGCTGGCGAGTATCTGGCCGAGATGGATGCCATCAGAGCCAAGGCTCGTTGGGCTATGGAGAACAGTGCTGGTAAACCAATCGTTTCGACCGATGATCGTTTGGTGTTGCGTGGTGCTTTTCACCCACTATTGGCGCAGACTCTCCGTCGCGAGAAGAAGGAGCTTGTGCCACTGGATATGCAGCTTGATAAGAGTAAACATATTCTGGTTATCTCAGGCCCTAACGCAGGAGGTAAATCTGTCTGCTTGAAGACTACGGGTATTGTGCAGTATATGTTCCAGTGCGGATTCCCCGTAACGGCTACAGAGACGAGCGAGTTGCCAATCTTCGAGAGCATCTGTCTCGATATTGGTGATGAGCAGTCGATGGATAACGACCTTTCGACCTATTCGTCGCACTTGCTCAATATGAAGAATATGTTGCAGGCAGCCAGCGAAAAGACTTTGGTGCTTATCGATGAGTTTGGTTCGGGTACAGAGCCTGTGATTGGCGGAGCAATAGCAGAGTCGATTTTGGAGAGATTGTTAGAGAGAGGGTGCTATGGTGTAATCACCACCCATTACTCTAATATTAAATATTACGCAACGGGCACCGATGGTATAGCCAATGGCGCTATGATGTTCGATGTACAGAACATCCGCCCACTCTTTAAGTTGGAGCAGGGTAAGCCTGGTAGCTCGTTTGCTATAGAGATTGCACGCAAGATTGGCTTGCCTGAGGATATTATCCGTATGGCGAGTGAGAAGGCGGGTAGTGACCATATCAATCTTGAGCGTCAGCTTCGAGAGATTGCTCGTGATCGCCGCTATTGGTCGCAAAAACGTGACCGTATTCGTCAGACCGATCGTAAGGTAGAGGAGCTGGAGACCAGTTATACCGAACAACTCTCGCGTATTAAAGAAGAGCGCAAAGAGATCTTACAGAAGGCTAAGTCGGAGGCGCAGCAGCTTATTGCTGATGCGAACCGCCAGATTGAGAATACAATCCGTACCATCAAAGAGGCTCAGGCCGAGAAGGAGCTCACCCGTTTGGCTCGCCGAGAGTTGGAAGATTTCAAGTCAACTGTTGAGCAGGCCGACGCTCCAGCATTTGCTTCGGAGCAGGTGGAACGTGAGATGGAGCGCCTGATGCGTCGTAAGGCTCGCCGTGAGGAGGGTAAAAAGCAGGGCAAGACAACATCGGTTGCATCTGTACAGCCAGCTCCAGCCGCTGTGGTGAAACCAATAGAGGTGGGTTCGAAGGTGCGCATCGATGGTCAGCAGGTGCCAGGTGTGGTGCAGAGCATCAAGGGTCGCAAGGTGCAGGTGGCATTTGGTCAGATACTCACAATGGTCGATAAGGATAAGCTCATAGTGGTATCGAACGCCGAGTATAAAAAGTCGGTTGCACCCGTTACACCACGAACAGTTTTGTCGGTGGATATCTCGTTGCGCAAGCTTAATTTCAAGGATAGTGTCGATGTGCGAGGTATGCGAGCAGCAGAGGCACTGGAGGTGGTGCAGGATTTAGTTGATGATGCACTTATGGTGGGCGTTGGAGGCGTTACCATTCTGCACGGTAAAGGCACTGGAGCTCTCCAGCAGGAGATTCGTCGTTATCTGCGCTCAATCCCTGAGGTGGAGTCGGCCAAGGATGAACACGCTGATAGAGGTGGTGCAGGTATCACCGTAGTGCGATTTAGAAGCAATTAGCCTGAAAGATAGGTAAAGATTATAATTAGAAAATGAAATACCGTTTGTCGGAAATAGCCGCGATGTGTGGCGCAACCCTATTGGGCCGAGATGTGGAGGTGAGCGATGTGGTAACTGATTCGCGAAACAGCGTCTTTGGTAGGGGTGCTATGTTTGTGGCTATGCGTGGTGCAACGCACGACTCTCACAAATATATCGAACAGATGTATGCTCGCTCTGTTCGAGCTTTTTTGGTGGAGCAACAGCCCGAGCAGTTGCTGCCAGATGCGGGTTATCTCTATGTGGATAATTCGCTGGAGGCGTTGCAGCGTTTGGCAGCCGAGCATAGACGCAATTTTGCGGGTCGCGTGGTTGCTATCACTGGCTCTAACGGTAAGACGGTAGTCAAGGAGTGGGTTGCCAGAGTTTTACCTCAATCGGCCAAGGCATTTGTTTCGCCAATGAGCTATAACTCGCAGCTGGGTGTGGCCTTGTCGCTACTAATGATTGAGGGTGACGAGCAATTTGCTATCATCGAGGCGGGTATCTCTCAACCAAATGAGATGGCTCGTCTGCAGCAGATGATTAAGCCCGATGTGGTGGTTATCACTTCAATTGGTGATGCTCATCAATGTAATTTCGAGAGCATCGAGCAGAAGGTGGCCGAGAAGTTGATTTTGGCCAGTGAAGCCAATGTGGTGATATATCATAGCGCATATAAGGATATTGCGGTTGGATTCAATCTCTTGTCTGAAAAATGCAGTAAAGTAGATGCTGCCCAGTGTAGTGTTGAAGAGTATTCGGCCGTAAATGAGGCTATGCTCAATAATGCACAAGTCGTGAAGGCTCTGTGCTACGAGTTGGGATATACAGATGTGAAGATTACTCCCAATCAGCTTGCTATGCGACTGGAGGTGAAGGAGGGTATTGGAGGCTCAACTATCATCAATGACTCCTATAACTCCGATATCAACTCTTTGGCTATAGCCCTTGATACATTGCGAAGCATAGCCTTGAGTGGTGAGGCAGTAGCTGTTATCTCGGATATCGAGCAGAGCGGTATGAGCGATGAAGAGCTCTATGGCCGAGTGTCGTATATGGTAAAGAATGCAGGAGTAAAACTCTTTATCGGTGTTGGTGATAGAATTGCCAGATATGGTGAGTTGTTTGAGTGTGAAAAACGCTTTTATCACGATACTGACTCCTTGATGCGAGGCCTTACCCATAGTGATATAGCCGGACGTACCATTCTTTTGAAGGGTAACCGCAAGTTGCAGTTTGAGAGCGTGTGTCACTCGCTTGAGAGCCGTAGCCATACAACAGTTTTGGAGGTCAATCTCGATGCTATGACTCATAATGTTGGCTATTTCCGCCGATTTTTGCCTATGAACCATCGTCTGGTGGCAATGGTTAAGGCGCATAGCTATGGCGCTGGCGATGTGGAAGTTGCGCAACTTATGCAGCGCCTTGGTGTAAACTATCTGGCTGTAGCATTTGCCGATGAGGGTATTGTGCTTCGCCAGAAGGGTATCACAATGCCTATATTGGTGCTTAATGCCGATCAGGGTAGCTTCGATAAGATGATATCATACTCGCTTGAACCTGAAATATATAGCCTTCATTCGTTGCGTGACTTTGTGGCAAGTGCCGAGCGATATGGTCTAAGCGCTTATCCTATCCATTTGAAGATAGATACGGGTATGCACCGCTTGGGCTTTGTCGAGCAGGAGATTGAGGAGCTTTTGGCGGAGATAGCAGAGCATAAGTGTGTGAAGGTGGCATCAATTTTTGCCCATTTGTCGTGTGCAGACGATGAATCAAAAGATGATTTCACCCGTGAACAGATTGCTCTCTTTGACAGATTAAGCAGCCGTATTGCCAAGGCTTTGCCTTATGATGTAATTCGCCATACAGCCAATTCGGCAGCCATCGAACGATTCCCTGAGGCTCAGTTTGATATGTGTCGCTTGGGCTTAGGCCTTTATGGATACGGCTATCGTCACAACGAGGAGTTGCAGCCTGTCGCTGCCCTAAAGACCCGTGTTGTGCAGTTGCGTCGCAGAGAGGCTGGTGAAGCTATAGGATATGGACAGGCGGGATATTTGAAACGCGATAGTGTGATTGCAACAATTCCTATCGGCTATGCCGATGGTTTGGATCGCCATCTTGGCGAGGGCCGTTGGTCGATGTTAGTGGCTGGAAAGAGCGCTCCAACTGTTGGCCGAATATGTATGGATAGTTGTATGATTGATGTTACCGACATTGAAGGCGTGCAGGAGGGCGATCAGGTGGTTGTCTTCTCGGCGCAGGCAGGTAACACAACTGAAGATATGGCTCGTGTGTTGGGTACAATCCCATATGAGGTGCTTACTTCAGTTTCAGCACGAGTTAAACGAATTTATGTAAAGGAGTAATGGCTGAGAAGGGTGTATTATATATGATTCCGTGCCCCATATCGGATTCGACGGGGGTGTACGATGTTGTGCCAGAGGCGAATCGCCGTATTATGGATGCATTGGACTATTTCATTGTCGAGAATGTCCGTTCGGCACGCAGATTTCTCTCGAAGGCCCGCGTATCGCGTCGCATCGAGGAGCTGGAGTTCGTCGAGCTCAATGAGCATACAGTTGCAGGTGCTGCCATTCAGGCAATGATTAAACCCATCGAGGAGGGTCGTTCGGCTGGAGTCATTTCAGAGGCGGGTGTTCCAGGTGTGGCAGACCCTGGTGCGTTGGTTGTTGAGGCGTGTCATCGCAGAGGTATTCGCGTTGTGCCGCTCGTTGGTCCATCTTCTATCCTGCTGGCGATGATGGCATCGGGCTTGAATGGTCAGTCATTTGCATTTGTGGGCTATCTGCCCGTAAAACCACCCGAGCGAGCAAAGGCTATACGTTCGTTGGAGCGTAGAGCTCACACCGAGCAGCAGTCTCAGATTTTCATCGAGGCGCCTTATCGTAATGTGAAGCTGGCAGAGCAGATTTTAGAAGTGTGTGCTCCCGAAAGTCGTCTTACCATTGCTTGCGATATCACTTCGCCCGATGAGATTATTTTGACCAAGACAATCGTCGAGTGGCGTAAGCGAGGTCTGCCCGATATTGCCAAGCGACCAACCATATTTATCATAGGATAGTGTCGGGCATACAATTTGTGCGATTATAATATAGGAAATAATAAAAAACAAAGATATGACAGAGGAAAAAGTTGTAAATCAGGAATTTGAGCAGTCTGGTGATGTTAATGTTGCAGATGCTACTGCATCTTGCGAGGGTAGCGCTAATGCCAATATGGCAGAGGAGGCTAACGACCAGTCTGCCACAATGTCAGACGATGAATCTGCATCAGCAGAGAACGAGCCAGCTGCTGAGCCATCGCCCGAGGAGGTTATTGCCATTTGGCGTGACAAGTATATGCGTTTGCAGGCCGAGTTCGATAACTATCGCAAGCGTACACTGCGTGAGAAGATGGATTTGGTTGCAAGCGGTGGTGCCGATGTAATCAAGTCGATGCTATCGGTTTTGGACGATATGTATCGCGCCGTTGCAGCATCTGAGAAGAGCGATGACGTTGCAGCTTTGCGTGAGGGCGAGCGTCTGGTGTTGCAGAAGTTCGAGGAGGCTTTGCGCCAGAAGAATGTAACCGAGATTGAGGCTCAGGACAAGGAGTTCAATCCCGACTTCCACGAGGCTGTGGCACGTTTTGCTGCGGGCGAGGATAAGAAGGGCTTGATTATCGATGTTGTGCAGCGTGGTTATATGTTGGGCGACAAGGTGTTGCGTTACGCAAAGGTTGTAGTAGGCGAGTAGCCTGTGACCGTTTAAGCAATAAATTTTAGGAAGCAGATGTCAGAAAAGAGAGATTACTATGAGGTGTTAGGCGTTCAGCGAAACGCTAATGCTGATGAGATAAAGAAGGCCTATCGTAAGGCCGCTATCAAATATCACCCCGACAAGAACCCAGGAGATAAAGAGGCTGAAGAGAAGTTTAAGGAGGCTGCTGAGGCTTATGATGTGTTGTCTAACCAGGAGAAGCGAGCTCGCTACGACCAGTTTGGTCACGCCGGAATGAGTGGTGCCGCAGGTGGCGGCTTCGGTGGTGGCTTTGGAGGAGGATTCTCTATGGAGGATATCTTCTCGCAGTTTGGCGATATCTTTGGTGGCCACTTTGGCGGTTTCTCGTCTCGCGGTGGTGGCGCCAGAATGAATCGAGGCTCAGATATCAGAGTGAAGGTTAAGCTCACCCTGTCGGAGATTGCCAACGGTGCAACAAAGAAACTGAAGATAAACAAGACTATCGCTTGCGATAAGTGTGGTGGTACGGGTGCAAAGGACTCTTCGTCATACACAAGCTGTTCGACTTGCGGTGGTTCGGGTTATGTAACTCGTGTCGAGAACACCTTCTTTGGTCGTATGCAGACTCAGGGCGTGTGTCCTACTTGTAATGGTAGCGGTAAGGTTATCACTGCTAAGTGTGACAACTGCTCGGGCGAGGGCGTAATGCGTGGCGACGAGGTTATCGAGATTAAAATTCCTGCTGGTGTTGGCGAAGGTATGGCCGTTACAGTATCAGGTAAGGGTAATGCTGCTCGCAATGGAGGTGTAAATGGTGACCTGCTGGTGATGATTGAGGAGGAGCACAACCCCGAATTGGTACGCGATGGCAACGACTTGATTCACAACTTGAATCTTCCAGTTACAACCTGTATCTTGGGTGGCGAGGTCGAGGTTCCTACAATCGACAGCCGCGTGAAGATTAAGATTGCCCCAGGTACTCACGCCGGCAAGGTGTTGCGTTTGCGTGGCAAGGGTCTGCCCGATGTTAATGGTTATGGTCGTGGCGATATCCTTATCGTTGTAGATATCACTATCCCCGACACCTTGAACAAGGAGGAGCGTCAGTTGGTTGAGAAGCTCGCAGCGCAGCCACACTTCAAGAACGCCGAGAGCGTGGATAAGCAGAATATCTTCGAGCGTATGCGCAACTTCTTTAGATAGAATAGATTAGATTAGTAAACAATTAAAATATTTGGCTATGGGATTTTTCTCTCCACACAAGCGTCACGCAAATAAATTTAACTACACTCCACGCTACTACGATCCAGCGAAGGAGGAGCGAGAGCGTCGTCGTGCCGAGCTTCGAGGCGAACGATTGGACGATAAGGGTGAGTACACCCCTGGAAAGTATATCCGTAGCCAGCGTGAAGCCCGCGAGTTGCGCCGTTCTCAGCAGGAGAAGAAGGGTGGCGTAAGAATGAAGTCGTGGGCAACGATGGGTGTCGTGTTGCTTCTGTTGCTCTTTGTGTGGTACTTAGTGCCTCGCATCTCTTCGATTTTCGAGGTTGCGACCAGCCAGAAGAGCGCTACAACTCAGCAGGAACGCGAGGTTAAGGAGTTTGACCCATATGCACCTATCGTCATTGTCCCCAACGACTATCAGGAGGGTGACGAAGTAATCATCGAGGAGTAGACCAATAGGCTCTGCTCGATGCAGTAAGCTACAAACCAAACATTAGCAACAATGGAGAACAAGATACATCTTTTGCCCGAGATTGTCGCAAATCAGATTGCGGCAGGAGAGGTCGTGGAGTCACCATCTTCGGTAGTGAAGGAGATGATGGAGAACTCCATTGATGCTGGAGCTACATCCGTTACGGTCAATTTCCGCAATGCAGGTTTGGAGCTTATCCAGATTATCGACAATGGCTGCGGTATGTCGCCAATGGATGCCCGAATGGCATTCGATAGGCACGCCACCAGCAAGATTCGTGACTTCGACGATGTGTATCGTCTGCAAACCTTTGGTTTCCGAGGCGAGGCTTTGGCTTCGATTGCAGCGGTGGCTCAGGTGGAGTTGCG
Organism: Alistipes sp.; assembly: GCA_045632085.1. Lineage (GTDB taxonomy): Bacteria > Bacteroidota > Bacteroidia > Bacteroidales > Rikenellaceae > Alistipes. Next base: position 74,446 of record JAZQVY010000035.1, on the reverse strand, counting down.
TACACGTCAGGCTGATGATGAGGTGGGTACGGTTACGATTGTCAACGGCGGAGAGTTTATCTCCCAGTCGCCTGTGATGTGCCCTGTGGGTTCGCAGTTCTTGGTGCGTAACCTCTTCTATACAGCGCCTGCACGCCGTAAGTTCAGCAGCGACCGTTCGAAGATAATCACAAATATCAAGAAGGAGTTCCGTCGTGTGGCTCTGTGTAATCCGCAGGTTAAGTGCGAGTTGATGTCGAACGATATGTCGATAATCTCGCTCCCCGCAGGCTCTCTTTCGGAGCGAATAATCGATGTTGTGGGTCGCCATATCAAGACCAATCTATTGGACGTGTCGGTCGATACGAGCATCGTCTGCATAAAGGGTTATGTGGGTCGTCCTGCGGCTGCCAAGCAGAAGAATCAGGAGCAGTATCTCTTTGTGAATGGTCGTTACTTCCGTTCTACGCAGATTTATCACTCGATTTTAAGAGCCTACGATAAACTTATTCCCGATAATTGCACACCTTCATACTTCCTCTATCTCACGGTTGAGCCCGATAGAGTCGATGTGAATGTGTCGCCACATAAGACCGAGGTTAAGTTTGCCGATAACGAAGATGTAAATCAGATAATCCACGCAGCCGTACGCAGTACGTTGGCTAAGAGTGGTAGCATTGGACTTATGAGCTTCGAGGATTCGGCTATCGATATTCCGGTGTTGGATAACAGCACAACGGTCTATGTTGAGCCAAGTAGTTCGACAAATGCGGAGTATAATCCATTCAGCGAAGACTATGCTCAGGCCGATGCAACTATGGCGGGAGATATCGACCTCTCGACTTACGATGTACCGTATGATGGCGGTGGTGTTAAGCTCAATGATGTGCGTCCTAAATCGTCTTCGCGCTCTACTCATTCATCGAACGATGGAGTGGGCGGTCTGCGCGATATTGCTTGGTCGGCTATGTCGTTCGATCAGGAATTTGAGGTTGAGATGCCATCGGTTGCTATCGAGGAGAATTATCGCGAGATAGCCTCTGCAGGTGTAATCGACGATGAGATGGGTGACGATGAGAGTCATTTGGAGTTTATCGAATCATCAGCCTCGATGCAGTCAATAATCATCGAAGATGAGTTTGCTGCGCAGGATGTGATGTCGCTCGGAAATGGTTATGCTGTGGCTATCTGCTCTGGGCGTACGATGGTTGTCGAGCTTAGCAGAGCCAAGGAGCGAATCCTGTTCGACTCGCTTATGCGTTCGGTGAGAGCCGCTTCGGTAGCCTCTCAGCGATTGCTCTTCCCCGAGAGTTTAACCCTCTCGATAGACGATTATCAGCTGCTCGATGAACATTTGGCAGAGTTCTCGGCTTTGGGATTTGAGATAGAACTAGCTGGCGAGGGTAATGTGGAGCTTTGCGGCGTGCCTTCGAGTATGGTTGGCGAGTCGGCCGATAATCTGCTCTATGAGTTGCTCCGAGAGGTTGAGCATAGCGGCAATGTGGCCGAGAAGGTTCGTGAGGATATGGTACGATTGATGGCTGTTAAGGGTAGCCGTAGGGTAGGCAAGGGTATGTCGAGCATCGAGGCCAAGGCCTTGGTTGACGAATTACTCAGCTGTGAGAATTATAGCTTCTCGCCATCGGGCAAGCCAATTCTCTCGGAGCTTACAGCTGATGAATTAAAGTTGAAGTTAAGCTAAGAACTCTTTTTCGAGGGGGGGGACTTGCACAAGATAGACAAGATCTAAGGCTCTAAAACAAGATAAAGTTAACTCAAATAGTATGTTTAGTTATAATAATGGTAGGCCTTCAACGCCTCCAGTAGTTAAAAATATAATCATCGCAAACTGCGTCGCACTGTTGGCTACTACCTTGTTGCCATTTGGTGACGATATCATTGCTCGTTTTGCACTCTTTAATGTAGAGAGCCCACTCTTCCATAGCTATCAGATTTTTACATATATGTTCCTGCACGGTGGCGTGTCGCACCTCTTCTTCAATATGTTTGCTCTGTGGATGTTTGGTAAGACCCTCGAGCGAGAGTTGGGTTCGTCACGTTTCTTCACCTATTATATGGTGTGCGGTATGGGTGCTGCCATACTCCAGATGGGAGTAGGTTATGCCGAGTATGCCCATGCAGTGCGAGATATGGGGCAGTACGCAGCTACCTATCTGCTGCAGATTCCAACAGTTGGTGCCTCTGGCGCAGTCTTCGGATTGTTGCTCGCTTTTGGTGTTTTGCACCCTAATAGTACCGTTATGTTGGTCTTCCCTCCTATTGCGATGAAGGCTAAGTGGTTTGTTGTGGTGTATGGTCTGATTGAGCTCTTCTTTGGCCTTTCGGGCTATCAAGCAGGTGTTGCACACTTTGCACACTTGGGCGGTATGTTGTGGGGCTTTGCTCTGCTCTATTGGTGGCGCAAGAAGGGTAATATCCGATTCTAATAGAGGGTGTTATGGCTGCAGAATTCTATAAAACAACATACTCGTCGAGTAGTGCTAAAAAGCGAGGTCGCTCCTTCGCAGGCTTTGTCGTGGATAGCATAGTCTTTGTGGTGACCATTGCTGTTGTCGCACTCTTTATAGTGACGCTCTTCGCTTCTAAAATGGATCCACATAGAGCCGATGAATTATCGACTTTGGGTTTGGTCGCTCCCTTTGTATATGCAGCAGAGTTGATGCTCACGCTCTATTGGGTTATCCGTTGGAGGGTGTGGATTGCTGGTGCTATGATAGTCTTTTCGTTGTGTGGGCTGCCCAGCCTTTCATCGTTCTATAAGATTGAGGTGCGACGTAGCTACGATGAACCATTCACCGAGCGCGATGCCAAGAAGAAATATGGTAATGCAGTGAAGGTGCTGACATACAATGTCAGAAGTTTTATTGACGATGATGGCAGACGATGCATAGATTCTATTGCAGCTATGGTAAAGTCAATCAATCCCGATATTCTTTGTTTTCAGGAGATGGGCTTTTCCGAGCAGGTAGATTCAGCGCTTTTGCCACTGAAACCAATGCCCCGCAGTGTGTCGCGAGACAACCTCAGCCCGGCTATCTATAGCTGCTATCCCATTATCAAGGCGGGTAGAATTGATACGATGAAGAACCTGGTGTGGGCTGATATGGTTCTGCGTGATGATACTGTGCGTGTCTTCAGTCTTCATCTGCAATCTACCGAGATTCGCCACGCTGATAATGAGTATATCGAAAGTCGCGAATTCCTGGAGGAGCCAGATACAACAGGCAAGATTCGTAGTATGGTGACTCGTCTTACCCTGAACAATAAGTTGCGTGCAGCTCAGGTCGATACCATATCGCATATGATAAACTCCTCACCATATCCTGTTATTGTATGTGGTGATTTCAACGATACGCCAATTTCCTATACCTATCGAACTATGTGCGAGGATATGACCGATGCTTTCCGTGAGGTTGGTAGAGGATATTCACACACATATCGTGGATTCTTCGATATGCTTAGAATCGATTATGTGCTTTGCTCAGAGAATTTTGAGCCGCTTTCTTACGAGGTTGTTGATAGCTGGGGTTTGGTTAGAGCCAAGAAGTGGGCCCGCGATACAGTGACCTATGTGTTGCGTAAATTTGGACACAATATGCCGCTCAAGGGTGAGCGTATTGATATGCCCGATAGCTTGCAGGTGGATAATAGGGTGATTTATTCAGACCACTATCCTGTCTTTGTGCGCCTGCGTTATGATGGTAAAACAACTAAAAACTAATTGTGATATGATTCTCGATTCATTGAAAAACAAGGCGCAGTATGCAGTATTGCATCCTCGCTTTCAGACTGTATTTGATTTTATTGATAGCCACGACTTGGCATCGATGGAGTGTGGTCGCCACGATATTGACGGCGACAATATCTTCGTGATGGTGCAGGAACTCGATCTGCGTGAGCGTTCTGAGGCTCGTTTGGAGCTTCACCGCAAGTATATCGATATCCAGCTCTTGCTCCGCGGCCCCGAGGAGGTATTTGGCTGGAGCGAGAAGAAGGATTGCCTTACCCCAGTGGCAGATTTCGACGAGGAGAAGGATATTCAGCTCTTCACCGATGTTCCACAGTGCTTCTACACCGTAGGTGAGGGACAGTTCTCTATCCTCTATCCCGAAGATGGACACGCCCCAATGCTTGGCGAGGGTCGTGTTAAGAAATGTATCTTCAAAATAGCTATTGAGTAAATAGCCGGTATCGAAGAAGTAAAGCATCCCTGAAAGTTCTAATAAAACTTTTGGGGATGCTTTTTTTTGTACAATTCTTTTCGCAAATATAATCTTTTCACTTAGGGTAGGGATAATGGGCTTGTATTGTCTAAATATTTAATCTTTCCTGTTGTTATACAGTGTTTTATGTGATAAAGATCGAGGCTGTTTTCTATTGAAAATTTGCGTGGTTGATTATTGCGAAAAAGTAACCGGCCACAAGAATCCCCTATACATTATATAAAATTGCATTTTCGTTGAAATTATTTTTTCAACGAAAATAATTGCTCTATCTTTGGGAGCGAAAAGTAGGGATTTAAATCTATGACATTTTTTAAGAATATACCGTTGTTGGCTGTGGCCTTTATGTCGTTGGTGTCGTGTGTCAACGAGGTAGAGACTGCCGTTGTGCCGTCAGAGGTATGCGAGGTGGGCTTCTCGATGCCAGTTGATGCTACTCGTACATCGCTTGATCCCGACGGAGTGACAACTCGTTGGACACCAGGTGATAAGCTTGCCGTGTGGGCTAAGAGTGCAGATGGTAGCTATGCATTCGAGAATGCAATGTTTATGCTTCGTTATTATAGCGAGGCGTATGATAAAGCATACTTCACATCATCGGCTATTGCTCCTATGGCAGAGGGTGAATACACCTATCTGTTGAGCTATCCGACTCCAAAATCTACCAATGGGACGCAGGCGACTTATACGCTTCCTGCAGTGCAGAATGGAACGTATGATGGTAGCTATGACATTATGTTGGCTGAGCCAGTTGTCGAGGGGGCGTTGACCTCATCTAAGCGCGTGGAACTAAACACTGTTATGCGCCACCAGATGCACGCTCTCAAGATTACTATTCCTGAGAAAAGTAGTAATTTTGACGACAAAGTATATAGCGTGGAGATTACTTTCCCCAATCCTGTAGCCGGCGATATAACTATCGATGTATCCAATCCCGATGCAGAGCCTGTGTACAGCAATACGTCAAATACAATCACCGTCGAGAGCGACGAGGGTTTTGATGTTGGTAGCGATATCTGGGTATTTGTGCTTCCAGGCACAGTGTCTGGCTATGTTAGCTATCGAATCTATGGCGCAGAGCAGCGTTCTGTCGTTAGTACTTACCATCTGGAGCGAGAATTCGCGCGTGGTCACGTTACGCCAGTCAGGATGGCGATGCCTGAGTTTGATACGTATACGGTTTTGAACTTCTCTATTGGCGAGAATAATCTTGGCGAGGATTTCAACTTCTTTACGCTCTACGATAACAATGGTGCCAATATGGGTACTTTCTATCGTAATGCTGAGAATCGTTACTCGGTGGAGTATGAGGGTGAATTCAATGCTGATAATTTTACCGACACCGATTGGACATTAGTCTTCGATTCGGAAAATGCCGTTGTTGAGAACAGCGTAAATTTGGGATCTATCAAACCTTATTTCCAGAATAATATTACACCTGTTGATGTGCCATATCTTTTGTTTGAGGATTTCCAAAACGTTACTGGAAGCGAAAGCTATGGTAATAACGATTATGCATCAAGCGACCGAAATCAGCCTGGAGTCGCACTTAACGGGACGCTTGCTGGTTGGAATGCTGCACGTTACTGGCTTAAACCTGGCGCTATGCGTATCAATGCACGTTCTCAGGTGGTTAAAATTGTTGTGAACTTCCAATCGTACCACTATGGCCGAGTAGATACCCCACAGCTTGGTAATGCTACTCGAGGTATTAAGCCAGGTAAGAGTGTGACTGTGAAATTGCTATTCGACTCAGCACTTTATAAGCACTCTAGTAGTTCAATGGATTATACTGAGGCTGGAGTATGTGTTGCTACACATACCAAAGCAAGTAATCCTATTGATGGTATTCCTACTGGTACTAGTGGTCTTGGGTCGTCTTATGATACCACATTAGCTGACTTTGGTACTACATTTTTTACTCAGTCTCTTGCAAACAATGTGGGCGATAATGCTTTTGGACAAAGTTTCCCAACATATGAAACTGATTTCCCTGTAACAAGTGATACTCGTATCTGTTTCTATCCTAATTTAAAAACAGCAGAGGTAGGCTTTGCCGGTAACATCGAGGTAAATGTCTACATCGACAATATCCGTGTGTCGATAGCGAAATAGTAAGAGAAAATATAAACAAAAATAAATTAACAAGTTATGAAAAAGTTTTTTGCAATTGCTTCGCTTTTGGCGTTGACATTGTCGGCTTGTTCCGATGATGTGGCACAGAGTGAGCAGAAGGGCGAGGGACGAGTAACTATTGGCTGTGTGGCAGCAACAAATGTTGTTGAGACACGTGCTAATGTTGGTTGCACAACTCCTGCCGCTGAGGATTTCGCCCTTAAAATTGAAGGCGTAGGTCACACTTACACAGCTGATTACGCAACTATTGCAGAGTTTAATGAAGGTGACAACTATCTGCATTTGGGCACTTACAAGGCAACAGTGGTAGCTGGTGACATCGATGAAGAGGGTTACGACAAAGCAACCTTTGTAGGTAGCGCTAATTTCACTGTTGAGGCCCGTAAGAACACAGAGGTTGAGATTCCTGCCTACATCGCTAACGCGTTGGTAAAGGTTGAGGTAACTGATGCCTTTGAAGCTTACTTCGCAGGTGGTCACACTCTAAAGCTTACAACTGCCGCAGGCAATGAGTTCGATGTGACTGCGCAGACTGAGCCTATCTTCATCGCTCCCGCTTCATTCACAATCGGCGGTACTGCTACAAAGCAGCCTAATCAGTCGGGTGCTGAGGGTACTGTTGTTACTTTGCCCGTTTACACAATGGAGAATGCTGCTGCACAGACTCTGTACACAGTAAAATTCGATGTTGAGAATGCAGGTGGTGCAACTCTTACAATTACGCTCAACGATACTCTTGTCGAGTCTATCGATATCGAGCAGGAACTTAATGATAATGCACAATAATAAAGAGAGTTAGAGATATGAAATCAATGTTTAGATTTATGAGCATCGCGCTTGTAGCGCTCTCTACTATGGTAGCCTGCCACAAGGATCATGTTGATTATGATGGCAACGGCTCCGACGCAAATGACAATATCGGTTATCTTAACGTCGCAGGTTTGCAGGCCGATATTTTGAAGGATACAGAGAATTTCGAGTCAGCATCTGCATCTCGTGCTGAGGGTGTTGATATCAACACTTTTGATGTAGTAATCACCAATGCTGCTGGCGAGACAGTTGCTTCATTCAAGTATGGCGAGCGTCCAACAGAGCCTATCGCTCTCGAGGGTGGTGTTTACAAAATTAAGATGTCATCTGCTGCGATGGTAGGCGCTGAGTGGGAGTCTCCTGTATATGCTGCCGAGAAAGAGGTTATTGTTGTTCGTAAGCAGACAACTACTGTAAACGATATCGTTTGTAAGTTGGCTAATATCAAGGTTACTGTAGCTTATTCAGCCGATATCAAGGATCAGCTCGACCCAGAATATACTAAAATGACTGTGGCATTGGATAATTCTGCATTGGAGTATGCCTTTACTGAGGAGCGTGCTGGTTACTTTGCTCCTACAGCCGAGGAGAATACTTTGAAACTTACATTCAGCTGCCGCTATGAGGGTGAGACAAAGGATATCACCATGACAAACGAGATTAAGGGTGTTAAGGCTGCTCAGTGGCGTAAGATTAATGTAGTTATTCAGCACGCTGCCGACGGTACAGCAACTATTGGTATCGTATGCGATACTTGGACTTACGACGAGGAGGTAACATTCGATACTTCTGCTCTGTTGATGGAGGAGGTTATTCCCGATGATACTGATGCTCCAGTAATCGTATGGGAGGGTCACGATCTTGCAGAGGCGTTCGAGCTTACCGACGATATGTTCGATGCTGATGGCAACTTCAAGAAGAGCATCAATGTTGATGTAACAACCAAGGCAGCTCTTAAGTCGCTCGTTGTTAAGGCTTCTTCTGATAATGCAGACTTCACAAAAGCTTATTCAGAGATTATGTCATTAGAGGAGGATTTGTGTGCTCCTACAGCATCTGCTGCCATTCTCAAGATGATGGGTTATCCAACCGATGCTAAGGGCGGAACAGCTACACGTTTGAAGTTTGCTTCGCAGACTGATTTGCTTAAGTCGTACGAGGGTACTCACTCTTATGAGATTACAGCCGAGGATATCAATGGCGCAAAGACAACTGTAAAGCTTACAATCAAGTATGGTCAGAACGTAGCACCTCAGATTATTTGGGTTGGCTATGATATCGACAAGCGTCAGACATACGTAGCCGGTATGACTTGCAATCTTAATGTTAAGGCACCTCTTACTATAGCCGACTTCAATGTTAAGATTATTTCAGCGACACTTACACCTGAGGAGCTTTCAAGTGTGGGTCTTGCAGGTGAGTTCAGCCTTGTAAATGACACTCAGTTCCATGAGGCTCTTAGCGGCTTGGGCTTCCCTGTGGGTGATGCTGTATATGGCCAAGGTGAGCTTAACCTCTCAATCTCTAACTTCTTGGGCGTACTCGCAATGCTTGGTGCTGGTGAGCACGATTTCGAGATGAGCGTAACAGATATGGAGGGCAACACAACTACCAAGACTGTAATGTTCCGTTTCAACTAGCATAATTAACGGATAAAGGTTATGACTATTATGAAAAAGTTATTGGCTTTGTTGAGCGTCGTACTCATTGCAGTATCGTGCTCAGATAATATAGATTCAAGTATTAATGTAGATTATGGTGAGGGTGCCGTGCGTCTTGGTGTGGTAACACGCACTGCTGAATCGTCAGCAATCGATGCAGATACCCCCGTTGTAATCAAGATTTATAAGGTAGAGAACGAGGAGCAGCAACTTATTCGTCGTTACACCAGTGTGAATGATGTTCCCGAGACTTTGGCTCTGCTTGCAGGCGACTATGTTGCCAAGGTGCAGGTTGGTGACAAGCAGGCTGTCTCTTTCGACAATAAGTATTACTACGGAGAGGCAGAGTTTGCAGTAGAGGCTGGTATTGTTACCCCAGTTACGGTTGACTGTAAGTTGCTATCGACTGTAGTGAGTGTTGCGTATGATGCCTCTGTAACAGAGAAGCTCTCTGAGGGCTATTTCACAACAGTTGCCATCGCTGAGTCTTACGATGCAGATGCTATTGAGAGTGGTGATGTTCTCTCGCTCAAATATACCGAGAGCAAAGATGGCTATGTTATTATGCCCGAGGGTCAGACATCGCTCTATTGGCACTTTGAGGGTACTCACCCAGAGGAGGGCGACATTGTTAAGGAGGGTTTGATCAGCAATGTTAAGCCATCTGCTAAGTATACTATCACATTCAAGTATTCTAAGGATGCTCCAGGTAACCTTGTATTTGAGGCTACAGTCGATGAGTCTGTTGAGGAGTTTGATGATACTATTATCTTTAGCCCCGATCCTGTTGTCCTTGGTGACGGTTTTGATATGACTGAGATGCAGCTCTCTACAACCGCTTCTCGTAAGTACAATGTAACATCATTGGCCGCAATCAACACAATGAATGTTACTATCGATGGCGTAGAGTATAACCTCTTGGCAGAGGCTCCAGCAGGCATTACAGTTGCAAAGATTGATGATATGACTTATACTGTTACTGTAGCCAATTCGTTCTTCAATAGTGTTGCCGGTGGCGATCAGACACTCTCATTCTACGTTGAGGATGTTGATGGCGGTAAGAAAACTCAGTCTATTGAATATAAAGTTCAGGGTATTATCCCTATTGCAGAAGAGGATATCAACCTGTGGTTTGGTACTGCAACATTCAAGGCTGTAGTGCTCGATGTAGCTGCGTCAGTTAAGGTAGCATACTCTGCTGATGGTAGCCAGTGGAATGAGGTTGAGGCTATAAAGGGCTCTGATGATGTGTATACTGCAAATGTTACAACAGACCTCAGCGCAAGTACAACCTACTCTTATAAGCTTGTTATCGATGGTAACGATGCCGGTAAGTCTCTTGAGCACTTAACTGATGCTGGTGCTCAGATTCCTAACGGCGATATGGAGCGTTGGAGCAAACCTACATGGTGGTTGCCTTATGGCGAGGGTGATGCACCATTCTGGCTCACAGGTAACGAGGGTGGTAATATGGCCGGTGCTACACTTACTCAATCTTCAGACGATGTCCGTCCTGGCTCAGCAGGTAGCAAGTCTGCCTACCTTAAGTCTCAGAAGGCGACAGTGATGGGTATTGGTAAGTTTGCCGCAGGTAACCTCTTTACTGGTACATTTGCGATGAATGGTCTGGATGGTATCGTAACTTTCGGTCGTGATTTTAAATTTACTGCCAAGCCAAAGAGCCTTTCGTTCTGGATGAAGAACAATGAGGGTACTATCAACGAAGGTTCTCACACTACGGGTCTCGATAAATATACTGCGATGATCCTCATTACTGATGGTACAACATATGCGGTGAATACCAAAGATGAAAGTACCTTTATCCAGATAACAAAAGATGGAATGGAAAGTCTCCCAGGTGTTATCGGTTACGGTTTTCTTACAGGTACTGACTCTCGTTCAGAGTGGACCGAGGAGACTATCGAAATTACATATCGTGAGGATATGAAAAACGTGAAGCCAAAGAAGATTGTTGTATCGTTCACTCCTTCTGGCTATGGTGACTACTTCTGCGGTTCGACTTCGTCGTGGATGTATGTTGACGATATCGTCTTGAATTATTAGCAAACATTGAGATAGTGACGACCAGAAGTTGTCACTATCTCTTACCTTAATGTCAATGAAGAAATTTCATTTTACAGTTCTTGCTGCTCTCTTAGCAATAGGGGTGTCGGCCCAGGACCTACATAATGAAACAGTCGCATCGACCATTGTTGATGGTATAAAGCAGACTTTAACACCTAATGAGGCGCGTAAAGGTCGAGGTTTCTCGACCGATGTGTGCTTTGTGCCCAAGGGTCAGTGGATTTTTGGAGGTACTGCATCATATTCGACGCATACCAACCGAGATTTTAAACTGTTGGTCGTTGATAACATCGACTCTGATGGCTATACCGTAAATGTAAGCCCTATGCTCGCCTATGCCATAGGTAAAAATATGGCAGTGGGTGTACGTTTTGGCTATGGTCGTACGCTTCTTGCACTCGATAATGCCTCGGTGTCGGTTGCTGGTAACGATTTCAATATCGATTACTTCCATCGTCTCAACCACTCTTATACGGGCACTATCTTTTGGCGACCATACATCCCATTGGGATATAGCAATCGTTTTGCTGTGTTTGCCGAGGTGCAGCTGAGTATGGAGGGCGGTCAGTCGCGAGTTGTTGCTGAAAATGGTGTTATTGATGGTTTGCAGAGTTATGTTGGTACCTACTCAAAGACAATAGGTGCAGCTGCAGCCTTGCAACCAGGTGTAGTGGCGTTTATCACTAATAATACCGCGCTTGAGCTCTCTATTGGCGTATTTGGTATCAGCTTAGACAGAGTTAAACAGTTAAAAAATCAGGTAGAGTCGGGTAGTATCAATTCATCGGGTATGAATTTCAAACTGAATTTCCTCTCTATTGGTTTTGGAGTATCATTCTATTTATAATATGCAGTTAACTATGAAGAAATTTATATTGTTTGTGGCTGCTGCATTGGTCTCAGTCGTGACACTTCAAGCCCAGGAGGTGGCCGTAAAATCAAAACTATCAACCAACTCATATGCTAAAGAATCGAGTGTTGAGAATACGAAGTTCTTGCCTATGCGACAGCGTGTGGACCGTCATATAGATAAGAATAAATTTGTCTATAAAGGCGAGTTTATGCTCGGTTTGACAGCTTCGTATGGTAAGTTGGGTTTCGATAATTCCGATATTTTGCTCTTGTTCAACGGCATAGATGTCGGGCTTCGCAGTACCACTCTTCGCCCATTCTTTGCCTATGCTTACAACGACAACCGTTCGGTAGGTTTGCGCTTCGGATATTCATTTATTGATGGTAACCTTTCTAACATCGATGTCAATCTCGGCCTTATAGCTGAGGGTATGGAGAATATGAGCGTCGGCGATCTTGGATTGCGTAACGAGAGCTTCTCGTATTCATTGTTCCATCGCAACTATTTCGGCCTGGACCGTCGTGGTATTGTGGGAGTTATATTCGAAACTGAGTTGCTTATTAAAGACGGTACAACCAAGTATAGCTCTGGCAGTGAGGATTTGAGTGAAACCTTCAGCCGTAATTTTGCTGCACAGCTCAATGTAAATCCTGGCGTTGGTATCTATGTATTTCCTCAAGTGTGTGTAACAGCCACTGTAGGTATTGGAGGTTTGAATTATAATAATATCCGTCAATACAATGATGCAGGTGAAGTTGCTGGTCGCCGAGATCATTCGGGCCTCGATTTCAAGGTGAATATTGCTAATATCCAAATAGGCCTCGTGGCGCATTTATGGAGTAATAAAAAGTAGTTATGTGTAATATATTCAGATACATATCTCTTGCGGTTGCCGCTATTATGCTTGGTGGCTGTATCGATAATGATATTCCCTATCCTGTCGTAAAACTCGATATTGTCAGCCTCGACGCTGAGGGTATGTTGTCGCAACCTGTAATCAATACAACCAATCATACGGTTAAACTCTCGCTCGATGAGACGACGGATATTCGCAAAGTGAATATCTCAAATGTCGTTTTTACCGAGGGCGCAACATCTGATGTTGTTTTCCCCGGAACTTTCGATTTGCGCAATCCGCTATATGTCAACTTGTCGAGGTATCAGACCTTTGAGTGGACTATCACAGCCGAGCAGAGCATCTCGTATGAATTCCGTGTTGAGGGTCAGATTGGTGAGTCTGAGATAGATACCAATGGTCATATTGCTACAGCATATGTGCCTATGGATTTTGATTTGAATAATGTGAAAATTCTCGCTGCTAAGTTTGGCCCACGCGATATAACATCATACTCTCCCGATCCATTCTCGTTGAAATCATTCGAGAATACCGTGCGTAATGTCATTGTCAATTATCACGATGATATCGAGGAGATGTGGACGCTGCGTATCATTCCAAAGGATGTCGAAGTCGAGTTTACATCTGTAGATGCTTGGGCAAAGCGTATATGGCTCTATGCCAATGGCCGCAGTGGGCAAACTATGGGCTTCCGTTATAGAGTAGCTGGTGATACAGACTGGATCGAGGTTGAGGATGTTACCATCGATGGCGGTAGTTTCTCTGCTTGCATTGAGGGGCTTAATACCCTTACTCAGTATGAGGTTATGGCATACTCTGGTGAGAACGTAACCAATATTGTCAGCGTTACTACCGAGGATACCTTCGAACTCATCAATGCCGGTTTTGAGGATTGGTCGTTTGCAGATAAGTGCTATTGGCCATATGCCGAGGGTGCTTCATCATTCTGGGGCACAGGTAATCCTGGAGCAACAACACTCGGTGAGTCGTTCAATCTTACCACACCAAACACCAACGATGTGCGTCCTGGTAGCTCGGGCCACACATCTGCTAATTTGCAATCTATGTTCCCTAATATGGCAGGTGTAGGTAAGTTTGCTGCGGGTAACCTCTTCTTGGGTCGCTTTGCTGGTACATTTGGTACTAATGGTGTTGTGTTCTTTGGTCGCCCATGTAGTGCACGACCAGTGGCTTTGCGTGGCTGGGTTAAGTATAATTGCGGTACTATCGATAAGGTGAATAAAGTTCCAGCCTCTCGTCCCGATATTGGTATGGGAAGCAAAGATGAGGGTCAAATTATGGTTGCTGTTGGCGATTGGACAGCGGCGGAGTATGGAGGTGATGCAGATAGTCCTGTAGCTATCGATACACGCGATGAAAACACATTCTTTGACGCCAAAGGTAAGAATGTAATCGGTGTGGGTGAACTTATCTTTAAAGAGTCTACAGATGGCTGGATTGAGTTTACTCTGCCTTTGGAATATACCTCTAATTCGCGTATACCTACTCACATTGTGCTTGTATTCACAGGTTCTCATTTTGGAGACTACTTCACAGGCTCAACGCAAAGTTGTATGGTGGTCGATGATATTGAACTTGTGTATTAATCAAGCTGTGATAAACATAAATTATGGCTGCTAAACATCTAGTTTAGCAGCTTTTTTTTGTTCTGAGGATTGGGCGGTATGACCCCTGCGTAGAAGTCTTATAATTGTGATAAGAATATAAAAGCGAGAGGGACTATAATCATCCATCCTATGCAATTTTCAGGGTGCACAGCGATATTTTTTTGACAACATTATCTCTCCTTCCGCAAAAAAAGCGCCGTCCCTGTGTGAGGAACGGCACTCAAATTTGCTATTTTGATTAGCTTATTTCTTCAAATACTTATCCAACCAACCGAAGAACTCGCGGTTCCAAACGATTGAGTTCTGTGGTTTGAATACCTGGTGAGCCTCGTTCTCAAACTCTACCAATCTAGCATCTACACCCATCAAACGTGCTGCAGTGAAGGCCTGCAATGACTGTGTGTAAGGGATACGGAAGTCGTACTCGCCTGTGATAATCAAGATAGGTGTATTCCACTTCTGCACAAAACGGTGTGGTGAGTTGGCGTATGAACGCTGTGCGATAGCGTTCGACTTATCCCAGTAGCTGCCACCGTAGTCGTGATTAACAAAGAAGAGCTCCTCGGTCTCGCCATACATCGACTCAAAGTTGAAGATTCCGCAGTGTGAGATAAATGCCTTGAAGCGGTTATCGTGGTTTCCTGCCAGGAAGAATACTGAGTAGCCGCCATACGATGCACCAACGCAACCCAAGTGCTCCTTGTCGCACCAAGGCTCCTTAGCCACCTCGTCTATAGCTGCCAAGTAATCCTGAATGTTCTGGCCAGAGTAGTCACCCGAAATCTGCTCACGCCACTCGCTGCCGAATGATGGGCAACCACGGCGGTTAGGCGCTACAACCACATAACCCTGCGATGCCATCAACTGGAAATTCCAACGGTAGCTCCAACCCTGTGATACTACACTCTGAGGACCACCTTCGCAGTAGAGCAATGTAGGATACTTCTTCGCTGGGTCGAAGTTTGGAGGAAGGATTACCCAAGTAAGCATCTCCTTACCATCAGTTGTCTTTACCATACGCTTCTGAACCTCACCCATCTTCACGTTGTCGTAAACGTGAGCGTTGATGTTTGAGAGCTGTGTGAGCTTACCATCTGCAAGGTTCACATCGTAAATCTCCTTGTCACGGCTGATTGTCATAAGCGTTGTGAGGCACTTGCCAGCAGCGATGCTCATCGATGCGATGTCGTGGTCACCAGCAGTAACAACCTCCACATTTGTATTATCTGTGGCAACCTTGCATACCTGATGTGTGCCATTGATAGCCGAGAGGAAGTAGATGGTCTTATTATCTGTCCAGATTACATTAGATGCGCTGTGGTCGAAGCTAAGCGATAGGTCCTTGTGCTCTTTGCTTGCCACATCGTATACAAAGAGGCGGTCCTTGTCTGACTCATAGCCTGGAGTAGCCATTGAGCAGAATGCCAACTGCTTGTCGTCTGGTGACCAAACAGGGTAGCGGTCGTAACCAACAAACTCCATGATACGCATACCGGCGTTTGTCTTAATTTTGTTGATGTTGAGTGTTGAGCCGTCCTCAGTGTTGTAAATAAAGATGTCTGAGTCTGTTGATACCGCATATGCTGCACCGGTGAGAGGTTTACAAGTGTATGCAAGCATCTTGCCGTTGTTGCTCCATGCAATCTCGGCAGTGTCAAAGAATGGTGCAAGAGGAGCATCCCAAGCCGACTTATCGCCGATGATGTCCTTGTCATTCTGGAGACCATTAGCTGTGATGTCGGCAACGAAGATGTGGCTATATTCACCCTCATCCCAGTAGTTCCAGTGACGTGACATCAAATCGTCGTAGATGCGTGCCTTCGACTTGTCCATATCTTTGTGAACGTCTGAAGATTTTACATCTGTTGCGTGCACCTTCTTAACGTAGAACATCTTGTCCTCGGTTGGAGCTACACCATAGCCCTCAATGCCGCCCTCTACATTGGTAATCTGCTTGGCTGCGCTACCGTCGGCAGCCATCTGCCAGAGTTGAGTTGAGCCGCTTCGGTTTGATGTGAAGTAGATTTTCTTTCCGTCGGCATTCCACTGAGGTTCGCCGTTGTTCGAAGTGTTGTCTGTAAGAGCAACCTCTGAGCCTGTGGTCATATCGCGCAAGTAAATCTGCGATATTCCGCGGTTCTCAGCCATATTGTAACGAGTGATAGTGTAGATAGCCTTCGATGCATCGGGCGAAAGTGATACACTACCCACGCGTCCCATCTTCCACATTACTGTGGGGGTGAACTGAGCTGCCGAGATCTCCTCAGCAGAAAGCTGGTTGTCGATGTTGAGTGGTTCAGTTTGTGGCTCTGTTGTGCACGAACCGAGTGCTAAAGCTGCAAAAGCCATAATAAACGATAATTTTTTCATACTATTATATCGAGGTTTAACTTCAAATTTCTTATTTTTGTTCTCGAAACCCAAACAGATTGTAAAATGTCACAACCCGATAGTTCGAATTATATTGAGGCTGGCAATGTTATTGCTCCCGAATGTCTATATCTTCCGCTGCCTGAGCAGGAGGATGGTAGCATCTGTGTCTATTGGGCAGACCGTCTGCTCC
This sequence comes from Alistipes sp., assembly GCA_045632085.1. GTDB lineage: Bacteria > Bacteroidota > Bacteroidia > Bacteroidales > Rikenellaceae > Alistipes. The sequence continues at coordinate 57,631 of JAZQVY010000035.1, read as the reverse complement.
TCATTACCACAAGTGATGATGTAGATGATTACTTTCAGCTACGACTCACTGATGGCGAGAAGATTTCGCGAGCGAAGATAATTGATTTTCTCGTAAATTACAACAGGGTAGCACTTATATGCCGCGAGCCACGAGTAGCTTTCGATGATTTGGCTTCACAATTTGTGTGGGTGGATGCAGCCGGAGGAGTGGTGCGCAATGAGCGTGATGAGGTTGTGATGATTTGCCGTAATGGCCGTTGGGATTTGCCTAAGGGTCATCGTGAGTCGGGTGAATCATTCTCGGTATGCGCCGCACGTGAGGCCGAAGAGGAGACTGGGGTAAAGGTGGATAGTGTCGGCCGACTACTTTGCACAACGCTTCATTGTTACAATCTTTATGGTCGTTGGGAGATGAAACACACCGCATGGTATGAGATGCAGGCCTCGGCTATGGAGCTCACTCCACAGAGCGAAGAGGGTATTGTTTCTGCCGAGTGGGTAGCTATTACGGAGGTGGCGGAACGAATAAAAAATTCGTATCCCACAATAAAAAGCGTGTTTGCATCCTTATAATATAGAAAGGAGTAAAATATATGGTAAAAATATTATGGGTAGATGATGAGGTGGAGCTGTTGAAACCTCACGTCCTCTTTCTGAAGGGTAAGGGTTACGATGTGGATACCTGCAACAATGGCTACGATGCTATCGATATGGCTCGAACTACAGCCTACGACCTAATCATCTTAGACGAGATGATGCCTGGAATGACTGGCCTTGAGACACTTCCTTTGATTAAGGATTTGCGTCCTACTACACCTGTCATTATGGTTACCAAGAGCGAGGAGGAGAATATTATGGACAAGGCAATCGGCTCGAAAATTGCCGACTATATAATTAAGCCGGTGAATCCTAATCAGGTACTCCTGTCGATTAAGAAAAATGTTCACTCTCAGCAGCTTGTTACCGAACAGACTACGGCCGATTATCGTGCTGAGTTTGGGCGCATTGCCAATATGTGCCAGATGGCATCGTCGTTTGCAGCGTGGTGTGCCATCTATCGCAAGCTTACAAATTGGGAGGTTGAGCTATCTGAGTCAACCGACCAGAGTATCAAAGAGATTCTAACCTATCAAAAGGTCGAGGCTAATCAGGAATTCTGCAAGTTTGTTCGTCGTAACTACTACAATTGGATCAATAAGCGAGTTGACGATGACGAGATTCCTGTGATGTCGCATACTCTTATGCGTAAGAAGATTCTGCGAGAGGTGGATTCTCACGAAAAGACAACACTGCTTCTGATTGATAACTTCCGTTACGATCAGTGGCGTGCTATCAGCTCTTTGTTAAGGGGATACTACGATGTGAATATTGATGACTTTTATTGTTCAATTCTACCCACAGCAACCCAGTACGCTCGCAATGCCATCTTTGCAGGCTTGATGCCACTTGCAATTGATAAGATGATGCCCAATAAGTGGCTCAACGATAATGAGGAGGGTGGTAAGAATCAGTATGAGGAGGAGTTTCTCTCGCGTCAGCTCAGCTCAACAGGTAAGAATTATAAGTGGACTTTCGACAAGTTGGTACGCCCCGAGGCTGGACGTAAACTTATCGACAATATCCGCCGTATATATGATGCTGATTTTTCGGTTATCGTATATAATTTCCTTGATATCTTGTCGCACGCCCGTACTGAGACTGACATTATTCGCGAACTTACAGAAGACGAAGCCTCATTCCGTTCGCTTACTCGTTCATGGTTTGAGCACTCCGATTTGTTTGAGTTGTTGAAATTGCTCTCTGAGCATGGCCATACGGTGATTATCACTTCCGACCACGGAACTATTCGAGTGGATAATCCTATCAAAATCACAGGTGATAAAGAGACCTCGTCGAACTTGCGATATAAAACGGGACGTAACCTGCAATATAATCCTCGCGATGTATATGAGGTAACTCGCCCTGAGGATATTCAGCTTCCTCGTACCAATATCTCATCGAGCTATATATTTGCTTATAATTCAGACTTTTTAGTCTATAACAACGATGCCAATCGTTTTATCCGTTACTATCGCAATACCTTCCAGCATGGTGGAATATCGATGGAGGAGATGATAGTGCCATACATAGTGCTTAAACCTAAAAAATAGAGAAATGAAGAGAATTGAGATAGAGTCGCTTGCCGAGTTGCAGAGCGTTGCCGAGCAGATAATCGAATCGCTTGATGGCCGCAATGTTGTGCTGTTCTATGGTGGTATGGGTGCTGGTAAGACGACCCTTATCAGCCGCATTGTTGCTGCGTTGGGTGCAGAGGACCAGGTTACAAGTCCAACATTTGCCATTGTGAATCAATATGTGGCCGATGATGATAATCATATCTATCACTTCGATTTCTATCGCATTGAGCGAGTTGAGGAGGCCTTCGATTTTGGTTACGAAGAGTATTTCTATTCGGGCGCTTTGTGCCTGGTGGAGTGGCCCGAGAAGATCGAGCCGCTGCTTCCAGAGGATGCTATGATTGTGCGTATTAGCATTGGTGATGATGAGCAAAGAGTATTCGAGATCGAATAAATGAGCGTGTAAATAACATAAATTATTGAAAATAATTTCACTAAGGGAGAGCCTTGATTTGCAAGACTCTCTTTTTTATACTATTTTTGTTGCCTATCTGACGACTTAATTGTCTGAAAGGTACGAAGTAGAGTATAAACGAAACAAAATTGATACTATGAATTTGATTAAGAAATTATCTTTTGCACTTGTTGCGGTATTCGCTTCATTGGCAGCTTCAGCTCAGCCTATGGAGCCTGTGCAGTGGACAAGTTCTGTAAAGTCGCTTGGCGATTCTCAGTATGAGATTATTTTCAAGGCTTTGGTTGAGCAGGACTGGCACATCTACGATATGGGACCATATGAGGTTGGTGGCCCTATGGCTACAACTTTCACCTATGAGGACCTTGCAGGTGCTGAACTTGTTGGTGATGTGAAGGTGTCGAAGGAGGCTATACGTCAGTTCAATGATGTATATGAGATGGAGATTGGCTACTATGAGGGTGAGGTAATTTTCACTCAGCTTGTGAAGGCTGAGAGTGCCGCAACTCTCAATGTGATGGTTGATTGGATGGCTTGCAATGAGTCAAACTGTGTTACAGGTAGCAATGATTTCGAAGTTAAGGTTGGCGATGCAGCTGCGGCCCCTGCTAAAATCGAGGAGCCTGCAAAGTCTGGTAGCTCAATCTGGGGTTATATCCTTAGCGCTATTGGTTGGGCTCTGATAGCTCTGCTCACACCTTGCGTGTTCCCTATGATTCCTATGACTGTGTCATTCTTCTTGAAGGGTTCAGGCAGTGTGGCTCGTGGTCGTTTCCGCGCTTTGATGTATGGTTTCTTCATTGTTACCCTCTACACATTGCCTATCGCTGTGATTATTCTGCTCACTTGGCTTATTGGTGGCGATGCGGTTACAGCCGATATCTTCAACTGGGTGGCTACACACTGGTTACCTAACATTATCTTCTTTATCGTGTTTATGGTCTTCGCGGCCTCTTTCTTTGGTGCATTCGAGATTGTATTGCCCGAAAAGTTGGTTAACGATAGCGATGCAAAGTCTGATAAAGGTGGTTTGGCTGGTATCTTCTTTATGGCTCTTACTTTGGTGCTTGTGTCATTCTCTTGCACCGGACCAATCGTAGGTTCAGCCCTTATCCAGTCAACATCTGGTGAGGTTTGGACTCCTATTATCACGATGTTTGCCTTCTCTGTAGTATTTGCACTGCCTTTCACTCTCTTTGCTCTGTTCCCAACCTGGCTCAAGCAGTTGCCTAAGAGCGGTGGTTGGTTGAACTCTGTAAAGGTTGTACTTGGTTTTGTGGAGTTGGCTTTGGGATTGAAGTTCTTGAGCGTTGCCGATCAGACATACCACTGGGGCCTTTTGGATAGAGAGGTATATTTGGCAATTTGGATTGCTATCTTCTCGCTCATGGGATTGTACTTGTTGGGTAAGCTCAAGTTTAAGCATGATAGTGATATGCCATATCTCTCGGTTACACGCCTGGTGTTGGCTATCGCTACATTCTCGTTCGTTGTCTATATGATTCCGGGTATGTGGGGTGCTCCGCTCGATGTTTTGTCGGGTTATTTGCCTCCTATGCAGTCGCATGATTTTGTACTCGGCGCTAATGGCTCGACAGCGACAACAGCATCAAACGATTCTGCTCCTAAGTCTGACGTTAAATATGGCGATGTGTTGGAGCTCCCTTACGGTTTGCCAGGTTTCTTCGATTTGGAGGAGGCTGAGGCCTATGCTAAAAAGGTAGGAAAACCTTTGTTTGTAGATTTCACTGGTCATGGTTGTGTGAATTGCCGTGAGATGGAGGCTCGTGTTTGGTCAGATGAACGCGTTCTTGATTTGCTCCGTAATGAGTATGTCATTGTTGCGCTTTATGCCGACGACAAGCTACCTGTCGATGAGAAGGATTGGGTGACAACCGATGCCGGTAAGGTGTTGAAGACATTGGGTAAGATTAACTCATACTACGCACTTAAGACCTATGGCGTAAATGCTCAGCCATACTATGTGTTGCAGGGCAGGGACGGTAAACCTCTCATTGAGCCACGCGGCTACAATCTCGATGTCGATGCCTTTGTCGATTTCTTGCAGCGCGGAGTTGAGGCTTACAAGAATAAATAAGAGTTTAACATCGTATAAATAATAAGTGGCACTTCAATCGAAGTGCCACTTATTATTTTATATGTAAAGCAACAAGAGCTGCCTTACTTTATCTTTCGTCGGTTTAGCTCGCGCTGATAAGCTCTTGCGTTGGCGTTATGCTCCGAGAGTGTGCGGGCGAAGTTGTGATAGCCGTCAAATGTTGGGCGTGCGCAGAAGAAGATGTAGTCGTGCTGCTCGTAGTTAAGCACCGCATCGATAGCCTGAATGCTTGGCATACATATTGGCGATGGAGGTAAACCTCGGTTGATATATGTATTGTATGGCGACTCATACTTCAAGTGGCGATACAATATACGGCGCAAACCAAAATCCTGCATAGCATACTTTATTGTCGGATCGGCTTGCAATGGTATGCCCTTGCGCAAGCGATTGATATATACACCCGCAATGCGTGGCATCTCATCAACTTTGCGGGTCTCCTCATAAACAATCGATGCCAAAGTCGAAACCTCCACACGGCTGAGCTTGGTGCGCTGGCGCTTCTGATCGCGACCATTCTCCCAGAATCGTTTATACTCCTTGTACATACGGTCAACAAAATCTTCAGGAGATACAGTCCAGTAAAACTCATATGTGTTGGGGAGAAATATCGAAAACATAGTAAGCGGATTGTCAAATCCCAACTCCTTCGCCTTCTTGTTGTCGGTAAGTGCAGTCACAATCTCCACTGAGTCGGCATCAATCTGTTTGGCAAGCTTGCCAGCAAGATATGCAGGTGTCTTGACGTTGTTCATCGTAACGTTAACAGGTGTCTGCAGGCCGAGCTTAATCATGCGGACAATCTCAATTACACTCATACCATCTTTTAATTCGTAGTGTCCAGGCTTGAACGAACGCTCCAATTCCAGGCGCTTTGCATAGAGATCAAAGGCAAAGTGGTGGCCTATTTTGGGTTTCAGTGAGTCGATAAGCTCGGTGTAGTTGCTGCGCTTCGATACATAGAGTTCTGCACTCTGCTTTACGGCGTTGCCCTTGAACGAAATATATGCCCACACGGCCGCCGCTGCACTCGCTGCGATGGCGAGTGAAAGTATGGTAATCAATGTTTTTTTCATTTCTAAGTAAATATTTTTTGCAAAGATAATAAATTTTTCTACTTTTGCACCCGGGTAAGTCTTATACGACCAGCTCCCCGAGAATCCCCCAGGTGTGGAAGCAAGCAAGGGTATTGGGTTGTAGCGGTGCGATATAAGTAGCTTACCCTTTTTTTATTCCTACTATTTTGCTTGTCTGGGAGGATAAAATCGGTAGAAACTTTTGTGATTTTGATATTTATTGCTACCTTTGAGATAACTATTAACAACACTAAACTATCTGAAAGGAGCATTTCTATGATTGGCAAAGTAAAGTGGTTCGACAATAAAAAGGGCTATGGCTTTATTTTAGCGGAAGATGGTCACCAGATATTTGTTCATTACACAGGTATCGTGACCGAAGGTTTCAAGTCGTTGTCTGTGGGTCAGTCTGTTGAGTATGAGATTGGCGAGAATGAAAAGGGTGTTCAGGCCGTAAATGTAAAGGTTGTGGCTAAGAAATAATCTTTTTTTCAAAGATGGTTATATATAGCAAGAGGTATCGTTCTTGGATAGGAATTATGGCTGCCGACATTATGTTTGGCAGTTTTTTATTTTTATATGGCCCTAAATAGAAGTAAGTTGACCCAAGATTGCATCTTTAAGAAAAAAAAGTGTATCTTTGCTATGTTTTAGCTCTGGGCGGAGTCGATGATAAGATTCTCGAGTTTTAGTAGGGCGCAAAGTTTAATAACTGTAATATCTACGTTATGGGATTAGAAAAGTATGAATCGAAACAGCAGCAGATTTTGAAGCCTGTTTCTCGCATATACCCCTTCATTAGTCGTTTCGATATGCTTACTCCTGCTTTGAAAGATAAGGTTGAAGAGTGGCAGGCTGATGAGGATAGTTGCTCATTTAAGGTAAAGGGCTTTACCGTACGTCTGCGTATTGTAGAGCGTGTTGAGAATAAGCATATCAAGATTTCTGGAGACGATGCTGCAGGAGGTGTGCCAGTCGATTTTTCGTTTTGGATTCAGCTCCACGAGGTTTCCGAGATGGATACCCGCATCCGTTTGGTCTTGCACGCCGAGCTCAATATGATGATGCGAATGATGATTGGTGGTAAGATTCAGGGCGGACTCGACAAGGCTGTTGAAGGTTTGGCGATGGCATTCAATCAGATGCCCTTTTAACGTGAGATGATTTGCAGGGTTTTTGTCGCAGCAGTCAAATATGAAAATATTTGTAAAAAAACTCTAGTTTAATTTGTTAATCGTTGAAAATGTAGTACATTTGCAGACCCAAAAGGGAATAATGTTAAAATAATAAATAATATTTAAAGTTATGACTAAGGCTGATATCGTTAATGAGATCGCAAAAAGCACTGGCGTTGAGAAGGTTTTGGTGCAGACGATTGTAGAGGCATTCATGGATAATGTTCGTAACTCTTTGATTGAGAACAATAATGTTTACTTGCGTGGTTTCGGTAGCTTCATCATCAAGAAGCGTGCACAGAAGGTAGCTCGTAACATCTCTAAGAACACTACAATCACTATTCCTGAGCACAATATTCCAGCATTTAAGCCTGCTAAGAGCTTTGTAACAAAGGTAAAATAGTTTAAACCATTAAATAATTACAGCTATGCCAAACGGAAAAAAGCACAAGCGTCATAAGATGGCTACGCACAAGCGTAAGAAGCGTCTTCGTAAGAATCGTCACAAGAAGAAGTAATCTTCATCGATTCGAGTTGCGTTAGCAAGTAGGTAAGAGATAAGCTAAATGGCCTTTTCAACTAACGCCATTTAGCTTTACCTATTTTATATTGTAAATTGATGTGGCCGAAACTATGTGTTGTGAACTCCCCAAGAATGGCAGTTCAAGCATAGGCTTGCATCAGATTGATAAAGATTTGATGAATCGAGAGTTAGTAATAAACGTTACCCCGTCGGAGATATCCATCGCCCTCTGTGAGGACAAAGTTTTGGTGGAGCTCAACAAAGAGCAGTGCCAAAGTGGCTTTGCTGTTGGCGATATCTATCTGGGTAAGGTGCGAAAAATTATGCCGGGTCTGAATGCTGCTTTTGTCAACATCGGACACGAGAAAGATGCATTTATTCACTATCTCGATTTGGGCGGACAGTTTGAGTCATTGCAAAAGGTTGTAAATAGCCATCAACCAGGAAAGCGAGGAGTCAAAGTTGAGACAATGAAGTTGGAGCCAGCTATCGAGAAAGCTGGAAAAATTGCCTCATATTTACAGGTTGGCCAAACCGTTATGGTGCAGATTGCTAAAGAGGCAATCTCGACAAAAGGACCACGTTTGACATCCGACATTTCGCTGGCGGGCCGCAATGTTGTACTCGTGCCGTTCTCATCGAAGATATTTCTCTCGCAGAAGATTCGCTCTACGGAGACTAAAAAACGTTTACGCCAAGTAGCAGCCAAGGTGTTGCCTAAGAATTTTGGCGTTATCATTCGCACTGCCGCAGCCGAGGCGCACGATGCAGACATCGAGCAGGATATCCTCTCGTTGCTTGAGAGATGGAATCAGGCTGTGGGTAACATACGCAAAAATACGGCTCCTGCTCTGTTGATGAGCGAGATGAGTCGTGCAAATACCATAATCCGCGATTCTCTGAATTCGACCTTCTCACAGATTACAGTCGATGATGAGACGATGTATCGCGAGATTAAAAGCTATATTAAAATCATCGACCCCCAATTGGAGAAGATTGTGAAGCTGTATAAAGGCACAGTGCCTATCTTCGACAATTTCGATATATCTAAACAGATTAAATCGCTCTTTGCCAAGTATGTATCGCTCAAGCGTGGTGCATATCTTATCATCGAGCATACCGAGGCTATGAATGTCATCGATGTCAATTCGGGCAATCGAACCAAGGCCGAGGTGAATCAGGAGGAGACAGCAATGGAGGTTAACCTTGCTGCTGCCAAAGAGATAGCACGCCAATTGCGTCTGCGCGATTTGGGTGGTATTGTGATAATTGACTTTATTGATCTGCACAAAGTGCAGAACCGTCAGTTGCTCTTCAATGAGATGACACAGCTTATGGCGAGCGATAAGGCCAAACACACGATTTTGCCACTTACCAAGTTCGGTTTGATGCAGATTACCCGCCAGAGGGTTCGCCCCGTAGCGGTGCAAGATGTTACCGATGTGTGCCCTACTTGTAACGGCACGGGACGCATCGAACCAACAGTGTTGCTTGATCGCAAGATTGAGAATCAGGTTCAGTTCCTTGCCGAGGATCGTGGCGTGAAGCATATTACGTTGCAGGTTAGCCCTTATGTGGCATCTTATCTCAATAAGGGATTTTTGTCGTTGCGCCGTCGTTGGATGATGCGTTATAAGATGTGGATCAAGGTAGTGGCCGACCAGAGTTTGGGTATGGTCGATGTGAAGTATCTCGGCCGTAACGGGGAGTTGTTGATTGAGTAAATTCTCGGACGGAATAGGGTGGTTGTGTATCAATCCAGATTGTTGGGGAGTCCAGCAGCGAGCCGTCTAATCTAATAAAACTCTTATTTTGGAGAGTATAAATAACATTTTGCAGAGGGCCGAGAGCTCAAAATCTCTCACCCAACTGCTTAAGGAGTATAAAGCGGAGAGCGTTACCGTCCATCTCGAAGATTTGGTCGGTGGGGCTCTTTCGTTCTATTCTTCGGCGTTGATACGTCGAGTGGGTGGTGTTCATATCTTTGTTGCTGAGGATCGAGACGCTGCTGCATATATGCTCAATGACTTCTATGCTCTTCTAGATGAGTCATTGATTCACTTTTTCCCCACTTCGTATAAAAAATCTATCCTGTATGGCAAGGAGGATGCTCAGGGTGTAGTACAGCGTACCAACACACTCAATGCTATACGCCATCGTGAGGGTGATTATCTTGTTGTCTGCACCTATCCCGAAGCTTTGGCCGAGAGGGTTGTTGACGAGGGCTCATTGTCAGAGCGATGTCTAAGAGTAAAGGTTGGGGATAGGCTATCTATCTCCGATTTCGAAAAACAACTTACCGATGAGGGCTTTGAGCAGGTTGACTTTGTATATGAGCCCGGTCAGTATTCACTGCGTGGAGGTATTGTCGATGTCTTCTCTTATTCCGAGAGCCGTCCTTTCCGTATCGATTTCTTCGGTGATGAGGTTGACTCTATCCGTCGATTCAATATCTCGAGCCAGCTCTCAAACGATAAGGTGCAGAGTGTCGAGATTATCCCCAATATGAATAGTGGCGACTCTAAAAAGGTGTCGCTTGCCGCCTTTGTCGGTTCGGCAACCTTTTGGTTCTACGACGCTGAGTATGTGCTGAAGAGGGTAAATGATTTGCGTCGTCGCCTATTGGGAGAGTTGGAGGAGCCTTCAACCATTGACACTCTGCTCACAAGTCGCAATGGTCTGTTGGCCGATATGGAGCAACAACGTATGATGCTTCTGCGAGATAACCTCAAGGAACGTATTGCCGATGTCGTCATCAAGTTTGCTACGACACCGCAGCCCAAGTTTAACAAGAACTTCGAGATGTTGGCCGATGATATTGCCGACAATGCTATCAAAGGTTATAAGAGCTATATCCTCTCAGAGAGTAAAGCTCAGATAGAGCGTCTGGATAATATTTTCCATCAGATTGGGCGTGGTAAGGTGGAGTTCGATTCTGTGTCGGTTACTCTGCACGAGGGTTTTGTGGATAATGCTTTGAAGTTGTGCCTCTATACCGACCATCAGATTTTTGATCGCTATCGTCGTTATAAAATCAATGGCGAGATTAAGCGTGATGAGCAGATGACCGTGGCTGAGCTCAATGCTTTGAAGATGGGCGATTATGTTGTGCATATCGACCATGGCGTGGGACGCTTTGGCGGTTTGGTCAAGATTGAGCAGAATGGCAAACTTCATGAGGCCATAAAGCTGATTTATAAGGATAACGATGTGCTGTTTGTGAATGTTCACTCTTTGCATCGTATCTCACGCTATAAGAGTGGTGATGCCGAGGCGCCCAAGATTTACAAACTCGGTAATGGTGCTTGGCAGAAGCTTAAGAGTGCGACTAAGAAGGCTGTCAAAGATATCTCACGTGAACTTATAGCCTTGTATGCCAAGCGTAAGTCGAGTAAAGGTTTTGCATTTTCGGCCGATAGTTATTTGCAAAATGAGATGGAGGCTTCGTTCCGTTGGGAGGAGACTCCCGACCAGCTCACTGCAATTGAGGCTGTAAAACGAGATATGGAGTCCGATCGCCCGATGGATAGATTGGTGTGTGGCGATGTGGGCTTTGGTAAGACCGAGGTTGCCATCCGTGCAGCGTTCAAGGCTGCGGTCGATGGTAAGCAGGTGGCTGTATTGGTACCTACAACCATTTTGGCTTTGCAGCACTATCGCTCATTTATGGAGCGTCTGCGAGATTTCCCTGTAAGAGTTGAATATCTCAACCGCTCAAAGAGCGCTAAGCAGACTAGCGAGATTGCCGAGGGGTTGGCTTCGGGCCAGATTGATATCCTTATCGGTACGCATAAGATGTTGGGTAAGGCTATCCGTTTCCGCGATTTGGGCCTTTTGATTATCGATGAGGAGCAGAAGTTTGGTGTTGCAGCCAAGGAGAAACTCACTCAATTGAGCGTTACGGTCGATACCCTGACACTTACGGCCACTCCTATCCCGCGTACTCTGCAGTTCTCGTTGTTGGGCTCTCGTGATTTGTCGGTGATATCTACTGCTCCGCCAAACCGCCAGCCTATTATTACCGAGTCGCATATCTTTTCGGACGAGATTATTCGCGATGCTATCGAAGAGGAGTTGGCTCGTGGCGGACAGGTCTATTTCGTGCATAATAGGGTTGATGATTTGATGACTCTGCAGGGGCAGATCCAGCGCTTGTGCCCCAAAGCGAGGGTCGCAGTGGGTCATGGCCGTATGCCATCGGAGGCTCTGGAGCGTCTTATTATGGACTTTATCTATGGTGAGTTCGATGTCTTGCTCTCGACAACCATTGTGGAGAACGGTATCGATATCCCCAATGCTAACACCATAATCATCAACAATGCTCATCATTATGGTCTCAGTGACCTGCATCAGCTTCGTGGTCGTGTTGGTCGAGGTAGCCGCAAGGCCTATTGTTATCTGATTACTCCACCAGAAGAGCTCCTTTCAACCGATGCACGCCGTCGTATGCGTGCTATCGAGGAGTTCTCTGATTTGGGTTCGGGTTTCAATATCGCTATGCAGGATTTGGATATTCGTGGTGCCGGTAATCTGTTGGGTGCTGAGCAGAGTGGCTTTATTGCTGATATCGGTTACGAAACCTATCAGAAGATTATGCGTCAGGCTATTGCTGAGCTTAGGGCCGAGGGCCTCGATGTTGCAGGTCTTACTGATGAGGAGGCCGAAACAGTTAAGCACGAAAACTATATTGATGATGCTGTCATTGATATCGATATGCTGGCCGAGTTGCCCGATAGCTATGTGCGTCAGCCTGCCGAGAAGCTGCGCCTATATCGCGAACTTGACTCTATCCGTCGTGAGGAAGATTTGGTTGCTTTTGAGTCACGTTTGGTCGATCGTTTTGGTGCTTTACCAGTTGCCGCAAAGGAGCTTTTGAATGTTGTGCGCCTGCGTTGGGAGGCTGTGCGTCTAGGTATGGAGCGTGTAAAGGTCAAGAATGGTCTTATGATCGTCCACTTTGTGGGCGAGAGCAACTCTCCATATTACAAGAGCGACACTTTTATGACCTTGTTGCGTAAAATTACGGCTCAACCCGATAGATTCATACTCAAACAACACAATAATCGACTAGCAATGACCGTTAGAAGGGTAGCTGATGTAGCCGAAGCGGTCGTAGTGCTTCGATCGTTATAAATAGCTATGAGCGTAAATTTGATAATTGACATAGGCAATTCGTTGCTGAAGGTGGCTCTTGTTCAGGGTGACATTGTGCTGGAACAGCACTCTTGTCTGAGTCTGAGCGAGGATGTGGTAAATGATATCCAAGCTCGCTATCCATCTGTGAGCCGAGCGATAGTGGCTTCGACGGCGCGTACAACTGCCGAAGTAGCCTCTACGTTGCGAAAATGTGGTATCGATGTGTTGGAGATGAATTCCCTGACTCCTATTCCCATAGGTAATGATTACCTCTCGCCCGAAACTCTTGGTGTTGACCGCCTTGCTGCCGCCGTTGGTGCAGTGGAGGTAATGGGTTGTGCAGATGCTCTTATTGTCGATTTTGGCACTGCTATCACCATCGATATGGTTGAGGGTGGAGTTTTTCGTGGCGGTAATATCTCGCCAGGTATGCGAACCCGATTCCGAGCGCTCCACGATTATACATCTCGCCTGCCTGAGTGCGAAGCAACAGATGAGATTTTGCGATTAGGTCGCACTACCCGTCAAGCCATCGAACAGGGCGTTATGGAGGGCATAACACACGAGATTAGGGGCTATATTTCATCATTTTCGCAACAAAATGAGAAATTAACGTTAATTTTTACGGGTGGAGACGCAAATTTTTTTGTTAAACGAATTAAAAACGCGATATTTGCAAAATGTGATTTGGTCCTTTGTGGACTAAACCGAATTTTAGAGTACAATGCAGAACTTTAGTAAGCAAATTTTTAAAGCTATTATAGCTGTCGTAATGTTGTTACCATTAGGTGCGACAGCACAAGGTTTGATGAGTAGTATTAACACCTATTCGCCATATTCGATGTATGGATTGGGCGAACTTGCCACACCAGGTAACGTTGCTACACGTTCTATGGGTGGTGTTGGTGTTGCTATGCTTTCGACACACGCAATCAATATGCTCAACCCTGCGGGATATGCCAATATGAACCGCAAGAGCTTTGTTTTCAATTTTGGTATCGATGCAGGCCACTACCGCAATAGCCAGAATAAGTATAGCACAGGTTCTGTCTCAGAAGTTAAGACTGCCTATAACACAGCTAATATCCACGAGATCGCATTCCAGATGCCATTGGCAAAGAATGTAGGTTTTGGATTTAGTTTGACACCTTACAGCAATGTTGGTTACAATATGTATAGCAACGACCTTTCATCAGATATCGTAGGTAATGTGGGTCGTGTGCAGTATCGCTATTATGGCGATGGTGATATCACCGAGGTTAAGGTAGGAGCAGGCTGGCGTCCATTCAGAAAGCTTTCGCTTGGTGCTGCGGCTCGTTACTACTGGGGTAATATTACTCGTAACTACAAGACTGTTCCAGCCGATATCATCACAGGTAGCGGAACATATTCAAACACGACAGGTATCGATACCTATGATGTGTCGAATGTGAAGTTCCAGTTCGGTATCCAGTGGCACGCTATTATGAATAATGATCGTGCGCTCAGTTTTGGTGCGACTTATGATTTGGGTGGAAACTTGAATCCTGATATGACACAGTATGTATATGTGGATAACTTCCTTACATCTGTTGTTCGCGATCAGACCGATGCTTTGCCTCTGCGATTGCCTCAGCAGGTAGCTGCTGGTGTATTCTACCAAACAACAAAGATTCGTGCAGGTGTTGATTACGTGTATCAGAATTGGGGTAGCGAGAATACAGACTACATAGAGGGTAATGGTAAGGGCGTTAGAGTAGCTTATACCGACACTCATACCATCAAGGCCGGTTTTGAAATTCGTCCCCGCCCAACTGATGTAAGCAACTATTTGAACCGTATCTCATACCGAGTGGGTCTTCGTTATGGCGATTACTATCAGACTTACGCATATACTAACATCAAGCAGTATGCTGTGACGGCTGGTTTTGGACTCCCATTGCAGCTCTTTGGCAACTCTTCGGTTGATATTGGTTTCGAGTGGGGTATGCGTGATCCTCAAAACGAGAAGATCTCTCTGAACGGTAAGGAGGTTGGCTTGGTTAAGCAGAATTACTATAAGTTGGCTATCGGTCTTTCACTCTTTGGTAATGATTGGTTCCGTCGCCGTCAGTTTAACTAACGTTGCTACCTGTATTATATTAATATGTTAGATAACCCGAAAGTGGTAGATAGTCCGGGTCATGTGAAGAAATAATAGAAACACAAAATAAATTAATAAAACCTTTTATTACATGAAAAGATTAAAGCTTATTATGGTCGTAGCTTTTGCTTTGGTTGGTTTCAATGCAATGGCACAGGTAAATTTTGATGACCCTAAGTATGCAAAGTGGGGCGCAAATGCTGCTGAGCGTGAGCAGAACTTGCTCAATAGCCAGTTCTTGAAGGAGGCAGTTGATAACCGCAATTACAATGTAGCTGCTGGTTATTTGGTAGACCTCTTGAAGAAGTGCCCTGCTGCATCGTTGAATGTTTACACTCACGGTGCAAAACTCTACAAGAACAAGATCAATGCTGCTGAGGATGCTGAGGTTCGTGCAAAGCTTATCGACTCACTCTTCTGGTTGTATGATGTACGTTTGGAGAGCTTCGCTGACCACTCAAAGTATGGTAAGGATTACATCCTCGACCGTAAGGCTCGTGAGTTCATCAACTATCGTCCTGAGGATCGTACAGGCTTGCGCAATGTATTCAAGCAGGCTATCGACGCAAGCAAGGAGGTTAAGGGTGCTTCTAACTTGGAGTTGGTTGCTATCTACTTCAGCAACTTGTGCGAGGACTTCCAGACAGACTCAATTGCTGCTGACGTAGTTATCGCTGAGTACGACCGCCTTACTCCTGAGTTCGCTAATGTAACTGAGGAGACTGCACAGTTCAAGGATCAGTTCGAGTCAGCATTCGGTACTAGTGGTGCTGCAAGCTGCGCTAACTTGGAGGCTTTGTTCTCTAAGCGTTTGGCTGCTGACAAGGAGAATGTTGATTTGTTGGGCCAGGCTGTTACTTTGATGTCACGTGCTAACTGCGATAGCGATTTCTTCTTCCAGACTGCCGAGACTTACTACGCTAAGAAGCCATCTTCAGAGACTGCTCTCTTCCTTGCTCAGGGTTTCCAGAACCGCAAGGAGTATGACAAGGCTATGAAGTACTTGGAGGAGGCTTTGGCAACAGAGACAGTTGCTGCCGAGAAGGAGAAGCTTTATGTTCGTATCGGTATGATCAGCCTCAGCACAAAGAATATGCAGGGTGCAGTTAAGGCTGCTAACGAGATCAAGGCTATCAACCCTGAGAACGGTTACGCATACTTCATCTTGGGTCAGTGCTATGCTGCATCTGCAAACTGCTCTGAGCTCAAGTGCCAGGCATGCTACTGGGCTGCATTCGATATGATGAACCAGGCTGTACCTTTGTTGGCATCAGAGCCAGAGGTTCAGAAGAGTGCACAGACAATGATGAACCACTACCGTTCTGCTTTCCCATCAAAGGAGGAGTGCTTCTTTGCTGAGTTGCAGGCAGGTAGCCGTTACACAATCAACCACGGTTTTGCAAGTGGTGTAAGCACAACAGTTCGTTACCGATAATTTAAGTAATGACAATAGTTTCGCTTAGACGATATTTAGCGGTAGCACTTCCTTTATTGGGAAGTGCTATCTTGCTATACTCGTGTAAAGCGGAACAGGCGGCTCAAGAGGAGCAGGTTAACCTCGAGACACTAATGACAGAGTATAGTGAGGACCTGTCGATTCAGATGTCTGAGAATGGTTTGAAGTCATATCACTTTTCCACTCCATTGATGGAGGGCTACGCTATGGCCCGTGATCCATATAAGGAGTTTAGAAAAGGAGTTAAGGTGGTGATGTATGAGAACGATTCAACATCTAATGTATCGGTTGTTTTGACCTCTAACTATGCTATCTTTTATGATAATCGCAAACTCTGGGAGGCTAAGGGTGATGTAGTAGTGGTGCAGACCAATGGTCGTAAGCTATACACTCAGCAACTTTTTTGGAATCAGGCCACACAACGAATATATTCTAATGTCGATTCGCGCATTATCGATGGTGATGAGGTTTACGATTGCGAGGGCTTCGAGAGTGATGAGAATATGAAGGATTGGCGATATCGTAAGCTCAAGGCCGTTACATATTTCTCTGAGTCGGAGGCTCAGCCAAAAGACGAAACCTCTAACACTTCAGCTGATAATAGCGCTGCGCAAAAAGCAGAGAAACCCTCTTCGGCTAAGGACTCGAAGAGTGGTGATGAGGCTAAAAAGAATCAGAGCCACGATCGCCCACGACGTAAGTTGAATGATTCCGCGTCGCTGAAAATTTCTCCCAAGGAGTTGGATAAGAATGCTATGCCTATGGCAAAACCTACTCGCGATATTAATATGTAATAAATATTGTGGTGAGGTGTTGTCATCTATTATTGAGTTCGATTTACGTCGAACTTGTATTTTTTTTGAGAATGGATTATTATGGCTTCTGCAGATTTAATTAATTCTATAATTCTAATATGCGTGATGCTGCTTTTGTCGGCATTCTTTTCGGGTATGGAGATTGCTTTTCTAAGCAAGAATCGTCTGCGCGAAGAGATTGATCGTAAGCAGAGTCAGGCATTTGATTTTGTAGCTCATCTGTTCGAGAAACACCCAGGACAATATATTACTACAATTCTTGTCGGTAATAATATCTGTCTTGTTATTTATTCTCTATATATGTCGCTGCTGCTTAGAGGTTTAGCAACATTGGCGGGTTGGGATCATATAGCTGTTGGTGGCTCAGTTTTGCTAGAGACCATAGTCTCTACCGTCATTATCCTCTTCTGTGGCGAATATCTGCCTAAATCCATTGTCAAGAAGAATCCCAACTTCTACTATCGATTCTTCTATCCAATTATTTACGCATTCTATCTGTTACTCTATCCAATAGCTATTCTTACCACCTTCATCTCGTATGCAATTTTGCGATTGTTTGGCCGTAAGCGAGGAAACTCATCTATAGACTATACCTTCAATCGTGAGGACTTGGTCAATCTTGTAGATGGCGAGGCTGTAGAGGCTCAGGAGGAGGATGAAGAGGAGATTCGTCTCTTCCAAAATGCACTTGATTTTGCAGATTTGAGAGTGCGAGACTGTATGGTATCGCGTGTCGATGTCGAGGCAGTTGATATCGAGAGCTCTATTGCAGAGCTTACAGAACGTTTTGTCGAATCGAAGTATTCGAGAATATTTGTTTGGCGAGATAGCATCGATAATATTGTCGGCTATGTCAATTCTAAAAGTCTTTTCAATAAACCTCTGAGTATAGAAGATGTACTTATGAAGGTTGATTGCGTTGCAGAGACGCTTCCGTTGCAGATCTTGTTGCAGAATTTCATCAAGCGCAAACAGAGTATTGCCGTTGTAATTGATGAGTTTGGCGGAACAGCAGGTATCATATCTATGGAGGACGTCCTGGAACAAATTTTCGGTGAGATTGAGGATGAACACGATGTGCAGGAAACCATCGAAAAGCAGGTTGGCGAGAATGAGTATGTCTTTTCTTGCCGTCTGGAAGTTGACTATCTCAACGAGCACTATAATCTTGATATTGAGGAGAGTGAGGAGTATGATACCCTTGCTGGTTATATCCTATATAACTATGAAGGTATACCATCTGCCGGTGCGGTAATCAATGCTGGCAAACTCGAAATCAAGATACTTCGTACCACTCGCGCGAGGGTAGATTTGGCCCGAGTTATAAAACGCTAACAAAAATAGTTTCAATAATATGGCTATTAAGAATAATTTTATTATCTTTGGTGGCTCAAAATGAATATAAATAGGTAAAATAAAATAGTTATGATTAGTCTAAACACATTAAGAACCAGATTTGGCGTCGTACTTTCGATCGTAATCGTGTTGGCGCTTTTGGCATTTATTATTTCATTGGGTCCAGAGATGGGCTTCTTTGGTAGCAATGACCCTAAGGTGGGCGAGATCGATGGCAACGACATCACTTACACAGAGTATTTGAAGGAGTATGAGACCATCAAGAAGTTTAACGGCGGTGATGAGTCAAGCGAGCGTGCAGTAGAGGCATTGTCTACAGCAGCTTGGCAGTCACTCGTGGCTAAGCACGTTCTTGTCCCAGGTTTCGAGAAGATGGGTATCGCAGTATCTAAGGCAGAGCGTATGGCTATGTTGAGTGGTGAGCACCCATCAGAGGTTTTCCTCAGCGCATTCGCTAATCCAGAGACAGGTGATTATGATGTAGCTGCATTGTCATCATTCTTGGCACAGGTTAGCACTAACCCTCAGTACCAGGAGCTTTGGAGCTATTTGAACGACCAGGCTATGTTGGATCGTATGATGGTTAAGTATTCTGGTCTTGTTAAGGCTGGTGTATATGCCAACGCTTTGGATGTTCAGCAGGGTCTTGCTTCTATGAACGAGAGCCGCAACGGTCGCTATGTAATCTTGGAGTATAACAAGGTTGCAGACTCTTTGGCTACAGTTACAACTGCTGAGGCTAAGAAGTATTACGAGGATAACAAAGAGCTCTCTTACAAGAAGGTTCCACACCGTTCTTTGACTTATGTAGTTTTCGATGTAGCAGCTACAGCTGATGATATGACAGACATCGAGAATAAGGTTAAGGCTGCAGGTGAGGAGTTTGCAGCAACTGAGGATATCCGTGCTTATGTTCGCAAGAATATGGGTACTATTGGTGATCACTACGCATCTGCTGCTGAGCTTTCAGCTGATGAGGCAGTTATGTTGGAGGGTCAGCAGTATGGTCCAGTTTTGAAGTCTAACGAGTGGGTAATGTCTCGCGCGTTGGCTGTAAAGGAGGCTCCAGATTCAATCGCTCTTAGCCACATCGTTCTTCCTGCATCTGATACAGCTTTGGTTGATAGCCTCTTCAACGCATTGAAGGGTGGTGCTGATTTCGCTGAGGCGGCTAAGAAGCACTCTGCATATGCTCAGACTGCACAGGTAGGTGGCGAGCTCGGTGTATTGCCTTTCTCTTCACTCTCTGTTGATATGGCAGACCAGTTGGCTTCTGCAAAGAAGGGTGACATCGTTAAGGTTGCTCAGGGTGATGCAGTTCAGCTCTTGAAGGTTACTCGCGCTGACAAGCCATCTAAGCATGTTCTTGTTGGTACAGTTTCATATCCTATCGAGGCATCTTCTGCTACACGTCGTAATGTTCACAACACAGCTAGCCTCTTCGCAGTTGACGCTAAGGCTTCTATCGAGGCATTCAACGCTGCTGCAGCTGCATCGGCTGTTTCTCCACGTATCGCTCGCATTAACCAGGGTCAGCGTACTATCACTGCTTTGGAGAACTCTCGCGAGATCGTACGTTGGGCATACGGTGCTAAGGTTGGTGAGATCTCAGAGATCTTCAACTTGGGTGATGCTTACGTTGTAGCAATGGTTACTGGAATCGACGACTCTAAGTACACTTCATTCGATGATGTACGCGTTTCAATCGCACAGTACTTGCAGCGTGATAAGAAGTATGAGATTTTGAAGTCTCAGCTCGCTGGTGCATCAATCGAGGAGGTTGCAAAGAATGCAGGTGTTGAGCCAGTAGCATTCGAGGAGGTTAAGTTCACTGACTATGGTGTGACAAACCTCACTATCGAGCCACGTGTAGTAGGTGCTATCTCTACAACTAACGAGACTGGTAAGCTCTCTGCTCCTATTAAGGGTTACTCTGGTGCTATTGTGTTCGTTGTTGACGCAATCAACAAGAACGAGATTCAGACTCCAGAGGCTGAGAAGGTTCGCTTGCAGGCAAACCGTGAGGGTCTTGCAACTCAGGCAGCTTTGATGTCTGTTCAGGCTAAGACTGAGATCGAGGACTTGCGTGGTCAGTATTTCTAATAGAAGATTCTATAATCTGATATAAGTCGGGTTGGGCATTCGCTCAGCCCGATTTTTTTGTACATTATTGTCGGGGATGGGGTGCTGCCATTTGCAATGAAATATCGTGCCAGCTTGGATAAATAGTGTAGTGATGTGGCCTTAAATCAACTCGTTTGGGTAGGGTAACTGAACGTAGCCGCAATCAAGTGAGGACTATGTGCTATTGTGCATATGGTGCTTTGCTCTCCAGCATACACATATTGCCGCCTCCGTTGTTCGCATATCCTATGCAAACAAAAAAGCCGTTGGTATTTGCCAACGGCTTTCGATTTATATCTTAGACTATGCTCAGGCCATTGCTGGCCCTTGCTTGTCCACTTGGATTACTCCTCCAACAAAAGCTCCAACATCTTGATTGAAGACTTAGCAATAGGAGTACCAGGACCGAAGATAGCAGCTGCACCATCCTGATACAACTCCTCGTAGTCCTGAGCTGGGATAACACCACCCACTACTACGATGATATCCTCGCGACCCAACTTCTTGAGCTCAGCGATGATCTGAGGAACAAGAGTGAGGTGACCTGCAGCCAATGAAGATACACCAACGATGTGTACGTCATTCTCTACAGCCTGCTTAGCAGCCTCCTCTGGAGTCTGGAACAATGGGCCCATATCCACGTCGAAGCCAACGTCAGCATAACCTGTTGCTACAACCTTAGCACCACGGTCGTGACCATCCTGACCCAACTTTGCAATCATAATACGGGGCTGACGACCCTCCTTCTTGGCAAACTCAGCGCACATAGCCTTTGCCTTCTCGAAATCTGAATCCTGCTTCATACCTGATGAATAAACGCCAGAAATTGAACGAATAACAGCCTTGTAGCGACCTACAACAACCTCGCAAGCATCTGAGATCTCGCCCAATGTTGCGCGAACCTTTGCAGCCTCTACTGCGAGCTCCAACAAGTTGCCCTCGCCTGTCTTCACGCACTCTGTAATAGCAGCCAAAGCCTTATCAACAGCAGCCTGGTCGCGGTTAGCACGCAACTCCTGGAGACGCTTAACCTGGCTCTCGCGTACAGCTGTGTTATCAACTGCCAAGATATCGATAGGAGCCTCTTTCTCCAAACGGTACTCGTTCAAGCCGATAATCTTCTGCTCACCAGAGTCGATACGAGCCTGAGTACGAGCAGCAGCCTCCTCGATACGCATCTTAGGAATACCTGTCTCGATAGCCTTAGCCATACCGCCGAGCTTCTCAACCTCCTCGATGTGAGCCCAAGCCTTCTCTGCGATTTCGTTAGTCAATGCCTCTACATAGTATGAACCTGCCCATGGGTCTACGTTACGGCAAACGTTAGTCTCCTCCTGGATGTAGATCTGAGTGTTACGAGCGATACGAGCTGAGAAGTCAGTTGGAAGAGCGATAGCCTCGTCCAAAGCGTTAGTGTGCAGTGACTGAGTGTGACCCAACGCTGCACCCATAGCCTCGATAGCTGTACGAGCTACGTTGTTGAATGGATCCTGCTCTGTGAGTGACCAACCAGATGTCTGGCTGTGAGTACGCAATGCCAAAGACTTAGGATTCTTAGGCTCAAACTGCTTCACGATCTTAGCCCACAACATACGAGCTGCACGCATCTTAGCAATCTCCATGAAGTGGTTCATGCCGATAGCCCAGAAGAATGACAAACGTGGTGCGAACGCATCAACAGACATACCAGCGTCGATACCTGCACGCAAGTACTCCAAACCGTCTGCCAAAGTGTAAGCCAACTCGATATCAGCTGTTGCACCTGCCTCCTGCATGTGGTAACCAGAGATAGAGATTGAGTTGAACTTAGGCATATTCTTAGATGTGTACTCAAAGATATCAGCGATGATCTTCATTGAGAACTTAGGAGGATAAATATAGGTGTTACGCACCATGAACTCCTTCAAGATATCGTTCTGGATAGTACCAGCCAACTGGTCAAGTGTGCAACCCTGCTCCAAACCTGTAACGATGTAGAATGCCAATACTGGAAGTACCGCACCGTTCATAGTCATAGATACAGACATCTTGTCCAATGGAATACCATTGAAGAGAACCTTCATATCCTCTACAGAGCAGATAGATACACCAGCCTTACCAACATCACCAACTACACGTGGGTGGTCAGCATCGTAACCGCGGTGAGTAGCCAAGTCAAATGCTACTGACAAACCCTTCTGACCTGCAGCCAAGTTACGACGGTAGAATGCGTTAGACTCCTCAGCAGTAGAGAAACCTGCATACTGACGGATAGTCCAAGGACGCATTACATACATTGTAGAGTAAGGACCGCGAAGGAATGGAGCGATACCTGCTGCATAGTTCAAGTGCTCCAAGTTCTCCAAATCTTTTGCCGTGTAGTCCGATTTAACGGGTATCTGCTCGGCAGTGAGCCAAGGCTGTGCCTCAGCCTGAGCGGCGCAGCACTGTGCCTTACCGCCTTCGTATGATAAATTTTCAAATTTTGCTCTCATAATAGCTCTGCTTTTTAGATACCCAACTCCTTAAGATAGAACTTAAGAGTCTCGAGTACGTTACTCTTTACGTTGATGAAATTGGTGATACCCTGTGCCTCCAACTCAGCTGCGCATGCAGGAGCGCCGGCAACAACCAAGATAGCCTTGCCACCAAGCAACTCCTTAACCTTAGGAGCTACCTCTGCGTAATCGTCATCCGAAGCACATACAACCACGATGTCAGCCTTAGCCTCCAAAGCAGCTGCTACACCCTCCTCTACAGACTGGAAGAATGTGTTGTCCTGAACGCGGATACCAGCGCAAGCGAAGAAGTTGCAAGAGAACTGAGCACGTGCACGAGCCATAGCCAAGTTACCGCAAGTGAGCATAAATGCCTTAGGCTCCTTGCCGCTGCGATCAACGCCCAAACGCATAGCCTCAAATGCCATAGCACCACGATATGGAGTAAGAACGTTCTCACCCTCGGTGCGAGTTACAACCTCAGCTGATACGGCAGCATCGGCAACCTCAGTGAAGTTTGGATACTGGTTAGCGCCGAGCAATACCTGACGACGAGTTGCGATGTTCTTATCCTTAGCAGCAGCAGATGCCTTCACGCGATCAGCGATGAAGCCAGCTTTGAATGCAGCTACGTAACCGCCCTTCTCCTCAACCTCGAGGAAGAGTTTCCAAGCCTCAGCAGCGATACTCTTTGTGAGAGTCTCGATGTAGTAAGAACCACCAGCTGGGTCAACCACCTGGTCGAAGTGAGACTCATGCTTGAGCAAGAGCTCCACGTTGCGAGCGATACGCTTTGAGAACTCATCTGGAGTCTCGTATGAAGCGTTGAATGGAGTAACCTCCAAAGAGTGTACACCAGCCAAAGTAGCCGACATAGCCTCAGTTGTACCACGCAACATATTTACATATGGGTCATAAACTGTCTGGTTCCAAGTAGAAGTAGTTGCGTGTGCAAACATCTTGCAAGAGCACTCCTTCTCAGGATTGTAGCCCTTCACGATGTTAGCCCACAACATACGAGCTGCACGGAACTTAGCAATCTCCATAAAGTAGTTTGAAGTAACTGCGAAAGAGAAACGAATCTTGCGAGCTACCAAATCAATTGGAAGGCCAGCCTCAGTGAGCTTCACGATGTAGTCGTGACCAGCTGCGAGTGAGAATGCCAACTCCTCAACGATAGTAGAACCAGCGTTGCTGAAGATGCCACCTGAAACGTTTACTACGCGGATGTGCTTGTAGTCAGCAGTCTTCTTGATAAACTCAGCAACAGCCTCATAGCAAGCTGTACCCTCAGTGTCGCCGCAGCAGTAGATACCCTTCTGTGAAAGATCCTTCACGATTGGGTCGAAGATGAAGTTCATCTTAACCTCATCCTTAGCTACGCCTGAAGCCTCCACCTTAGCCAAAATTGCATTGGCCTTAGGAACGAAGTTAGTACCACAGAAAGTGAGCTCAACTGCTGGGATGCAGATGCCCTCGAGAAGAGTGTTAACGAACTCCGCTGTAACCTCCTCAGCACCGCACAAGCAGAATCCGAGTGAGTTTACGCCAGCGTTCAAGAGAGTCAAAGCCTCCTGGTTAGCTGCCTTAGGGCACTCGACATTCACTGTCTGGTGGATAAGCCAGTTGTTGCAAGCGTGAGTACCGCGAACGTAAGGGAACTCACCAGCCTGCGAACCTAAAAACTCAACGCCTTCGAGATCCTCTGCGCGATAGTATGGGCGCACGTTAAATCCCTCGGCTGTTTTCCATACGAGTTTGCGCTCGTAATCTGCACCTTTAAGGTCTGTTGTAATAACTGCCTCCCACTGCTCAGTAGAAACAGGTGGGAATTCAGCGAACAACTTTGCTTTTTCGGTATTAGCCATAATTGTTTGGAAATTTAATTTAGTGTATGTATGTGTTTGTTTAGTGTTTTCTGTTTTGGTGGTCTAAACTTTACCATCACGCAAATATAGCAATTTTTTTTAATTAAAGTATAACTTAAGACTGAGAAAACTAGTAACAATTTATCACATTGGCTCGATGTTGCTTGACGCGAGCTATTGTTGTATATTGTTGCTTTTGTTTGCTATAATTCTTTTTAGGTGGAAAATAAGTCTAAATCACTAAAAATATGCTTTTGTGTTAAAATGTCATAAAACTCGCGTTTCTCTGTTTTTTATCGGTTGTTTTTCGATTTTTGGGATAGAAAATCGGCTTGTGACTGAAAAATTATGGTGCTATAAGCATAAAAAGTGCTTAAAAATTGCTCGTATAGCTAAAAAATACTATTTTTGCATCAGTGGTGTGGTTTTGTAGATTTTATAAATTTGATAACTGCGAAATTCTCCACTCCGAAAGTTTTACTTTAACCCGAATACATTTAAATATGTTGTTGAGATTTAAAATGGTCGAGGCGGCACTTAATCATCGAGCTATCGATGTTGTGGCTCCAAGCGAACGCCCATCTGACTACTTTGGTGAGAAGGTTTTTGGTCGCAATGTAATGCGCAAATATCTTGATAAACCTACCTACGAGGCTCTGCTCAGTACTATGGACAATGGTACACCCTTATCTTTGGAGCTGGCAGATAGCGTAGCAGCAGGTATGCGTCAGTGGGCACTAGATAATGGTGCAGACCACTATACTCACTGGTTTCAACCTCTTACTGGTGGAACTGCCGAAAAGCACGATTCGTTCTCTGATCCTGATGGTAAGGGTATGGTTATCGAGACCTTCTCGGGCAAGGTGTTGGCACAGCAGGAGCCAGATGCTTCGTCGTTCCCTAATGGCGGTATCCGTAACACTTTTGAGGCTCGTGGTTACTCGGCTTGGGATCCTACGTCTCCAGCATTTATTGTAGATACAACACTCTGTATTCCAACTATTTTTATCGCCTATACGGGCGAGGCTTTGGACTATAAAGTACCTTTGTTGCGTTCTATGGCGGCTGTCGATAAGGCGGCTACAGCGGTATGCCACTATTTCGATAAGAATGTCAGCCGCGTGAAGACGTTCCTTGGCTGGGAACAGGAGTTCTTCTTGGTTGACGAGAGCCTGTGGGCTGTGCGTCCCGACTTGGTTTTGACTGGCCGTACACTTATGGGTCACGAGTCGGCTAAGAACCAGCAGCTGGAGGACCACTATTTTGGTGCTATTCCTTCGCGTGTAATCAACTTTATGCGTGATTTGGAGTATGAGAGCTTGAAGCTGGGTATTCCATTGAAGACTCGCCACAACGAGGTTGCCCCCAATCAGTTCGAGCTTGCTCCGGTCTATGAGGAGGCTAACTTGGCCAACGACCACAATCAGCTTCTGATGACCATTATGGATAAGATTGCACGTCGTCATCACTTCCGTGTGTTGCTGCACGAGAAGCCATTCAAGGGTATCAACGGCTCGGGTAAACACAACAACTGGTCGCTTGGTACTGATACAGGTGTCAATCTCTTTAGCCCAGGTAAAACTCCATCTGAGAACTTGCAGTTTATCACATTCCTTGTAAATGTCATCGCTGCTGTATATAAGCATAATGGTTTGTTGAAGGCGGCCATTATGAGTGCAACCAACTCTCATCGTTTGGGCGCTAACGAGGCACCTCCTGCAATTATCTCAGCATTTTTGGGTAGTCAGATTTCGACTATTTTGGATAAGTTGGAGCGTAGTGCTTCTGATGATGCTATCCGTTTCGATGCCAAGAATGTGTTGAAGATGAGCGGTGTTGCACAGATTCCATCTATCCTGCTTGATAACACAGATCGCAACCGTACTTCGCCATTTGCATTTACGGGTAACCGTTTCGAGTTCCGTGCTGTGGGTGCATCTGATAACTGCGCTGAGGCTATCATCACACTCTGCTCAATTGCAGCTGAGCAGCTTACTGAATTTAAAGCCAAAGTCGATGCCCGCATTGAGAAGGGTGTTAAAAAGGATAGAGCTATTTATGAAGAGCTCAAATGCCTCATCAAGGCCTGCAAGGCTGTACATTTCGACGGTAACGGCTATTCTGATGAGTGGAAGGTGGAGGCAGCTAAGCGTGGCTTAGACTGCGAGACCTCGGCGCCTCTCATTTTCGATCGCTATCTCGATGCTGCCAGCTTGAAGATGTTTAGTAATGCGGGTGTATTTAATAAGGTTGAGCTGGAGGCCCGCACCGAGGTTAAGTGGGAGACCTACACCAAGAAGATTCAGATTGAAGCTCGAGTGTTGGGCGATATTACAATGAATCATATTATTCCTGTGGCATCGAAGTACGAGGCTGTGCTGCTCGATAAGGCCTATAAGATGAAGGAGCTCGGCATCAAGTTCGATTCTGACCTGGAGCTCATCCGTGAGATTCAGAAGCATACATCTACATTGCAGAAGTTGGTGGCTGATATGATTGAGGCACGCCGCGTAGCCAATCGCATTGATGACCAGCGTGAGAAGGCTATTAAGTATCACGATACTGTTGCCATCTATTTTGATGAGATTCGCGACCATATCGACAAGATGGAGGAGGTTATCGACGACCAGTTATGGCCACTTCCAAAGTATCGTGAGTTGCTGTTTATTCGATAGCGATTCCGCCTCTCACATAAAACAAATTCCCTGCAGGCAAAATCAAAGCCTGCAGGGAATTTGTTTATTTTATATGTGATATCACTTTGCGAGCGCACTCTGCAAATTCATTACTATCACTTTTCTTCTTTTCTACTATAATTGGCGAATAAACTCCTATTACCTTATCGAAATTTGCAAAATTGCGACTTGTAACAATCACATAATCTTTGTCTAAATGTCGCTTAATATTGCTATTGACAACGTGCAAGGCATCTCCCTCTGAACATATAGCAATATTGAGAATATCATATTTGACAACACTCTCAAAATCTCCTCGCTGGCAATGATTATCTTCATATTTTTTATTTTTTATTACAGTGAGTTCTGCTCCGTTGTACAATAATAGATTAAATATAAATCTTGAAACCGAGGTTTTGCCTGCATTTTGGTCTCCTTTAATAACTATTACCTTCATTGAGTTTTGAGTTTATTAATTTTCAAAATCATATCCTACAATATCATATGCATAATCTTTCCAGCCATCTGCGGCTTTATACGCATTGACAGATGCCTTGGGGACATAAAATTTTCGACCTGTTACATTGTTGAAAAATACAGAAGTTCCTAATGTTGGAGGTGTTGTTTGTTTACAGTAAACGCTTTTCAAAGAGCTACAATCATAAAAAGCATAGTCTGCAATATCAGTAACGCTTTCAGGTATAGTAATGCTTATTAAAGATTCACATTCTATAAAAGCAGAATTGCCTATAAGAGTAACATCACCGTCAAACGTAATAACACCGTTGCCATCTTCATATGCATTCGATACAATATTTGCTCCAAAACCAGCATACTCATCAGGTATTACTTTTGATGTTGCTTCATACCATATTTGATTAGATAATGAAGATTCTGTATCATTTTCAAAATCATATCCTACAATTTTGTCTGCATAATCCTTCCACCCATCAGCGACTTTGTATGCGTTAATTGTTGCATTCGGTACATATATAACATTATTACACAATACAGATTTCATTGTAGGGGGTGTTAATTTTTCGCAATATATATCAACATCGCTACGATCAAAGTATAACGAATATTCATCTATAAATGTAATCGTGTTAGGGATAGTTATCTCTTTTAAATCTTCATTACGATAGAAAACTAGAGGACCAATTGCACTAACCTTTTCTGGAATCTTATATGATAAAATACCAGAGGGAGCAAAAGAATTTAAAACTCCATCAATAATCAAACATTTATTATCGTCTGAAGCATACTTACTATCAATATGTTGCAGATTTGAACAACCAGAAAATATTGACTCTCCAAAATTAATAACACTTTCTGGAATATAGATACCTACAAGAGTTTTACAATCTTCAAAAACTCTATCACCGAGATATTGAAGATTTGTTCCTAAAACCACATTTGCAAGATTACTACAACCATTAAATGCATGACTTTCAATAGAAATAACACTATCGCTAATAATAATATCCGTAAGATTGGTGCAATTATAAAATGCAGAAGATCCTATATATGTAACCCCATTAGGGATAGTTATTTTTTTTAATTTTTCACAAAATCCAAATGCGGCATGACCAACTTTAGAAACTTTTTCAGGAATTACTATTTCACTCAAGTTGACACACCCGTGAAATACCTCATTACCAATTAAACATAGATTGCGAGGCAACTGTATATCTCGTAAATTACTACATCCACGAAAACAATATTCTCCGATTTCAGTAACATCATCTGGTATATTAATAACATTAAGTTTATCGCATTCCGAAAAACATGCGACACCTATTTGTTTTACATTGTATGGAAGTTGTATCGATGTTAATGCAGCACATTGATAAAAAGCGCGCCATGGAATCTCTGCAACTTTTTTAAAATATTTAAACTCATCAAAAGATGTAACCATACTTGCATAATCCCCAAAGAAATTGCTTTCAATTTTTGTTACTGCTGCGGCTTCCTTCTCTGAAAGTTCTCCATCTCCATTGGTGTCATATTTTTCAACACAAACCTTTTTTACGTTTGCATCAGCAAACACAATAGGATTGCTTGATGGTTGATAATCTTGCCTAATTACAAAACTCTGCAACATGTCGCCACATTCACCAATCAATTTAATTGTGGCGTAGCGAACTGGATTTTCTTCAGGATTTTCCTTAATAGTGAATGTAAGAGTTTCCGTTCTTATTGACGCACGAGTATCTGCTACCGAAATCCATGATTTAGCATCATCGGGAATACTTACTGTGTATGCAAGGTTTGTTCTAAGAGTTACTTCCAATGTAGAGTTTTCATAGTTTGCTTTATAAGCATCGCTGACATCCATAATAACGCCCTCTTCGAAAGTGATTGCTTTCATTGCAGTAAAGCCGTTAGATGTAGTTGCGAGCATCACAACCTTACCATCGCCTCCACTTTCAGGGGCTGTAACTGTAATATATCCGCTTGAAATACTTGTTTTAGTGACAACCGATTTCCAGCCACCATCACCAATAGTTTCGATAGTTGTTCCGCTATCTACTCCAGTCAGTTTGTATCCAACCTTAATACTTGCAGAAGGCATACAAGCAGCACCATCAGCAATATCAAATGATATTGAGAGGTTCTTATGGCGTGGTAATACCAATTCTGTTCCATCAGCAAGCGTGAATATTACATAATCATCATCTGATGTATCAACACCTTGGAAGAATGAATCACCATCTACACCATCAATTCCATTTGTTCCGTTTGTACCATTCACACCGTTTTGTCCATCTTCGCCAGTAGCCTTGCAAAGTTGAGTCCAAGTTTTGCCATTGTCGTATGATATATACCAATAATCATTCTCTATTTTGAGTCGTGGCGTGATTCCATCTTTTCCATCAGTGCCATCCACACCGTCCTTGCCGTCGGTACCGTCTTGACCGTCCTTGCCATCAGCACCATTTTGTCCGTCAGTTCCTTGCGCCTTGATTTTATTTCCAGCATCATCAAGCAGCCAATCTCCGTCAAGAGTCCAATAATATATACCATCAGTATCCTGCTTAACACCAATTACGGGAGTGTGACCATCTTGTCCGTCTGTTCCATTTACGCCATCTTTGCCATCCTCACCGTGATAGATAGTAATAGGTTGCGATTTTGTAAATGTGATTGTGTAGCCAATAGTTTCGCCATTCTTTGTAATAGGAGTTACGCCAGTTACATAATCATTGTTCTGCAAAGCAGTAACAAGTGATTGCAAAGATGAAATATTTGTGTTCATCTGCTTGCAAAGTTCTTCGAGTTTTGTAACTCGATTCTCCAAGTTATCCACACGCCCTACAAGTGCGCTGTCATCGTAACTTTCGCTACAACTCACCACAAATAGCATAATTGCTGTGAGGAAATAAAGAATTGATTTCTTCATAGTAAATTGTATTTAATTGTTTAATTATTAACCAATCAATTTACTATCCGCACCCCAATAGTGATTTGTAAAAAATAAGAAAGCGTGGTGCTGAAAACTTATTTTAGAAAGCAGGCCTTAGGAAACCATACAGATAAAATAAGCAACAGCCCCACGCCATAACCCATACAGGTATGACGCGAGAAGCTATCCGCTTACTCTCTCTGTAATTCGAAGTTCCTAAGTTCGTATTTCGAGAATAAACTTACACTTTCCGTGTTTTGTTAGTATGTTATACAAATGTAGCCAATATTTCGGAAAGTGATACTTTGTAAGCCATCTTTTTACTGTTGCAGAGTGTAAATTTCCGCCGAAAATAGTTAAAAATCAAGATTAAAATAAATTATGTTTGGTGTAAGTTGGGAATCTATATCCTCAAATTTTGAATTTTGGATTACTGTGTGTATCTTTGCACCCGAAAAATTGATGTGGAAGGATTTGGACTGCTTGCAACCACAAAAAAAATGCTAAACCAGCACTATTAAGCATACGACAGCCAATCTTCCATACGTTAATTGTTTGATTTATAAAAACTATTAAAGTATGGCTTTTTTGTTTACTTCAGAGTCTGTTTCAGAGGGACACCCAGATAAGGTTTCTGATCAGATTTCAGATGCAATTCTTGACGAGTTTCTTCGTCGTGATCCCCAGTCAAAGGTAGCTTGCGAGACTCTTTGTACCACAGGTTTGGTTGTGGTAGCAGGTGAGGTTAAGTCGGAGGCTTATGTAGATATTCAGAGCGTAGCTCGCCGTGTTATCGACCGTATCGGTTACAACCGCAGCGAGTATCAGTTCGATGCTGCATCTTGCGGTATTTTGTCGGCTATCCACGAGCAGTCGTCTGATATCAATCAGGGCGTTGTTCGCGAGGAGGCTGAGAACCAGGGTGCTGGCGACCAGGGTATTATGTTTGGTTATGCTTGCAACGAGACACGCGAGTATATGCCTGCAACACTCATCTTGTCGC
Source organism: Alistipes sp. (assembly GCA_045632085.1). Lineage (GTDB taxonomy): Bacteria > Bacteroidota > Bacteroidia > Bacteroidales > Rikenellaceae > Alistipes. The sequence goes on along the minus strand of JAZQVY010000035.1, from coordinate 25,727 downwards.
ACGTTATCTTGAAGGAGTTGGCTGTTATTCGCCGCGAGGGCGAGGTGATGACTTACCTCCGTCCCGACTCTAAGAGCCAGGTAACTATGGAGTACGACGAGACAACTGGCAAGCCAGTTCGTGTCCACACTATCGTAGTATCTACTCAGCACGACGAGTTTATTAAGCCAACCGAGAGCCGCACCGAGAAGGAGGCTGAGCGTATGATGCAGGATATGATTCGCGAGGATGTTCGCACAATCCTTATCCCACGCGTTAAGGCTCGTTTGGAGCGTGCTGGTGACTGCTTGGCTGAGCTTATCGGCGAGGATTACATATTGCACGTTAACCCAACTGGAAAGTTCGTGATTGGTGGTCCTCACGGTGATACAGGTCTTACAGGTCGTAAGATTATTGTTGACACCTATGGTGGTCGCGGTGCTCACGGAGGTGGTGCATTCTCTGGTAAGGACTCTTCTAAGGTTGACCGTTCGGCTGCCTATGCTGCGCGTCACATTGCAAAGAATATGGTTGCAGCTGGTGTTGCTGATGAGGTTTTGGTGCAGCTCAGCTATGCAATCGGTATTGCCGAGCCATTGTCTGTATATGTTGACACCTATTCATCAAAGCGCCCTGCTCAGTTGGAGGGTATGACCGACGGTGAGATTGCTCGTCGCGTATCAAAGCTATTCGATTTGCGTCCAGCTGCTATCGTTAAGCGCTTTGGCTTGAAGAATCCTATTTTCGAGGCAACTGCTTCATATGGCCACTTCGGTAATCGTCCATATACAAAGGTTGAGACTTTGTGGGAGAATGGCCAGCCAGTAGAGCGCGAGATTGAGTTCTTCGGTTGGGAGAAGCTCGATGCTGTTGATGAGATTAAGGCTGAATTCGGTTTGTAATAGATAACACAAGTATATTTGAAGGCTACTGATTCAATCAGTGGCCTTCTTTTTTTTGCTACTCGACCTTTTGCTACTCGACCTTTTGCCCGATTTTTGCTACGATATTTGCCGAATGCCAAACCGATATTGTATTGCTGTGAAATATTTTTTAGTCATGATATAATATTTTTTTCGGCTTAGCCGTTATAGATTTAGAAAACGAAAACAAAGAGTTATTGCCTATGATAAAATTTGCCTAATTTGAATTTTAAACAAGTGATTAAACAATTTGTATTATTATGAGAAAGACGGCATTAACAATTTTTGGTGCAGCCGTAGTTGCGGCTGCTGCTGGTGGTTTTACCGCAATTGGAGTGAATCAATATATGTCTGGTAGAACCAGCCAATTATCGAATGCACAGAGTGTTGCGACTCAGTGGAATGACTCTACTCCGCAGGCTGGCAACCATTTTACAGCCTATCAGGCCGAGCAGTATCCCGACCTTACCTATGCTGCGGAAAATGCAGTGAAGGCTGTTGTGAATATAGAGTCTATTCGCGAGGTGCAGTATGGTGGATCATACGGCCGAGGCTTCGACCCTTTTTATGAGTTTTTTGGAATTCCTTATGGAGGAGGCTCTCGTGGTTATGGTCAGCCTCAGACCCAGGAGCAGAAGTCGGGTGGTTCGGGTGTGATTATCTCGCCCGATGGCTATATTGTCACCAATAACCACGTTGTTGAGGAGTCGACTAAGCTGAAGGTTAAACTCAACGATGGCCGCTTGTTCGATGCAAAGCTTATCGGTACCGATCCTACAACCGACGTGGCGCTGATAAAGATCGAGGGTGATGATTTCCCAACCATTCCGTTTGGTGATTCCGATGCTCTTCGTTTGGGTGAGTGGGTACTTGCTATCGGCTCTCCATTCAATTTGCAGTCAACCATTACAGCTGGTATCGTGAGTGCTAAGGCTCGTCAGTTGGGTGTTATTCCTAACGAGTTTCGTGTGGAGTCATTTATTCAGACCGATGCCGCAGTCAATCCTGGTAACTCGGGTGGTGCACTTGTGAATACCCGTGGTGAGTTGGTTGGTATCAATACAGTAATCAAATCATCTACAGGAAGTTATATTGGTTATTCGTTTGCTGTTCCCGAGACTATTGTGCGTAAGGTTGTGGTTGATTTGAAGGAGTATGGCGTTGTGCAGCGAGCTATGCTCGGTGTTCGCTACCGTGCTATCGACGATCAGTTTGTAGAGGAGCTGGGTGAGGAGCTTGGCATTAAGAATAGTGGCGGTTTGTATGTTGACGAGGTTGTCGAGGGTGGCGCTGCTGCCGAGGCTGGATTGCGCAAGGGCGATATCATCACTGCCATCAACGGCACAAAGACCAACGATGCATCAACTCTTATCGAGAAGATTGCTCAGTGCCGTCCAAACGACAAGGTAACTATCTCATATACACGCAATGATACCCCTAAGAAGGTGGAGGTAACTCTCAAGAATCGTGTGGGCAAGGCCGAGCCTGTAACACGTGACACCAAGGATATCGCCGAGTCTTTGGGTGGTAAGTTTGCTGATGTGAACAAGAAGATGTGCGAGAAGTTGGAGATTCGTGGTGGTGTGCAGGTTGTAGGCATTACACGTGATGGTTTGCTGGCTCGTTCAGGTGTTAAGGAGGGTTTTGTTATCACTTACATCAACGATCGTCCTGTAACTTCAATGAGTGACTTGCAGCGAATGGGCGATAAGATCAAGACAATCGATGGTGTGTATCCAAGCGGTCAGGCTGTTCGATATGTGATAGTGGAGTAGACCAAAAGTAATATGAGCTTTATATAAGTGTAGTTTAAGGTAATATTTATTTCTCTGCCTCGATACCAATCGGTGTCGAGGCGGGTTTTTTTATGCACTGTATATATGGCGGGAATGCGTCAATAAGGACTTGCTTGCCACGGGCTTAATTCTGGTGTAAAGCAAAAAAAAAGAGGTTGCAAACGTCATCGTCTGGCAACCTCTTTTATTTATGTATAGTGTCTTATTTCAGCACACCGATTGTACCATCTGATGAGATACTCTCGGCTGAGAATTTCAAGCTCTTACAGTTGCTGCTGTTGTAGAACTCAACAGAAACCTTACCATCAGCATCTGGTTTGAGTGATGGATTCCAATAGAGCGTACGACGATAGTCGAAATCTGTTCGCTCTGTCTTCGAGTAGTCGGGTGAGTAGAACTCTGCTGGCTCCGAGTAACCATCAACCCAAGTCTTACGTATTCCTCGCTTAGGCTCAACTGGAATCTTGTCCTCGGGGTACAACTCAATAAATACCACACACGAATACTTCGACAAAGCCTCTGTGGCACTCATAATACCCGAGTTGAAGTACTGCATAATGGCGCTCTTGTCCTCGCTCACATAGATTGATTTCAGAGCGGTCAAATTCAAGATATCGTATGCCGCCACATTACTCCAATCCTTCTCATAATCAACAATAAAGAGCACCTCCTTGCCCAAATATGAGATGTTGTATGGGCTGCGCTTCATCGTTAGATACTCGCTGCTGGCATTGAAGTCTGAGTCTGTATTGTTGCTAAAATTGCTGCTGTCGAGTGCGCTGTGGCTCTCTGTTGAAGTAGTGTCAACAGCATTTGTTGCAACGCTATTCTTTGTGATTACGAACTTGTCATTCAACTCGCGCAAAAGCTGGTGAATATCGGTAACAAGCTCACCCTTATCTCGCAGAATGTCAATCTCTCCTGGGATATCGTAGTAGGCTGCTGCATTCGATCGAGCCTTGTGAATATCCTCCTCCAATGTTGGGGCTGACTTCACCGTAACCTCCTTGATTTTGTGAGTCCTTTTATCGATAGCCAAATAACTGTCGTTATCTACAACCGAATCAATCAATGCTTCATCTGGGTTTGTGAAGTTGTTGGGATCGCTTGCTGACGCGTAACTGCGGGCCATGCGCTTATCGTTATCTGTCACTACAAATTGCAAGTCGCTCTGAGTATATGATTTTGGATCAGGTGAGAAGTTACGGTCGAGCAAAATTCGGCTAAACTTGCGTCTGTTCTTGTCGTTTGTAACGGCCAATGTAAGATGCCATTTACCCTTCATATTGCCGATGAAAGAGAAACGACCCATACTATCCACATCGATAATGCCCACCTGTGAAGAGTTCTTCATAGCAAGGCTATCATTATCGTTCTTCTTTTTTGAGGTGTACGACGAACTGTTATCATCGAATGCCAGTGATGTCGATTCCTTCGAGAAATTAGAGTAGCGACCTCCTCTGCCGCCATATCGGCCTCCGTATCCGCCGTAACGGCTACTTGTAACGCTGCTTGTTAGCGAACCAACATTCTCGTATGGGTCCTGCTTTAATTTTGCTACATAGTTTTCGTCATCCAACTCACTGTCCTTCTCAGTTCCACGAATTGAAATCAGCGACGAAAGCTGGATATCGGTCATTGGCTTGTCGGTTCCATAGCGTAATACCTGTCCGTGTACCTCAATACCCTGCTCAGGCAGGTATTTAAAGTCGAAATCGGCGGTGCCTGCCCACCAATCCCAGTTATATCGTCTCCAACCCTGAATCATCAGCAGTTCGTCAAGCGCGGTGCGATGCTCCAAGTCTGTAGATTCGAAGTAGTAGAGAGGTTGGTGTACATAACCTTTAATCTCCGACATCAAGAGTAGGTCTGCAAGCATAGAGTTGCGGCTTTCCACGTTGTTTGCTCCATCGCGTACTGCGAGTGAGATAGGTGCCTGAGATGGGTTACCAAATGGGTCGGTTGCGGTCATGCTAAGCTTGATTAGACCGTTTGGATCATAGCTCTCCTTGTCGGTTGTTACCTCTATCGAAGAGCGCTTACCCATATGCGTAAAGGCCAGGCGGTCAGCGATAATCTTGCCATCTGTATCTGCAAGTACTATTCTTGCCACACCGGCAGGCAGACGACGCTTGTTTATGCTATACTCAATCGAGTCACCTTGCTCCATGCCCACAATAGTGTAGTTTGACAATACTCCACCGCATATAATAGCCGAAGCTACAACCTTATCGCTTATATCCTTCTTGTTAACTTTAATTTTAATGCTGTCGTTCGAAGAGAGATTATCGACCCTTATCACCATACCTCGCTCTTGAGCTTTGGGTAGGTTGAATGAGTGCACTTTACCATCAATCTCTACCTGAGCCTTTGCCTGTTCAAGCGTAGGGCGGTACTCAAATGTGCCACGACCTTCGTGGCCAGTTTTGAACTCTGAGATGGTTTCTCCTTGCTTGTTTACAATTTTACCTGTAACATTCATAGGTGTGCCATTCTGGTCGGTAGCCTCAAAGGCAACTCGTGAGTTAAGACCAGCCACCAGATTACCACCCTCTGGATAAAAGGTCATATTGATAACCTTTTCACCCTTTTCCAAAGTTCGCTTCATCTGGTAATGGTTCTTTGTTACATCCATCTTCAGCATGCGCATCTCGCTATAATTACCATCTGTCTGCGGTTTGTCAAAGATTGGTATTATTCGAGAATAGATTACATCTTGACCAAAGTTGAGCATATACTTTGTGTATGCTCTTATCTCATAAAATCCCGAGTAGAAGGGGAGTTTGTTAAGTTTGAAACTACCCGAGCAGCATCCGTCCACAATGGGAAGTACACACTTATCGACCTGCGTACCTCCTGGGTTCAGAAGCTCCACATAGAGCGTCTTACTCAGCATCGAAGGCTTGTTTCTTTCGGCTGTAACCACATAGGCCTGAAACCAAAGATTGTCACCCTGGTAATAGCTCGTGTTATCCAAATGAAGATATACCTTCTCTTGTGGTAACATCTTACCAAACTCTTTTGCCGATATGGCATATCCCATCAGTTTTTGAGTTATGGTGTCAGTTGTGGATTGTTGCGCAAAGGCAGCCATCGAGATAAATATAGAGACAAATGTGAGTAAGATTTTTCTCATAAATTTGTAATTATTTTTGTGATGTCATAGCTAAATTATATCTACAAATATAATAAAAAACTCACTGAAATTTTCATTATTTCTGCGATACGACAAAAAAGGGGGGTGAACCGACTCTTTAGAGCAATAAAAAAGACTCGCACAGCAAGTGTTGTGCGAGTCCCTTAATTTATGTTGTTGCTATCGTTGGCCTATTTGCCCCACAAGTTGCGTGGATAAACGCCAGCCTCGATAAGCTCCTCAATCTTAGCAACCAACTGAGGTTTGTCGGCCTGATATGTTACACCAAACCAGTCGGCAGTTGTGCTGAGTACCTTCAACTTAGCTGTGCCATCACCTATCAGGGTATTCACCATCAAAGGAATGAAGAACTCCGCCTTGAAGTTAGCCTGAGTAGCTGGGTCGCTGAGGAACTTCTTGAAGTAATCCTCTGAGTGCTCAAAATAGTCTGGTGTGAAACCAAACAGGTTCATTGATACTGGAGTCTCCTCCTCCAAAGCCTCATCTTCGCCCAAATCGTGGAACACGATAGTACCCTCGGCATTGCGCTCAATCTTTGTACGCTCTACGATAGATGAGAGGAATCCCTCCTCGTTGATTGAACATACGCCACGTGATACAGTACCATTCTCCGAGAGAGTCTTGTTCACTGCATAACCAACCATACAGTAGTGACCCTTCTCGCCATCACGCTGGCTCAGATAATCACCGATAACCTTGTAAGCATCAGCGCCATAGAAGTCGTCGGCATTGATTACGGCAAATGGCTCTTTGATAACATCCTTGGCCATCATAAGTGCGTGGTTTGTACCCCAAGGCTTCTCGCGGCCCTCTGGAACAGAAAATCCTTCTGGGAGATAGTCAAGCTCCTGATACACAACCTCTACCTCAATCTTTCCACCGAAGCGCTCTTTGTTGAAGATAGCGGTGAAAGCGTCAGCAAATGAGTGGCGGATAACAAATACCACCTTGCCAAATCCCGCGCGAATAGCGTCGTAAATCGAATAGTCGATAATTGCCTCGTTGTTAGGGCCAACACTGTCCATCTGTTTGAGTGCGCCATAGCGCGAACCCATACCGGCAGCCAAAACAAGCAGTGTAGGTTTAACCATAGTCTTTTTGATTTTATTTGTTTGTAATTGTTTTTGCTATAATAGTGCAAATATACTAAAATCCTCTCTATTATAACAATAATATCACGACTTTTTGTTGGCCCCAAATTTCGAAATATACTGCCAGTGTTGGACTTTTCTACAATATAGAGCCTTTTGAGTCCGTTTTGATGGTGAATTTGGTGCTGCTTGCAGGTGGAAACGTAAAAAAATCACCCAATCAAGCATCGATTTGCCTATTTTTCCGTATCTTTGCTCAGTTATAGTGTCGTGTAAAATGAAAGGATTGAAAAAGACCATAAAACGATTATTTCGCAAGCGCCGTCTTGCGATGAGTGACGCATTGATGCGTGGCGACGAGTGGAGCGTTCACGTATCACCTATGGGTCTGTTGGGCGCTCTTGCTGTATTAGCTCTGCTGCTCTTCCTTTTGACCCTTGTGCTTGTGGCTTACACCCCTATTTTGGATATCTTTCCGGGCTATCGTACATCGGCTGCCAAATCGCATGACGAGTTGGTACGTAACATCATGCGTATCGACTCTTTAGAGCGAAGAATGACTGATATGCTCACCTATAACGAAAATGTCGCTATGATTATGGAGGGCCGTACTCCTGTGGTGCGTACCTCTATGACTGATGGCGACACCACATCACTCGACAAAACTCTTGTTCCTCCTTCGCAGTTTGACTCTTTGCTCCGTGCGCAGATGGAGGGTGATGGCGACTATTCATTGGCTCGCACCTTGGCCAGTCGCGCATCGGGTGGAAGCAAACTCACCTTTGCAGCTCCGGTTGAAGGTATTATTAAACGCCACTTTTCGCGTGAGGATAACTATCTCGGCATTGGTATTCAAGCTGCGCCCAATTCACCTGTCACCTCAATTGATGATGGTACAGTTGTCGACGTAGTGACGACTGGTGAGTCGGGAACTGTGGTATCTGTTCAGCATTTCAATGGTTTTATCTCTATATATCGCAATCTAACCCAGGTGCTTGTCAGCAAGGGTCAGTCGCTCAAGATTCGTCAGGTCATTGGCTATAACGCTATGCCGGGCGTGGGCGATAAGACCAATCCTATGTTCGAGATGGAGATTTGGAATGAAGGTAAAGCTGTTGACCCAGAGATTTATATAGTATTTTAAGTTAACTAAGCCGAATGAAACAACGTCTATCAATACTCGGTTCTACAGGCTCCATCGGAGTTCAGACTCTCGATATTGTTGCCGAGAATCCCGACTTGTTTGAAGTTACCTCGCTAGCAGCAGGTAGCAATTGGGAGTTGCTTGCACGTCAGGCAATCCGTTTCGATGTCGATTGTGTGGTTATTGCCGACACAACTAAATACGAACCATTGCGTCAAGCGCTGGCTTCATATCCTATTAAGGTCTATACAGGCAGCGAGTCACTCTCTCAGATCGTACGCAGTTCTGAGGTCGATGTTGTGGTTAATGCTTTGGTGGGTTATGCAGGCTTGCATCCAACCATTGCAGCTATCAAAGCTGGCAAAAAGATTGCCCTCGCCAATAAGGAGACTTTGGTTGTGGGTGGTGATTTGGTAATGCGTTTGGCTGCTGAGCGTCGTGTGCCTATCCTGCCTATCGACTCTGAGCACTCGGCCATCTTCCAGTGCCTTACTGGCGAGCATTCGCCTATTCGTCGACTGATTGTTACTTGCAGCGGTGGTGCATTGCGAGATGTGCCTAAGGAGCAGCTGTGCGGTGTTACCCCCGAGCAGGCTCTCAAGCATCCTCAGTGGTCTATGGGCGCTAAGATTACAATCGACTCGGCTACCTTGGTAAACAAAGGTTTCGAGGTTATTGAGGCTCACTGGCTCTTTGGTATCGATGCCGACCGCATCTCTGTCCTTATCCACCCTCAGTCGATTGTTCACTCTATGGTGGAGTTCGAGGATGGTGCTATCAAAGCACAGCTTGGTACACCCGATATGCATATGCCTATCAGCTACGCTTTGATGTATCCACGTCGTGCGTCTCGTCCAAGTGAGCAGTTTGATTTCCTGGCTAATCCAACGCTTACGTTTGCAGAGCCCGACCGTGAAAAATATCCTGCGCTCGATATTGCTTACGACTGTATGCGCCGTGGCGGTACAGCAGCCTGCGTGATGAATGGTTCAAACGAAGTTGCTGTGGCAGCATTCCTTGCTGGCAAGTGTCGTTTCACCGACATCACAGCATCTATTGAGTATGCACTCGAGAAAGCAACATTTGTGGCTGAGCCTACATTGGCTGATTACGAAGCATCAAATGAGGAGTCGCGTCGACTTGCGGCCGAATATTTGAAGCTCTCGTAATTCTAAATGATTGGCTACTATAACACAGTATGATGAGATAACAAATTTTGAAACAAATAATATTCGATGGAAATAGTAATTAAAGTTCTACAATTCTTCATGAGCCTCTCGCTGCTCGTGGCTATCCACGAGTTTGGCCACTTCATCATGGCTCGTGTGTTTAAGATTCGTGTCGAGAAATTCTATATCTTCTTCGATCCTTGGTTCTCGCTCTTCAAGAAGAAGTGGGGCGATACGGAGTATGGTATAGGCTGGTTGCCGTTGGGTGGCTATGTGAAAATTGCAGGAATGATTGATGAGAGTATGGATTTGGAGCAGATGCAGGCTCCAGTTCAGCAGTGGGAGTTCCGTGCTAAGCCAGCTTGGCAGCGCTTTATGGTGATGGTCGCTGGTGTTGTTATGAATGTCTTGTTGGCTATGGTTATCTACACAGGCATCCGCTACACCAATGGCGAGAGTTATATGGCCAACGATGATATCAAGTGGGGCTATGAATTCAGCGAGGCTGGCGAGAAGTTGGGCTTCGTTGATGGCGACATGATTATCTCTATCGATGGTGAGAAGATTGACGATATTAATGAGATTCGCACTAAGCTGTTGCTCACTAAGGAGGACCGCACTGTTGAGGTTATCCGCAATGGCGAGAACCAGAATATCGTTGTTCCATTCGATGCTTTGTTGGAGATGCGTCGCAATCGCGAGTTTGCCAATCTCTATCAGCCACGCATCCCATTCATTATCGACACCGTCTCATACGCTTCGGCTGCAGAGGCTGGTTTGATGGTGGGCGATGAGGTTATAGCATTCAATGGTCAGGCCAATTTGGGAGCATCTCAGATTACCACAATACTTAACGAGCAGTTCAAGGGCGACACAGTAAATCTTACAATTGCACGTTCGGGCGAGAATATCGATCTTCGAGTTCCTGTTAATACAGATGGTAGAATAGGTGTTGTATTGAAGGGTGATATTTTCCAGCCACGTACCAAGAGCTACACTCTCTTGCAGGCTATCCCTGCAGGTATCTCACTTGTGGGAGAGACTATTGCCGACTATTGGTTGCAGCTCAAGCTGATTTTCCAGCCTAAAACCAAGATGTATGAGGAGTTGGGTGGCTTTATCTCTATCGGCCAGATTTTCCCATCTGAGTGGGATTGGTTGCGTTTCTGGAGTATGACCGCATTCCTCTCTATTATGCTTGCTGTGCTTAACATCTTGCCTATCCCAGGCCTCGATGGTGGTCATGCATTGTTCACATTGTGGGAGATTATTACAGGTCGCAAACCAAGCGATAAGTTCCTCGAGATAATGCAATACATTGGTCTTGCAATCTTGTTGGTACTTGTAATCTACTCTAACGGTAACGATATCTACCGCTTGTTTACGAAGTAAAATGGCAAAGACAAAGAGGGCATATTTCTGTCGTGAGTGCGGATTCGAAGCTCCCAAATGGTTGGGTAAGTGTCCAGCTTGTGGTGAGTGGAATACCTTTGCTGAAGAGATTATCTCCAAGCAGAGCAGCTCTCCGTCGGCATCGGTCGTAGCCCCCGCCACACCTCCGCAGCGTGTAACCGATATCAAGAATGCTACCTATAAGCGTCTTGATATGTGCAATAGCGAGGTTAATCGTGTGCTGGGTGGTGGCCTTGTACCTGGTTCACTCATCTTGTTGGGTGGTGAGCCTGGTATCGGCAAGTCGACCCTTAGCCTTCAGCTAGCACTTGCTAGCAACTCCTTGCGTACGCTATATGTTTCGGGCGAGGAGTCAGTTGAGCAGATTGGTATGCGTGCCAAGCGACTTGGTATCTCTAACGAGGAGTGTTATATCTACTCCGATACATTACTAGAGAATATCCTCAGCCAGATACGTCATACTGCCCCCGATGTGGTGGTTGTCGACTCTATCCAGACAATCTATACCGATAGCATAGAGTCGTCGGCTGGTAGTGTATCGCAAATCCGTGAATGTGCTGCTTCGCTTTTGAAGTATGCCAAGACCACAGGCGTCTCGATATTTATCATTGGCCATATCACTAAAGATGGCTCTATCGCCGGTCCTAAGATTCTGGAGCATATCGTCGATGTAGTGCTGCAGTTCGAGGGCGATTCTAATAATACCCATCGCATCTTGCGAGGCATCAAAAACCGCTTTGGCGCAACTTTCGAGATAGGCGTCTTCGAAATGATGGATACCGGCCTTCGTACTGTCGAGAATCCTTCGGAGATTCTGCTTTCGCATTACGAAGAGCCTTTGAGTGGTATTGCTGTAGGTGCCTCAGTCGATGGCATTCGACCCTATCTTATCGAGGTGCAGGCTTTGGTCAGCAACGCTGCGTATGGTACTCCTCAGCGCAATACCACAGGTTTCGATCCTCGTCGTATGAGTATGTTGCTGGCTGTGCTGGAGAAGCGAGTAGGCATGAAGATGTTTCAGAAGGATGTCTTTTTGAACTTTGCTGGAGGCTTCAAAGTCTCTGATCCTGGGTTAGATTTGGCTGTTATGGCTTCGGTTATCTCATCGTACTACGATCGTCCCATCACTCAAGGCGTATGTTGTGCTGGCGAGGTGGGCCTGTCTGGCGAAGTGCGCCCCGCAACACGCACCGAGCAACGCATTACCGAGGCTGCACGTCTTGGCTTCCGTAGGGTGGTTGTTTCGGGATTTTTACGTAAGGATATCAAGGCCCCAAGGGGTATAGAAGTCGTATATATCAACAATATCGGCGAATTGCCTCGAGCAATCTTCTGTGAAGAGTTTTAAACTTAGCTCTTTTGTGCACCAATCATAATTTGGTATAATATTTGAAAAAATCCTCTTCAAAACGTAACGTGATGAAGAGGATTGTTGTTTTGGGAGGTTTGGGACTTATAGGTAGCCATCTTTGCCGTCGTTTGGTCGAGAGTGGTGAGGAGGTGATATGTGTTGATATCCGTGACATTGAGGAGTCTATGATGCTCTTTCCGTATTATCGCGAAGGTCGCTTGGGTTATATCAACCATAATGTTATTTCGCCGCTGTCGATAGAGTGTGATCAACTCTATAATTTGGCATCGCCGGCCACATTCAAACACTTCGATGGCCACTTGGTCTCGATGCTTCGCACCAATATTGTTGGTTCTCTTAATTCTCTTGATTTGGCACTTCGCAATCGAGCTTCGGTTGTCTATGCCTCGTCTGGCGATGTTTATGGTTATGCAACCCACACTCCTTGCGTCGAGAATGAACTCTATTCCGACAATATTACAACTTATGCCGAAAGCAAACGAGCTGCCGAGGCGGTCTGCTATGCCTATCGCAAGGAGTACGATATGCAGTGTAGTGTTGCTCGTATCTTCTCTACTTATGGTAGCGGCAGTCGTGCTGACGATAGTAGGGTGGTTATGCGAATGATTTTCGACGCTTTGTCAAACCGCGATATTGTGATATGTGGTAATGGCGAGCAGGTGCGTACATTTTGTTGGGTGGGCGACGTGGTCGATGCTTTGATTAGGCTTATGTCTTTGCCATCACACCTATCGCCACATACCATTAATATAGGCTCTTCTCGCGAAGTGTCGATTCGCCATCTGGCCGAGATGATTATATCACTTACATCGTGTAGGTCGCGTATAGTCTATTCGCCACCCCGCCGCCAAGATCCGCGACGTATTACTCCCGACCTGTCACTTGCATACCGTCTTTTGGATTGGACTCCAACTACTTCTCTTAGCCACGGTTTGCAGGAGACTATCGAGTATGCGCGACAATATATCGCACAACTTTCATCTAAGCGAGCTGTACAAATATAGATAGCCAAAATTAATACCCATTATAAATTATTAACGATATGACATTAGATGATTTTAAGGCTTTACTCTCTAATGACCGTCTTGTTCTGGTCGACTTCTATGCCACATGGTGCGGCCCATGCAGGGCTATGCACCTTATCCTCGACAAATTGGAGCACGAACTTGCCGACAAGGTTGATGTGCTGAGGATTGATATCGATCACCCCGAAAATGTGGAACTTATACAACACTACCGTATTATGTCGGTACCTACGCTTATCTTGTTTTGCCGAGGTCGTAAGCTATGGCGCGAGAGTGGTGTGCTAAGTGTTGAGACTATGATTGATGTTGTTCGCCGATACGAGCAGATAGAGATGTATTAATTATAATATGCACTATAAAATAGGGAGAGTGTGTCAAGGAACTGACACACTCTCTCTATTATTAGTATAGCTCAGACGGTATGATCTCGGTCTTGAAGGCTAAAGCTCCATTCTCCACGCCATCTCCTCTTCTATATACTCCTTTGCCATGGATTGAGGAATCGCCTCTATCGTTTTGCCAATCAACTCTTTTGTGGCACTTGACTCATCAGTCGGAGCAATTAGATGCCTATCTATTGATGATGCAAATAAAGCCACTGCACTTTGTGCTATTATTCGTTCTTCTGGAAAGAGTTTCACTACTTCGGCTACGCGCTCTATTGTTTCACTATGTGTAGCTAATTCACTCTTGGCTACTGCCATTATTGCTGCGTGAGCCAGAAATTTATTTCCGCTTTTTGTCCAACTATCGAAGATGTTGGCCAGCTCCTTCGTGTAGCGCAATAGTGCAAAGGCCATCTCCTCAGCTATCTCAGAGTTTATAATACCCTCAGCCCAAAAATCAACCTCTTTGCTATCAACAAGAGTAGCATCTGCTATATGCAATGCAGCCAAACGAAGTTCTCTTACTTGCTGTTTGTAGAGGTATTTTGCAAATTCGTGGTCCTTGCCCACAGCAACTGCTCGAGAACGGATGGTGGGTAGGCTTACACCATAGTTAAGCCCATAATTTTCACCATAATAATACATACTATCTGCCACTGCGCCGTTCATCTCTTTGCGCAATGCCCCGAGTAGTTGTATCATTCTGGAAGTCATCTCTTCGGTCTCTTTTTGCTTCTGTTTATCGTTTGATGGCGCCTGAGATATATGCTGTGCGACCCAACTCAAAGATAGGCAATACGGCTGAAGCAACAGCCTTATTCCCAACCATTACAACACAAGTTGCAGGATCGGCAATTCTCACCTGAATAGCGGTCTTGTCCTTAGGGTCAACCTCTGTGATAGAACTGAGACGAGCTTTGTTAGAAGGTGTTACGTTCAGTGTAATAGCCTCGCCCTCCTGTGAAGCTGCTGCCAGAATACCCTTTGATGATGAGATTTTTGCTACTGCATATGCCTGCGAAGATGCCGACATTGGCATCGCAACTCGGTGGGTATATGTAGTCACAACCTTTTTGCCGAGGAAGAGCTCCAGGTAAGCCTGCTCCTTAGCATCGAGAGCCTCCAGCGCATCTTTCAAACCTCCGCCGAAGACATTCTCGCCAGCATCTCCCTTAATGAGCTCCATACGGCTCTTTCTTATAGCGAAGATTGTCGATGCAGCTATAGCAGCAGCGTCATCCTGGCTGATTGTAGCTGAGCTCATGCGGTCAGGCAATACCTTTGCAAACTCGTTCTCATTACCCATATATGAGAGTACCTCCATCGTTGGAGCTGGAATCTCTCCACTCTTCAATGCAGAGTCGATATCGAGAATTGAGAGCTTGGCATCTTTCACCGAGTAAACTGTCTTCTCAACCAATGAACCACGTACGTTCAAGTACTTCTGCGCATAACGAGCATATGGGCCTACGATAGTGTGCTCCTTTTCAACCACGATATCAACTGCGATGGTTGTTGATGGGTCTGCAACTGCTACAGCTCCCGATGCATCGATGTATGCACCAGCTACTGCCTTATAGATGTTGTTCTGTGCCGACGCTGCGCCGATCGACAAAAGACCCAGCGTTACAAGTGTTAAAAATCGTTTCATATTCTTTATTTTTTACTTTTAATTGCTTAATCTTAGCAAAGATACGCCATTTGTGCGACAAATCAAAATCTGAGATAAAAATCACGCGTCAACTCTTTGTATTCATCACTGAATCCCATAGGTCCTTTATCCTCAATTATAAGACGTTCGGTTTGCGGAAGTTGCTGAGGCGGAGTGGTTTGTAGCTCCATCATCACTCGTTTTACATCGCTGGTTGGTGTTGACCACACCTCGCACTTGCGACTAAGGAACAAGCGGCCACGAGCTGCCGAGAGAAATTTCTCAGCCTCGGCTGGTGGAAGTATTAGCGAGAATGTGCCATTGGGTTTTAGAAGTCTTATTATATCACGAGTTAAGTCGCTGAATGATAGTGTATTGGTGTGTCGGGCGGTGGAGCGTTTTTCATCGGGCGAGAGCAATGAATCCACGAAATAGGGTGGGTTTGAGACTATCGCATCGAAACATTCACTTGAGGTAAATTCCTGCAATGGGCTGTGAATGATGTTTATACGATTGCTCCAAGGTGAGGCTGCTACATTCTCGTTTGCCTGCTCGATACAGTCGCTATCTATATCAATACCAACTACTTGAGCACCCGAAAAGCGCTGTGCGGCCATTATGGCTATAAGACCAGTTCCTGTGCCGATATCTAGTATTCTGCAGTTGTTGCAATTAGTTGAAAACCAGGCACCTATCAAAGTGCCATCGGTTCCTACTTTCATTGCGCAGCGGCTATGGTCGATATAAAACTGTTTGAATGTGAATCCCTTGCCTCGCATATCTCAAATCTACTTTAAGTAACCATCAATTCCTGCGCCAAACAGCGAGTAGTCGTATCGAACCGGGTCGTCGATGTTAAACTCTCTGAGAGAGCGAGTTATCTCCTCTGTTGCCTTCCAGTCGCTTTGCTTGCGAGTGAGCAGACCAAGTGCTCGTCCCATATTGCCGGTATGTACGTCGAGTGGCAGGTATAGCGCCGACATTGGAATTTTTCTCCACAGTCCAAAGTCTACGCCTCGGTCATCGTGGCGGACAAACCATCTTAGGTACATATTGAGTCGTTTGCAGGCTGCACCTTTGTCAATTGAAGATATGTGTTTTTCGCAGTGAGGATTGTGTTCGATAGAGAAGAACTCCTTGCGGAATAGCGACAATACTTGCGGAATGCTTTGTGTAGCCTCATAGTTTTGTTCGAAGAATTCACCTATGCCACCCCAATGCTCGGTGATGTGGCGAATTGCAAGTATAAAGTCGGTGAAATCCTGCCCGTTGAATGTGCGGTGAACATAACTCTGCAGGTGAGCAAGTTCACTATCAGAGGCATTGCGTACAAAGTCGGCTGGAGAGTTGTCCATATATTGCATCATTCGCTTGGCGCTCTTTACGATCGCTTTGCGGTTGCCCCACGCAATTGCAGCTGCCATAAAACCTGCTATCTCGCGGTCGTGTCGGTCGCTGAATGAGTGTGGTATGCTGATAGGGTCGGGCTCGATAAATTCAGTTCGGTTGTATTTATCGTGCAGATGTTCCAGTAGTTCGTGAAGTTCCTCCTTATTCATAGGGCGGTGTATTATAGGATTTTACCGTCTATCATCGAAATCTTGCGGTCGGCCATTGCGGCCAATCCTTCGTCGTGGGTGACTATGAGAGTGGTTTGCCCCAATTCATCACGCAGACGGAAAAACAACGAGTGAATCTCGTCGCGATTCTTCGTGTCGAGGTTGCCTGATGGCTCGTCTGCAAGAAGTAGGGCAGGGCGATTGATTAATGCGCGGGCGATGGCTACACGCTGCTGCTCGCCACCCGAAAGGGCGCTTGGCTTGTGTGAGGCACGCTCCGAGAGATTCATCATCTTCAATAGTTCGGTGGCCTCGCGCTCCACCTGCTTAGGGTTGCGGCGGGCGATAAGGGCGGGCATCATAATATTTTCCAAAGCCGTGAACTCAGGTAACAGGTGGTGGAATTGGAATACAAAACCAATTTGACGGTTGCGGAAATCGGATAGTTGCTTATCGCTGAGTGATTCTATATGCACTCCGTTGATAGAGAGCGAGCCGCTATCCATAGGCGATAGTGTACCCAAAATCTGCAATAGCGTGGTCTTGCCAGCACCGCTTGGGCCGACTATGGATACCACCTCGGCGGGTGCGACATTGAGCGATACGCCTTTTAGCACTTCGAGTGAGCCGAAGCTCTTGTGTATGTTTTGCGCTTTAATCATATTCGCAAAGGTACATATTATATTCTGAATTCAAAATTCAATGCCACCGATAAGACGAGGATAGAGTAAATTTATTTACTATGCCGAGCAGAGGTGGTGAAAAGCTGCCCATTGGAGGATGGATTTCGTATGAAAAGTGATTGTATGGTTGCCTATGAGATGTATGTTTATGAGTAAAGGAGCGATTTTAGGGAGAGAAAAGTCAAAAATCTTTGCCTAATGTGTGGGATTTGAGAAAAAAAGCGTATCTTTGCGCGCTATGTTTAACTAAATAACAATTTACGAAAATGCCAAAAATGAAAACAAATGCCGCTGCAAAGAAGAGATTTACTTTCACCGGCACAGGTAAGATCAAGCGCAAGCACGCTTATCACAGTCACATCCTGACAAAAAAGACTAAGAAGCAGAAGCGTAACCTTTGTTACTCTTCAACAGTATCTGCAGCCGATGAGGCTAAGATCAAGAACTTGTTGGTTAAATAATTAACCGCACAAGTAGAACATTTTTTTATTAACAACTTCGGGACAAAATAGCCCCAAAGAGCGTGAGAGAATCACGCCGCTATGAGTTCCATCAAAAACTTATTTACTATGCCACGTTCAGTCAACGCTGTTGCGTCACGCGCAAGAAGAAAGAAGGTTTTGAAGCTTGCCAAGGGTAACTTTGGTTCAAGGGGAAACGTTTGGACAGTTGCGAAAAACACTGTCGAGAAGGGTTTGCAGTATGCATATGCACACCGTCAGATTAAAAAGAGAACATACCGCTCTTTGTGGATTACACGTATCAACGCTGCAGTTCGCGCTTACGGTATGACTTATTCAGAGTTTATGGGCAAGGTTAACGCTAAGGGTATCGCTCTTAACCGCAAGGTTATGGCTGACTTGGCGATGAACGAGCCTAAGGCATTCGAGGCAATTGTTAATGCAGTAAAATAGCTTGCTGCTCCTTGTGAGCGCAGATTGAGCGACTATTCCGAAAGGAGTGGTCGCTTTTTTGTTTGCGAGATGTGGAGGTATGGGAAGGTTCAATACAAAATAATTGCAGTAAGAGGATGATATGTCGGCACGTCTATTGCTTTGTGTGTAAGAAAATTTGAGTTAGATATGTTATCTTTTTTATTTCCAGTTAAGAATTATCCGATCTCGATGTCGATGCTTTTGCTGGCGTTGCGTCTGGTATTTGGAGGTTTGATGTTATGGCACGGGTTGTCGAAGATTGAGAATTTCGAAACGTTGGTTGTCGGCTTCCCTGATCCGCTGAGATTGAGTAGCAGATTGTCGCTTTTCTTGGTGGTATTTGTTGAGGTGTTATGTTCGGTGATGGTGATTGTGGGGGCATTTTTTAGAGCGGCATTGCTGCCTCTGATATTTTCGATGTGTATTGCACTATTTGTCGTGCATAGTGGGCAGGCGTTTGCTTATAAGGAGTTAGCCTTTATATTCCTGTTTATCTATCTGCTGCTGTTTTTGACATGCGCTGGACGTTATTCACTGGATAATATAATAGCCGTACGGCTTTATGAAGAGCGTACGGCTATTGCAAAAACTTTGGTAGAAGAGGCTACTGCTCGTCGTCAGCAGGGTAACGAATCCCAAGTTGGCGACGAACCTCATCAATAATTTCAAGAGTTGTGATTGAGCAGTCGTGGGTATTTACACTTGATTCGATACGTCCCTGACAAATCATATCGATAAACTCCTTGATTTCGTGGTAGTACTCGTTGTGAGTGTCGTTAGAGGAGATGTTCTCGCCTTCAGCTCGTTTCTCGTGGCCTGATGCAGGTGCCTGGCGTGGGTAGAAACGGATATCGACGGGGGTTTGGATGCGGTCGATGTGGATATTACCCTCCTCGCCCTCAATCTCAGCTGGAAGCTGCGAGTTGGCAATTTTTGAATAGAGAACAGTGGCGTTCATGCCGTCATACTCCATATTTACAGCTCCTTGTCCGTCGGCTCCGCTCGAGAGTACAATACCCTGGGCTGAGATAGATTTTGGACGGCCAAAGAGAGCTACCATAGGATAGATGGTGTAGATACCGATATCCATCATTGCACCGTTCGAGAGTTCGGGTTTGAAGGCGTTGAGCACAATACCCTCTTTGAACTTATCGTAGCGAGATGAGTACTGGCAAAACGATGCAAAGTAGCGACGAATGGTGCCCAGGCGGTGTAGATTATCACGTACGGCAGTGAAGTTAGGTGAAAGCGTACTCTTCATTGCCTCCATAAGTGCTACGCCATTACGCTTGGCAGCCTCGACCATCTTGCGGGCCTCTCGGGCGTTTGAGGCCATAGGTTTTTCGCACAAAACGTGCTTGCCGTGATTCATACAGAGTATACTCTGCTCTGCGTGGCAATAGTTAGGCGATGCGATATATACAGCATCAACCAAATCGCTCTGAAGCATCTCTTCCAGCGATGTGAAGACGTGGAGAATATTGTGCTTGGCAGCAAACTCCTCGCCACGTTCACGTGTGCGTGAGTAAATAGCCGATAGTTCGAAGCGCTCATCTTCGCGAGCTCCTGCGATAACCCAATCGGTAATGAAGTTGGAGCCAACGACTCCAAAACGAATCTTTTTCATATACTATTTCTTTATTCTTTGTTCCAAATCAGTCGATAGTTGAATCGGCGGTTGGGCGCTGTGTCTCCATTCAGACAGAGTGAAATAGGATCTGCAAGCTCCTCTGGATTGTCAGCCCACTTGAAATCGAGGATGAATTTATCTTCCGCAAGATTCAGCAGTTGGCGAGGAATAGCAAGCTCGATGTGGTTGTCTGTGTAGCGCATAGCAAGGTCAGCAACCTCTTTCCACTCCTTTTTCTCACTATTGTATTGCATCAGGGTTGTGATGCGGTCGCTCTTGACGCTCTGGTTGACGATAAAGTCGTAACCATACCAGCCGGTCGAAGAGTTGTTGTCGGCATCAATCAGCAACAACATCCAATTCTTGTCGGTGTGGGGTGTGATATCGCCCGCAGTCTCGGCATAGAACGAGATGGTCTGCTCGCCAACGGCAACCTTCGATGTGATAATGTCGTTGCGGCCCGATGTGTTGGTGTAGATGGTACCACCATAGCCTTTTGCATCACGATGGAATATATCGCCCTGAGTGTCGCGATACTCAATTGTGTTGTTCTTCCAGTCGGCAAAGCGGCCATCAATCTTACACTCGCTATAACCCGTATGCTCGGGGATTGGGCGCGAACCTTTGTAGCGGCGGATATTCTGAGCCATCTGCATATAGTAGTTATCAGTATAGCCGCCCTTCATTGGTTGGATGCCTCGGTTGAACTCCATATTGTATTGGTCAACAAAATGGAATGGGTTGATGCGTCCCAACCACTGTGAGCCAGGGCCAAGTTCGAACTTCATTGCTGTCCACTCGTTCCAGTCGTTGATGTAGAGGAACTCGGGGTCGCCCTTCAAGGCATAGTCCCAACTCTCCTGGAAGTAGGCGCCATAGTGAGTGGGGTTATCTACAGTCTTGTCGAGATAGGGGATATATCCCACTTCGGGCATATCATATTCGTTGAGCTCGGGCTGGCCATAGCGTCGTGTCCACGATTTGCCTACACCCATAGGATTCTGTGTCATCGTCACTGGGTGCTGTGCAGGCGTAACAGCGGCCTGCTCGTGCTTGCCGTTGTGTGTTGACATCAGCTCCTCGGCTGTCATATTCTGGATGCGCTCATCAGCGAGGCTATATCCGAAACTCCAGTTATCCTCGGTGCCGATGAAGCGTTTGCCGGCCCACTCGTAATAGCCCCACCACATTGTACGCAGAGTGAAGAACTCTTTTATCTCGTTAGTGTAGTCTGTTAGAGACTTTTGGGTGTAGTAGGGGTTGTTGTGATTAGGGTTGTTAGGATTGTTGGCTATATCCTCCGAGTAGTTGGGGTTTGGATTATCCACCCATCCGCCACTGGCATTGTGGTGTGGATCGGAATTGTAGAGAAGCAGAGGCTTACCATCCCAATAGAACCATAGGTCGGGGTATTTATTCTCCTTGTAGATTCTGTCATAAATCTCCTGAACAACGGTGATAACTGGACCGTTGAATGCCCAAAAGCAGAATTTGGGTACGGGATTTCCCTCGGCTTTCATCTTCTGCATAGTCTTGAATGTAACCTCCCACTCGTCCCAATAGCGTACGGCGTTGGTTACGTCCATAATCATCACGTCGACACCTGCGTCTGTAAGCATCGAGATATCTTTGCGGATAACCCACTCATCCTGGCTGAGAAAATAACCCATCTCAGGCTCAGCATAGTGATACATATGTGGGTCGTACCTCTTCCAGGCGGGGTGGTTGCTGTCATTGCGCGCTTCGGGTGATTGTTGAAGAATCTTAGTAATATCTCCTGTGTAAGGCGAAGGCACCGAGTGGAAGTTCTGAGTGTGCCATGTGATGTAGAAGATGCCTACCACACGACGTTTGTCATCTTTTACGTCTCCTGTTTCGGCGTTGGTTGGCATAACTCTGCCTATAGCATCGGTTGCAACCCAAGTGTCGGAGTATAAATCTCTGATAGGATTGAGTTTACGCTCTTGCTTTTGGGCGTATGCGTTGAGTCCTAGGATGAATAGGACAATGGAAAGGATTATACTTTTTAACTTCATGGTTGCAGAGATGTGGCTAATGGATTAATATTAAAATTCAACCTTTGGAGCAGCTGAAGCAGTGGCGTCGGCCTCGAAGTATGCCTTCTGGTCGAAGCCAAAAATCATTGCGACAAGGTTGGCTGGGAACTTACGTACGCTTACATTGTACTCCTGGGTAGCATCGTTAAACTCTTTGCGAGCAACGGTGATGCGATTCTCGGTACCCTCCAACTGAGCTTGTAGCTCCAAGAAATTCTGATTAGCCTTCAGGTCGGGGTAGTTCTCTGATACAGCTATCAAGCGGCCGAGCGCTGAAGAGACTGCAGACTGAGCCTTCTGGTACTCAGCTAGTTTCTCTGGGCTCAAATCATCTAAAGAAAGGTTTATAGATGTAGCCTTTGCACGCGCTTCGACAACTTCTTTGAGAGTTGACTCTTCGTGTGAAGCATATCCCTTAACAGTGGAAACAAGATTAGGAATAAGGTCTGCGCGACGCTGATATTGAGTTTCAACATTTGACCAGGCGCTCTTTACGGCCTCTTCCTTTGTTACCATTCCGTTGTAAGTTGAGCAAGATGTCATTGTGAAGATGGCTGCAATAGCCACCAGGATAATCTTTTTCATAGTACTATTTTTTTATTGTTATTATTCTCTTTTGAATTTATAGTTGAATAATTGGAGTTTACCATCGTGAACCAGCGCCGCCACCGCCGAAGCGACCGCCTCCCCAGCCACCTCCGAATGAGCCTCCTGAGCCTCCTCCGAATCCTCTGCCAAAGCCGCCGCTCATTATTATTGGGCCACCACCTCGGCGGTTGTTATTTGAGTCAAGCTCATCACGATTACGTTCGACGCGAGTGCCGCATTTCGAGCAGACGTATGTGTCGCGATATGTCTTAACGCCGAAGTTGCTACCTATCAAGTCAGCTGATGTTTTCTTTAGTGTGATCTGTTTACAATTGGGGCATTTGCGAGATTGTCGCTCGATGTAGATGGCCAGGAATATAATGCCGAACATTATGAGCGCCACAAATGCGAAAATCGATATCATTTCGCTTGCAATATCCTCTGTATAATCATCGTTACCACCCGTGTCGAGTTCGCTGCCGTTGAGCCTTGCCCTTATGGCAGAAACGCCTGCCACCATACCGCTGCTGTAATCGCCACGGCTAAAATGTGGGAGCATATATTGGGTTTGAATACGCTTGCAGATGGCATCGGGTAGAGCACCTTCAATTCCGTATCCGGTGATGAATCGTATCTCACGGGCCTCTTCAACCAGCAAGATGCCTATGCCGCTATCGCTCTTGCTGCCAACGCCCCAACTGGAAAATAGTTTATAGGCGAAGTCAAAAACATCGTCGGAAGCTATCTCTTTCACAGCGACAACAGCCACCTGAGCAATGCCACGATGTCGCAAATCGTAGCAGATAGAGTCTATGCGCGCCACAGCATTGTTTGATAGTATCCCGTCAGGATTGCTTGTGAATCGATAGCGATTTTCAAGCTGTACGTTTGGTATCTGCTCGACGGTGTATTGTCGAGCAGAGGCTATGTTGCAACATAGTGTGGCAACTATCAATATGAGTAGTCGCTTCATAATGAGGCTTATTTATACAATATTCTGAAGGTCCACGGAGCCATAATCTGCTCAACGTCAGTAGGCAATTCTACTATTTCGTCGTGCAATGCGTCGTGGTAGGTGCCTGCGTAGATGCCAGTGTTGAAGTTGGCCTGAATGGTATATGGCGAGAGGTTGAGCATAGCAAATACTCGGCTCTCATCTTTCTCGCGTACGAATGTCATAAGGCAATCTTTGGCGTTGTTCTCAATCTCGATAACTCTTGCTCCTCGCTCACCCGCTTGCAGAGCCTTCTGTGAGTGCTTCAAGTTAATGAGCTTGCGGTAGAACTCGGTGTATGAGTTTGGCTTATACTCTGGGATTGGGTCGCGATCGAAAAACTCAAATGAGTGGTCGTAACCAACCTCCTGGCCGGTGTATATGAGTGGCATTGCACCCTCCCAGAGGAAGGTAAGAGCTGTCATAGCTTGTAAGGAGTCGCCAAAACGGCTAAATTCACTTCCGCTCCATGAATTCTCATCGTGATTAGATGTAAACATCATTCGCATAGCAGTAGCGGGATACTTTTCGCGGTCGGCATACATTGTGTTTCTCAGATCCCACACTCGTCGCTCCCCCTTGGCTATGTCGCACATCATATGGTGAATCTCCCATGCGTAGCTCATGTCGAAAGCTCTGTCGAAAAGATTTAATTCCTCAGCCTCGGCCAACATGAAGATGTCGGGCTTTATGGCGTGCAGAATCTTTGATGCCTCCTGCCAGAACTCGATGGGTACAAGCATCGCCATATCGCAACGGAATCCGTCGATAGCGTGTTTCTCCACCCAAAAGCGCATAGATTCAATCTGTCCGCGCCATACATCGCGGTTGGCGTAGTTGAGTTTAGCAGTGTCTGTCCAATCCCATGGTACCTTTGCTGTGCCATCAGCCTCGCGCTCGTACCAATCTGCAGGTTTACCATTTATCCATTTTGCATCGCGAGCGGTATGGTTGGCTACCCAATCGAGCAGAACCTTCATACCTAGCGAGTGTGCCTTAGTAACAAATTTGTCGAAATCATCTATTGTTCCGAACTCTGGATTGACTGCACAGTAGTCGCTAATAGAGTAGTATGAACCTAATGTGCCTTTGCGATTTACCTCACCGATGGGGTAGATAGGCATTAGCCAGATAGCGTCGATACCCATTTCTCGAAGCATAGGCAGTCGTTCTATCGCTGCTATGATGGTCCCCTCTGGCGTGAGTTGACGAATATTCATTTCGTAGAGCACTGCCGAATAGCTCCATTCAGGATGTGGATATGATGTAATTTGTGTCATAAATCTTATTTCTTGGCTATAATTTAGTTTTCATGGTCGTCTTAATGTACGTGACCTGAATATGTATTGTGTTAACTTGTTGTTGGGATTGCTTCGTTCTAGGAGCACTAGCTATAAGCAAACTCAATACAAATATACAAAAATAAATAACAAATGAGTAGATTGTTTGATGGCTTTTGGAAGAGTGATTTGTGTTATAAAACCATACCTATATTATATAAAGGCATATTTCTTGTGGTTTTTATATGTAAATTATGGCAATCTTAATTTGTGATTGTAGCCTTAAAAGGTAGATATAGGACGTTAGTTTTACGGTATATGTTACTTCCAATGTTAAGCGAATGTTAATTATTAAAATAGTTTAATAATGTAATATGCTGTAATATAATGAATTGGTAAAATATTAGCGTTTGGGGGCTATAAAATAGTTATTAAAATATTTGCAAAATTGTAATAAATGCTGTTACTTTGTACTCGCAAACGAAAGGAAACAGAGTTTGCATGGTTCTGAAAAGTGTAAGGATTGAGAGTGATTTTTTTTTGGAAAGTCAGTAAAAAAAGTTTTGCTGGTTAAGGAAAAATTCTTACCTTTGCAACCGCTTTAGATAACAGGAGTTATTTAGAGGTTGATAAGAGGAGGGTAAAATATTTTAGAAAAAAAGCTCTAAAATATTTGGTAGAATAAAAAAAATGCCTTACCTTTGCACCGCTTTCCGCTTGAGAAAAGCGATAAGTGACAAAAAAGATTCTAAGTTAAGATTAGATAAAGTTCTTTGAAGATATTGAGCAGCTAAGAAAGTTTTATTCGCTCTTGCTGAATAAGTAAGAGTAATTTCAAACAATACCTTTGAGATTAGAGCTAAGATTTAAAAACAATTTATTTTTACAATGGAGA
>JAZQVY010000034.1:0-160840 GCA_045632085.1 Alistipes sp. | reverse complement strand
AATTCAGTAGAGTTTATCCGCAAGTGGAAGCACTCCATTCGTAAGGTTGAGTCTGCTGAGGGTGTAGTGAGATATGAGGTGTCGTATCTCGATACGCAATCGGGTCTGCAGGTGAAGTGTGATGTGAAGGGATTTCAGGAGTTTGGAGCTGTGGAGTGGTTGCTCCATTTTACCAACACCTCAGCGCAGAATACCAAGCAGATTAAGGATGTGAAGGTGACCGACTACACTATGTCGTGTGTGTCGGCAGGTGATTTTAATGTGCTTCATTCGGCAGGAAGCACTGCTTCAAGGTCCGATTTTAGTCCGCAATATACTACCCTTGGTGTAGAGCCATTGAAGATGTCGCCAAAGAATGGCCGTCCATCGGATATTTCGGCATACCCATTCTTCAATATCATTACTCCCGACAAGAAAGGTGTGGTTGTAGGTATTGGCTGGACCGGAACATGGTTTGCCGATATAGCAATGAAGGATAAACAAGGAGTAAATCTGGCATCAGGAATGAAGACAATGGATTTACACCTCTACCCAGGCGAGACAATCCGCACACCTCTTGTAGCTATGCTCTTTTGGCAGGGTGAGGATTTTATGACTGGAAACAATCAGTTCCGTCGATTCATCTTGGCTCACCACACTCGCAAGGTGGATAATGAGTATGCTCACTCGCCTTTGTGTGGCGGATTTGATTGGGGTGATCCAGCTCCTTGTAATGAGTATAGCTGTCTTACTGAGGATTTTGCAGTGGCGCTCATTAACCGTCACAAGCAGTTTGGTATTGTGCCCGAAGTATTTTGGCTCGATGCTGGCTGGTATGAGGGTTGTGGAGGCCCTGATTTTAGTGGCGGCTCTTGGTGGACAAATGCCGGTAACTGGAGGGTGGATAAAACACGTTTTCCAAATGGCTTGAAGCCTTTGTCAGATGCAGCTCATAAGGTCGGCGCCAAGTTTATGGTGTGGTTTGAGCCTGAGCGAGCATACGAGGGTACTCAGTTCCGTAAGGAGCATCCCGAATGGCTGTTGAAGGTGGCTGCTGATAAAAATAACTACCTTTTCGATTTGGGCAACAAGGAGGCTAACGAGTGGCTTTGCAAGTATATAGGTGATATGATTGAGGAGAATGGTATCGACTACTATCGCCAGGATTTCAATATGCCAATTGCTCGATTCTGGGAGGCTTACGATGAGCCGCAGCGAAAAGGTATGCGCGAGATTCGATATGTGGAGGGTTTGTATGCCTATTGGGATTATCTCTTGAACCGATTCCCAGGTATGATTATCGATAACTGCGCATCGGGTGGTCGCCGTATCGACCTCGAGACTACAAGCCGAAGCATACCGTTGTGGCGCACAGATTATCGCTATGGTGAGGTGAATGGCTACCAATGCCACACCTACGGTTTGAATTTCTTCTTGCCATTGCACGGTACGGGCCTCTATGGTGCTGATAATTACAACTTCCGCTCAAGTCTTAGCGCTGCCACTGTTACTAATTGGGAGCTTACAGCAAAGCGTGGCTCGATAGGTGATATGCAGAAGGTGTTGGCAGAGTTTAAGGTGTTGCGTCCATATTTTATGGAGGATTACTATCCGCTCACGGGCCTTGGCGATTTGACTGGTGACGATGTGTGGCTTGCTTATCAGCTCAACCGCCCATCTGATAAGAGCGGTATTGTTGTAGGTTTCCGCCGCAAGGATAGTAAGCAGGAGTCTATCTCGGTGCAGCTTCGCGGTCTTGATCCTGATGCTACCTATATCGTAAGAAACGAGAATGATGGCAAGGAGCAACGTTTCAGCGGTAAACAACTTGCTGAAGGTTTAACCCTCGAGCTCGATAAAGCGCCAGATTCAATTCTGTTGAAGTATAGAGCAGAGTAAATCAAAATAGATATGAAAAAGCCTGTCTAACCGAAGTTGGACAGGCTTTTTATTTTGATGAAAACTATCTTAGTGGGTAGCTTTGTACCACGCTGTATTTTCATAATCCGAGCGATAGAGTATCGATGGAGCTGAAGTTGTAAGCCCCGAGAAGCTCTTGATTGGATATTCGCCCGCAACCCCCAAATTGGTCCAAAATACCGATAATGTGTATTTGGTAGGTATCGTGCGATTCATCTGCTGCTGGAATGCTTTGAGGGCTTGCTCGTCGTCGCACATCTGCTCGATATAATCACCCAGATCGAAGAAAATGTGGTCGCTATGTCCCTCAAAAGATTGAATGTTATCCAGGTCGTAGCTCTTCTGTTGGGCGTTGTTTACCTTCTTTACAGCGGCAGCGAGTGCATCGAGCTGGGAGCAATCTACCAATGCTACTGAGCCTGAGCGATAAGATTTGCTGTTTTCATAGTACTTGTTGTATGCCAGGCATACGCCAGCAAGGTCGTGTGAACGGCCACCATCTTTCATCAACAAAGGTACAACATCGGTGTATGGGAATCCTGCTGCCATAATCTCGCAAGGTGATGCAATGATGTAGCGTGCAGCCCTACGAAGGTCATACAGAGCCTCTACATTTGCCATCAGACAGGCATCGAAGAGTATGTAGTCGAAATATACACCTGTATCGCTAAATGCCTTAGCCAGGTCGGGAATGTCGAATGCATTGGCTGCAGTACTAGAGTACTTTTCGCCAAAGAAACGGGTCTCTACACCAGTCTCCTGCTTCTTCCATAACTCTTCGTGGCTGATGTAGGGACGCTTTGTTGGTTTGCCTCCAGAGATTGTTGCAGATGATTGTGCTACACCGTTGATTGGTACCCAACCTGTTGCGTGTCCTGCCATCACAAGGCCATAGCTCTCTGCTGGGGCCAATGCCATAATCTCCTTTAGGTTGTATGTCAGTCGCTCTGCATCCATAATTGCTGGTAGCTCATATGTAGCAAGCGTCTTTCTTTCGCAAGCGCCGTTGTTGTAAACAAGCTCAATCACCTCAGCGCTGCGCTTGTCGCTTGATTGAAAAAAGCAGACGATGCGGCTGTTTTGCAATACATTTTTACGCACAGCAACCTCTGCAGCCGAGATATTGTTGTAGAAGTGTAGGCTGAGTGATGTGCCTGTAAAATAATATATAAGTGTGTGTGGCGTTACGTCATCCTCTGGTTGCTTTTCGTCTGGTTTGCACGATGAAAATATGAGGAGTGGTATTGCCATCAACACCAATAATATCTGATTTAATCTTAAATTCATGGTTGGGTTAGTTGTTATTTGGCTTTAGGCCACTATTTATACTCTTTTACTCCGAGGTTGTTGAACTGCCAAGTGCGCTCGCGCTTGAAAGTAGCTCCCTCTGGTTTGTTGCGGTAGATGCGGCTGTAATCGAAGTAGTAACCGCGAATCTTCTTGCCATCTGGCACCTCGTGAGGTGTTACAAGTGGCACCATCTCTACCGTTCGGCTGATGATTTGGGGGCGTCGGCTCTGTAATCCCATCGAATTTACGACGTCGATGGCGTGCGAGAACATCAAAATATGCATCGGATACTTCTCGCTGCGTCCATCACCCGATGTCTTGATGGTCTCCATCACTCCATTAAGATGATAGAAATAGGCCTTCTCCTTCTCTTTGTCGCCCATTGTGCCATAGGCATAAACGAGCAGATTGAGTATTGTTGGGCTAAATGGGTCCTGCTCCAATGCTCTGTTGCAGAAGATTACAATCTCCTCAAGCTGTCGTTGGTCGGGATTTTCGGTGTTGAGCCCCGCAAGACTTGCATACAGCTCATCGGCCGAAGGGTTTGAGGCTGTAGGCTTATAGTTCTCCTGAAATGCGAAACCATAATAGAGGTAGTGATATTCCTCGTCGTTAAGCCTTTCGAGGTTGTTGTAACGCATCATCAGATTGATGTAGTAGAATTTCGATGTTGGGTCGAAAATCTTGCGTCGTATATCCTCCTCGTCGGGAATCTTTGCCGAACCGATGAGGGGCAGAATCAACATAAAAGCCAAAAGTAATCTCTTCATAAATCTCTATTCTCGTTTTATGTAGAACGATGATTTAGCACAATTCGTATTCGCGAATCAATCTTTCCATCTTCTTCATCAGCAAATCGGTGCCTGGAACAAGTGGCAGACGCAATACATTTTCTATCTGTCCCAAAATTGTGAGGGCGGCCTTTACGCCAACCGGGTTGCCCTGCTCGAAGAGTGCACATACTGCCTCGTGAAGTGGCTCATAAGCCTTGTCGGCCTCGTCGAAAAGGCCCTGCTTTGCCAAATTGACAACGCGAGAGAACTTCTTGGGGAATGAGTTTACAGCAACCGAGATAACTCCGTCGCCACCCTTGCGCATAACATCTACAGTCATACCATCGTCGCCCGACAATACGAGGAAATCCTCGGGGCGGTTCTTGATAATCTGGTCAATCTGGTCAATCTTGCCCGAAGCCTCCTTAACGGCAATAATGTTGGGATGGTCGGCTGCAAGACGGCAGGTGGTTTCGGCGGTCATATTTACTCCTGTGCGACCTGGTACATTATAGAGAATGACGGGCACGGGTGAAGAGTCGGCAACAGCCATAAAGTGCTGATAGAGTCCCTCCTGCGATGGCTTGTTGTAATATGGTGTAACGCTGAGGATAGCCTCCACTCCCTCCAAATCCATCTGCTTGATGTGTTCGATGAGCTTGCGGGTGTCGTTACCGCCAGCACCAGCCACGATAGGCATACGGCCTGCGACGTGCTCCTTTGTAAGGCGCAACACCTCGTTCTTCTCGTCGGGTGAGAGGGTAGGGGTCTCGGCAGTTGTGCCGAGGCTTACTATATAGTCGGTACCTCCATCAATCACATAATCGAGCATCGAGCGAAGAGAATCCCAATCGCACGAAAAGTCGCTCTTAAATGGGGTAATCATTGCGGCGCCTACACCGCTAAGTTTGTGTCGTTTCATAGTTGAACTATAATCTTTTGTTTTTAATCTATATTTATATTCTCCCAAACTGCTTTAGGTGCTAAAATAGTGAGCCCTGAATGGCTGTTGGGGTGTGGTTTGTCTGTTTCTCTTTTGTGTTATCAGTCGAAGGTTTTGGTTCTTCGGGCTGTTTGCTTTGTGGTGTTTGAGGCGAAGTAATTGTGTCATCGCCACCAATCATCTCGATAAACTCTTGTTCGGAGATAATCTTCACCCCCAATTTGTTTGCTTTTTGCAATTTGGCAGGGCCGATCTTGTCGCCAGCCAGCAGATATGATGTGTTGGCCGAAACGGCTGCAAGGTTCTTTCCTCCGTGGGCTTCGATGAGAGCCTTTAGTTCATCGCGAGAGTGGTCGGCGAATGAGCCTGAAATAACAAATTGAAGACCAGCCAATCTCTCTGATGTTGCAACCCTCTCCTCGGCCTCAAATTGGAGTCCTGCCGAGCGAAGTCGCTCGATGATGGCTATATTATTTTCGTCGGCAAAATAATCGATGATAGCGTCTGCGATCTTTTCGCCTACCTCCTCTGCTTCGGTTAACTCCTCACGACTGGCCTTGATTAAGTTGTCTAATGAGCGGAAGTGTGCAGCTAAATATTTTGCGGTGGTCTCGCCAACAAAACGAATTCCCAACGCAAAAAGTACGCGGTAAAATGGTACTTGCTTCGAATTCTCTATGCTCTGTATAATGTTGTCAGCAGACTTCTCTCCAAGTCGTGGCAAAACGGCAAGCTGCGATGCTCTTAGGTTGTAAATATCGGCAATATTGTTAATGAGATTATTCTCGAATAACAGTCCGATAGTCTCCTCGCCCAAACTCTCAATATTCATAGCCTTGCGGCGGATGAAATGCTCTATTCGTCCCAAAATTTGTGGACGGCAGCCGTTCTGGTTGGGGCAGTAGTGCTTGGCCTCGCCCTCATAACGCACCAATTCCGAACCACACTCGGGGCAAGTGTCGATATATTGGAGTGGGGTAGAGTTGGTAGCTCGTTCTGAAAGCTCCACGCCCGTAATCTTCGGGATAATCTCGCCGCCCTTCTCCACATAGACCATATCGCCCTCGCGCAGGTCGAGTGCTGCAATCTGGTCGGCATTGTGCAGTGTCGCACGCTTAACTGTTGTGCCAGCCAAAAGCACTGGCTCAAGGTTGGCAACGGGGGTGATTGCTCCCGTACGGCCCACCTGATAAGTTACCTTCAGCAGGCGTGTTAATGCCTGCTCGGCTTTGAATTTATAGGCCACAGCCCATTTTGGGGCTTTTGATGTTGTGCCCAACTTGCGGCGGTCAGCATAGCGGTTAACCTTAATCACTATACCATCGGTAGCAAAAGGCATCTGCTTGCGGGCTGTATCCCAATATTTAATATAGTCGTCAATCTCGCTCTTAGAACGACACAATCGGCTGCAGTCCGAGACCTTGAATCCCCAACGTTGGGCTGCCTCTAGACTCTCGGCGTGCGACTCGAAAGGAAGTTGCTTGCCTGCTAACTGATAGAGTGTGCAGTCTAATCCTCGTTTGGCTACAATCTGTGATTGCTGTAATTTGAGTGTGCCCGCTGCGGCATTTCGTGGATTTGCAAATAACTGCTCACCCGCAGCTTCGCGCTCAGTATTTAGGCGATCGAACGACGAGTAGGGCATATATATCTCTCCTCGAATCTCGAAGAAGTCGGGATAGCCTTCGCCAGTCAGTACCAATGGGACCGAACGGATTGTACGTACATTCTCTGTGACATCGTCGCCGCGAGTTCCGTCACCGCGGGTGACTGCACGTAGAAGTTGGCCGTTTTCGTAGGTGAGCGATATGGCAGTACCGTCGAATTTCAGCTCACACATATATTCAACTTCCCCCACCTCGCGCTCAGTACGCTCAATCCACTCGTGCAACTCGTCGAGCGAGTAGGTGTTAGAGAGTGATAGCATGGGGAATGAGTGTTCGACACTGCTGAATGAATTGCTCAAATCACTACCAACACGCTTGGTTGGCGAGTTGGGGTCGTCAAATTCGGGGTTATCTCTCTCTAAATCTTGAAGTTGACGCAACAAAGCATCGAACTCAAAGTCCGATACAACGGGGTTATTCTCGACGTAGTATTTGTGATTATACTCGTTGAGAAGACTGCGTAACTCTCTGATTTGTTGTTCTACACTCATAGATCGGGCGAATTTTAGCAGTAAAGGTACATATTTTGTTTGTAACAAATGCATAAATCAAAAAAAATGCAAAAAAAATATTCAGAGTTGGCAATCTATCTAAATTTTGCTTATACTTGCAGAAAATTTTGAGATTTATGACACCGAATAACACCAAAAAACGATTAGTTACTAGTTTTAACAACCTCACAGCTGAGCAGCAAGAGGCTGTAAAAGAGTTATATCCTCGCGGTTTTGCCGAGGTAATGACACGTATTGATAAGCCTAATGGTGATTTCTTCTATGTTGTACCCTACGAGACAGAGGAGATTTCATACCTCGTGAAGATTGATGTTAAGATCGACGAGATCGGTGATGACGGTATTGATGACGATTTCTTCGGCGATGAGGATATGAAGGGTGCTGAGGATATCCAGGAGGAGGCCAACCAGTTGGCTGACGAGGATATGGAGTAGCCTAATATCATTTGTGATACATATAAGGGATTCTCTGCTATTGTGGTGGAGAATCCCTATTTATTGGTCTGTGGAAATTTTTTCCGACCATTTTATATGTATTTGTCGTCTATGGGTCATTTTTTAACAACCTGTTGATAATTTCCTGCTAAAAATAAGCTTGCAGATAGAAAATAATATGTACCTTTGAATGCAAAAAATGTCTTTTGCGTAAAATGCTAACAGATAATGAAAAAAATTGATGTAGTACTTGGATTGCAGTGGGGTGATGAGGGTAAAGGTAAAGTAGTTGACGTGCTTACCCCAAATTATAAAGTGATTGCTCGTTTTCAGGGTGGTCCTAATGCTGGTCACTCTTTGCACTTCGGTGATAATAGCTTCGTTTTGCGTACAGTGCCATCGGGTATCTTCCGCGAGGGCTCGGTTAATATCATTGGTAACGGTGTGGTAGTTGACCCCGTAAGCCTTACAGAGGAGCTCGTGAATATCTCAGCTCAGGGTATCGATGTTAAGCAGAAACTCTTCATCTCAAAGAAGGCTCATATTATTTTGCCAACTCACCGTATGCTTGATGCTGCCAGCGAGGCTGCAAAGGGCAAGTCGAAGATTGGTTCTACATTGAAGGGTATTGGCCCAACTTATATGGACAAGACAGGCCGTAACGGTTTGCGCTTCGGTGATGTGTTGGCCGATGATTTCATTGACCGTTATAACAAACTCAAGAATAAGCACGTTGAGATGCTTGCTCAGTACGAAGGTTTTGAGTATGATGTTACAGAGTACGAAAAGACTTGGTTTGAGGGTATCGAGTACTTGCGTGGCTTCCGCTTTATCGATAGCGAGCACGAGGTTAATAAGTATATCAACGAAGATGTAGCTATCTTGGCTGAGGGTGCTCAGGGCTCATTGCTCGATGTTGATTTTGGTACATATCCATTTGTTACATCTTCTAACACAGTATGTGCTGGCGTATGTACAGGTTTGGGTGTTGCCCCTACAAAGATTGGTGATGTGTATGGTATCTTCAAGGCATATTGCACACGCGTAGGTAGCGGTCCATTCCCAACAGAGCTTTTCGATGAGGTAGGTGAGGAGTTGCGCAGAATCGGTCACGAGTTTGGAGCTGTAACAGGTCGTCCACGTCGTTGCGGCTGGTTGGATTTGGTAGCTTTGAAGTATGCTGTTATGGTCGATGGTGTTACTGGCCTTATCATGATGAAGTCTGACGTTATGGACGACTTCGATACTGTAAAGGTTGCCACTGCATATAAGATCAATGGTGAGATTGTTGATTACTTCCCATATGAGGTAACAGATGATTTGGAGCCAGTTTATACTGAGTTCAAGGGTTGGAAGACTCCTATCAGCGGTATCCGTAACTATGAGGATTTCCCAGCTGAATTTAAGACATATGTAGAGTTTATCGAGAAGGAGACTGGTGTGCCTATCAAGATTATCTCTGTTGGTCCAGACCGTCAGGAGACTATTATCCGATAAGTTATATACCTCTTGCGTTCATAATGTCGCGTATTTGAACGCAAAGAAAAACTGAGATGTGCAGATGCATATCTCAGTTTTTTTATGTGTGCTATTGCGTTGGAAGCCTTTCATCTTCTTGATTATCGATAATGGGTTTTATTATGTGACTGGTTATAAAAAAAATCGACCACCCTATATATGAGTGGCCGATTTGAAAGCATATTTCACTTAAACTATTTGCCGAAGTAACGCTTGTAAAGTCCCTGGAAACCAGCGCCGTGACGAGCCTCGTCCTTTGCCATCTCGTGAACTGTGTCGTGAACAGCATCCAAGTTCTGCTCCTTAGCCAAACGTGCCAAACGGAACTTATCCTCACATGCACCGCTCTCTGCCTCCATACGCTTCTTGAGGTTAGTCTTTGTATCCCATACAACCTCACCGATAAGCTCTGCAAACTTTGATGCGTGCTCAGCCTCCTCGAATGCATAACGCTTGTAAGCCTCTGCAATCTCAGGATAACCCTCGCGGTCAGCCTGGCGGCTCATTGCCAAGTACATACCTACCTCAGTGCACTCGCCCATAAAATGGTCCTGCAAACCCTTCCAGAGCTCCTCGCTTGCACCCTTACCATCACCCAACTTATGCTCTGTAACGAATGTAAGGTCGCCCTCCTGCTCCTCTACCTCTACGAACTTATCTGCACCAACCTTGCACAAAGGACACTTCTCTGGAGCTGTATCTCCCTCGTGAATATAACCGCATACTGTACAACGAAATTTCTTTGCCATAATTTTGTTTGTTTTAAGTTTGTTATTTTATAGTTTGTTTTCTTTTTCTATTGCAAAGATATAGTCAATTTGTATGTTTGCAATAGTTTTTTGATAATGATTTTTTATATCTCGATAAGTTTAGCTTATGATTATTTAACTGCTTTGCGATTGATGACAGCAAAGACAATTTTTTCATATGTGTTGTTTGTGCCGGTTTCAAACAATACTCCTACATCTCTGCCACGCAGTACTACTAAGTCTGAATAGGCTGCCTTGCCCGGCTCAATCACAACTCCTTCGCTCCAACTGCGACCTCCATCGCGACTTAATCTTAGTCTCAGTGATTCGCGACTTTTTGTCGATGCGGGGTTCGAGAAGAGCATTTTGTTGGATAACTTGCGATTGTATACATACGATATCATGCTACCTTGACACACTGGCTCAATGAGGTTGGCATCGCGCACTACCTGCCCTGACGTCTGCCCACCATCATTGCTTATTGTAAAGTGTCGTGCAAAGCGATCATCTCCACTCTGCCAACGCGCATTATGCACAATCGAGCCATCGGCACTCTCGGCCACAGTGGATTCATTACCTCCAAGCATTATGCCTCCTATTCGCCAACTTTCACCGCCATCATCAGATAGTATCAGGTGGGAATGATATGCCGATTTGCCATCTTCATATACACTATGGTTGCAGGGAATCACAATGCGATCTCGATGTGGTTTATTTATGAGTTGAATGGCGTGACAAGGGCCAGTTGCATACCAAGCCCAATTATCGCGTTTTGTTGAAGATGTTATTTCTCTCGGAGTACTCCAACTTTCGCCCTCATCATCAGAATAGCAAATAAAAACACGGCGTGAATCCTGAGACTGACGATACATAATGGCGTGCTCGCTATCCTTTCCGTTATTCCATGTCATTAGTAATAATACTTTGCCACTATTGTAATCTACTACAGGTGCAGGGTTGCCGCAGGTGTTGGCTCCGTCGTCCCACACAGTTATTATATCGCCCCACGTGCGGCCACCATCTTCGCTTCGGCGAACGACCAGGTCGATATTGCCTGAATCACCACCTCCATCTTTGCGAGCTTCGGCAAATGCCAATAAGATGTCGCCTTTGGTGCGGATGATTGCAGGTATGCGAAAAGAAGAGTAGCCAGCCATACCTTTATGATAGACTTCACTTCTGAATATTTCAGTTTTTGGATTGCTGGCCAGTGTTTCGATAATTGACAATGGTAATGCCAAAATCAAAGCAATCAGGATTCTCTTCATCGCAACGTTGGTTAGTATTATTCAGATTTGATAATCAGGCCCTCGATATAGGCTACATCAGTACAATCTTTGGCCATCACTCGTTTCTCTTTGTCGAGCAGATAGAGCGCTGGTATAGCACGAAGGTCGTAACTACGTTCGCGAGTGATTACCTTGTTCTTGTCATATCCATTTATCCATGCCGAAGGGTAGTCTGTAAGATGCTCCTTCCAGGCTGTCAAATCCTCGTCGGGGTACAATACCAGAACTTTGAGGTCACCTCGCTCGGTTAGTTCGTTGAGCTTTGGCGATGAGAGTAACTGCTCTCGTACCTCGCGACACATAGGACAACCGGGGTTACTAATAAATATAAGTGTGTAATCAGCTTTGATGTCATACATTCGTCTGCTTTTGCCCGAGGGTAGGGTGTAACTAAAATCATTGGCTGGTCGGCCCACTCTATTTTGCAGAGCTATCGAGAGGTCAAATTCGTATGGCATACGCTCATACTCATCAAACCACTCGCTGCGAATAGCACTCTCCAATACGGGGATATACTTCTCGTCGTTGCGTAGCTGCGAATTGGGGTCGTGCAACACTGTCTCGGCAAGGAAGAGGAAGTATTCAAACATCTTCTTCGACTTCGAGGCCTTCTGCATAAGCTTCTTCATCGATTTGTCGGCCAACGAATCGGGCACACAACCAACCGCATAGACTGCAAACGATGTGAGCATATTAGATGTGTCAGCACGCGTAACAAATGTTGTATCACTGAAATCAAACTTATCCCAATAGTGTTCACAGACGTATAACATCTTCTGATCATCGGGTAGTGCCTCTGGGGCAAGTGTAGGTACAAAGAGAGCTGGTCGCTCAACCATATTGGCCGATTTAGCTGTAATATTTCCTGTGTCACTGCCTGTGGAGTGAGATTTTTTTGCGCCGCAACTTATAATGTTAGCCGCAACTATAAGAATTATAAATGTGTATACTATCTTCTTTAAATTCATACAAATTTTATTTATTGTTTATGCTATACAAAATTAACACAAACATATAAATAGCCCACAATTAACACTGAAAAAATGTTATATTTGTAGTGAAATTTCTCAAATGTCAATATGATGAATAGTAAGATTACATTATTGTTGGCTATATTGGCACTATTTCTCAATATAGCATGCTCATCACAAAAGCAGCGTAATGAGGAAAAAAGGTCAATTCGTGACCTGGTACTGATTTACAATGGCGGAAAATTCCGCACCGTAACGTGGGATAAAGAACATTTCTCGGCATATGTCGCAACAGACGCCACTGCCGAAAAACCAGCAGAGTGGTTGTTTGACGGCTTCCTATTTTTGGAGATTAGCTACGACAGCCAGAGAGGTTTTGCTAAGAATTATCGAGCAAACGGTTGCCGCAAAGTGGAGTGGATTGACCTTATCGATCAGTGGCTCACACCTGGGCTGAATATTATGGCATTAGACGATGCTATCAGCGATGCGCGTGAGAATATTGGCGGTGAGTACAATCCTCGAAAATTGGTCATCTCATTGCCCGAGCCTCTGTTTGCTCAAACCGATTGGGGTGAGGTTGATGGCAAAGCTCTTGATTTTTACTACGACAAGGATCGAGTAGCTGCTTCAAAGTGGTATGTAGATTATATCATCAAGCGCATAGAGGAGGCCAAATTGAAAAACCTTGAGCTTGACGGTTTTTATTGGCTTGCTGAGCACGTTATCGACACCCACAGCATTGTAAACGAAGTGGCCGACTATGTGCACTCGAAAGGAATGGATTTTTACTGGATACCTTACAATCGAGGTGTCGGTCGTGAAAGATGGGCGCAGTGGGGATTCGACCACGCCTATCTGCAACCTAACCACTTCTTCCATTTGGATGTACCCGATTCTCGTATTCAGGACACTTACGACTTTGCTGCTGCGGCCAATATGTCGGTAGAGATGGAGTTCGACGACAGAGTATTGGAGAGCAAGGGTGACCGTCGTGACCGTCTTACGGCTTATATCGATATCTATGAAAAGAATGGCGTATTCAATAATCTCGATGTGGCCTACTATCAGGAGGTAGATACATTCTACAAACTCAAGCACGGAACTGAGAACGAGAGGGCTTTATATGACCGATTAGTGAAATTAATCACAGCTCGACAAAAAGAGCATTATGCACCAACCATAGAGAAATAATATTAAAAATAATCTATATGAAAATTAGAAAAGGAGTTGTTCTGTTCGCACTTGCTGCGACGTTGTTTTCATCCGCATCCTGCACTAAGTCGGTGGTTTGCCGCGATGAGGTGCGTGACCTTGTGCTTATATACGATGGCGGAAGTCATAGAAAGGTTGATTGGAATAAAGAGAAGTTTGCTCCGTATGTTTCGACCGATGTTGTCGATGGAAAGGAGCAGTGGCTTTATGATGGATTCCTCTTTTTGGAGATTATCTGTAACGATGAACG
Source organism: Alistipes sp. (assembly GCA_045632085.1). Taxonomy (GTDB): domain Bacteria; phylum Bacteroidota; class Bacteroidia; order Bacteroidales; family Rikenellaceae; genus Alistipes. The sequence goes on along the minus strand of JAZQVY010000034.1, from coordinate 147,330 downwards.
AGGTTATGCTACTGGTTACCGCAAGGGTGGGGCGCAGAAGGAGAATTGGATTGGGTTGATTGATCAATATCTGACTCCCGGTCGCGATATCGCTGCGCTGAATGATGCAATTGGCGAGGCGCGCGAAAGAATCGGCGGCGAGTTCCACCGTCGCAAGATTGTGCTCTCTCTTCCAGAGCCACTCCTTGGTCAGACCGATTGGGGTGAGTTGGATGGCCAGAAGCTTGATTTTAATGTCGATGCCGACCGTATCAAAGCCTGTAAATGGTATATCGACCTGCTTATTGAGAAATTCAAGAAGGCTGAACTGGAGAATGTGCAATTGTGTGGATTTTATTGGTTGGCAGAGCACGTGACAGAAACGGTTACATTCGTGAAGGCTGTGTCGGATTATATCCACGAGAAGGATCTCGACTTCTATTGGATTCCATATTTCAAGGCTAATGGCTACGAAAAATGGCAGCAGTGGGGCTTCGATCACGCATATCTCCAGCCAAACCATTTCTTCAACACCTCGGTTCCGGATTCGCGTATTGACGAGACTTGCGAGCTGGCAAAGGCTGCCAATATGTCGCTGGAAATGGAGTTCGATGAACGAGTTTTGCAACGCAATGGCGATAGAGGTTGCCGTATGGCTGCATATATAGACTCATACGAAAAGAATGGTGTGTTCGATGATTACAATGTGGCCTATTATCAAGGTAATCACGCCTGGTCAGAGCTGAAGAGTGGCTCAGAGCAAGATCAGGGTCTATACAAACGACTGGCGAAAATCATTGTGAAAAGACAGAAGGAATTCTATGAGTCGAAGTAGGCGAGACAATTAAGCACAAAAAAAACTATCGCAGCAAAAATGTTGCGATAGTTTTTTGTTTGACCTTGCGGTTATTACTTCTGCTGTGCCAACTGTGAGTTGTCAGCTACAACCATATTCTTGTCGATACGCAAAGTAATGTTGCTGTCAACCTCGATGAGGATTGTAGGCTCGTTAGCCTTTACCTCTTTAACAACGCCATAGATACCACCAGCTGTGATAATCTTGTCGCCCTTCTTGAGGCCATCGCGGAATTTTGCCATCTCCTTGCGACGCTTTGACTCTGGACGCCACATAAAGAAGTACATAACTCCAACCATAAGCAACATCATAACCCAGAAGCTGCCCATACTGGGCTGCTGTGCAGCCTCAGCTGCCTGCAAAAAATTCATCATAACTTTTTCTCTTTATTTTATTGTTTACTATTTCTTGTTTGCCTTATTTCGATAGGGTAGCTTGCAAATATATACATTATTGCTCAATTTACAATACTACTCTACCTCAGCTTCGATGTATAATTTGAGAGGAGTGCCCGAATCGGCGAAATAAAACTCCAAAAGTTTCATTTGCCAACCCGCTTGACCACGAGAGTCGTAGGTGAAATGGATAGTGCTGCTCTGCTTGGGTGTGATGGGCTTGCGCTCATATTCGATGTTCACACAACCGCACGATGTAACGTGCCTGAGTAGCACCATGGGCGTCTCGCTCGTATTCACCAATCGCAGATCTTTAATCACCTGTTCGCCCTGGCGCATTACACCAAATCTGAGCGTATCGCAAATACCTTTGCTGAGTATCTCGGGCGAAATATTTATGGTTTGCGCATTTGGTGCCGGAGCCTTAGCTTGCTCTGCTTTGCTCTTTGGTGCATTGCTACACGAATGGCAAACCAAAACTACCGCAGCAGCCATTATTGTGATGGCTATCTTGCCGACATTAACTCGCATTCCTCTCTTCTTGTAAAATTAGATTAAGCCTCGGCCGCTTTTGTTGATTTTGCCAGCCTCTGTAAGAGAGGTTACCATCTTGTCAAGCACGCCATTGATAAAGGTGCTACTGCTCTGAGTAGAGTAGAACTTAGCAATCTCGATATACTCGTCGAGAGTAACCTTTACCGGAATAGATGGACAAGAAATCAACTCAGCCAACGCAATAACCATAATGATATTGTCCATATAGGCGATGCGCTCTACGTCCCAGTTGCGGGTGTACTGCTCGATTGTCTCAAGATGTTCGTCGAAATTCACTGCAGCATTCTCAAAGAGCGATGTTGCATAGTCCAAATCTTCGTCGCTCTTGAATTTAGGCAATACCTTCACCTCTTTGTGAGATGGGCGCATGTTTGAGAGTGTGCGTGTAATCATCACGAGGGCAAAACCCAAATCGTCGTTCCAAAGGATAGACTGCTCATCCAAAGCCTCCTCCAGCATTTCACACTCCTCGAGTTCCTTGGTGTAGAACTCGGTGATGAGAGCCAAATCCTCACGGAACGAACGCTCCTGTGATGACATATACTTTTTGAAATAGGGGGTCTCCTCCAACTGATTGTAAAGCATCTTGATGAGTTCGGGGTACTTGCTCCAATTGAGCTTGCGAGCTGCCAAATAGTCGTTTACCGAATCGCTATCGGCAATCAGACGAATGACGCTATTCTCCACAAATTTGCGGTTGGGGTTAAGATCCTCATAAGTGGGCAATTTCTTCTGCATGGCAGCCTGCTGGCGTTGCTCGGCATAGTGAGCTAATTCTACCACCAATGAGAGCATCTGGAAATAGAGGTCATAAGTTTTGTCAATTGATGCAAGGAGTGTCTTCTCCGAGGCCATCAGTGAGTCTGACTCTGATTTTAGATGCATATACAAGGCCTTGATGACCTTAATTCTGAGCATTCTTCTGCTTATCATATAATATGAACTTTATTAGCTTTGTGTGCTTTTTCCAGCGACAAAGATAATACAAGCCGAGTTGCCAAGCAAATTATTACGCTTAAATTAATCGATATTCTGTCTGCGAAATCCAATAATTTTTCTAAATTTGCATCTAATGTTTTTGGTAGTTGCTGTTTTAAGATGTGTTTAAATTGAGAGTGGCGCTAATGATGTTGCTATTTTAATGGAATTTTAACGCTTTTTAGAACACCAATCAATGATTAGTAATAGATCTAAATTAAAATCATTATGAGGAGAAGCTTGTTGTTTGGCTCATACACAGCTGCGTTGTTGTCGATGATTTTTTCAGTTTCGTGCAGCGATAACGAACCTATAGCGGTACCATCTTCGGTCGAGATGAGTCGCAAGTTTGGTAATCATGATCGTAAAGCATTCGTATCGCCCGATAAGGTGCACTATCCCGAAACTTGGTTCCACTATATTGGCGGTAATGTATCTCACGAAGGCATCACAGCCGATTTGGAGGCTATTGCCTCGGCTGGACTTTCTGGTGTTCAGCTCTTCCATGGCCAGTTTGGTGGTCAGTGGCCTGCTACAAACGAAAAAATTGAGTGCCTTAGCGAGAATTGGGATTCGGCGGTGAAATATACGGCTGATGAGTGTAAACGCCTGGGTCTTAGGTTTACTATGCAGAACTGCCCAGGTTGGGCAATGTCGGGAGGCCCGTGGATTAAACCAGAAAATGCAATGCGTACATTGGTTTATAGTAGAGCCGATGTTGCTGGAGGCAATGTTGAAATTACGCTTGAAAAACCTAAGCCAAGCGCTGAGGAGTGGCGAGACTATCGCGATATTGCAGTCGTTGCATTTCCTCGTCTGGAGGGCGATTCGGGTAAGCCTTTGGTATATACCACAATCAAGGGTAGTGGCGATTATAAGTGGAATGACTTGATGCTCAATAATAGAGCCGTAAAATTCACTCCCACTACTGCCGATAATCCCCACTGGGTCGAAACTCGTTTTTCGGCTCCGGCGGTGGTGCGCTCAATCGAGTTTCCTGCGGTTCAGACACTCAATCATAATATGTCATACGAGCCAGGTGTTCACATAAATTGCTATGTTATCAAGGCCGATGGTAGTAGACATAAAGTCGTTGATGCCGATTTGCCGCAGAGTAGCTGGCAGGATGATAAACCTATTACATTTGCTTGTGAAGAGAAAGGCGAGGCTGTGGGTTGCCGTATAGAACTTACCAATGCCTACGATATGAATATGCGCGGTGTGAAAGTTTGGTCGACAGCGCACAAAAATAGCTGGCAGTCGGAGGCTGGTTGGACCTTGCGTAGTTTTGAGCGTACTGCTGACGATGTCAAGCAGAGTGCCGAGGCCTATATCGCCAAAAATGGAGTTGTTGATATCTCTCAATATACGGATGCTGAGGGTAATCTCAAATGGAGTGCTCCAAAGGGTGGCGAGTGGACTATTTTGCGTATTGGTCACGTCAATGAGGGCAAAAAGAATTCTCCTGCACCTCCCGAGGGTACAGGTTGGGAGTGCGATAAACTATCGACCGAAGGCCCCGAAGCCCACTATGCTGGATATATTGGCCGACTCACAAGCGGAGTATTGCAGGGTGGTATGCTTGGTGGATTATTGCTCGATAGCTGGGAGTGTCGAACTCAGATGTGGACTATGAAGATGGAGCAGGAGTTTATCGAGCGCAAGGGTTACGAGTTGCGTAATTGGTTGCCAGCACTCTTTGGCTATGTGATAGATTCTCCAGAGACTACATCTCGCTTTTTGCTGGATTGGCGTTCTGTTGTAGGTGATTTGTTCGCCAATAAATTTTATCGCCGTATGGCAGAGTTGGGCCACGCAGAGGGCTTGACCGTCTCATACGAGACGGCCGCTGGCGATATCTTCCCAGCGGATATTATGGAGTATTTCAAGTATGCCGATATCCCGATGTGTGAGTTCTGGCATCCATATTCTACGGGTTATGTGGGTTCACTTAATTTCAAACCAGTCAAGCCTACCGCTTCGGCGGCTCGACTCTATGGTAAACCTCGCGTTGCGGCGGAGTCGTTTACCTCATTCTCGCTTACTTGGGATGAGCATCTGGATATGCTCAAAGAGTATGCCGACTACCACTTTGTAGAGGGTGTTACCCATAACGTTTTCCATACCTATACTCACAATCCACAGATTGGATTCCTGCCTCCGGGTACATCTATGGGCTCAAGAATTGGAACTCCATTCCTGCGTGGCCAGACCTGGTGGCCATACGTTGGTCAGCTAACCACATATCTGGCGCGATGCAGCTATATGTTGGAGCGAGGTCAATCGGTTAGCGATGTGTTGTGGTATTTGGGCGATGAGATTAGCCACAAGCCTGATCAGGAGTATCCTTTCCCTGCTGGATATAAATATGATTATTGTAATCCCGATGTTTTGCTTAATCGTCTAGCGGTTAAGGATGGAGATATTGTAACTCCCGAAGGCTTGTCATATAAGGTGTTGTGGATTCCTGAAAACAAGCGTATGCGACCTGAGACTTTGGAACGTCTGTATAACCTTCTGGAGCAAGGTGCTACAATTGTAGCCAATGCCCCTGTTTCACTTGCAACATTGCAGGGTGGAGATGAGTCTCAACAACGTTTTGATAAGGCTGTTAAAGCTATCTGGGGAGATGCTACAGATGGTAAAATTTCGAATATCGGAAATGGTCGATTGTTGAGCGGAGTATCAATCGATGATGCCTTGTCGATGCTCTCTATCAAGCCCGACGTTAAGGGTAATGTTAGATGGATTCATCGTGCAGTAAAGGGTGCTGATTGGTATTTCGTTACACCAGAGAAATTATCATCATTCGGTGGAGAAGTGGCATTCTTGGCTGATGGTGCAGCAGAGTTGTGGAATGCCGTAACTGGTGAAATAGAGCCTTTGGCAGTTGACCGCAGGGGTGATTACTCGGTTGTTACGCTTGATATGCCCAAAGCAGGCTCTTGCTTTGTGGTGTTTGAGCACGATGCAAAGCAAAAGAGTGCAAATGTTGTTGAATATAAGAATCAGCAAAGTATCGATTCGGAGTGGAGTGTCCGTTTCCCTGAGGGTTGGGGTGCTCCTGCTGAACTGAAGATAAATGATTTAGTTGCTTGGTCTGATATGCCGATCTCAGAGGAGGGTAAAGCCTTTTCGGGTAGTGTGGTTTACTCAAATAAATTCAATCTGCAAGAGTTGCCTGATAATTTGTTGTTGGACTTGGGCAGTGTCAATATGATTGCCGAGGTTACTATAAATTCTAAGGTTTTGCGACCTTTGTGGTGTGCTCCTTATGCAATCGATATTGCCGATTATGTTCGCAAGGGCGAGAACGATTTGCAGATTAAAGTTACAAGCACTTGGTTTAATCGTTTGGTTTATGATGCCTCGAAGCCTGAGTCTGAACGCAAGACGTGGACAATCAACGGTCCATCAGCAAAATCTGAACTTAAAAAATATGGTTTGCTAGGACCTGTTGTGTTGAAGAGTGAATAATTAGATTATTATAATTATAAAGCGATAATATGAAAAGAGTTTTGTTGTTGATAGTATCCATTTGCGCAGTGATGGTATGTTCTGCGCAAAATGAAAAGTATGTAAATCTGTTTCTTGGTACGTCGGGCGACCACGGTCAGATGTCACCTGCTGCAGCGGTTCCATTTGGTGCTATTGCCGTTGGCCCCGATAGCTCACCAGGAAGTCACGTGGGCTACGACTATGCGGAACCTATAGTATCGGGTGTCTCGATTAATCGTGTGTCTGGTGTGGGTTGTAGCGGTACGGGCTGTAATCTGAGTGTAAAGCCAGCTCTTGCGAGTGATGTGTTGAAGGTTGTGAAGGGTACGGAGAAAGCATATCCTGGTTATTATGAGACCATGTTTGATAATGGCGTCAAGGGAGAATTTACGGCCACTAAGAATATGGCTATCGAGCGATACACTTTCCCTAAAGAGGGTCGCCGATTGCTCTACGTTAACTTTTTGGCATCGGTTGATACGCACAATGTTGCAGCGGCATATGAGGTGAAATCAGATACTGAGATTAATGGCCACGTTGATTCTCCTACTGCTTGTTCGAGAGGTAGTTATAGACTTTACTTCAACTTTGGCGTGAACTCAGATTTTAAGGTTGTAGAGAGCAATCCTACCAATGCCGTTTTGGAGTTTGCTGATGAAGTTGAGCAGGTTGAGGTGCGTATCGCAGTCTCGGCTGTGGGTCAGGATGCGGCAGATGATATTGCTGCAGATTGGGGCAAGATGAGCTTCGATAAATTACACAAGCAGGCACGCCAGCAGTGGCGTGAGAAGCTTAATCAGATACAAGTGAAAGGTAGTACCGAGGATCAGCGTACAATTTTCTACACCCTTCTCTATCGTGTCTATCTCAGCCCAATGGATGTGACTACAAACGACGGTCGATATAAGGGTACCGATGGTAAGATTTATAATGCCGACGGATTTAACTATTACTCATCGTGGAGTATGTGGGATTCATTCCGTACAAAGTTCCCTTTGCTTACAATTGTTGAGCCTGAGGCTACGCAGGATATCGTGATGTCGCTCTTGCACCAATATCGCACAGGTAAGGCCAATTGGGCTACTCCTCACGAGTCGGTTCCAACTGTTCGTACCGAGCATAGTGGCGTTGTGATTCTTGATGCATGGAAGAAGGGCGTTCGTAATGTGGATTTGAAGGTTGGTTATGAGGGTTTGAAGCGTGAGGCTGCTCACGATTTGCTTTATCGTACCCCCGACCAGCGTTTGGAGAGCTCTTACGACTTGTGGGCATTGGGCCAGATTGCTGAGTTGGTAGGCGAGAAAGAAGATGCCAAAATGTACAGTGCCAAGGCTGACTCTCTGTTTGATGCCACTTGGCCAACTGAGTTTATGAATATTCGTGATGATTTTGTAAAAATGCGTGGCAATGGTCTCTATCAGGGTACTCGTTGGCAGTATCGCTGGGCTGCTCCACACTGCTTTGATAAGATGATAGCATTGGTTGGCAAGGAGAAGCTTGCCGAGCAGATTGACTACTTCTTCAAGAATGATTTGTTCAATCAGGGCAATGAGCCCGATATCCATACTCCTTTGCTCTATAATGTGTTTGGTAATCCTGAGGGTAGCCAGCGTTTGGTGCGTGATCTGCTCACCAAAGAGGATATGATTCACCGTTATGGAGGCAATGCTGAGTATCCAACTCCATTTGTTGGCCGTGCATTCCAGAATAAAGTTGATGGATTTGCACCAGAAATGGATGAGGACGATGGTACGATGAGTGCGTGGTACATCTTCTGTTCTATGGGATTCTATCCCGTTGTAGTGGGTGATAATACATACGAGATGGTGTCGCCACTCTATGACAAAGTGAAGATTCGTTCTGGAGCAAATACCATTACAATTAATACCTCGGGCCGTAAATCTGCCGACGATTTGATTCGCTCAATAGAGATTGATGGCAAGCCAATGGAGGGATATACCCTCAGTCACGATGTTTTCTTGAAGGATTCCAAGATAACTATTCGTTACTAATCTGGCGATAGTTGTATGAATTTTTGTATCTTTGCCCGCGTTTTCAGGCCGAGGCCATAGGCGCAAGGCAAAAAGTGTTTTATATGAAAGTAGGACGTATTCAGACCTTAAAGGTTAACCGCATATCGGATTATGGCCTCTATCTGGCCGATGAAGAGGGACAGGAGGTGCTTCTTCCCAATCGTTTTGTGTCGCTGGGTAATGCCGTGGGCGATGAAATTGAGGTTTTTGTCTATCACGATTCGGAGGATAGATTGGTAGCAACGACCGATAAGCCATTTATTACCGAGGGTACGGTAGCTGCGTTGAAGGTTGTAGATAAGAACATTCACGGTGCGTTCCTCGATTGGGGTGTGTCGGGTAAGGATTTGTTCTTGCCTAATCGCAACCAGCAAGGTGGTGTGTTGCCTGGCCGTAGCTATGTGGTATGGTTGTATGTGGATAACATCACTGGCCGTTGTGTGGCAACTATGAAGCTTAAAGGTTTTATCGATAACGATGTTATTACCGTTGAACCTCGCCAGAAGGTTGATTTGTTGATTGCATCGGAGAGCCCAATCGGTTATCGTGCCATCATCAACTCTCGCCACTGGGGTATGGTCTATAAGAATCAGATTTTTCAGCCAGTAAAGGTGGGTGATAGAATGGAGGGTTATGTGCGCCGTATCACAGAGGATAATCGCATTGATTTGTCGTTGCGCAGAGAGGGCTACGATGGCGTAGCTGCTTCAGCTGATGGATTGTTTGAGTTGCTGAAAAATAATGGCGGTGTGTTGCCTGTTGGCGATGATTCCACTCCCGAGGAGGTGCACGCTGCAACGCAGATGAGCAAGAAAGTGTTTAAGCGTGCTGTAGGTATGCTGCTCAAGCGTGGTGATATTGAGGCTGAGTCTCGTCAGATTAAACTCAAGAAGTAATATGGCAAAACTTCATACAGCCGAGCGTGTATCGCAGCGCGATGCGTCGGATAATTTTGTCTTTCAGCGTTCTATATTGGCTTATTATAAGGCCACTGAATTGGTCTCGGGTGATGTGCTTGAGATTGGTACAGGTATGGGCTATGGTGTAGATGTGATTGCTCCTGCAGCAAAGAGTTTTACCACCATCGATAAGAATGTTCCCGAGTTTGAGAGCGAGTTGCCTGCCAATGCAAAGTTCCGCCAGATGGTTGTGCCTCCTCTCGATTTTGCTGATGAGAGCTTCGATTATGTAGTTTCGTTTCAAGTCATCGAGCATATCGAGAAAGATGTTGATTTTGTGCGCGAAGTGAGCAGGGTTTTGCGCCCTGGTGGAAAGTTTATCGTTTCAACTCCTAATGCACCTATGTCTCTTACTCGCAATCCTTGGCACGTAAGAGAGTATAATGCTGATGAGTTGGAGCTATTGCTCAAGCGAGGATTCTCTTCGGTGGAGCGTATGGGTGTCTATGGTAATGAGCGTGTGATGGAGTATTACGAGCAGAATCGCCGAGGCGTGGAGCGAATAACTCGATTCGATATTCTCGATTTACAGCACCGTCTGCCACGATGGATTTTGCAGATTCCATATGATATTCTGAATCGCTTGAATCGACGCCGATTGCTTGCTGAGAATCAGAATCTCACAACCTCTATCACGATGGAGGACTATACTATAGGTCAGCTAACGGAACAAAGTTTTGATCTCTACTATATCGCTACCAAATAGGGTGGCGATATTTTTTTTTGTGAAAATATTTTGTGAAAATACCTTTAGGTATTGATATTTTTTGTATCTTTAACAATTGACAAAAAGTTTTGTCAAACATTGTTTAGATGTATGGAGTTTATAAGTAACTACGCAGTAGAGATAATATTAGTTTTGTCGGGTGTTCTGGTCGGAATAATAAATACTCTGGCCGGTGGAGGCGCTATTATCACAGTAACGCTTTTTACGGTGTTGGGATTGCCCATCGGCGTAGCCAACGGTACCAATCGTATAGCTGTGGTTTTGCAGAATCTGACAGCATCGGTGGCATTTATCCGTAAACGAATGTTGCACATCAGTAGCGGTATCAAATTGGCTATACCAGCCGTTATAGGTAATATTATTGGCTCATTGGTCGCCACTCGCATCAGTGATATAATCTTTACAATATGTATGGCTGTGGTGCTTACCGTAGTGCTTGTCTATATGATCTTTGACCAAAGTCACACTCAGCAGCCTCATATTCACGGAGGCCACCCTTTGAAAATCAAGCCTTACCACTATCTGTGGTTTCTGTTGCTCGGCTTCTATGGTGGATACATCTATATCGGTTTGGGTTATGTGATTTTGGCTGTAACCATTTGGTCAATGAAGCTTGATATCATCACGGCAAACGTTATCAAAGGATTTATCATATTCCTTGCAACTCCATTCTCGCTTATTATCTTCATCATGAATGATCAGGTTGATTACGCATATGGTCTTTGGCATGGTTTGGGTAATATTTTGGGAGCTGTGCTCGCTTCGCATTTTGCAATGAGTTGGGGCGTGAAGTTTGTGCGTTGGTTTACAATGGCAATTCTTGTTGTGTGCTTCGCCGACTTGGTGGGACTTATATCGTTGAAGGGTATGTTGAGCGCCATGCTTCAGGCACTCAGTTAATAGTGCGCTTTTTGTGCATTTTATGTAACCATGAAATCAAATAAAGAGGATAAAATAGTTGTAACCGGGGCCAGGGTACACAACCTGAAAAATGTTGATGTTACCATTCCCCGATATTCTTTGGTGGTGATAACCGGTCTCTCTGGATCGGGCAAGTCGTCGTTGGCTTTTGATACGATCTATGCCGAAGGCCAGCGTCGATATATGGAGACTCTTTCGACATATGCACGTCAATTTGTCGGCTCGATGGAACGCCCCGATGTTGATAAGATTACAGGACTGAGTCCCGTTGTTGCCATTGAGCAAAAGACTACCAATAAGAATCCTCGTTCAACGGTAGGTACTGTCACCGAGATTAATGATTTCTTGCGTCTGTTGTATGCTCGTGCTTCTCGTGCATATTCACCACTCACCGGCGAGGAGATGGTGCACTACACCGATGAGCAGATTTGTGATTTGATTATAAATGGTTTTGACGGCCGTAGGGTAGCCTTTATGGCTCCAATAGTAAAGGGCCGCAAGGGTCATTATCGTGAGCTTTTCGAATCGCTTGCCAAACGAGGATATATCTATGCACGTATAGATGGCGAGATTCGCGAGATTTCGTCGGGAATGAAGCTTGATCGTTATAAGATCCATACCATAGAACTTGTGGTGGATCGTATGCGTGTGGGTGAGGATCTGCGCGAGAGGGTTATGGCATCGCTCAAGGAGGCTATGCGTCAGGGTAAAGGCACTATGGCCCTCTATGACTATGAGGCCGAGGGTATGCGTTATTACTCTCGCCATTTGATGTGTCCAACAACAGGAGTTGCGTTCGAAGATCCAGCACCTCACACCTTCTCGTTCAATGCTCCGCAGGGTGCTTGTCCGCGATGCAGTGGCTTGGGTATGGAGGCAGTATTTGATAAAGATAAGATAATTCCTAACGAAAACCTTTCACTTAGCGAGGGGGCAATAGAACCTCTTGGTAAGTATAAGAATAACAAGATATTTACACTCTTGACAATACTTGGTCGTCGTTATGATTTTACGCTCGACGACCCCATCAATACCATTTCCGAAGAGGGTATGAATGCCATTCTGTATGGTGATGCAAAACCTTTGACAGTTGATTTGTCTGAGTTCTCATCTGTCTCTGGTCGCAGAATGATTGCGTGGGAGGGTATAGCAGAGTATGTTACCGCCACCGAAGATGAGGAGTCAAAGCGTGGACAAAAGTGGCGCGAGCAGTTTATGAAACACCGCCCATGTAGCGTGTGTGGCGGCTCGCGATTGAAGAAGGAGTCGTTACAATTCCGTATAGGTGGTAAGAATATAGCCGAGGTGTCGTCAATGTCGATAGCCGATTTTTCGGAGTGGATGTCGCACGTCGAGGAGCATTTCAATTCGCGTGAGCAGAAGATTGCACAGGAGATTGTAAAGGAGATTCGCGAGCGTCTGCACTTCTTGGTGGAGGTTGGCCTGGCTTATCTGTCACTTAGCCGTTCAGCCCGCTCTCTGTCGGGTGGAGAGAGCCAGCGTATTCGTCTGGCCACGCAGATAGGTTCAAAATTGGTGAATGTGCTCTATATTCTTGATGAGCCAAGCATCGGTTTGCATCAACGTGATAATCGCCGCTTGATAAATACTCTCAAAGAGTTGCGAGATGCTGGTAATTCGGTGATTGTAGTTGAGCACGATGAAGATATGATGCGTTCGGCAGATTATATTGTCGATGTTGGTCCTAAGGCTGGTCGTCGTGGTGGTCAAATAGTGGCTGCTGGTACGATAGATGATATCATGAAATCCAATTCCATTACAGCCGATTATCTTTGCGGTCGACGTACCATAGACATCCCTAAAACCCTGCGTAAGGGAACAGGTGAAAGTATTTGGGTGCGAGGGGCCAGAGGAAACAATCTTAAGGGTGTTGATGTGGAGTTCCCACTTGGTAAGTTTATATGTGTGTCGGGTGTGAGTGGTTCGGGTAAATCGACCCTCGTGAACGAAACCCTGCGCCCAATCATCAGCCGCCAACTCTATCGTTCGTATGATCAGCCATTGCCATATGATTCAATAGAGGGGTTGGAGAATATTGATAAATTGGTTGTGGTAGATCAATCACCAATTGGCCGTACACCACGTAGTAACCCTGCTACATATTCAAATGTCTTTTCTGATATTAGAAAACTCTTTGAGGCTACCCCTGATGCTCAGGTTCGAGGATTCAAGGCGGGACGTTTTTCATTTAATGTCAATGGTGGTCGATGCGAGGAGTGCCGTGGTGCAGGTGTGCAGACTATCGAGATGAATTTCTTGCCCGATGTGTATGTAAGATGTAAAGCCTGTGCAGGCCATCGCTACAACCGCGAGACGTTGGAGGTGAAGTATAAGGGAAAGAGTATCGACGAGGTGCTGAATATGACTGTGAATATTGCAGTGGATTTTTTTGCTAATATTCCTTCTATATATCAAAAGTTGAAGGCTATTCAAGATGTGGGTCTTGGTTATTTGACTTTGGGTCAGCCTTGCACAACTTTGTCGGGTGGAGAGAGCCAGCGAATTAAACTTGCTGCCGAGCTTTCGAAAAATGAGACAGGCCGTACACTCTATATATTAGATGAACCTACTACGGGTCTCCATTTTGAGGATATACGTCAATTGCTAGGTGTTATCAATAAACTTGTTGATAGGGGAAATACTGCTATTGTCATTGAGCATAATCTAGATGTAATCAAGGTTGCTGACCATATTATAGATATGGGCCCCGAAGGTGGAGCCGGTGGCGGTAGGGTGGTTGCAGTCGGCACACCCAGCCAGATAGCCGAGTCGGAGGAGAGTGCTACAGGAGAATTTTTACGTCGCATAATCCGTTAGGCAAGAATTTTGAAGTCGTTTCAGCGTAAAATCTTTATAGCTATGAAACGACTTCTTTTTATTTCAGTATGCATCATTGTATGCAGTTATTGTGGCCCTTATACCTATAAGGCCTACTCGCAGCAAGCTCCAATTGAGCCTGCAAAGCTTACTCATGAACAGCGAGCAGCACATAGAGCCGAGAAAATAGCCGAGTTTGAGAAGGCTATCGACTCAATCGTGATGTCACACAACTTTCAATTTAATCCCCAGTCTGTTGAGATGCTGCCTGCCGGCAATACGCAGTTCCTGACGAATCCTAATTATATGGTTACTGTGTTGCGTGGCTCGGTTGATGTCTGTTTGCCATACTATGTTGGTTACACTCCCCCTTATCGTTATGTGTTGCTTAATACAGGTGCACCATCGCTTAGCGACTTTATTACTCAGCAAACAGAAGATGGTTGGGTTGTCTCGTTTAGGTGTTACTTGTATGCCACCACCCAATACACTTTCCACTTCGAAATCAACAAACGTTACGGTGGAGCTACACTGACAATTACCAATCCTTGGTATAATGCTGTGCAGTACTCGGGAACAATTACTCAGGTGTATTAAAACGATTGGGTATGAAAAGATATATCTACACTCTCTATGGTAGTATAGTGGTGACAATGTTGGCAGTCATAATTGCCTCGGCTCACAATATCTATAAGAATGAGCAGGTTATTGCAGATATTCAGCAAAATCCCGTGGCAGATTCGTTGGTCCGTAGTTTCTCATTTCGGCCAGATAGTATTCCTGTGATGAAATCAGCGCCGCTTCAAGGCCCCGACTTTACCTCCCTGGATACTCTTACCTCACCGACCTCATCTCTGAATAAACCAGATAGTGGTGCTGGTCGTCGTGCAGCAGCTGCTGCAGGTATGGCTTTTGAGGTCGATTCTTTGGTTGCCAGCCACGCTATTGCATTCTATCCTAGCGCTATGCAGTCGGCTCCAGATGGTACGATGAAAATGATTTATGTAGATTACTACTATCTCTACATTTCACCTGTTGATTTGGAAGTGCATATTCCTGTAGTGCACTCACCGAGCGGTTATGTTACTGTGTTAAATTTTGATAGCGATTCTATCGCAAACTATCAAAGTCGAAAGCAACAATCAGAGTGGGTGATAACATTTTCGGCTGCAACATCGGGTGACAAATATGATTTTCAGCTTGTGATATCAACGGTAACAGGTGAAGCAGAACTTATAGTAGCGTCGTCAAAAATTTCTATGCGCTATTTGGGGCGTGTGGGCCATCGTGCTGAGATTCATCAAAGTAAGGCGGCTAAGTTTTTCCAAGAGCTTGGAAAGACCAATCCTGCCGCCACTAATTAATAAAATAATAAGAGCTGTGCCCGTCGGTACAGCTCTTTTTTTTACTCTTTGATCAATAGTGCAACCGCATCAACCGATACACCCTCTTCTCGTCCTTCAAATCCGAGTTTTTCGGTGGTTGTAGCCTTAACAGATACTCTATCTACATCGAGGCCCATCACGTCGGCCATTGTCTGGCGCATATTGTCTATATGGGGACGTAGTTTTGGTCGTTGCATGGCAATCGTACAGTCTATGTTTGAAATCTTGTACCCCTTCTCGTTGATCACATCGCATACTCTTCTAAGGAGTATCTTTGAATCTATACCCTTAAACTCTGCCGATGTGTCGGGAAAGAGCTTGCCTATATCGCCAAGAGCTAATGCCCCAAGTAGAGCGTCGCAAATCGCGTGAATAGCCACATCGCCGTCGGAATGTGCCACGCAGCCCTTTGTGTGCTCAATCTTAATGCCGCCAATTATAAGAGGTAGTCCTTCCGCCAAGGCGTGTACGTCAAATCCGTGTCCAATTCTAATATCCATAGTATCTTATTATAAATTTATAATCTTCGTAAAATGCCAAGTATGATGCGTCTTGCAAATTGAGGTAAAGCCAACCATAATTTACTTTTTGTCTTCCACTCATTGCTATTGCACTCTATCACTCGTCCTGAAGGGGTGATGATGCTCTCAACTAAGGCAATGACATCATCTTTCGAGGCCTGCTCTTTTATGCCAATATTACCATCGCCCGAAAATGTGATTTTATCATTCTCGATTTTCACCACTCGGTGTAGGATGTGTTTTCCCTTGTAGTGAAATAGGGCTATATCACTACACTGCAAAATGCTATCTGCTAAAGGCTTTACAATAACCTTGTGCTTGCTATTTTGTAGCCAGGGTCGCATGCTATTGCCTTTAATGGTGATAGTGACACTCTCTCCTTGAGATATCAACTGCTCCACCTCTGCAAAAAAAAGTTCGTTGCTTAGCTCTAGCCTCATTGTTCAAATAGAGTTTTATGTACCAGATCGGATGCATCTGCATTGGGTAGAGCCTCCAAATGGTATAGCTCTGTTGTGGTCAAGACCTTGTTTAATATCTCATACATACAATCTTTCAGCGTGTGGTCATATGCAAATGCTGGAGGTAGAGATGGCAACAATGCACCGATTGCGGCAATACCTTTTGTCCTGCGAATCTTATTGTGTGGAGCCTGGCTTAATCTCACTATTGCTCGAAGCGGATAGCTCTCGTTTTTGTAGCACGGTGTCTTACCGCTCCAGGGAGAACCATAGACCTTAACTTCCCCGTCTACTATACCAATAAATGGGCTGTCGTCGTTGAGCAGTGATGTGTTCTCGATATTCTCTCGCCATAGTCGGGTGTGGGTACTTTTGCCTGTGCCCGATTCACCGAGGAACATCACAGCTTGACCGTGGTGAATTATTGTGGAGGAGTGTACTGCAGCAACGAGATGTTTTGCAGCTGCAATACCCAGTGTAAACCATAATCCAAAACGAATGGCTGCCGAGAATATGTAACTCTCTGTGACGGTGTCGCTGAATGTGTTGCATGTGGCATTATCGTGCAGAGTATCGTAATCAAATTCTGCTATTATCGAGTCGTGATCCTCTATTGTGAGCAGATAGTTGTTGCCTTCGTTTGTAGCATAGCGGTAGAAGTGACATGTTGCCTTTATGTCGCTAAATTCAAACGAGTGGAGGAGTGTTATGCCATTGCCTTTTGTCTTGGCGATGAAGTCTTCGTAGCTACTCTTTACCTCGAGCGATGCCGAAAAATCGGGCATCGGCTTTGATGCGCCATCTTGTTGAAACGGTTCAAAGCTGGCTAATCTGCACTGTTGCTCTTCACCCGCATCGGCATATATCAAATCTCTATCGATACAGAGTTCCAAGCCTGCTATTGTGTAGTATAAATGCTTCTTGCAACTCATAATTTCTCGATGTTTATGATGCGGTTGCAAAACTCTAATGAAGAGTCGCGGTGAGCAATAGCAACAATTGTAATATTACGGTTTCTTTTCGATAGCTCTTCGATTGAAAAGTTGATACTCTGCTCGGTTGTGCGGTCGAGCGAAGAGGTTGCCTCGTCGAAGAAGAGTATGTCGGGATTCTTATAGAGGGCTCGAGCTATGCCTATGCGTTGTCTCTCTCCACCTGACACCCTGCAACCAGCCTCTCCGATGCGGCTGTTTAGACCATCTGGTAATAGTTTGACAAACTCCGTAAGACTAGCCATCTCAATCACCTCCATCACTCTTTTGTGGTCGATATCTTCGGCTTTTACTCCTAAGGTAATATTTTCTAATAGGGTAGAGTCCAGCAGAAATACGCTCTGTGGAACATAACCTACACAATTTTGCCACATTCTGCGTGTCGATGTATTGAGTTCCACACCATCAATCAATATCTCTCCCTTGTCGGGGGTATACAATCCAAGCATTAGGTTCATAAGTGTACTCTTGCCTGCGCCAGACGCACCTCGTATTCCCACTCTCTCGCCTTGCTTAATTGTGAGTGAGAAATCGCTTAAAATCTCTTTGTTGTTCTTCTTCTCGTAACTAAACGATACGTTGCGTATCTCCATCTCCTGTCGCAAATGTATTCTTTCTGTGTTGCCGTCGACGGGGTGGGTGTGATCGCTCATTTTTGAGAGTGTGTCAATCGTGTGCAAGTTGTAGCGTATGGCTGTCAACGACGTCAGTATATTTCTCACCGATGGCAATAGTCTGACTGCCGCAACTGCGAATAAACCGAATACCAGGCCAATTTTGCGCTCTGGCATAAAAGCACCAATGATTATCAATGCCGCCATACCTGCTGCGAGTGAACTCTCGGTAATACCCTGTGGAATGGTTGAGAGTGTTGCATCACGCTTACGCATTGCAACAAGACGATCTGTGGCAGCGTCAAATGATGATATAATTTGAGGCAGGGCATTGCTAATCTCTACATCGGCATAGCCTCTGAAGCTTTCTGCTACGTTACGGAATTTTTCTCTCTGAGCTTCATTCTCCTCTTTGCCATATTGCAGCAGCCTCTCCTTGACAAACGAATAGTAAATCCATACAGCCGGCACAAATGTAAGTGCCAGAAGAATCGATGCTGTTGGATCGTAGAAGATAATAGCAACTATGATAAGTGCGAACGGAATAATTTCGCCCACGATGGCTGCGGCTGGTTTTAGTACGCCAATTACAAAATTCAGGCAGACAATATTTACATTTCTCGAAAGCTCTGTAGAGTTGTGGTCGGCGATAAATAGCAATCCTCGATGGTAGTAGTCCATATACAACCTACGGGATAGATTGCCGTATAGATCGTATGTGAAATCTCGTTCATATCTGTATAGCCAAAGATTAATAGCATTTTTTAATACTATAAATCCTACGATGGCTACTGCGCTTACAATCACAAAATGCGAATGGCTCTTGCAACCCAATGTCTCATAGAGGCTCTTGGCTATATGGTTAGACTGCAGAGCGTCGGCATCGAGTATAAGCATTAGTAACGGCACAAGCATAGCAATACCAAAAAAGTTGAGAATGGCTCTCAATAATACGGTAATAGCGACCCCCAATGCTCTTGGGTGAAACTTCTTTGGGATTATATTTGCTATTTTGCGTAACATCTTCTTTGGTTAATCCTAGCAAAGATACATTAAAATGATGGAAAAATCAACTGTGGCCATATAAATCTGAATGCGGCTGCTCGCAAGCGTAAAACCCCTGTGGCAAATGTTAATCATTAAGTTATGGAGTGGGTGTTGCTGATATGTTGAAAAATATGTTGAAAAAAAATTATGCAATGGCTATTGTAGAGTAGAATTTTTTCTACCTTTGTCGTCCGGTAAAGGTGTTCAATTAGGCAAAGCCGTTACGAATGAAAAGGGAACATCGGTGCAATTCCGAGACTATACCCGTAGCTGTAAGTTTTTAAGACTATGTGCATTCATAATGACCACTGCCAATAGGGTGGGAAGGTCGCACTAGTGAAACAAGTCAGAAGACCTGCCTTTATTACATTACTAGATGCTTTCGGGTAGTAGAGCGTCGATTGTAGACTCTTTTTTTCAAGATCCACATTCGTTTTCCCGTGAGTATCATAGCTTGCAAATAATTAAGATTACGCATATGATACAGACAGTTGTTAAGAGAGATGGACGCATTGTCGGTTTTAATCGCGAGAAGATTGCCGCAGCGATCCGTAAAGCGATGCTTACTACATCGGCAGGCGAGGATGAAGTACTTGTCTATAAAATCGTGGACCGCATTGAGTTCCGCGGCAAGGAGCAGTCATCGGTAGAGGAGATTCAGGATATGGTCGAGATGGAGCTTATGGCTTCACCCCGTAAGGAGGTTGCCAAAAGTTATATCGCCTATCGTGATAAGCGAAGCATTGCCCGTAAGGCAAAGACCCGCGAGATGTTTTTGGAGATTGTAGAAGCAAAATCTAACGACGTAACTCGTGAAAATGCCAATATGAATGCCGATACACCTGCTGGTATGATGATGAAGTTTGCTTCTGAGACTACCAAGCCTTTCGTGGATGATTATCTGCTTTCGGAGGATACGTTGTGGGCAGTAAAGAACAACTATCTGCATATTCACGACAAGGATTATTATCCTACAAAGTCACTTACTTGTATCCAGCATCCATTGGATAAAATCCTGGAGCACGGCTTCCAGGCAGGTCACGGCGAGAGCCGTCCCACAAAGCGTATCGAGACAGCATCTATTATGGCTTGTATCTCGATGGAGACTGTGCAGAACGAGATGCACGGAGGCCAGGCTATTCCTGCCTTTGATTTCTACCTTGCACCTTACGTGCGTCGCAGTTTTGTAGAGGAGATTAAAACAATCGAGAAGCTTACAGGAATTAACCTAAAGCATCTATACGATGTTGAGATTGAGGATTATATCTATCGTGACCTCGACTTCCTGCAGGGTGATGAGCGCTTCAAGCAGCATGCAATCAATCGCACTGTAAATCGTGTACACCAGTCGATGGAGGCTTTCATCCACAATATGAATACTATCCACTCGCGTGGAGGTAATCAGGTGGTATTCTCGTCTATCAACTATGGAACTGATGTCTCTGCCGAGGGTCGTTGTATCATCAGAGAGTTGCTTCAGTCTACTTACGAGGGCGTTGGTGGCGGAGCTACCGCTATCTTCCCAATCCAGATCTGGAAGAAGAAGCGTGGTGTGAGCTACTTGCCTGAGGATAAGAATTATGACTTGTATCAGTTTGCCTGCAAGGTGGCAGCGCGTCGTTTCTTCCCTAACTTCGTAAATCTCGATGCAACATATAACTTCCACGAGAAGTGGAATCCCGAGGATCCACAGCGCTATAAGTATGAAGTAGCTACTATGGGTTGCCGCACTCGAGTATTTGAGAATCGCTTTGGTGAGAAGACATCTATCGCAAGAGGTAACCTTTCGTTCTCGACTATCAATATCGTACGCCTTGCTATCGAGTGTATGGGTATCGAGGATCAGAAACAGCGTATCGAGCAGTTCTTTGTGAAGTTGGATAATATCTTGGATATTACCGCTAAGCAACTTTGCGATCGCTATAACTTCCAGAAGACCGCTTTGGTGAAACAGTTCCCACTGCTTATGTCGTCATTGTGGTCTGGTTGTGAGAATTTGAAACCAAATGACACCATCGAGAGAGTTATCAATCAGGGTACTCTCGGTATAGGTTTTATTGGTCTTGCCGAGGCTCTTATTGCACTTGTTGGTAAGCATCACGGAGAGAGTGCCGAGGCTCAGGAGTTGGGTTTGCGTATCGTGACATATATGCGCGACAGAGTTAATGATTTCTCAGAGCAGTATCAGCATAACTTCAGTGTGTTGGCAACGCCTGCGGAGGGCTTGTCAGGAAGATTCACCCGCATCGATCGTAAGAAGTATGGCTCGATACCAGGAGTAACTGACAAAGAGTATTACACTAACTCAAATCATATTCCTGTATATTATCATTGCTCGCCTAAGCACAAGGCCGAAATCGAAGCTCCATACCACGCACTCACAGGTGGTGGTCACATCTTCTATATCGAGATTGATGGTGATGCTACTCACAATCCACAGGCGATTATGGATATCGTCGATTTGATGGATAAGAATAATATTGGCTACTGCTCGGTGAACCATAATCGCAACCGTTGTATGAATTGTGGTTATGAGGATGCGGCGCAGGAATTGACCGAGTGCCCTAAGTGCGGTAGTAATAATATTGATAAGTTGCAACGTATCACAGGTTACCTTGTGGGTACAACCGAGCGTTGGAACAAGGCAAAATTGGCAGAGTTGAATGACCGAGTTATCCACAAATAGCATTCGTATCTTAGATATCAAGTATGGCACTTCGGTTGACGGTGTAGGCCTTCGCACTTCGCTCTATTGTGCAGGGTGTAAAAACCACTGCGAAGGGTGTCATAATCCACAATCGTGGGACGAAAATGGCGGAGTGGCTATATCGGTCGAAGAGTTGTTTGAGCGCATAGTTGATGCCGATATGAATGTAACTTTTACGGGTGGTGACCCAATGTTGCATCCCGAGGGTTTTATCGAGCTGGCGCGAAGGATTAAAACTCAGACCAATAAAACCATATGGTGCTATACAGGTTATACTTTTGAGGATTTGTTGCAGCACCCTATTCGCCGCAAGTTGGTGGAGTTGTGCGATGTTATAGTAGATGGCAGGTTTGTGGCATCGGAGCGCGATACCTCGTTGCATTTCCGAGGAAGTCGTAACCAACGTATAATAAATGTCCAAAAATCTCTATGTGGCGAGTTGTGCTTGCTTGAGGTGTAGAAATGATAGGTTGTCAGTAATTTTGGCAACCTATTTTTTTGCCTAAACAAAAAATCCTCCCCTACGGTAAGGGGAGGATAAAGGAGGGGTGATCGAATGTGACTTTTTGATGTCGGAATCTGTGATTCCAAACTTGAGTCAACATCAAATGCTCCATCAAAAAGTGGAGGCGGCGGGAGTCGAACCCGCGTCCAAACGAGGAATCCAAAAGCTTTCTACACGTTTATTCTGCGTTTAATCCTCTTGCTCAGAATGGCCACAGACAGCCTAATCTTTCGCCGCAGTCTCTAAATTTTCGCACAACAACCGAGACACATGTCGCACTATCCCTATAAAGATGATACCCCATATAAGCAACCATTAAAGGGCGGAACAGTCGCTCGGGATACTCGTCTGCAAGCCTCCTTGGGCTCGCGGATTAAGCTAATTTTCCTTGAAAATTAGGCAGCGAGTGCATAGCTATTATTGCCATTTGTAGTTCGAGTGTTGATATTTACGAGCCACCACACAATGCTCGACGTGCTTACAATCAAACTCTGCAAGCTGTCAAAACCGGTCGCCCCCGAATTGACTCTGCAAAAATAGTGAAAAAATAGTCAACTACAAAAACTATTTCTCACATCATAAAAAAGAGAGGTTGAAAGCCTTAACAATCAACCTCTGCAATCAATCTAATGTAACTAATTCTTTATTCCTCGATTACAACTCGGAATCCTACGTTATTGGCAGGTTGCCAAGCGTAATACGATGCTCGTGAGTATGCCGTTGAGTTCTTGGGGCGGTAGTTCCATGCGCCACCGCGGACAACCTTCAATTCGCCATCTGCTACCTTCTCTTTGTATGGGTATGGTGCATATGTCGAACGGGTAAACTCAGCCACGTTGCCGTGCATATCATACAATCCCCACGCGTTTGGCGTGTACTGCTTTACATCGGCAATAGTCATTGTGCCATCGTTTACACTATCTTCACGAGGCATAAATGTATAATATTTATATACCCAAGTGCCCTCAGCTACTGGCTGTGGGTCGATGCCGTGTACGGCCATCTTGCGTAGTTGATAGTCCGCCAAGTTCTCCATCTTGGCAAAATCTGTATTCAAATCACCATACCAGAAGTCGGTGTTGCTACCGGCGCGGCAAGCCCACTCCCACTGAGCCTCGGTAGGGAGGTCGAGATTTACGCCGCAACGCTCGCTGATAACTCGGCAGAACTCCTTGGCCTGATTCCATGTGATGCGGGTTACGGGTTGCTGAGGACGATTGGCTGCGTATCCTGGGCCTACGTGATCCTTCCAGAATTGAGCTGTGTAGCGGCTGTCGTGGTCGGGATATACGGTGTTGAATTGCTGGTTAGTCACCTCGCTCTCCGAAATCCAGAATGGACGAGTAATCTTTACAACACTCTCTGGTGAGTTGTTTGAGCCACGACGATTATTGCCCATTACAAATGTTCCGGCTGGAATTCTTACAAATGTCATCTCAACGCCGTCAGCCAGGCGGATTGTACGACGTGTATCTTTGAATTTTGCAATCATCTCGCGCGCCACCTCGGCTGAGAATGGGAAGTTCTTTGTTGTTACAATCTTTGCTGGCGACTCTTTCTGCTCGGTGCGCTCGGCTGCGGGTTGTGGGTTAGCCTTGATATATGCGGCATAGTCCTCAATTTCGCGTTTCCATTCAACACCAGCACCATTTGCATATTTGTTTGTGAGCTCTATTCGACGCTCATATTGCGTAGTGGGGCAGTACGACAGCTTGTTATATACAAACTGGCTGTGGCATGGAGCATTGAAATCAATCCAGTTATAGATTGTGCGCCACTCCTTGTCGCTAAGCTCTACACCGTGATGACCGCCTTTGAGTATGCGCACAAGTTCGCTTGTCGATGCGTGGTATTCGTAAGGTTTCATTACATAAATATCTGCCTCTGGGCCCTGACGATTTACATAGGGGTGAAGATTCAGATAGCTCTGAGTAAGATCTAATTGTCCCGATTGAGCGCGGCGGGTAGGCACATCCGCCACTTTAACGTTGCCCGTAAAGTCGGGCTTTGCACCCTTTGCATTGTGGCACGCCACACAATTGCGATCAAGAATTGGCTGAATCTCCAATTCATATGTAAATGGTCTCACTCCACCTTCGGGTGTCTGCAATTTAGAAGGCTCTTTTTGTGATGCAGCAACGCGTTTTGGTATAGGCATAGAGTTTTGGTCTTCGTGGCAACCTACACACGATACTACCTCGCCAGGCATACCTGTTACCCAGCTTCGCATCCACTGTATTGCGCGACCCTCCTCGTCAAGGGGCTGGAATGATACTGGTGTGTTGGCTGGAATCTTGAAGATTGCAGAGCCGTATGGCTCCACATCTACCTCACCTAAGTTACGTTTGATATCCCAACCACTTTGGATTCCCTGAGCAATGTGGTCAGACTGTGACTTGATATAGGTGTATTCATAGGCGAATACCCTTAGCTTCTTGACCGTGCCAACGGGTACTCCTGGCAATCCCTCACCCTGGTATATATCCTGAATGAATACTGTCGCCTCTTTGTCCGCTGGCTTTATACGGTCGGGGATAATAGGAGGAGTAGGGCGCTTCTGTACGATGATTGGATTAATCAAACCCTCGCCTTCGTACTCTGCAACGAGTGTCATATTGTCGTAGATGTCAACAAGATAGATTCCCCATAGTGACTCTGGGGTCAGTTTTGCTGCTACTAGGAAATATTTATCGCTAATAGGGTAAGGCTTAATAAACTGTGGCCATACGCCATTTACTAGCTCGTCCTTGATTGTAGGCTCGATTGGACGTTTGCTGAATGGCATCTCTTGAATCATACCCTTCACCTCCTTGCGGCCCTTCGATGGGTCGAATAGAATCAATCGGCCCGAACGTGCAATGCCGTGGTGGCCCGAGATAATACCAACAAATGTGTTTGTACCTCCAGGAAGTGGCTGAATGTCGAAGATACTATTTGGGAACCATCCACCGCTACCATAAAGAGCCTTGGTCTCTGTGCCATCGGGGTTGGCGTGCATTACAAAACGTGAGTAGTAGTGAGTAAGATCGGTGTATTCCCAACGCACATACATCAAACGACCGTTGTTCATCACTCTTGGGTGCCAGTTGGCATCTTGATCAAAGGTCATACGGCGCATCTGACCTGTTTTGGGCTCATAGGCAATCATATTACCAACTGGGTCGTCGCCATTTACACAAGGCACACCCTGATAACCGATGTTGCTCATCGCTATAATGCGGCCACTTGGCATATATGCGCCATCGAAGAACTCCAAATCGGGCTCCTCGCTATTTATTACGCGGTGGAAATTGCTACCATTACGATTTACTTCGAATACTCCCCATTTCTGGTCGTCGCCAACTGCAGTAAATAATATGCGCTCAGCATCCCAGTGCAGCAGAAGGTCGGTAACCGATGAACCATTTGCGGGCTTATATATTGTGCGGCTGGTGATTTCGCTACGGAGATTGCTAAGCTCTGCAATCTCGGCATTGAAACCACTGCGCGAAGCTGATGACTGATTTGACCAGTTGTTATTCTGAGTACCGAGTGATGGCGCCATAATTTGGCGTGCATTGTTGCCTATGCGGTAACGGCCAACAATCACTTTGGCATTGTCAAGCAGCGGATTAGATAACAATATCTCACGCTTTAGTTTAACTAATTCGCCCTGCGATTGTGCATCGTTCTTCGCGGCTAATTTCTCCATCTTGCTGAGCTTTGCACCATAGAGTTTCGAATCGTACGATGGTGTTTTGCAGAAGTCGTTGTAGGCACTGCGTACCGATTCAACGCTGAAATATTCCAACTCCGATTTGATGCGCATTTGTTCTGCTTGTTCTGGTGAAATCTGGCTCCAAACTGATGAGGTGGTAGCACAGATGACGATGATAAGTAGCAAAAGTTTTCTTCTCATAACGTCGTAAAATTTATCTTGTTTCTATTTTTTGTTTGCTATTCCTTCAATCTCGATAAGTAGTTCTTGGCGGCAAATGTCGGCCTCGACGCATAGTGTTTCTATATTATTGCAATTGTTTTTTATCCAATTGTTTACTTCTTGCCAATTTGAGCGATGCTTTAGGTATATACGCAACATCTCAACCCCATATTCTGAGCTATCATACAGGTGTGCGATGTTCTCCATCGTGAGTCGTAACTGCTCTGCGATGTCGTTGCTTGGAGAACTCTCCTCACCTCGTATGGCGGCTGTTCCCGAGATGTAGATTGTCGACTCTGTACCGATGTCCAATCGGCGGGCACGCTCAAACTTAGGTGTAGATTTGTGGCGAGTAATGTCGCTGTCTATCAGTACCTGTTGAGAGTAGGCGTGAGCCGATATTTGCAGCGGATTGTCAATCGCTCGACTACATTGGTCGCTATTTATTACCGCATCAACAACAATTGTTACACCGCCATAGCTTGTTCCAATTCCTGTTGCCGCTGGATAGCCATTTTCCCAATCTGTTTTTGCATAGAATCTACTGCGAGCATCATTGAATTGCTGGTAGTTTTGGCCTTCGGACGATAGGTGTGTTATCTGCTCAATGTAATTCCATTGGCGGACAATATCGTTGATGTTGAATCTCTCTCTATCTAAAATCTCTTCCAGTTGTGAGAAGATATGGTCAGATTGATTGGCGATGGAGTCTGATATGGGAGCGTACAGTGCGCCTGTAAGCAATACTTCATTATTGAGTATAATGTAGTTTGAATGTCGAGAAATAGAGTTCTTCTCTGTGTCGGCAAATGTAACCTCTGCAGCAAACTCAGCATCAAGTGGTGGTTGTGCAATAAGCGCAACCAAAGGAGCTGTATCGGCATAATGCATCTTGTTGGCTAACAAGATGCTATCTCTTAATTGTGTATAGTGCTCGTTTGATATGACATTGCAGAATATAACTATCCTTAAGGGTGTGAGTTTTACGGAGTCGATCAGTGTGAATAACTCCTGCAGTGCCACGTCAATATTCGAGGCGTTCGATTGGAATATTTTATACCTAAAAATACTCATTTATAATGAATTTACATATTCGGCCAAAGCTTCGGCATCCTTGCGTGAAATCTTGCCATCGATGCCATGACGATGCTCGTAAAATACGTCAAACATTGTTGTTGCTCGGCCATCGAACAGGTATGGTGCAGTTCGCCAAACTTCTACAAGGGTAGGGGTGTCCCAACCCTGCTCAAACTCTACATCCTCGCCTATGCGGTGGGTTTGCATATCGGTGTAGTATTTTCCAGAGTGGCAGTTGGCGCACCCTTGTTTCTCAAATACCGTACGACCATACTCTGCCTGTTTTGAGAGTTTGCCATCCACTAGATAGGGGCTTGGAAGTGGTTTCAATGAGCGGATATATTCGTCAACATCAGAGGCTTTGTCTTCTGGAATATCGCAGAATTGTATAAATTTATATCCAGCTCTGACTGCCAGGCCAGCGTGGTCGCGAATTCCCGAAATCATACACTTAGGCGTGTCGAATGCATAGAGCATACTCTTGCAGTTTTTGGGGTTTCCTATGCCGTCGTTCATCAAATCCCAATTCATGGCGTCGGCTCTGCCGTCACCCGGATGACAACCATTGCATGATTGCCAGTTCTGATAACATAGGGCTGCATCATTGAAAGCCTTCTCTCCTCTGTCGGATGGCGACTCAATACGTGATGGATTATATGCTACAAAATTTACACTCTGGTCGTCGAGATTTACTACATTGAGCGTGTCGGAGAAATATGTGGGAATGTAAACCTTTCCATCTTTGAGCGAGAGTGAGCGTGGGCCATTGCCATAGATAGGTAGGCGCTTTCTGATATCTCGCATAAAGTAGAGGTCGTAATCGAGCTTTGAATAATCGTCATAAGCCTCGAATCGAGAAATCATGGCTGGATAGTCGATGATACTGATATCGTGTGTGCCCGATTGTGATACTATTAGATAGTTTTCGTTACATGAGATATCCCACACGCCACCGGCTCCTCTGTCGGGTTCGTCTACCGAAATAGAACCTATGAACTTATCGCTCTGGGTGTCAATCACGCTGATTGCATTAGTGTTCATCCATCCTTGCTGAAGCTGAGATGTAGGTACCTGATAGCGGCCGAGATTGTGAGAAACAAAGATATATTTGCCGTCTGCCGAAGTAGCTATTCCTCTTAAAGCATTACTTCCATTGCATAGTGTTATATCGCTGATTTTCTTAAATGTTGTGCAGTCAATGACCGACACTGCAGCCGATACATAATCTACGTCGGCTCGTTGCATTGGTAGAAAATTATTGACATACAATTTTGTGCCATCTTTCGAGAGCGTTGCGGCACATGGTTCGCGTAAAACCTCCACTTCTCGAAGTATAGCTCCAGTTATAGCGTCAACTTCGCTGACTGTGCCTCGATAGCGGTTGCAGACGTAAATTACTTTCGAGTCGTGGCTCACAACTGGAGCACACGCTCCCATGGCAGTTGTGGTGGTGAAGAGAATTTGTTGTTCGCCGGTTGTCTCAATGCACGAGATAGAACCTTTTGCATAGCTGCTTGTCACATATGCTCGACTGCCGATTGTAACAACGCCGGTTGCAGGCTCTTCTAGCCCCCACGATTTTAGTTTTTTGCCATTGTTGTCAATCAATCTAAGTTCCGATGTGCCTTTGTTGGCCAAGAGAATATTGCCACTCTCGGTGATGGCTATATCGGTTGTATAACAAGGTTTTACATTGTCGTGGGTGGCATTGGATAGAAGTATCACCATCGAAAAGATGATGGGTAGCGAAAAAAGTATCCGTTTCATATCTTGCGAAAAGTGCTTGATTATGGTTGTTTAGGTTGCATAGTGGGGCTACTAAAGCCAAAACGATTTACGCAAAGATAGCGAATATTTTCTTTCAATCAAAATATTGATACTTGAAAGAAAAAGAGGTTGAGCGTTAAGGTAAAATATGGTTGCATAATTGGCGGGAAAATAGCACATATTGTTATGTTGTCAATATGGGAACAGTGGTGGTGTATCGACAAAAAAATCCATATGAAAATATTGCTGACAAAAAGATGATAAAAAAAAGTCGAAAAAAGTTTACATATCGTGCAGTTTGTTGAATATTTTATATATTTTTGCGTTAAGTTTGCTTGCTCTACCCTTTTTGCAGAAGAGGCATAGCTAAGCATGCTTAAAAAAAATATTTTTTTTAATAACAAAAACATACTCTTATGTAATTAATATTTTACTGCTTAATGAAGAGACTCTTTACCTTTTTGGGGACCATGGTGTTTGTGGTCGGCTCTGCGATTGCACAGGAAGTTAATAGTAGTGTGCCGCTGTCGGAGCCATCTTTCGGGGAGGACGGAATTGCTCAACAGGTTGTGGACTACACGCCTTCGATCTCTATTGATTCGAGATTCGGATATGATAGAGTAGTCTCCGGTGGGCCTGCTGGTTTTGGCGGCGATGGCTTATATCTCAACATTGACGGTAAGATAAGTAAAAATCTCTCCTATTCGCTTTGTCAGCGTTTTTTCTCGTCACAAGGAGATGATGATTCAGCTTTTGATAATACCGATTGGCTAACTCTCTCATATGAGGTGGGTAGTTTTTCATTTACAGCAGGTAAAGATGTTGTGATGGTGGGAAGCTTCGAGTATGATGCCTATGATATTGATTCATACTTCGATATGAATTCTATGTTCTACAACACCTTTGGCTGTTATCAGTGGGGTGTGAAGGCTGCGTGGACTCCATCGGAGGAGCGCTCGATAGCTCTCCAGGTAACCAACTCTCCATTCTCGTTCTATCCACGAGAGGATAATCTCTATGCCTATAACCTTGCTTGGTCTGATGGTTGGGATTGCTATTCATCGCTGTGGTCGGTGAATATGTTTGAGTATGAGCACGGAAAGTTTGTAAAGTGTATAGCTTTGGGCAATATGTTCTATATTGGCAATCTTTCGCTTGGCCTGGATTGCATTGCATTGGATGCTAATCTAAAAGATCGCGTCGATGACCAGCTTACCATTAACTTTATGCCTTCGTACGAGTTTGGTAATAAGTTTCGACTCTTTGGAAAGTTGGGCTGGGAGCGAGTAGGAGAGGATCTGCCATACGATTTTACAGGCGAGTACCTGTCGGCTGAGGATATGGCATTGGCTAACGAAGAGAATATCTATACTCTGCCTGCGTTTCTTGTAGCTGGCCAGGATTACTGGTTCTATGGTGCGGGCTTGGAGTATTTCCCAATAAAGGATAACGACAGTGTTCGTCTGCACGCAGTGTGGGCATCAAATAATTTCACAAACCGCCACTCAATCAATGTTGGATTGACCTGGAAGTTTGATGTCGTTGGCGCCATAAAGCATGTCGTTAATCGACGCAAGTAGTTAACAAGATTTATAATCCAAATACATAAAGTTATAGAAATGAAGGATTCAAATTTCATCATCGAGTTAAGTCATATTTCTAAAGCATTTGGCGATAAGCAAGTGTTGGATGATGTTAGTTTGTTTGTGAAGAAGGGCGAGTTTGTGACGATTCTCGGTCCATCGGGTTGTGGTAAGACCACATTGCTGCGCATCTTGGCAGGATTTGGTACGGCCGATGAGGGTGAGATTAGAATTGGCGGTGCCGATATTACAGATGTGCCACCTCATCAGCGACCTGTCAATACAGTGTTCCAGCGTTATGCACTCTTCCCTCATCTGAACGTTTATGATAATATTGCATTTGGTCTGAAGCTCAAGAAAGTTAAGCAGGACGAGATTGATGTGCGTGTAAGAAAGGCTCTGAAGATGGTGGGTATGACCGACTATGAGTGGCGTGATGTGAACTCTCTTTCGGGAGGTCAGCAGCAGCGTGTTGCCATTGCTCGTGCAATTATCAATCAGCCACAGGTGCTCTTGTTGGATGAGCCATTGGCAGCGTTGGATTTGAAGATGCGTAAAGATATGCAGATGGAGCTCAAGGAGATGCACCGTACACTGGGTATCACATTCGTATATGTGACCCACGACCAGGAGGAGGCCCTCACATTGAGCGATACAATCGTGGTTATGAGCGAGGGTAAGGTGCAGCAGATTGGCACTCCAACGGATATTTACAATGAGCCAGTGAACTCGTTTGTTGCTGATTTTATCGGCGAGAGTAATATCCTCAATGGCGAGATGGTCCGCGATAATGTGGTGAAATTTATGGGCAAGGAGGTGGATTGCGTCGACAAAGGATTTGGTGAAAATGTGCCCGTTGATGTGGTGATTCGCCCTGAGGATGTGTACATCTTGGCTCGTACAGAGTCAGCTATGTTTGAGGGCGAGGTGCAGTCATGCATCTTCAAGGGTGTGCATTATGAGATGATAGTGCTTACCCCAGATGGTTATGAGATTATGATTCAGGACTACAACTCGTTTGATGTAGGTCAGCAGGTGAGCATGATTATCAAACCTTCGGATATCCACGTCATGAAGAAGGAGCGAGTATGCAATAGATTCGAGACTAAGATGATTGATTCTACTCACGTCGAGATTCTTGGAACCTCATTTGTTTGCAACGAGCAGGAGGGTATCGAAGGTGGTGAGAGTGTCATTGTAGAGGTTGATTTCGATAAGGTTGAGCTGATGGACAACAAAGAGGATGGTATTACTGTTGGTGATGTGCGTTTCATCCTCTATAAGGGCGATCATTACCATCTGACGGTGCGTACCATCGATGGCGATAATATTTATGTCGACACTCACGATGTATGGGACGATAGAGATATCGTTGGTATTAGAATCCAGCCCGAAGATATGCGAATCAAACGAGTAAATAGCTAAAACTTTGTGTGATTATGAAATGGTTAGCAAGGTTTTTTACAAAGCGCAGTAATTGGAGTCTGCCGTACTTCATTTTCCTGTTGCTATTTGTTGTATTGCCGCTGGTGCTCATCTTTATATATGCCTTTCAGGATAATGATGGTAACTTTACGCTCGATAACTTTTCGAAGTTTATATCGAACCCCGAAGCAGCCAATACGTTTGTCTATTCGATAGGAGTGGCAATAATTACAACTCTGATATGTATCCTGTTGGGGTATCCAGCGGCTTACATTCTGAGCAATAGAGATCTGTGCCGTTCGCGAGTGATGGTGGTTTTGTTTATTCTGCCTATGTGGATAAATATCCTGGTGCGTACTTTGGCAACTGTCGCCCTGTTCGACTTTATTAAAGTGCCATTGGGTGAGGGTGCGTTGATATTTGGTATGGTCTATAACTTCTTGCCGTTTATGATTTATCCAATCTACAACACTCTGCAGAAGATGGATCATAGCTATATAGAGGCGGCTCAAGATTTGGGGGCAACACCGGTCAAGGTCTTTACAAAAGTGGTAGCTCCACTATCGATGCCTGGTGTGATGAGCGGTGTAATGATGGTCTTTATGCCCACAATCTCGACATTTGCCATTGCGGAGTTGCTTACGATGAATAATATTAAACTCTTTGGTACAACAATCCAGGAGAATATCAATAACGGAATGTGGAACTATGGCGCAGCCTTGTCGCTCATTATGTTGGTGATTATTTTCGCTACCAACCTATTTAGTGACGACAATGAGGATAGAGCTTCAAACGAGGGAGGAATTATCTAATGAAGAAGTTTTTCGCACAGACATATCTTTGGCTGCTGTTGGCAATGTTGTATGCACCAATTCTTATCATTGCCATCTTCTCATTTACTGAAGCCAAGGTGTTGGGAAACTGGACTGGATTCTCAACAAAACTCTATACATCGCTATTTACGGGTGGTGTACACCACTCATTGCTGGGAGCGATTGAGAATACCCTGATTATCGCCTTGTTGGCTGCCTCGATTTCTACGCTGTTGGGTGGTGTGGCTGCTATTGGTATATTCAATCTGCGTAATCGTCAGAAGATGATTATGAATGCTCTTAACAATCTGCCTATGCTTAACCCTGATATCATCACTGGTATCTCGCTCTTCTTGCTTTTTGTGAGCTTTGGTATTACTCAGGGTTATATGACGGTTATTTTGGCGCATGTAACATTCTGTACCCCATATGTGGTGTTATGTGTGATGCCACGCCTTCAGCAGATGAATCCTAATATATATGAGGCTGCACTTGATTTGGGTGCAACGCCATTCCAGGCTCTTTGCAAGGTGCTGTTGCCAGAGCTTAAGCCGGGTATGATTAGTGGATTTATTTTGGCGTTTACACTCTCTATTGATGACTTTGCTGTTACAATTTTCACTATTGGTACCGAGGGCCTGGAGACTCTTTCGACATATATCTATGCCGATGCACGAAAGGGTGGTCTTACACCAGAGCTTCGTCCTCTGTCGACAATTATATTTGTAACCGTACTGTTGTTGTTGATTGTTATAAATATTCGCTCAGAACGAGCAAACAAAACCAAGAAAGCTTAAGATGAAGAGGTTTTTTTACATATTCGTAGCGACATTTGCTTTGATGGCAATGCTCTCGTCGTGCGGGCAGAAAGATAGCCGCAGCTCGATTTTGAAGGTCTATAACTGGGCCGATTATATCGACGAAGAGTTGCTTGGTGAGTTCGAGGAGTGGTATAAGGAGCAGACTGGTGAAGAGGTGGAGATTGTTTACCAACTCTTCGATATCAACGAGATTATGCTTGCCAAGATTGAGCGTGGTAAGGAGGATTTCGATGTTGCCTGCCCATCGGAATATATCATCGAGCGAATGCTCAAAAATGATCTTCTATTGCCTGTCAATAAGGATTTTGGCGATACGCCAAATTATCTGGATAATGTGTCACCATATATCCACGATGTGTTTGATAAGATCGACGGCAATGGTAAGAATGCTAACGATTATGCCGTTGGATATATGTGGGGTACTACAGGTTTGTTGTATAACAAAAAGTATGTTGACCCATCAGAGGTTGAGAGCTGGAGAGCCTTGTGGCAGCCTAAGTTCAAACAGAAATTGTTCGTGAAGGATGCTTTCCGTGATGTGTATTCTCCGCTTCTTATCTATGCTAATCAAGATAAAATTAAGCGTGGCGAGGTGACGATGGAGAAGCTTATGTATGATTCATCGGACGAGTCTATCGCTACGGTTGAGACCCTGCTCAAGAAGACCAAACCCAATGTGGCTGGTTGGGAGGCCGATTTTGGCAAGGAGATGATGACCAAAGAGAAGGCTATCCTCAATCTCACTTGGAGCGGTGATGCAGTGTGGGCAATCGAAGAGGCTGCCGAGGTAGGCGTAGAGTTGGATTATACAGTGCCCAAGGAGGGTAGTATAGTGTGGTTTGATGGTTGGGTTATTCCCAAATATGCTAAGAATGTAAAAGCCGCGAGCTACTTCATCAATTTTATGTGTATGTCCGAGAACGCTATCCGTAATATGGATGAGATTGGTTATGTGAGCGTAATCGGTACACCCGAGGTGATGGATTATATGTCGGAGTCAGCTATAGAGGCTGGCCTTGAGGATTCTCTCGATTTGAGCTATTTCTTTGGTGAGGAGGGTAGCGATGTGGTGATTAATCCTGTAATGTATCCCGATATAGAGGTTATTGAGCGATGCGCTATGATGCACGATAGTGGCCCACGCACAGCCGCCTTGTTGGAGATGTGGTCGAGAGTTAAGGGTGATAATCTCGATAGCGGAATGGTTATCTTTATCCTTGTCTTCTTCGCGTGCCTTATCGCTGTTGGTATCGTTCGCAAGGTGAAGCGACGCCGTCGTCAATATAGGAAAAGATGGTAGTAGATAAATAATGTATTACATTATAAACGCTGTCTAATCGTGTGATTAGGCAGCGTCTTTTTTTGTTGTGGGATGATACAATTCTCTTCGTGTATGATTTTATGAGAGGTTGATAATAGTGTTGGCGGTGATGTAGTGTCGCTGTATATCAAGAGGTGTAAATCGTTGTTGGTAAGCAATAAAAAAGCTCCGCATTGGCGGAGCTAGTGATTTTAGGGTAATAATCGTTGTTAGAACTTGATAGTATACTCATTAACCTCATTCTGATCGGCCATTGAACGGTAGAGGATCTTTACGCCGATGTAGTCGTCCATATTGTCGATATACAATTTCTTGGGATCAAATTTGAACGAGTAATAAGTGTCGTATTTCTCAATGCTAGTCTCGCGACCTGGATCACGGAAAAGCTCGAGGTGGAGATAGCCATCGTTCATATAGTGGCCTCTAAACAGACCATTCTCCTCGCTGTTTGGATCAGCATTGTAGGTGAGGTAGAAATCCTGAGAAGTTGGATCCTCGCTATACATATACTCCAACGCGAGATTGATGTAGCCACGTGAGAAGTATGCGTTCTTGATGTTAAATGAACTCTTCATGCTGTTAAGCTCCAAACCTCTTTCGGTCTTGATGAAGACATCGTCGGTAGCAATAGGGAAGATCTCCACTACCTTGATACTCTTGTCGTAGCCACTCTTTTCGCCGTCGATAGCATACTGGATAATGGCACGAGCCTCGCCATCGGTGTATGCTGATGATGGGATTGTGAAGTTGTTAGAGTTGGTTACATAAGCTGTCTGCTTGTCGTCAAAAATAACATAGAAGTTGCCGCTCTCGGGTGTGCCATCCACAAGGCTCACCAAGTCAGCAAAATATTCTGTGGTAGTCTTCACGCCCTCACACGATGTAGAGAGTGTAACAGCAGCAGTAACCATAGCTACTAAAGCGATAAATTTTTTCATATTGTTAAATTGTTAAAAGTTTACTATCTGATATTTCAACGCAAATATAGGCAAAAATATTGTTTGAGATGCTCATTCACTCTATTTTTATAGTGTAATTAGCGTATATCGCAAAAAAAGAGGATATCAATCTCCTGGTTGATATCCTCTTTTGGTACAGAGTCTCTATTTGTTCTTTAGCTCATCGATTGTTTCACATATGGCGTTCAACTCTTCTTGTGAGACTACTTCATTTTCGGCATAATATGCTATAAGTTTCGAGATAGAACCACCGAAGTAGTTATCAATCACTCCATTCAAAACGGTCTTGGCATATTTCTCACGTTTGATAGCCGGTATATATACAAAACTCTTACCAACCTGGAAATGGTCAACATACTTCTTGTTCTCCAACAGTTTTATAAATGTGGCAACCGTTGTGTACTTCGGTTTGGGCTCTGCCATTTGGGCGATGATGTCGTTCACTGTAGCCTCCTTTAAATTCCAGATATGACGCATTACCTCCTCTTCCCCTCTTGTTAATTCTTCTTTACTTCTTCTCATTTCGGTAATATTTAGTCTATTTGTTTAAATTATTGTGTGTCAATGGTTGAACGGCCAAAACTCACACTTTGCAAATATACAATTATGGTTTAATATTACAAATTTTAATCATAAAGAATTTGTCCTTTTTGTCTATTTTTTCTTCTTTTTGTGTTTGAATTCGCATTATTAGTGTACAAATAGAACAATTGGCTTATTTCGTGTGTGAAATTTGTGCTTCAATTTTCGGCCGTTGGTAACAAAATTTAAGTTCGATTTTATTGCTGATAATTTGTGATTGTGGCTATCAATTTATATCTTTGTGATTATGAAGAATATTGTTTTCGACCTCGGTAGGGTTGTCTTTGCCCAAAATCCAAATAAGAGTAGTGAAGAGTTTAAACGCTTCTTTTCGTATGTTGCCCAGTCGCCTATGCCTCAGTTTTGGGTTGACTACGATATGGGTGTGTCTGATTTGGATAAGGTAGTGAGTGACCTGAGCGCATATCGAGGTGTGGAAGAGGAGTATAGTCGTTCGATGATATTGGCCTCTATTACTCGTCAGGAGACAATTCTCCCAACTAAAGAGTTGATTCACGATTTGAAGCAGGCGGGATATAAACTATATGTTCTTTCGAATATGTCACGCGACTTTATCGAGTATCTGCGCCAGCAGCCCGTATATGAGTATTTCGATGGAGAGGTTATCTCGTGCGAAGAGGGTGTGGTGAAACCTATGCCTCAGATTTATGATATCTTGGTTGAGCGATATGGTCTTGATGTAAGCGAAACGATGTTTATAGACGACCGCATAGAGAATGTGAAAGTGGCTGAGCAGCGAGGAATTACACCTTTCCATTTCAACCGCGATGATGCATACAGCAGTTGTGAGCGTCTGCGCGAGATGCTTTTGGGATAATTCAATTTAACGTATTTCCCGATTTTTTTAAGTAATCTATTTTACCGTTACAGTTGGGATATCGTCCCAAGAAGTTGTGTAGCGAGGTGAGCGATGTTCGTGTCGCATCTTCACTTCGCTAAATCGTTGTGATGCTATAATCACCGTGTCGTTGCCTATCGAAGAGTTAATCTTGTCGATGGCTTGCATTATCTTGCTGTGTCGCGAGTGGTCGGTGGTGTCGAATATATTAGCCTGTATGCTATCTTTTGGGATAATTCCCGTGGCGATAACTCCCGCCTTTTTATATCCGCATCCACGCTGAAAAATCTCTTGCAAAGCTTTGTTGGCAGCCTTTATCATAACAATAGTGCTGTCGGTAGCAACCTCGAATGGCACAACTACAGAGCCGCCCTTGTAGTCGGAATCATCTTTAAAACGGTTGGTCCACGCGAAGACGTGCAGTTGGGTGCAGGCTGAGTTTTGCTTACGTAGCTTAGCTGCTGTCATCGAACTGAATTTAGCCACCTGCTCTGATAGTTCGGCAAAGTTGAAAATCTCGCTTGCAAAGCTTCGAGATGTGCAAATTGATTGCTTGGCCTGGAATCCATCTTCAAATTCTATGCACGATTCGCCACGAAGTTCACGCCACGTCCTGACGCCAGGTATACCCATCAAGGCTCGAACCCACTCGGCCGATAACTGGGTGAAGTCGTAAGCAGTTGTGATACCACATTCGGTCAGCTTACGTCGATATCGGCGACCAATGCCCCACACATCGCCAATTGGGTATTTGCGCAGCACCTTTTCGATATCCTCTTTGCGATGCATGTAGCAACCACCTTGCAGGCGGGGGTATTGTTTGCATAGTTTTGATGCTATCTTGGCGAGAGTCTTTGTAGGGGCAATACCTACTGAAACGGGGATACCAGTGTTGTGACGGCATCGTTTCGATATCTCTTTGGCCAATGTGTCAAAATCGTTATGCTCCATGCCGCTAAGGTCAATAAAGGCCTCGTCGATACTGTACCGCTCTATCGAAGGTGAGAATTCGAGCAGGGTCTGCTGCACGCGTTGCGACATGTCGCCATAGAGTGCCATGTTGCCTGAGAAGACGGCTACATTATGGCGTTTTACAATATCTCGAATCTTAAATAGGGGAGCACCCATCTCTATGCCGAGGGCTTTGGCTTCGTTGCTGCGGGCTATGGCACAACCATCGTTATTCGACAAGACGATGACAGGCCTGGTGTTCAAATCGGGCCTAAATACTCGCTCGCACGAAACGAAGAAATTGTTACAGTCGGCAAGAGCAAACATCGTTAAACCTTTTTAATTATGTAGGTTACAACGCCCCATACCGTAAATTCGTTGTCGGCTGTAACTTGAATTGGAGGGTACTTGTCGTTTGAAGGCATCAGCCATAAACAATCCTTATCCTTGCGGATTCGCTTGATGGTAAACTCGCCATCGACAAAACATACCGCAACAGAACCATCTGTTGCATCGAGGCTCTTGTCTACAACGATTATATCACCTTCGTCGAAACTATCACCCACCATGCTGACACCACTGACTTTGAAGTAGAATGTTGAAGCAGGGTGGCGTATGATCAGTCGTAGAAGGTCTAATCGCTCGTGGGGTGTATCGTCGGCAGGGCTAGGAAAGCCGGCCTTCACTTCACCGCACAGTTCAACCTCCTGTGGGTTGTACTCAATCTGGTATGGCTCAAGTTTGCTCATATAACTTATGTTTTTTGCAAAGATAGAGATTAAGAATCAAAAACAAAAACCCTAAAAATCGGGTTTTATTGTTTTTTAATTGTCTTAGTTGATGTTTTTGCTGTACTCGTTTGCCTAATATATTTATAATAACTATCTTCGCATCGTCTTTTAAGGCACAATGTGTAGCAGATTTAATTTAAAAAATAGAATATTATGGGATTTTTGAAAGAATTTAAGGAGTTTGCCGTTAAGGGTAATGTGATGGATATGGCAGTCGGTGTTATCATCGGTGGCGCTTTCGGCAAGATTGTTACATCGTTGGTTAATGATGTGATTATGCCTCCTATCGGTATGATTGTAGGTGGTGTTGATTTCTCTGATATGAAGCTCACTATCAAGCAGCAGGTTTTGGATGCAGCAGGTGCTGTTGTTACTCCAGCTGTTACTTGGAACTACGGAGCTTTCATTCAGCAGATCGTTGACTTCACAATCTTGGCATTCTGCGTATTCCTTATGGTTAAGGTTATGAACACTCTCAATAAGAAGAAGGAGGAGGAGCCAGCTCCAGCGCCAGCACCTGCTCCAGAGCCAGAGCCATCTGCAGAGGAGAAGTTGCTTACTGAGATTCGTGATCTCTTGAAGGAGAAGAAATAATTAGGGAACAACCTATAAAAATTAAGAGGCTACTCATTTGTGAATGGGTAGCCTCTTTTTATTTTCTTATAATTCAAAAAAAAGTATTTTGAATTTTGAATTTTGAATTTTGAATTCTCTCTGTTACTCCATCGAGTTAATCTTCTCGCCTACGATGCGAGCCGCAATAGCTACATACTCGGCACAAGGGCGACGCTTGTAGTAGGCTTCGGTGCGAGGTGATGGTGTGGGGTCATCTTTCTGCTGGGCAAGACCCAGTAACTCTCGGCAGACAATCGCTCCGTTCTCAGCGCGGAACTTCTCGGCCAACTCCTGGACTGCTGCATAGTTATCTTTTTTGCTTTGTGCATCTGTAGGGTCGAAATTGGGATAGAGGAATCCTGCGACCATAGTCATTCCGCTCACTGCACCACATACCTCTCTAAGTCGTCCCATACCTCCTCCAAATGGAGCAGAGATGGTGGCAGCCATCTTTTCGTCGAGGTTCGAGATGTCGCGATATGCTAGAAAAACCGATTGTGCGCAGTTGTATCCCGATAAAAATAACTCTTTGGCACGAGCAGTGCGCTCTTCTATGTTTACCTTCATGCTCAATAGTTCGTTTATTATAGTGCAAATTTAATGATTTTGCGCTAATTCTCAATGAGAATTAGTATATTTGTGCAACAGATACGGGTGCTAATGAAACCAAAATGGAGTTTGCCCGAAAAATAGATAGATTATGGAGAATCAAAAAACATATTTGACGATAGATAATCAGGAGCCACATCACTTTATGCAGCACCGTATCCACAAGATTTTGCTGGTGTGCTGCACCTATGATGGTTATATCCTTGAGGAGGACGGTCACATTGAGTCGCAGATCAACCGCGAGTACATGGAGCTCAATATGAGTAACCCTCCATCATTCACCCGTGTGGAGTCAACCACCGATGCGTTGGAGTTGCTTAGCCGCCGCAAGGATTTCGACTTTGTGCTTACGATGTACAATGTGGGCGAACCCAATGTCTTTGACTTTGCTCGCGAGGTCAAGAAGATTGACCCCAACTTGCCTGTGGTG
Source organism: Alistipes sp. (assembly GCA_045632085.1). Lineage (GTDB taxonomy): Bacteria > Bacteroidota > Bacteroidia > Bacteroidales > Rikenellaceae > Alistipes. The sequence goes on along the minus strand of JAZQVY010000034.1, from coordinate 106,838 downwards.
TTGCTCACTAGCTTCTCGAAGGAGATTTATCGCCAGATTGACGAGCAGAACTGTACTGCTATCGACAATATATTCTGCTGGCATGGTAATCCCGATCTGATTATAGCCATCATTAAGTTGATGGAGGATAAGCTTAATGCCGAAACCGATATCCTTGATGGCGGTGTGCAGGCTATTTTGTTGGTGGAGGATTCGGTTCGTTTCTATTCGACCTATCTGCCCGAGTTGTATAAGCTCTTGCTTGTGCAGAATAGCGAATTTTTGAAGGATGCTTATAACGAGCAACAGCAGATTAATCGTAAGCGAGCTCGCCCAAAAGTGTTGCTTGCAACCAACTATACAGATGCTATCGAAATATATTCCCGATATAAAAAGAATCTGTTGGGTGTTATCTCTGATGTGGGATTGATTATCAAGCAGGGGGATAAAGCCGAGGACGAAAAACTTGATGCTGGAGTAGATATCTGCAAGATGATTAAGGCTGAAACGCCCTGGATGCCAGTGATTATGCAGTCATCACAGGATAACTATAGCGAGGTGGCTGAACAGTTGGGCGTGGGATTTATTTCTAAGTCATCTAAGACTTTGCTGTCGGAGTTGCAGGATGTGATTTTGCGTGAGTTTGGTTTTGGTGACTTTGTTTTCCGCAACCATGAAACAGGTGCTGAGGTGGGTCGTGCCCGTGACCTGATGCAGATGCAGGAGCTGATAGCAACTGTTCCCGACGATGTGTTGGAGTCGCATCTTTCGCAGATGAAACTCTCTAAGTGGCTCTATTCGCGAGGCCTCTTCCCGCTTGCAAATGTGATTCGAAGTATCAATAGTAGCCATTTTAACTCCATAGCAGAGCATCGCGCCGCCTTGGTGTCGCTCTTCAAGGATTACCGTACAATGCTTGGTCAGGGATTGGTGGCTCAGTTCGACGAGGAGACTTATAGCGACGCTATCGGTTTCGCTCGCCTGGGAGAGGGCTCTATCGGTGGTAAGGCGCGAGGCTTGGCCTTTATGAATAGTATGCTGGCAAAGTATAACCAGTATCTGAAGTACCCCAACGTGCGAATTATGATTCCACGCAGCTTGGTTGTGGCAACTGATTTCTTCGACCAGTTTATCAAGCTCAACGGTTTGAAATATGTCATCAGCCGCGATTTGGACGATGAGGCTATCTTGTCGGAGTTTCTTAACTCAACACTTCCTGGCGAGTTGTATCAGAAACTGAAGGTGTTTGTTTCTACTTGCCGTAAACCGCTTGCTATTCGTTCGTCATCGAAGCTCGAAGATTCGCATTATCAACCATTTGCGGGAATCTATTCAACCTATATGATTCCTCGCTGCGACAACGATGACCAGATGTTGCGTATGTTGGTGCGAGCAGTGAAGAGTGTATATGCATCGGTCTATTTCTCATCGTCGAAGGCTTATATCCAGTCGTCACAGAACCTTTTGTCGGAGGAGAAGATGGCGGTGTTGATTCAGGAGGTGTGTGGTACCGAGCAGAACGGATATTTCTTCCCAACGCTCTCTGGTGTTGCCCGCTCGCAGAATCTCTACCCACTCGGTTATGAGAAGGCAGAGGATGGAGTGTGTAATATCGTGATGGGATTGGGCAAGGCTGTGGTCGATGGTGGTAAGAGCTTGCGTTTTTCGCCTGCATATCCCGATAAGGCTTTGCAGACCTCTACAACCGAGCTTACTGTGCAGGATGCTCAGACCGAGGTGATGGCACTGAGCCTTAACCCCGACAATTTCCGCCAGTCGACCGACGATGCTATCAATATCGAGAAGATCCCTGTTTCGAGAATGAACGATTTTCGAAATGCAAAATATGCCTGCTCATATTACGACTATCAGAATAATCGCATAAGCGAGAGTCCAACTCTGTCGCGCTATTTCAGAGTGATTACATTCAACCGAGTGCTGAAATATAACTCATTCCCGCTGGCTGCCATCATTCGCGATATGTTGCAGATGGGCGAGGCCGAGATGCGTTGCCCTGTGGAGATTGAGTTTGCAGTGAATATGGATGTGCCGATGGGCGAGATGCAGATTTTCAACCTGTTGCAGATTCGTCCTATTATCCGTAACGAGGAGAGCGCCAAGCTCGACTGGTCGCAGATGGATAAGAGCAACGCCATCGTATATTCAGAGTGTGCTTTGGGAATTGGCCGTATGCGCGATATAAAGAGAGTGGTCTATATGAAGTTCGACAAGTTCTCGTCGCTCAAGACTCAGCAGATTGCCGACGAGCTTTACGAGATAAACAAACGCATGCGCGACGATGGGGCGGAGTATGTGTTGATAGGCACTGGCCGCTGGGGCTCATCGGATCCGAATTTGGGTGTGCCAGTTAAGTGGGCTCATATCTCTGAGGCGAGGGTTATTGTCGAGTCGGCGCTGCCAAACTTCAATATTGAGTCGAGCCAGGGTACTCACTTCTTCCAAAATGTCACTTCGCTGGGTGTGGGTTATCTCTCGCTCAATCCGTCACAGGGTGATGGTGTACTCGATTTGGAGCAGATGGATAAGATGCCGGCAATGTTCGATGGCGAGTATCTCCGATGTGTAGAGTTTGAAAAACCGCTCTATATTTATGTCGACGGTCAGTCGAAAAAGGCTATAGTAAAGGTGGCTGATGTTGAACGATAATATGGTTAGTAAAAAGAGTATATTATGAAGAAGTTGTTGAAAATTGCGGTCGGTACCATCGTGGCTGTATTGGTGGTGCTGTTGGTGCTTCCAATTGCATTTAGAGGCAAGTTGGAGAGTCTCGTAAAGCAGGAGGGTAATAAGTTGCTGAATGCTCAGTTCGATTTCGAGAAGCTCGATATCAGCCTTATTCGTAATTTCCCATCAGCCTCAATCACATTGAAGGATTTTTGGCTGAAGGGTGTGGAGGTGTTTGAAAACGACACTCTTGTCTATGCCGGCGAGCTTACAGCTGCTGTTAATGTTATGTCGCTCTTTGGCGATAGCGGTTTCGAGGTGTCGAAGGTTATTGTTGACGACACTCGCCTGAAGGCTATCGTGCTGGAGGATGGCAAGGTTAATTGGGATGTTATGAAACCATCGGCCGAGGCCGAGACTGAGGAGGAGAGCAGCGAGTCGAGCGCATTCAAGATTAGCCTCAAGAAGTTGTCGGTAGATAATCTCGATGTTATCTACGACGACCGCCAGGGTGGTATGTATGCAGCCTTATATGATTTCGATGCCACTTGCTCGGGCGATTTTGCTGACGACAATACAACCGTTAAGCTCAAGGCTGAGACTCCATCGCTCACGTTCCGTTCGGGTGGTGTGCCATTCCTCAATCGTGCCGCTATCAAGGCCAAGATGGATGTGGATGCCGACCTTAAGAATATGAAGTTCACACTCAAAGACAATGAGTTGAGCCTCAATGCTATCCGTGCCGCTATCGACGGTTGGGTGGCTATGTTGGATGATGGCTTCGATATGGATTTGAAGCTCAATACCAACGAGATTGGCTTCAAAGAGATTCTCTCGCTTGTGCCAGCTATTTATGCCAAAGATTTCGACGGCTTGAAGACCGATGGCGTGGCTACACTCTCGGCATATGCAAAAGGTAAGATGGTGGGTGAGGATTGCCTGCCTCAGTTTGATGTGGCACTCAACGTCAAGAATGCAATGTTCAGATATCCATCATTGCCAGCAGGTGTTGATAACATCAATATCGTAGCTAAGATTAAGAATCCTGGTGGTAGCGCCGATGCGACAACTGTCAATGTTAACCCATTCAGCTTTACACTTGCCGGTAATCCATTCTCGGTGGTTGCAGATGTGACAACTCCTATCAGCGACCTGGCCTTCAATGTGGCAGCTAAGGGTAAACTCGATTTGGGCAAAATAAAGGATGTGTATCCTATGGAGGATATGAATCTCAACGGCTTGTTGAACGCTGATATGAGTCTCAATGGTCGTATGTCGTATATCGAGAAAGAGCAGTATGACAAGGTGCAGGCGCAGGGTAGTGTGGAGCTTAGTGATATGAAGTTGGCATTGGCTGATATTCCCGAGGTGGATATCAAGCAATCTACATTCAGCTTCTCACCTCAGTATCTTCAGCTAAGTGAGACAACTGTAAATGTTGGCTCTAACGATATTACTCTCGATAGCCGTTTTGAGAACTATCTTGGCTTCGTGTTCAAAGGTACTACATTGAAGGGTACACTCAATGTAAACAGCAACAAAATCAATGTAAACGACTTTATGACTTCGTCTGATGATGTAGAGTCTGAGACAGAGACACAGAGTGAGGCCGACACAACATCGATGGGGACAATCCGTATTCCCGATAATATTGATTTCCGTATGCAGGCCAACTTCAAGCAGGTGTTGATGAACAAGATGACATTCTCGGACGTGAAGGGCTTGCTGATTGTGAAGGATAGCAAGGTTGATATGCAGAATCTATCACTAAATGCTATGGGTGGCGGCGTGGTTGTGAATGGCTCGTATGCTACTCCAGCAGGTGAGCAGGCTCGTTTGAATGCGGGTTTTGCGCTTAATAATATCGGCTTTGCTCAGGCTTATAAGGAGCTTGATATGGTGCAGAAGCTTGCTCCAATCTTCTCGAACCTGAAGGGTAATTTCTCTGGAAATGTTAAGGTAAATACATTGCTCGATGATTCGATGAGCCCAATATTCAATAGTCTAAATGGTAGCGGTAGTCTCTCGACTAAGGATTTGAGTCTTAGTGATGTGGCTTTTATCAATCAGGTGGCAACTATTGTCAATAAGCCTGCACTGAAGGATATGAAGGCGAAGGATTTGAATATTGACTTTACAATCACAGATGGCAGAGTTAATACCAAGCCATTTAATATCAAATTGGGTGACTATGTGATGAATCTCTCGGGCTCGACAGGTCTTGATCAGACTATCGACTATCGTGGTAAGATCACCATCCCCGAGTCGGCTGGCGTTGCATCGAAGATTGGTACTGTGGATATGACTATTGGCGGTACGTTCACCTCACCAAAGGTCGGCATCGATATGGAGAGCCTTGCAAAGCAGGCTGCAAAGCAAGCTCTTACAGAGGTGGGTAAGAAGTTGTTGGGGACTTCTAACAATACCTCAGAGGAAGCTGCTGACTCAACAGCAACAGATAAGCAGACAAAGGCCGCACAGACTGTGGGTAAGGTGCTCGACCTGCTTAAAAAGAAGAAGTAGTAAGAGTAGATTTGATTAAAAGGCGCTGGAAGGATTTCAGCGCCTTTTTTGTTATCTCAATCGCCCTTTAAGAAACAATTTTTTGCCAAAGATAAAGAATGTGGCTATACCTGCTATATTCACAATCCACGCGCTCCAAAATGCCGCGTGATAGCCAAGATGCTCGGCCGCAATGCCACCAATCAAAATGCCAAGCCCCATTCCTATATCCCACGAAACAAGCATAGTAGAATTGGCCGTGCCTCGTTGATCGTTGGTGGCCAGATTGATAAACATAGTCTGAAATGCAGGGAACATAAGTCCATTGCCAAGGCCAATAATAAGGGCTGCGCCATAGTAGCCAACCCTATTATGAATAGTGGCGAAAATCAGATAACCAATCATCGCAATAACAATTCCCACAGATGCATTTTGCACAATTTTGCCGATGCGTAGTGTGCGGCTTCCGATCAGGCGAGAGCATATAAGACCTATGGCCAGAAGTGCAAAGAATAGTCCTGTGCCGCTTGTGATTCCAAGCTCCTCTTTCCCATATATGGCGATATAGGTGACGAGTATTCCATAAGAGAAGGCAAAGCATATAATTGATAGCCCCTGACTCCAGCCTTTTAGTAAAATAAATCTATCGAGTGATAGTCGTGATGTGGACCTGATTATTGGACGATTAGGTAATTTTACACTGGCTGTCAGAGCTAAACCAATAGCTGAGGTGATAAATGCTAACCAAAAGAGAACCTGGAAGTTATCACAAGCGCCATAAACCAAAAGTGCAACGGTTGGACTGATAGCTGTAGCCACATTGTTGCTTAGTCCGTAAAAGCCAATTCCCTCGGCTCGTCGAGATGGGGGAAGCACATCTATCGCAACCGTACTATTCGACACAGTAGTTGCACCAAATGGAGCTCCGTGAAGTGTGCGTACAATAGCAAACAGCAGCAGTGTGCCAGCTAAAAGATAACCTGCAAAGAGCATACAGAAAAATGCATAACTCAGCACTAAAACCATTCGGCGCGGAAATCTGTCTACCATATAGCCACTCAGCGAACGGGTTATCAGTGCTGTCATGGTATATCCCGATAGGACCATTCCAATTGTATCCTTATCGGCGTGAAATGTCTCGCTCAGATATGTTGGCAATAGTGGTGTGAGCAGCATAAACGAGAAGAAAATCATGAAGTTCGCCAACCACACTTTTATATAGTTGCCGTTCCATAATCTCTCCTTTGGTATGTCATTTTTTTTGCTCATTACATCTGGAAATTACTTTGCGTCAGTTCCCTTGAGGTTAATTACTGCCATGTCACTATTGGTGCCTATGCGGAACGGAGGTCCCCATAGTGAAAGACCGCTCGAAACGAAAATATGCGAGTGATTCCACTTGCGATAGCCGTAACTCTGCTCATACATCTTATCCGTAAGGAGGCTTGCTGGCCACACCTGACCACGATGCGTGTGGCCACTGAGCTGCAAATCGACCTTCAAAGAGTCGCTCTTATATAGGTCGTATGGCTGGTGGTCCATCACGATGATGGGATACTCGGCATTGGTTTTGATCATCATATCCTCCAGCTTACGGCGATGGCGATTGCTTCTATCGTCACGACCAATAATCTGTACACCATTTGGGAGCGAGACGATTGTGTCACGAAGCAGAACAACAGGCGTTTTGGTCAAAAACTGAGCCGACCTGTCGATGCCGCTTATATATTCGTGATTGCCAGCCACTGAGTAGATTCCCATCGGAGCTTTCAACATTGAGAGCTCCTCTTGCATCTGCTCACGGTAGAGTGGTGTCACGCTATTATCAATCAAATCACCAGCAATAAGGATAAGGTCGGGATTTTCGGCATTTATCATCTCGGCATATTTTCGCATCTGCTGCTTGCCTGTCCCTTCACCAAGATGCACATCGCTTATGGCCACAATCTTCATTGGCCCGCCAGCGATAGGTTTGTCGAGCGTGATGTCGAGGTTGATGACTTTAGGATTGAGATAGTTTATATGGCCATATATCAGAAGTGCAAACGTGAAGCCCAAAGCACACCAAAAACCATATCTGAATTGCGGCACAATGAGTCTTACAATATCGCATAAGAGTAGCGCCAACACCATATAGAGCGTAAATACCAACCACGCAGTGCCTATCAAATATAAAGCCTTCATAAGTGCTGCAGGCATCGCGGCATCTCTTGCGCCAAATGCGATAAACATAGCCAATGCCACTAACCAAAATAGCACCGAAAAGAGGATTTTGATGGCAACAGAGTGCCCTGAAAGAGTCTGCAACGCTCTAATAAAGATGTAAATATTGCCACCCAGATAGGCGAGCATCATACCTCCAAAAATAAATCTCATAGCTCTTTAAATAATAATGCTTATGCAAAAATAGTGATAAAAAGCTCATTGTATTCAGATTTTGCGAGAGATTTTGTCTCAATACATATCTATGCTTGAGTCAAAAGCAAAAAAATACCGAGAGAGGATTGCTCCAGCTCTCGGTAATATCAGTCAAGCCCTAAAACTATTTAACTGGCATAGGAGTCTTCAACTGCTTCTTAGAAACCTTCAACACCTTGTTGATAGCATCACAAACCATAGGCTCCATAATTGTACGGTAGCACTCCAGGTTAGGGTGGCAAGTGTCGTGGCTCCACTTAGCTGGAAGACCGCCCTTCTCGTCAGTAAGAGCTGGGTGATAATCGAGGTAGTAGATGTCGTTAGCCTCGGCGTAAGCACGGATAAGCTTGTTCATTTCGAGAATCAGTGGGGCAGGAGTGATATCCTTTCTCCAACCGAAAACAGATGTAGGAGTTACAGAGCAGAGGATAACCTTGATACCGTTAGCCTTTGCAAGCTCACACATAGAGATGATGTTGCTGAGGGTATTCTCCTGCTTGATAATACCGTTATTCTGGGCGATATCGTTTGTACCCGAAAGAATAACCACACAGCGTGGGTTCAAATCGATAACATCACGACGGAAACGAACCAACATCTCAGAAGATGTCTGACCGCTGATACCACGACCTACAAAGTTGTTCTTCTTGAAGAACTCAGGATCCTTACCAGCCCAACCATCGGTGATAGAGTTACCCATAAAAACAGCATCAGGACGAACACCTGTTGCCAAAACCTCCTTGTTGGCCTTCTCGTAACGACCAAACTGAGCCCAATCCTTCTTCTGTGCATAGCCACAGAATGTAACTGCACTCAGGGCCAAAATAAGCAAAATACGTTTCATAAAACTATTTATTTGATTTAACATTTAGTTTGCGTAAGACAAATGTACAAATTTGTCGCGAATAAAGCATAATCTTTTCTGTAAAATTATTATTTTTGCGAAGCTAAATAAGACAAAAACAACTAAAGATGGATAATTTTAAGGCTACGTCATACAAGCTGATGTGTGTGGCTACAAACCACGAGTTTGAGGATTCGGGTTGGCTTCTCGAGGATAGCGAGGCTACTGAGCCATCTCTCATTAGAGCTATCTATGAGAATAAACAGCTTAATTTGAAGGGAGATGAGTACGGATTTTACACATTCTGCGACTGGCTGCCAGTAAAGCGTGTGTTGAAGGGTTCGGCTGCTCCTGTTACATTTAAGAGTAAAGGCTTGGCCGATTTCTTGGGCCTAAAGAATCTCTATATCACGCTCAACGGTTATTCTCCAGCACATGGCGCAGCAATGACGACCTGCTCATTCAAGGAGACAGAGGCGTTCAGCGTGTGCGGTCGTATGGGTGACGATGAGAAGCGAATCTTGGTGGTTGCATCAGCAGGTAATACTGCTCGTGCCTTTGCAAGAGTGTGCTCTGAGAACAATATTCCTTTGTTGCTATCTGTCCCTGCTGACAATCTTTCGGCTATGTGGTTTGAAAAACCTCTCAATCCTTGTGTAAAGCTCATCGCTTGCGAGAAGGGTGGCGACTATTTCGATGCTATACGCCTCAGTGAGATGGCTCTGCAATCGCCAAAGTTCTACGCCGAGGGTGGTGCAAAGAATGTGGCTCGTCGTGATGGTATGGCTACAACAGTGCTTTCGGCTGTTACTACAATTGGACGTATTCCCGATTACTATTTCCAGGCAGTGGGTAGCGGTACTGGTGCCATTGCCGCTTGGGAGGCAAATATGCGTCTTGTAGAGGATGGTCGTTATGGTAATAATATTATGAAACTTATGGTTTCGCAGAATGCTCCATTCGTGCCAATGTTCGATGCTTGGAGAGCCGATTCACGCAATATGTTGCCATATAGTGCTGACAAAGCACGCCGTGATGCTGCTATTATTGACGCCAAGGTACTCTCTAACCGCAAGCCTCCTTATGGTATAAAAGGTGGTCTGTATGATGCTCTGAAGGCTACCAATGGAGAGGTGCTTGTTGCAACAAATGCGCAGGCTCGTAAGGCAGCCAAACTCTTTGAAGAGTTGGAGGGAGTTGACATTCATCCAGCCGCAGCTATCGCGACTGCCTCTCTTATCAAGGCGGTTCAAGATGGTAAGGTTGAGAAAGATGCAACTATTATGCTAAACATCACCGGTGCTGGCGAGAAGCGTTTCAAGCAGGAACACGATGTGGTGCAACTCGAGCCATGCAAGATTTTCCCATTGAATGTAGAGGTCGAGGAGGTTATCTCTACAGTGGAAGCTTTGTTTGAGTAATTTTTAATATTTATATAAGATGCTTTATCCTATAAAATTTATTCCTCGTTTGCAGGAGGTTATTTGGGGAGGCCAAGAGTTTTTGGCAAAAGTCAAATCGGGAAAGGGTGTTCGTATCGCGCCCGACAAACTCTATGGTGAGAGTTGGGATATCTCGGCAGTAAGCGGTAATACATCGGTTGTGGCTAATGGTTTCTTGAAGCGTAATAATTTGGAGGAGATTATCGAGGTGTATATGGGTAATCTGATTGGCGACAAGGTCTACGACCGCTACGGACTCACATTCCCATTGCTTGTTAAGACGCTCGATTGCAACGATGTTTTATCTGTGCAGGTTCACCCTGATGATGAATTGGCTAAGGAGCGTCACAACTCTTATGGTAAGACAGAAATGTGGTATGTGATTGGTGCTGAGCCAGGGGCATATCTCTATATCGGTTTCAAAGATAAGAATATTACCCGCGAGGAGTTTCTTGAGGCTGCCAACAACGATACTTTGCCCGATATTTTGAATAAGGTGGAGGTTAAACCTGGTGATGTATTCTTTATTCCAGCTGGTACAATCCACGCTTTAGGTAAGGGTATCAAAGTTATTGAGATTCAGCAGACTTCAGATATAACATATCGTGTTTACGATTGGAATCGTGTCGATAGCGAGGGTCGTGGTCGTGAGCTTCATACTGCATTGGCTGTTGATGCTATCGACTACTCGAAGAGCGGTGAGGAGTGTCACGTTAAGTATGAACTCGTAAAGAATGAGGCGGTGAAGCTTATCGACTGTCCATATTTCACAATCAACGCAATTGGTGTTGATGGCGAATTGGAGCGTGATGTTATCTCTCGTGATTCGTTTGTATTGTATAGCTGCACCGAGGGCGAAGTTGATATCATTATGGGTGACAATGTTGAGCATCTTGTTCAGACAGATGTAGTTATGGTTCCTGCAGAGGCTGACTGCGTCACTATCAAAGGTAAGGGTAGCTTGATGGAGACCTACATTAGCAAGTAATCATTACTCTATAAATGATTGAGGCCACCGACTATGAAAGTTGGTGGCCTCTTTTTTTTGGACTAGATGTTTAGCAGTTAAAGGTACTATCTCCTTCGCTCTCTGCTCTCATAATTCGTTTCCACTTCAAATATCCCACAATTGCCAACACTGAATACAAGGCATAGAGCGAGGCTGTGAGCGGAATATCTTTGTGGATATACAACCCTACACAAACTATATCAACGGCTAACCATACAAACCACTGCTCTATGAATTTGCGTGACAATAACCAATAAGCAACCACACTCAATGCAGTAGTCAGTGCATCCCAGAATGGAACAGTACTATCTGTGAAATTAACCAAAATAGTATATATCGCAGCGTGTAAAACCATATATACCCCCGCAATTGCTACCCATACAGCTAGCGGAGTACGGCTTATTCCAGAACTACTCACCCTCTTGTCTTTGGACTTTGCCTTCGTCTTTTCCCATACAATAAGACCATATATGCCGGCCAAAATGTAGTATATCTCCATCGAGAAATCGGCGTACAATCCCTGTCGGAAATAGAGTGCACCGTGCACTATAGGCATGATGAGTCCCACTACCCAAAGCCAGATGTTTGCCTTGTATTCAAGGTAGAGGTACAACAATCCGAGTAGAACACCAATAATTTGAAGGGTGAGTTTCCAGTCCATATTTTTATACTTCGTTTAGAATTTTACAGTTACGTTAGCCAGTACGTGCAGTGGGGCCTGTGGGAAGTAGTAAGCCTCGTCATAACGTTCGCCGTCCCACATATATGAGTAACCATAGCCATTGCTGCAATACTTGTTGTTAAGTAGATTGTAAATGCTGACTCCGATTCTTACACTTTTTGTGTTTCTGGTCGACAGTGTGTAGGCCAAATCGAGATTTGCTACGGTGTAGGCATCAAGCGAAAGAGCCTCTATCTGGTTGTTGGTGAAATACTGCTTGCCAACATGTTGAGCATTCAGTACAGCCTCAAATTGCTTGAATTTAAATTCTGCAAATGCCGATGCAACTGCTTCTGGCGAATAGGCAATGGTCATATCGCCCAAATTTTCACCATAGGTAGGGCTGTCTGCAAGCAAATCAACATAGTCGATAATCTTGTTTCGGCTGAAAGTTGCATTTCCTCCCAATGTCAGCCAGCGAGCCACACTCCACATTGCGGTAAGCTCCACACCAGCACGGTAGCTCAAAGGAACGTTCACGTTCAACGCATCTGAACTGTCGTTAACCATTCCAGTTGGGATAAGCTGATCTTTATATCGCATATAGTAGAAGTTTGCACCCAAAGCAAGATTTGGCATCTTGAACTGGTAACCAAGCTCATAATCATAAAGTCGCTCAGGCTTTGGCTCTGTCTGGTCGGCGGCAAACATATATCGGTCGGTAAAATCGGAGCGTGTAGGCTCTTTCTGTGCTATAGCAAACGATGCGAAGAGATTGTGATACTCTGCAAATGAGTAGTTCACACCAGCGCGGGGATTGAAAAAGTTGTAGCGCTTATCTACGTCGATAGGCTGCATCGACATAGTGTTCCAGTCGTAGTTGTCGTTCACACCCCAGGCTTTGTAGCTCACGTAACGGTACTGTAAATCGCCAAAAAGTGTTAAACCGCGTGCTACACTCCATAGAGCTTTTGCAAAAAGATTGGCATCCTGCTTATTCACATCGTTGTCATACCAGCGACCAGCGATTGCACTCTCCGCCAAACCATCTACCCAATCCAGCTCACCCCAGTGTGGTGATGTGTAGTAGCTCCACGAACCACCAGCCAGAAATTGTAACTTCTCTGATGTATAAGCGGTGGTGAGGTTCAAACCTGTTGTGTGAGTACGCATAATCTTACGGCGAACCATGTCGGCCTCTACCGATGAGTCGCTAATGCCAAGATTTGAGTATTCTAATAGTGTGCGAGCATCTTTGTATTGTTTGTAGTAGCCGTAACCATAGCTGTAATATCCTGTTGCCGAGAGATTCCATTTCTCGTTGAGTTGCTGATTTATAATCAGCTGGTTATTGATTTGCAGGTAGTTGTCGCTCTGGTCGTCGTAGTAATCAACGTGAGTGCCATCAGCCAAGACGTGTGGACCGTTAGAAGTAGGGTATTGGCCTTCGGTGTGGTAGCGACGGCCATATAGCTCCATCTCTTCCTTTGTTACTCCCGTATATGTAAGTCCGGTCTTTGCCTTGCCACCAAATGATAACAGTTTGATGGTTGTGCGATCTGAGTAATATGCTCCTTGCAACATATACGACTTGAGGTCAGTAGCACCTCGCTCGATATAACCATCCGAACCAATGTGTGTCATTCGAGCATCGATAGCCCAGTGGTTATTTAGGATTCCCGAACTCAGTCGCACCGCCTGCTTGTTGGTGTTGTATGAGCCATAACTCAATGAAGCCTCGCCGCCAGCTTCAGATGATGGGGCTGCTGTGGTCATGCTCACAGCTCCACCAAAAGCACCCGTACCGTTTGTTGATGTGCCAGCACCGCGCTGCACCTGTACATCGCCAATGGCCGATATCAAATCGGGTGTGTCGTACCAATAGGTAGAGTGTGAGTCAGGGTTGTTGAGTGACATTCCATTGACTGTTACATTCAGTCGTGTGGCATCTGTTCCGCGCAGGCGAATCGATGTGCCACCGATGCCTATTCCCGTCTCGTTGGTTGCAATCATCGATGGTGTGAGAGCCAGCAGCGATGGGATATCCAAGCCGTAGGAATTTCGTTCAATTTGACTCTTTGATAAGTTAGCGTAAGCCACAGGAGTTGATTTTGTGGCACGAGTGGCAATGACGTGAACCTGTTGCAAGTTGCCCTCCATCGAGATTGTGTCCCGCTCATTTTGTTGTGTTGGATTTTGAATCTGTGCGCCGTTATGCGCCCAGGTGATGCCAAGCGAAAGTGTCGCAATGGCGAGGTTAATAAATTTCCTTTTCATTTTTAAATTATAATTAAGTTAAAAACAGAAAAGGGGTATGTTTGTTGATTACGCTACTCCCGGTCTCAGCATTACCCGTATCCGGTTCAATGGGTATAATCTCAGCCTGATAGTAAGGCACCCCTTAGATGTCGCAACAAAGGTAAGGATTTCTAGTGAAATAAATTGCACTATTATTACGTTATTTTTATATTTGTAGAAATTTTAATGTAAATAATGTGAATATGATAATTTCAGATACAATCAAATATATAGGTGTTGATGACACTGATTTAGATCTTTTTGAGGGCCAGTATGTTATCCCTTGCGGCGTGTCATATAACTCATATCTTATTATAGATGAGCGAGTTGCTATTATGGATAGCGTTGATTCCCGTAAGCAGGATGAGTGGCTGGGTAATCTCGATAGAGAACTGGATGGCCGTACTCCCGATTATCTTATTGTGCAGCATATGGAGCCTGATCATGCCGGAAGTATTGCTGCTGCGGTTGAGAAGTATCCTCAAATGAAGGTCGTAGCTTCAGCCAAGGCTGTGCAGATGTTGCCAAACTTTTTCAGCAAAGTCGATTTTACTAACCGTACTATCTCGGTAAAGGAGGGTGATACACTCTCGTTGGGTGCTCATACTCTGCAGTTTACCGCGGCTCCTATGGTGCATTGGCCTGAGGTTATTGTTACGTACGATATGCTCGATAAGGTTATCTTCTCGGCCGATGCATTTGGCAAATTTGGTGCTTTGGCTTATGATGAGGAGTGGTCAGATGAGGCTCGCCGTTACTATATAAACATATGTGGTAAGTATGGACCATCGGTGCAGACACTTCTAAAGAAGTTGTCGAACTTCGACATTGCTTGCATCTGCCCCTTGCATGGCCCTGTGTTGAAAGAGAATCTTGGCTATTATATCTCGCTCTATAACACTTGGAGCTTGTACGAGCCTGAGAGTGATGGTGTGTTTATTGCCTATGCATCAATTTATGGAGGCACTGCAGAAGCTGCCAATACGGTTAAGGATATGCTTCTTGCCAAGGGCGAGAAGTGTGTTGTGGCCGATCTTAGCAGATGTGATATGTCTGAAGCTGTTGCAAATGCTTTCAGATACGGAAAATTGGTTGTAGCTGCCGCATCGTATGATGGTGGGGTGTTCCCCGTTATGCACGACTTTTTACATCATTTGCAAATCAAAGGACTGCGTAACCGCCGTATCGGCATTATCGAAAATGGCTCGTGGGCACCTGTTGCTGGCAGAGTTATGCGTTCGATGTTGGAGCAGATGAAACAGATGGAGATTGTAGAACCGATGGTTACCATATATTCCCGTATGAACGATGGAGATCTTCCAAACCTAGAGGCTCTGGCTGATGCTATGATGTAGATGTAAAATGAGGTTGTTCAACCAGTGGTTGGGCAACCTCATCTCTTTTTTTGCTGATTTAGGATTATTCGTTAATGGCAACAATCTCCGAACGACTCAAATACCATATATAACCCTCAGTTGTTGTATATCCCATCTGCTTCATCAGCGATAGATATTCACGCATCTGCTTGATGTGTGATTTTGCTGTTACATTGCCAAATTTGTAATCCACAATTACAACCTTATCACCCTTTATCATCACTCTGTCAGGTCGCAGAGTACCTATTGGATTATCATTAGCTCCAGATTTGTTGCAACGAATGATGTCATTCTCGCATCGAACCATATCCCACTCTCCTCCAAACCACTCTCTAACTTGTGGATTTTGGAACTCCCGATCGATGGTCTGCTTGAGTGATTCGGCTTGCAGCTCATTAATTGTTCCGGCATCTGTCGCCTCCTTGATTTTTGCCTTAATCTGCTGCTCATCGCTGGCCTCACTGAGTATCTTGTGCATCATTATACCCACTTCGAGCGATGCTGTCGAGTCTGTAGGCTCGTCGAAATATCGTTGCAAAGGCAGGCTTAGCTTTATCTCATAATCGGTTGTGGGATACTCATCGATAAGTAGGCTCTTTTTCTCTGCTCCGTGTGAATTGTCCTCTTTGTTGCTGTTTAGCTTATTCTCCGGGTCCTGCAGCAGGTTGTCAGCCGAGCCGAACTCTATGAATTGCGCCTCCTCTTCTTGTTGCCCACTTAGAGCATTCCAAAGAATTGTGCCAACGCCATTAGTGTTGCGTGTGCTGACTGGTATATAGATATACAACTCCTCGCAAGCTCGTGTAAGAGCTACATACAGAATGTTGATGTTGTCAACGTGTGAATAGACCACTTCCCTGTAATAATCGTCACTATACACCGACTGCATCATATCCTTCTTGAAGGTGACTGGGAAACTGCCAATTTTAGCCACCTCAGCCTTATTGTCGCTTGTAGTTGCCCATACAATATTCATCTGTGACGAGCCTCCAAAGCTCGAACTCTTTGGGTCGAGAGTCCAGTTGCAGTAGGGTATAATTACAATCTTCTTCTCCAGACCTTTCGATTTGTGAATTGTGGTTAGTTCGATGGTTGAATCACTCTCTTCTACCACCAATGCCTTGCCAGCTCCTGTTTCGTCCCAATATTTGAGGAATAGTTGTATGTCTGCCACTTTTGATGAACAGTAGGTTATTATCTGTTCGTGCAGGGCCTGCAGGTAAGCAATCTCCTCGGTATTGGAGTGCAAACCGTAGTGTGCTACAATCTTTTCGAATGCCTGCTCGGGTGAGAGTTGGCTAATCGCTGAAAGTGTCTCAGCCTCCTCTTCGCATAGCTCGGCATCATATGGTCGCTTCATATAGCTATTAACCAATGCGCGGCTTACGGTATCATCTGCATTTTGCGATAAACGCATAAGCGAGATGATAAAGTTGCTTATCGGAGCCTTGCCAATCACGAGCGAATCTTGTGTCATGATGTTGAAGGCGTTGTTCTGCTGTTTGTATTCGAGTAGAATATGTGCCGATTTTGCTACGTCGTTGGCGCTACGGTGTAGTATCATAATATCGCCATAGGAGTAACCTCTGCCGATTACTGACTCTATGCACTCTATGAGTGGCGGTTGCTCTTCGTACTGCTCTACGCGAACATATCCTTCGCGTCCCGAACTCTTCTTTGCATTCTGGGCGTGTTCGTTGTATGCTGAGCGAATGGTATCATATAGCTCATCGTAGTTTTCTTGGCTTATGTTGTTGCTATCCAGTGCCTCCTGCAATCTGTCATTGAGTTTTGTGTTGCATATCTCAACCATCAGACCTATAGCCATATTGTTGAACTCAACAATGCGGGGCAGACTTCGGTAGTTGTTTGCCAAAATCTCCAGTTCGGTATCTGCCTTGCCAAGTGATTCGCCAACACCCTGTTGTAGAATACGCCAGTCGCCTCCTCGCCAACGATAGATAGATTGTTTTACATCGCCTACTATCAGTACAGAGTTATCCTCCGATTGCGACATTGCATTTTGCAGAAGAGGTACAAAGTTTGCCCACTCTTTAGCTGATGTGTCCTGGAACTCATCAATCATAAATCGCTCAAATCGATTACCTGTCTT
Source organism: Alistipes sp. (assembly GCA_045632085.1). GTDB lineage: Bacteria > Bacteroidota > Bacteroidia > Bacteroidales > Rikenellaceae > Alistipes. Next base: position 89,511 of record JAZQVY010000034.1, on the reverse strand, counting down.
TTCATATATGAAAGGTGCGTCGTTGTTGTCGATAAATTGCGAGAGAATGTATTTTGTCTCCGAGAGCAACATCACACCCTCCTCGTTGCATATGTGTCCTACTTTTGCATATATATCTTGCAGTAGGGCATAGCTGCGGTAGGTACGTTTTATTAGTGCAAGGGTGTTGTATGCCTTGTAGCCTTTGTCGTAAACCTCAAGAATCTCCTTAAGAATAGGCTGCAGTCTTATCGCTGCAGCTTGTGCTGATAAGTTTTTGCTACTTGGCTTCTTTTCGCTCTTTACCCACTTGTCGGTTGATGCAGCTCTCTCTCGGTGGGTTTTATTTGGTTCAGGGAACTCGCCGTTGGCACATTTTACAAATATTGATGTAAAACTTTTCGATGCTCCCGAAAAATCACTTGGCTCAAGATCTTCGCTCTGCATAATTGATAAAGCTTCTTCTCCCAGCTGCTCTATCTTTGAACAATCTATGGCTACACGCTTCTCTAACTCGCCGATTATGCTGAGCAACTCCTCTTTTGATATAGCCTGATTGATGCTCTGTTTGCTTCGCTCCTTGAAAAGTTCGGAGCCTAAGCCGAGAATCTTCTTGCGAATATCCCAGCTCTCGTTGTCGTCCATATTCTCCTGGGCAAAAGCCATAATCCAACTCTGTAGCTCTTCGTTGTGAACTATATCGTCAATCAAGGCATCTGCCGAACGGGACAATATGGTAGAACTCTCCAGCTCTATGTTGTAATTTAGGTCGATGCCAAGCTCTTTGATAAAAGCACGTAATATTCGCTGGAAGAATTTGTCGATAGTGAGTATAGTGAATCGAGAGTAATCGTGGAGTATCTTTGTGAGGATAGATTTTGCTCGCTTGATAATCTCCTCTTCGCTCAATTGCAAATCGCGCTTTAGCTCAACCATATAATCGCTCCCATCAGGCTCGGTTGTCAGACGGTTGAACTCCCTTATGATACGACTCTTCATCTCCTCGGTAGCCTTGTTTGTGAAGGTTACTGCGAGGATTGCACGGTAGAGATATGGTTTTTCGTTGTAGTGCTTTATGGTGTCGTGTACAAATTTGTATGCTAATCTGTAGGTCTTGCCGCTACCAGCGCTTGCACTCAATATTTTCGCTCTCATAATTGGTTTGGCTTAACGTCTGCAAATGGTTTTAAAATCACAATGTGTGCATGCTTTGTCAGCTTGTTCATCTCCACACTGCACAAAAGGAATGTCGGGATTAAACAACTCCAAGAGCTTTTCTCGAAGCATCTGCTCAAACTCGTCGGCATAGGATAGGTAATCCACCTCGTTGCTTGATGTTCGTGGCGTGCCTATATTGTCGATAATGTGAGGGTTGTAATCCTCTGATGTCATCTGGCGTACATAATATAAAGCGGGTTTGACGTTGCGTTTTAGTGTGTTATGCAAAACCATCGAATATATCATCGTCTGCAATAGGTTGCCCTTTTCGTAGCATTTCTCGCCTTCGAATAGCGATGATACGCCACTGATATCCAAATTCGATCGTCCCGTTTTATAATCAACCACACGTATGTCTCCATTGCCCAGAGAGTCTATACGGTCGGCGTATCCACCAATCAGCACCTCGCGGTTGTCGTCAAGCTTGAATTTGTCGCTAATTCTCTTCTCCAGCTCCATAACGGCAAAATCGTTGTGTGCTATGTCGTATGGAATTATACTCTGGCGAATATATTTTGATACTATATTCTTCACCAGTACCATATTTCCTGTGTAATCCTCAGTTGAAGCATCTTTATTATTGAGGAACTCTTCGTTTATGGCTTGCTCTACTGCTTGCTCGATTCGCTTGCCCTTTAGTATTTGCTTCAGGTACTCTGCGTTGCTCGCTATACCCTTTAGCGGAGTATATAGTATCTCGGTTGCTTTGTGTAGAATCGTTCCAAACATCGGATTATCAATCTCGTCAGCCAACTCTTCGGTAGCTCTTATTCGAGCAATCGAAGTGAAGTAGAATTTTAGTGGACATACTATATATGGAGATATAGCCTTGGGTGAGAGCATTTTGGGCGACTCTCTGTCGAGGAATTGCGTCAGTTTATCCAGTACAACTCCCTGTTTCTCTACGACGATTGGCTCATCTTGCGTCGCCCTAACATCTACTCCAACATTTGTGCGATTTATGGTGTATGGTGATTCGTACTCCAGTTGATATATATATCGGCTCTGCTCGCCGGTGCTCTTTTCATCGGCGTGTGAACAGTATAGCATATCGACTCTTTCAGCACGCTGAATCAGACGATAGAAGTAGTACGCATAGACTCCTTCGTGGTGTTCGGGTGTAGGTATGCCGTATGCTGCCCTCAGGTTGTAAGGTATAAACGATGATGAATTTGCGATATTTCCAGGGAAATTATCATCGTTCATCGAGAGTATAATCACATTCTTGAAATCGAGGTTTCGAGTCTCTAGAATACCCATTACTTGCAGACCTTGTAGAGGCTCTCCGCTATATGGAATGCGTATAGTTTGCAGATGTCGTCGAAGTAGTGACGTGAAGGTTGAAGTAGTAAGTTCTATTTCACACTTATCCACGCAGTTAGTTGTCGCAGCTATATTCTCGGCAAGTAGTCCTAGATAAGCTCGCTGTGTATTGTCTAATGACTCTTTATATTCTGATTTATAGCATATTTCACGAATTACTTTGAGTATATATTCGGATAATTCGCTCCATGATTCTGTGTGTGAAAATATTATACTTAATAATTCGTTCTCATTGAAGAATTCGCTACCAACTCTTATCTTGCGTTGGTTCATTATCTCATTGTGATAATTTCTGGCAACCGTGCCAAGTATGCTGGTAATGAATGGGTGCGACAATATACCCTCTGCATCTGTATGGTAGAAGGTGGCTTTATCGGCCGAGTGTCGACAATTTTTCTGCAATTCGATGAGTCGCTCCAGGAATGAGTATGCGGTGGTTTGTCTCAGTGGATATCCCATCGTTACATTTACCTTTTGAGCCACTTTCTCGGGTAGTGAGTGGAGTAGTGGTACAAGTAGAGATTCGTCGGTCAGAACGATTGCAGTCTGCTTGTCAAACTCCAAATCCCCGGAAATATCTTTCAGTATCTTGTCTATATATTTGCACTGCATCACATTCGACACAGTTGAGATAGCTGTAAATTGCTTCTTTGTCTCAGAGAAATTGTTGTGACTTATGTCGTGCTGAGGTTTGAATTGTACGATATTGTCACGCAGGAATCTACCAGCCTCTGCTTCCGAGTCCTGTGTGTAGTAACTGTCATAGTCCCAAAAGAATTGGCAACGGCCGTTACGCGAAATATAGCGCATCATCTCCTTTTCACACTCTGAGAGAGCATTGAATCCAATGAAAATATACTCTCTGTCGAGGTTGAGCAGCTCCTTGCCCTGTTTAAGATTTTCCACGGCAGAGCGGTAAATCATACCGGAATAAGCAAATCCGAGTTCACTAAGTCGTCTTTGCAGCGAGTGGTAGATAGGGGCAAGTGATAGCCAAATCTTCAGGAATTTGCGTTTCTCGTCCGATAGAGGCTCCTCCTTCTCGAAGTGGCTCCAGAAGGTGTTGATTACACGGCGCATCTCGGGTGTGAGATACGACATATCTGCTTCCAGCTCCTTGATATCACTGATGTTGCGAAATAGCATATCAGCATCAATCATATATTTGTCGATAAGGTCGAAATCCGACAGGAGTATCTCACCCCAAAAATAGAACTTATCGAAGCTCTCGTCGTGATGCTGTGAATAGATCTTATATAGCTCGGTTATTAAACGGATCTTCTCGCCCAAGGTGTATGACGAAGCTTCGCTCATAATATCGTCCATCGAGATATATTCTGGCTGCCATAGTGGTTTGTCGGCAAGATGTGACAAAGTCTCCGAGAAGAATAACCTTGCTCGGCGTGATGGTAACACGATTGTTAGGGTCGATATGTCGTTGCCATACTGCTCATAGAGCTTTGTGGCCACCTCTGCTAAGAATGTTTGTTGCATAGGGTCTCTTGTATATTTGCCACGAAGTTAGCAAAATATTATGTTAATAGAAACCCTTTATGTATGATTGTTGATAACTTTTTGCCAAAGTGTCCGGCCAATTAGTCGAACGATTGCATACCAGATTGTGCTATGCGAATTATGCGCTGGTGTTCGTCTGGAGTGAGCTCCATAAAGAAGTAGTGGATGGGGTTGATTCGCATGTCGTTATAGCTCACCTCGTAGTGAAGGTGTGGTGCGAGCGATAGTCCAGAATTTCCCGACAATGCAATCACATCACCTCGCTCAACCTTTTGTCCACGTCGTACCACAACACTAAGCAGATGGCTGTATGATGTTTTATATCCATTCTGATGATCGATAATGATGGTTTTGCCGAGGGTTGAATTCTTGTCAGAGATCTCCTTGACAACACCGTCAGCTGTGGCAAATACACTTGAGCCTTCGCCTACAGTATAATCCACTCCCTGGTGTGATTTCAGTGTGCGATAGAACGGGTTTAGAATCGTGCCATATCCAGCAGTAAGCAGTGTGAGCTGCTTGTTTAAAACTGGCTGAATAGAAGGAATGTTGTTGCTTTTTTCACCAAGCGAATCTCCCAGAGTTTTGATTTTATTCCACGATATTTCTAGCTCGGAAACCTTGCTACTTAACTCATTAATTCTCTGGTCTAAATCCAATGTTAATTGACGTTTTGGTTTAGATATGATTTTCTCTTGCAGGGCGAGTCTTTCCTCGCTCTGCTCGCTCTCCAAATCATATGGATTAGACTCGAAGAGAATGCGGAAAACACCCTGGTCACGAGCTGTGATATTGTCGAGAATCATCTCCAGCGAATCGTATCGCTCGGCCATAACTTCATACTCCTGTTGGAGCTTGTCGTTTGCCTTGCGAAGCTTGTGCTCGTGGGGTGTGTCAAATAGGAATGAGAAGCCAACATAATACAACAGAATCGCACTTCCCCATACAAAAAGACTGACAACAAATCTCAGGATTCGCTGGCTTCGAGTATGGTTACGTCTGTTATGTTTGTTGTTGGTATTCATATCTTTTATGGTTTGCTATGCGTAATAAAATTGCCTATTCAGCCTCGTAGTTGGCATCTTGAATCTGGTTCATCAAACTCTTGTATGCCTCGGCAGACATATTTTTATCAAAATAGTTAATTGGATTAACATGAGCACGCTTGTAGATCACCTCGTAGTGAAGGTGGGGCGATGTGGAAACTCCCGTATTACCCATATCCGCAATGAGCTGACCTCGCTTTACGGTGTCGCCCTTTGAGATGTGAATCTTGTTAAGGTGGGCATAACGGGTTTTATATCCAAAGCCGTGATTTATAAGTATCTGAGTGCCGTATCCATACCTTGCACGGCTTATCTCGATATCCTCTACAACACCATCACCCGTAGCATAAATGGGGTCACCAATTCTTCCAGGCATATCTACACCGCTGTGAAATTTCCAGCGACGATACACTGGATGCATACGATAGCCGAAAGCACCGATTTTGTTGCGCATCTTCGAACGGTCAATGGGCCATACGGCGGGTATCGCAGTCGAAAATTTCTCTTTATCCTTCGATAACACCTGTAATTCGTCCATTGACTTAGACTCCTGGTAGAGACTGCGGGCCAATTGATCCATATCCTGCCAGATAGACATAGCCAGTGGAGAGGGTAGATTACCCGCCTCGTCGTAGTACTTGCTCTCGGCGTATGGTGAATATACTCCATCAATTGAGAGTGTGTCTGACGAGAAGAGTGGACGATATACATAGTTGTCGCGGTGGCGAATCTGCTCCAATTTGCGTTGCGAGGCAAGTATGCGATTGTGAAGGATTTCGTATCGCATCTCCAGCTCGTGCTGCTGGTTGGATAGGGTATACATCTTAGGTGTGTAGAAAAACGACGAAAAGAGCAAATTTATAATCGAAACCACAATAAATCCGATGAGCAGATTGCGGATAAGACGGTACGAACGCAATCGGTGAACAAGGCTTTTTGCCTCGTCTGTATAGCTGCTATGTGCCGTATTTGCTCTCATTCGATGTTAAAAACGTTAAAATAGATTATTTTATGGTGCAAATTTAACTGAAATTGTGTAATTTTGCAATCCGTTACGAGATTATAACGTATAAGAGTAATAAAAACGATATATATGGAATCAAACAAAATTAGACAAGCCTTCTTGGATTTCTTCCAGAGCAAGGAACACGCAATTGTACCTTCAGCACCTATGGTGGTTAAGGGCGACCCTACATTGATGTTTACCAATGCAGGTATGAACCAGTTTAAGGAGATCTTCTTGGGTAACGCTCCACGCAAGTGGGCTCGTGCTGCCGATACTCAGAAGTGTCTGCGTGTTTCGGGTAAGCACAATGACTTGGAGGAGGTAGGTCACGATACTTACCACCACACAATGTTTGAGATGTTGGGTAACTGGTCTTTCGGAGACTATTTCAAGAAGGAGGCTATCTCTTGGGCTTGGGAACTTTTGACCGAGGTTTATGGTTTGGACAAGAGCCGTATGTATGCAACAGTGTTCGAGGGTAGCGAGGAGGATGGTGTGCCATTCGATCAGGAGGCTTATGACTACTGGAAGCAGTACTTGCCAGAGGATCATATCATTCGCGGTAATAAGCACGATAACTTCTGGGAGATGGGCGAGACTGGCCCTTGTGGTCCTTGTAGCGAGATTCACTTCGACCTTCGCGACGACGAGGAGGTAGCTAAGATCCCTGGCCGCGAGATGGTAAACCAGAGCCACCCTCAGGTTATTGAGATTTGGAACCTCGTGTTTATGCAGTTCAACCGCAAAGCTAATGGCGAGTTGGAGTCGTTGCCAGCAAAGCACGTCGATACAGGTATGGGCTTCGAGCGTCTCTGTATGATTATGCAGGGCAAGAAGTCGAACTACGATACAGATGTTTTCCAGCCAACAATCTCTCGTATTGCAGCTATGGCCGGCAAGCAGTATGGAGCAGATGAGAAGTGCGATGTGGCTATGCGAGTTATCGCTGACCACTTGCGTGCTATTGCATTCTCGATTGCCGATGGCCAGCTTCCTGCAAATGCTAAAGCTGGTTATGTAATCCGTCGTATCTTGCGTCGTGCAGTACGTTATGGTTACACATACCTCGGTTTCAATGAGCCTACATTGTGCAAGCTTGTTGCAGGTTTGGCCGACCAGATGGGTCATCAGTTCCCAGAGTTGAAGAAGCAGCAGACCCTTATCGAGCCTGTTATCGAAGAGGAGGAGGGTTCATTCTTGCGCACTTTGGCAACAGGTATCAACTTGCTGGACCGTGTGATTGCTAAGGTTGGCAAAGGCGGTGTTATCTCAGGTAAGGATGCATTTGAGCTTTACGATACATTTGGTTTCCCTATCGACCTCACTGAGCTTATTGCTCGCGAGCAGGGAGTGGAGATTGATCTTGCTGGCTTCGAGGCTGAGTTGCAGGCTCAGAAGGAGCGTTCGCGTAATGCTGCTGCTCAGGATATCGACGACTGGCAGGAGATTATGCCAATTGAGCAGTGTGAGTTTGTAGGTTATGATACATTGACTGCTCCTGTGAAGATTGCACGTTATCGTCGTGTGACATCAAAGAATAAGACTACATATCAGCTTGTATTCAATCAGACTCCATTCTATGGTAACTCTGGTGGTCAGATCGGTGATACAGGTTACATCGAGAGCGCAAACGAGAAGATCGAGGTTGTGGCAACTGAGAAGGAGAACGGCCTTATCATCCACGTTACAACAGTTCTTCCAGAGAATATGGAGTCGGAGTTTACAGCTGTTGTAGATGCCGAGAAGCGTCAGGCTGCTGCTAATAACCACACTGCAACCCACCTTTTGGATCAGGCGTTGCGTGCGGTACTTGGCACTCACGTTGAGCAGAAGGGTTCTATGGTGACACCTCAGGGCTTGCGTTTCGACTTCTCACACTTCCAGAAGGTTACCCCTGCTGAGTTGCGTGAGGTGGAGCGTATGGTGAATAAGCTTATCCGCCAGAACCACCCATTGGAGGAGAATCGCGAGGCTACAATGGAGGAGGCTAACGCTATGGGCGCTATCGCATTGTTTGGCGAGAAGTATGGCGATAAGGTGCGTGTTGTGAAGTTTGGTGACTCTGTGGAGTTGTGTGGTGGTACCCACACATCGGCAACAGGTACACTGGGCGTATTCAAGATTTTGGGCGAGAGTGCTATCTCGGCTGGTGTACGTCGTATTGAGGCTGTTACAGCAGAGCGTGCCGAGGAAGTTTTGTATGGCGTGGAGGATCAGATTCACAACGTGGCAGAGCTTTTGAATAATCCAAAGGTGGAGGTTGCAATCAAGAAGATGATTGAGAGCAACGAGACTCTGCAGAAGGAGATTGAGCAGTTGCACAAGGAGCAGATCGACGCTATGGTCGAGAAGATTATGTCGAAGCGTAACGCCGAGGATAAGTATTTTGTTGTGGCTCGCCAGATGCCATACGCATCAAATATGATTAAGGATTTGGCCTATGCTTTGCGTGCGAAGGTTACCGATATTATTATGGTGCTCGGTAACGTTGCTAACGACAAGCCAACCCTTACAATTATGCTTGGTGACGAGATCGTGGCTAAGGGCGTGGATGCAGGTGCTGTGGTTCGTGAGGCTGCTAAGGTGATGAATGGTGGCGGGGGTGGCCAGAAGTTCTTTGCAACGGCTGGTGGCAAGAACCCCGATGCATTGCAGGCTGCAATCGATAAGGCTGTAGAGATCATTATGGCTAAGCTCAATGAGTAAAAAGAAAGAATTTTAAGCAATATATTAAAGATGGACAAGAAAGTTTTATTGATGATTCTCGATGGTTGGGGAATCGGTAATGGTACAAAGTCAGATGTTATCTCAACATTGAAGCCTGCCTACATTACGGCTATGACCGAGAAGTATCCTCACGCTCAGTTGCGCACTGATGGTGAGAATGTGGGTTTGCCTAACGGTCAGATGGGTAACTCAGAGGTAGGTCACCTCAATATCGGTGCTGGTCGCGTGGTATATCAGGACTTGGTGAAGATTAATCGCGCTTGTGCCGACAACTCAATCTTCCAGAACGAGGAGATTGTTAAGGCGTTTGAGTATGCTAAGGCTAATGGTGTGAATGTTCACTTTATGGGTCTTACTTCAGATGGTGGTGTTCACTCTTCAATCGAGCACCTCTATAAGTTGGCCGAGATCTCTAAGCACTACGGCATCGAGAACACATTTGTTCACTGCTTTATGGATGGTCGTGATACCGATCCTAAGAGTGGTAAGGGCTTCATCGCTGACGTAGAGGCTAACTTGGCTAAGTCGACTGGTAAGATTGCTTCAATCGTTGGTCGCTACTATGCTATGGACCGCGATAAGCGTTGGGAGCGTGTGAAGGTTGCTTACGACTTGCTCGTAAATGGCGATGGCGATGCTGCTACCGATATGGTGGAGCCTATGCAGCATTCATACGACGAGGGCATCACCGATGAGTTCGTAAAGCCAATCGTTCGTATCGACGAGAATGGCGAGGTTATCGGCCGCATCAAGCCCAACGATCTTGTTATCTTCTTCAACTACCGTAACGACCGTGCAAAGGAGATTACAATCGTTCTCACTCAGCAGGATATGCCTGAGGAGGGTATGCACACTCTTCCTTTGTACTACTGCTGTATGACTCCATACGATGCTAAGTTCGAGGGCTTGCACATCTTGTTCGATAAGGAGAATGTTCGCAACACAATTGGTGAGTATGTTTCATCTTTGGGCCTTTCACAGTTGCGTATTGCCGAGACTGAGAAGTATGCTCACGTTACATTCTTCCTCAATGGTGGTCGCGAGACAGAGTTCGAGAATGAGTCTCGTATCTTGGTTGCTTCACCAAAGGTTGCTACTTACGACTTGCAGCCAGAGATGAGCGCCTACGAGGTTAAGGATAAGTTGGTAGTAGCTTTGGGCGAGCAGAAGTTCGATTTCATCTGCTTGAACTTTGCTAACGGCGATATGGTGGGCCATACAGGTATCTACGAGGCTATCGAGAAGGCTGTTAAGGCTGTTGACGAGTGTGTAGCTGAGGTTGTCGAGGCTGCTAAGGCTAACGGCTATGAGGTTGTTATGATTGCTGACCACGGTAATGCTGATAATGCAGTAAACGAGGACGGTACACCAAATACAGCTCACTCTTTGAATCCAGTGCCTATCGTGGTAGTGTCAGACCGCGTGAAGAGCGTTAAGGATGGTATCTTGGCTGATGTTGCTCCTACCGTGTTGAAGCTTATGGGCTTGGAGCAGCCTAAGGAGATGACTGGTGAGGCTTTGGTTGAGCTTTAATCTCTGTTTTAATTGAATTGCGTTGACCTTGCCGAAGGTCAATCAATATACTTATGGTTGGAGACTGCCGCCCTGCGCAAGGGTGGCAGTTTTTTTTGTTATACATTATATAAAATAGGCTATGGTTTGTGCCATAGCCTATTTCGTATGTTTTAATCGTATATATATGTGCTGTGCTGCAGTTTGTCGGTGAGGGGTTTGAAATTAGCCTTTATCTCTCGTAAATTATCATCTGTGAAATTCTCATAGGCCTGCTTTTGCCAATCGTATAAATCCAACTTCTTAACCTCTCCATTGCGGATAATATACTCAACCGACCAAATACGCATAATCTCGTTGTATTTAGGCTTTCGCGACATCTCTATTTTCAATGTGTCGCCAACAACTTCTATCTGTGTAGGCATATCAGCTTGCCACATACCGCTCCAAAAGCTAGGCGAGGTCTCAGGTCCGGGGTGGCTGATAGATATTCGGTTTTGATACTCGCCAGTAAGCTCCACTACGCGAATTGGGCGTTCAGATAGCTTTTGGCATACATCTTTTGTGTGTAGCCTTGTGTCCAATGTGCCAAACCACGTTGTGGCAAACATCACAAGTGGAATTGCTATGAATACTATGCTCATAGCGATTATGATTTTGTTACTTGTTTTCATTGTTCGAAAGTTTATTGTATTGCTCTGTAATCTCTTGGGGAGTAATGCCAAGCAGTTGCATCTGTCGAATAAATGCAGGTAGCTGCTGGTTGTAGAACTCCTCTTTGCGTTGTTTTACTATCGAGAGTTTGGCATCTTCGGCCACGAAGAATCCCACGCCTCGTGTGCTGCGTACTGTGCCGTCGAGCGTTAGTCGCTCGTAGGTTCGCGCTATGGTGTTGGGGTTTACCCCAAACTCTGCGCTCAGTTCTCTTACTGATGGTAAGGGGCTTCCACTCTGCCACTCATCGCGCAAGATGTGATCCTCAATCCACGCTTTGATTTGCAGAAAAACGGGTTGGTTATCTTTTAGTATCATCTTACGTTACGCTCTTTGAATTTATAATAAGCCAATGAGTATAGCGCAAAAGGAATTGCGCCTATAAAAGCGAATTGGATACCCTTTGCCAATTTTATCGGAATGATAGATATATCTAAATAGTTTATCTGCGATGTTGCTACCCTGATATTAGTGTATATGTTCATATTTCCAAATGTGAATGGATAGAATATGTCGGTATAACCCGTAATGAACAACATAGCAACGGTTACAGCGCAAATTCCAATAACCAGCTTAATGTCACGACTTGCTTGCCACAAGGTAATCAGGCTATGTATAGACAATATTAGTATATGTGCATACCAAAACCCCGTTTCGCTAAATGAGCCATAGTACCACTCCATCGAGTGAAATTCCGATGGGAAGCTGTGGTAGATAATATCAATTGCATCGATAGAGGCCCATATAGCCACAAGCACAGTAGGCATAATAACGAGCGTGCATATTATCTCGGCCAAAAACTTCGAGATGCGATTGATGGGTAGCATCAGCGTATCGTGCAGGCGCTGACGACGAGCATAGCCTCGGAACATAGTGACAAATGAATAGAGAAATATTGCCACTAAAAACCAAATTATTATATCCTCTCGTATGAGTTTGTAATGACGAACTTCAATTCCTTTCCAAAGGCTTTCGGGAACGTTAATAAGTTCGTCTATATACATATACGCAGTGATAATCGTAAATCCAGCGATAAATGCCAATGCGTAGGGCCAATTCTGCTTGAAGTGAAGCACAATCAGACGGCCAATCTCCTTGATTCTATCTTTTAACATAGCGTCTCCTTTCCCGACTCGGTCGCAATTTGTGGTTGGTTGATAATGGCTCTAACCTCGGCGCTCTCCAATACGGCCAAGTAGAGCATTTCAAGGTCGAGGTTGCTGTACTCGCCATTGTTTGGGGCAATAACTCTCAATCCATCAACAAAGAGTGGCTCCGAGAATTCTCCCACTCGACCAAATGACAATCGCTGGGCAGCGTTGTCGAGCGAGGTGCTTATGATGAGTTGCTTATCCTTGATGATTAGGATATGCGAAAGCATCTGCTCCAAATCGGCAATCTGGTGTGTCGAGATGATGATGGCGCGATTGCTCATATCGAGCGATGCGAGTATCGAACGCAATTGTCGCTTCGACTCAATGTCGAGTCCGTTTGTAGGCTCGTCCATCAGAAGCAGTGGGGTGTTGCACGCCAAAGCGAATGCGATGACAAACTTCTTGCGATTGCCGAGTGAAAGTTTGTTGAGCCTTACGCCAAATGTAAAGTTCATTCGCTCCAGGTAGCTCTGCATCTGCTCGCGCGAGAAGCCTGGGCGAAATTTGGCATAGGTGCCGATGTAGCCTTCGAGCGACATTGCAGGAAGTTCCACCTCGTCGGTGATGTAGTAAATCTGCTCGAAGAATTGGCGAGTGTGTGCCGATGGAGTGTATCCCATCATATCGACCTCGCCCGATAACGGGTCTAACACTCCCGCAATTGTGTGGAGTAGGGTGGTCTTGCCTACTCCATTCGAGCCGAGCAGGCCATAGATGTTACCCACCTCAATTTGAGTGCTTATGGCACTCAAAACAGGATTCTTTTGTTTGTATCCTGCCTCTAAGTTGGTTAGTTTAATCATAAAGTTAATTGTTTAATTTGTTTTTCCTTTGCAAGTGCTTGCTTTTGCCTTGTGTTGTTGGTTGACTAGCAAGCTGCTGCATCGGTTGGGTTGTTATTTAGTTTGTTGATTGTTTTGCGTTCTACTGTATTAGTTAGGTAGTACAGTACAAAGGTAGCGTATAAAATCATATTTGCAAATAATTTTGAGCCATTTTTAGTGCTGAGATAAAAAAAATCCCGACTTTTGGGTCGGGATAGTGTAGATACCTTAATTATAAATAACGGTTGTCTTAATGGCTTTTTAACCAACTTGCTTTTTGCGTGAGAGATACTCCTCGATATTAAGCTCTATACAACCAATCAATCTGTCAATGGCCTCCACAGGCGACCACGCATTGTGTGGTGAAGCCAGGAATTTATATGGATCACGCAGATTGTAGAGTGGTGATGTGCGCAGCGGCTCGCTGGTAAAGACATCAAACGCTGCTCCTCTGATTGTGCCATTGTCAAGCGCGTCGGCCAATGCCTGCTCATCGACAATTCCACCGCGTGCCACGTTAATCAAAATCGCGCTTCGCTTCATCTGTGCAAGTTCGTTGGCAGTGATAAGATTGCGGGTGTACTCATTAAGTGGACAATGGATTGATATAATATCTGATGACTTTAATAATTCACTTAGCTCCAATCTGTTGTAAGCTTCATCTCTACTAACTCTTGATGTTGAATAATAGGCTACTGTACAACCAAAAACTTCTGCTACACGAGCTACCTCGCGACCAATGTTGCCTAGTCCAATGATACCCCAACGCTTGCCACGAAGCTGCGCTGTAGGACGGTCGAAATTGAAAATCTTATCGGCTTTTGCATACTCGCCCGACTTGAAATAGTTGTCGTAATAGGTCACTTCTCGAAGCAGAGCCAAAGCAGAGCCGATAGTAGTTTCAGCAACTGCATAGGTTGAGTAACCCACAGCATTGCGCACCTCTACTCCGTGCTCGGCGGCAGCCTCTAAATCGACGTTATTCATACCAGTTGCAGCTACACAAATCAATCTCAGATTGGGGAGTGCTGCAATCTTCTCGGCGTCGAGTACAACTTTGTTGGTAATTACAATCTCAGCGTCTTGGCAACGCTCTACAACCTCTTCTGGTAAGGTGGTTTCGTAACCAATATATTCGCCGTGATGTTTGATTCGTGAAAGGTCTCTATCACATATAGAATACTCGTCTAAGAATACTATTTTCATAAGGTTACATCGTTTATTTAAAGTTTATATTCGCCTATTAGTCCTCTGATTACAACAGATGCGCAACCTATACCAAACAGCGCAGGAATGTAAGAGATTGTTCCGGTATTTGACTTCTTATTCTGCTCTTCGCAAAGTATCATTGCACCCTCTCGGACTGGCTCTGGAGAAAACACTGCAGCAAAGCCTGTGCGGATACCTATCTTATGAAGCCGTTTTCGCAGCATATGCGCTAATGGACAATGGTGTGTCTTGGCTATGTCGCAAATTTCCATCTTTGTTGGGTCGGTTTTAGCACCTGCACCCATCGAACTTACAAGTGGAATTCCTCTATCGAGTGAACCTTTGATAAGAGCCAATTTGGGTGACAAGGTGTCTATTGCATCTACCACATAATCAAACTTATCTGAGTCAAGAAGTGAGTCTGTTTCGTCATCTTTTATAAAGCGGTTCACAACGGTTAGTTGCAACTCTGGATTGATGTCGAGCAGTCGCTGGCGCATAAGTTCAGCCTTCTCTTTGCCGATTGTTGAGTGTAAGGCGATTAACTGACGATTGATGTTGGTGGGCGATACGGTGTCAGCATCGGCAATGGTCATCTTGTTCACGCCTGCGCGGGCAATCATCTCGGCTGCGTAAGCTCCAACACCGCCCAAGCCAACCACCAGGACGTTGGCATTGCGTAGTCGTTCCAACTTTTCGTTACCCAAAAGCAGGGTAGTTCTCTCTAACCAATTATATTCCATTGTCGTTAAAAATCCTTTCGTAGTTTTCTTTTATTGCATCAATTAACATCTCTATAGTTATGCCTCTGATTGATGCTATCATTTCATAAATCTGTTCAATACTCTCTGGGCCTTCGTCGGTCTCAGCAAATATATTTGATATTGGCGTATTCCTAAGAGCCTCAATGGTTTTTGGCGACTTTATAGTCCTACCTCCAAAAGAGAGGTAGTAACCTTTGTTGACCGCTCGTTGCGCTTGTTCTTTGGAGCCAATAAATCCGTGAAAGATTACTGCCGGTAGCGAATAATTATCCAAAATTTTCATTATTTGCTCAAATGACTTTACGCAGTGTAATACAACTGGACGATTGCTTATTTGAGCTACCTCCAGCTGCTCACGAAATACCTGCTCCTGCTTTACCTTGTCGGCCGAATGGGCAAAGTCGAGTCCAATTTCACCGATGATTTTTGCCTCGTTTGAGATGCAAATTGGCTCCGAACTTTCGGCATCCCAGGGGTGTCGTCCCTGGCCTTGTGGCTCGGTGTGTAGATGAGTCGGGTGGTGCGTATGTATGTCGATATAGCGGCTCATAACTCTACAAATGTAAGGAAAAATAATAAATTTATGCTATAAAAATAAATAATACCTCTAATATTTATGAAAACAGCAAAAAAAATCGTATCTTCGTGCGCGATTTAAGGGGTTGTAATTTTCCCCGTGCAAACGTAAACACAAATTACATTTAAAAATATTATTCATTTAATTACAAATCTATGTCGAAAATCATTAAACTACGGAAAGGTCTCGACATCAATCTTCAGGGTAAGGCTGCTGAGTCGTTGGTTGAAGTACCAATGGCAAAGGAGTATGCCGTATCGCCTCTGGATTTTGAGAACGTGACTCCCAAGCTGTTGGTGAAGGTAGGCGACAAGGTGAAGGCTGGTACACCATTGTTCTTCGATAAGAACAATACTCGTGTACTCTACACTTCTCCTGTCAGCGGTACTGTTTCGGCTGTGAATCGTGGTGAGAAGCGCAAGATGCTTAACATTACGATTGCGGCTGATGCAAAGCAAGAGTCAGAGGAGTTTGCAATTCTCGATTTGCAGAAAGCGAGCCGCGAGGATGTGATTGAGACTTTGCTCAAATCGGGTTTGTGGACTATGATTCTGCAGCGCCCTTATGGTATTGTGGCTAATCCAAGTGATATGCCCAAGGCTGTGTTTGTTTCAGCATTCGATTCTGCACCTTTGGCTGGCAATGCAAACTTTGCATTGAAGGGCGAGAAGGAGAATTTGCAGAAGGGTTTGGAGGTGTTGAGCAAGCTTACAAACGGCAAGGTTCACCTCTCAGTTCGTGCTAAAGCAGAGGGTGAGATGACTTCACTTAACGGCGTGGAAATCCACAAGTTTGAGGGTAAGCACCCTGTTGGTTGTGTAGGTGTTCAGATTCACCACATCGACCCAATGGCAAAGGGCGATATTGCATGGACTGTAGCAATTCAGGAAGTAGCAGCTATCGGCCGTTTGTTCCTTACTGGTAAGGTTGACCTTCACAAGGTTGTTGCCCTTACAGGTAGCGAGGTCGAGGAGCCTAAGTACTACCGTGTAATCAGTGGTGCTCCTGTTGCATCTATTATCGATGGCAACATCAAGAAGCAGGCTGAGGGTGATTCAGTACGTATCATTTCTGGTAACGTGCTCACTGGTAAGAAAGTAGCAGCTGATGGTTATATCACTGCTTCAGCAACTCAGATTACAGTAATTCCTGAGGGTGATAAGTATGAGATGTTGGGCTGGATTGCTCCTCGCTTCAACAAGTTCTCAGTATCTCGCTCATATTTCTCATGGCTCAATCCTAAGAAGGAGTACAAACTCGATACAAATGTGAACGGTGGCCCTCGTGCTTTCGTTGTAACAGGTCTTTTCGAGGAGTATCTCCCAATGGATATCTATCCAATGTACTTGTTCAAGGCTATCATGGCCAACGATATTGACAAGATGGAGAACTTGGGTATCTATGAGATTTTGGAGGAGGATGTGGCTCTCTGCGAGTTTGTAGATCCTTCGAAGACAGAGATCCAGAAGTTGGTTCGTGATGGTATTAACTTAATGATTAAGGAGTGTTAAGCTATGAAGGGACTTAGAAAATTAGTTGATAATGTTAAGCCTACCTTCGTAGAGGGAGGTAAGTTGAGTTTCCTTGCATCATTCTTCGATGCATTCGAGACATTCCTTTTTGTTCCTAACACAACTACAAAGAGCGGTGTTCATGTTCGTGACTGTATCGACATGAAGCGTACAATGTTCTTCGTTGTGTTGGCTTTGATTCCAGCTTTCTTGTTTGGCTGTTTGAACACAGGTTTGCAGGTTGGCTTGGAGGGTGCCCAGGCATTCCTTTACGGTTTGGTACGCGTGCTTCCTATGGTTGCTGTATCATATGTTGTAGGTTTGGGTATCGAGGTTGTATATGCACAGATCCGCAAGGAGGAGGTTGCTGAGGGTTACTTTGTAACAGGTCTTTTGATTCCTATGATTATGCCTGTTAGCACTCCACTTTGGATGGTTGCTTTGGGTGTAGCCTTCTCGGTTATTTTCGGTAAGGAGGTATTCGGTGGTACAGGTATGAATATCTTCAACCCTGCACTCGTAGCTCGTGCATTTGTATTCTTTGCATTTACTCCACAGATGTCAGGTGAGAAGGTTTGGTTCTCAGACTGGAAGATGATGGGTGCTGCTGATGCAACTACTGGTGCTACAGCTTTGGAGCAGTTGGCAACAACTGGCCAGATGCAGTGGAGCGCTATGGATGCATTCCTCGGCTTTATCCCAGGTTCATTCGGTGAGACTTCTACACTCTGTATCTTGATTGGTGCAGCTATCTTGCTCTTCACAGGTATCGCTTCATGGCGTACAATGATTAGCGTATTTGCTGGAGGTTTGTTGATGGGTTGCTTGTTCCAGTTGTGCGGTGTAGGCGAGTGGGCTAATATCCCAGCATACTATCACCTTTTGGTTGGTGGTTTCGCGTTCGGTGCTGTGTTTATGGCTACTGATCCTGTTACATCGGCTCAGACAAACACAGGTAAGTATATCGTTGGTTTTATGACAGGTGCTTTGGCAGTGTTGGTTCGCGTTGTGAACCCAGCATATCCAGAGGGTATGATGTTGGCTATCCTCTTCATGAATGCACTTGCTCCTACGGTAGATTACTTCGTTGTGGAGGCTAACGTAAACCGTCGTAAGAATCGTGTTAAAACTGTAAAATAACGAGAGAGTATGGCAAAATTTAATGTAAATAGCAATGCATATATCATCATCTACTCAGTAGTGATGGTAGTAGTAGTGGCTGTTCTTTTGGCTGTAACATCGCTCTCGTTGCAGGAGCGTCAGGCTGAGAACATTCTCAACGAGAAGAAGCAGCAGATTGTAAAGGCTTTGGGTGAGGATCCAGCCGTTGCAAACTATGCTGACGTTGTCGCTGAGGCAGTTATGCTCGATAAGAACGGTAACAAGATTGAGGGTAAGAGCGATGCAGACATCTTCAATGCTTTGGGTGATTTGACTGCATCTTTCGAGGCAGGTGAGTTCCCTATCTTCAAGGCAGCAAGCGGTTGCACAGTTATCCCTGTATATGGTGCTGGTTTGTGGGGCCCAATTTGGGGTTACATCGCTTTGGAGCCAGATATGAATACTGTTAAGGGTATCGTAATGGACCACTCAGGCGAGACTCCAGGTTTGGGTGCTGAGATCACTACTGCAAAGGTTCAGTCTGCTTTCGTTGGCAAGACTATCTTCGAGGGTAATGATTTCGTATCAGTATCAATGCGCAAGGGTGGTGCTACAAACAACCACGAGGTAGACGCTATCTCTGGTGGTACCAAGACTTGCGATGGTGTAAACGCTATGTTGAAGAGTGGTATTGAGGGTTACCTCCCTTATATCAACGCTAATAAGTCTAACAAATAAAATCAAGCGGAACTATGAGTAATTTGAAGAATTTAACTGGACCGCTGAGTTCAAACAACCCTGTAATCGTTCAGATTTTGGGTATTTGTTCGGCTTTGGCGGTAACCGTAAAGATGGAGCCTGCGTTCGTTATGGGCTTGTCTGTTATGGTCGTTACAGCGTTCTCTAACTTGGTGATGTCGCTTTTGCGTAATGGTATTCCATCACGTATTCGTATCATCGTGCAGTTGGTTGTTATCGCTGCTTTGGTAATTATCGTGGACCAGGTTCTTAAGGCATTTGTTTACGACGTGTCGAAGCAGTTGTCTGTGTATGTAGGTCTGATTATCACTAACTGTATTATCATGGGTCGTGTCGAGGCTTATGCTTTGGGTAACAAGCCTTGGGATTCATTCCTCGACGGTATCGGTAACGGTTTGGGTTACGCAGCTATCTTGCTTATCGTAGCTTTCTTCCGTGAGTTGTTTGGTTCGGGTACATTGTTCGATATCCGCATCATTCCTGAGAGCTGGTATATCGCCAACGGCGGGTTCTACTCTAACGTAGGTATCATGCTATTCCCACCTATGGCCCTTATTATAGTAGGTGTTATTATTTGGGTTCACCGTTCGTTTAACAAGGATTTGCAGGAAAAATAGGAGGTAGAATATGGAAACATTGAATCTTTTTATACGTTCGATTTTTATCGACAACATGGTATTCGCCTTCTTCTTCGGTATGTGTTCTTACATCGCCGTGTCGAAGAGCGTAAAGACTGCTTTGGGTTTGGGTGCTGCCGTTACATTCGTGATGGCTATGACAGTGCCTTTGAACTACCTTTTGAACGAGTATGTGTTGGCTCCTAATGCTTTGGTAGAGGGTGTTGACTTGAGCTTCCTTACATTTATCGTCTTCATCGCCGTTATTGCATCATTCGTGCAGTTGGTTGAGATGATCGTCGAGAAGTTCTCTCCTTCACTCTACAACCAGCTTGGTATCTTCCTTCCTTTGATTGCTGTGAACTGTGCTATCATGTGTGGCTCACTCTTTATGCAGCAGAAGGTTGTATCTGGCGAGATTGACGGTTTGTGGCAGAGCATCGTTTACGGTGTAGGCTCAGGTTTGGGCTGGTGGTTGGCTATCGTTATGATGGCTGCTATCCGTGAGCGTTTGCAGTACTCTCACATCCCTGCAGCATTGAAGGGTCCAGGTATCGCATTTATCATCACTGGTTTGATGGGTATTGCGTTTATGATCTTCTCTGGTATTAAGTTGTAACCTTTAATAAGAGATAAGAAATGGATATTTTAACAATTGTAGTTGCGATAGTTGCCTTTCTGGTGGTAACACTGCTTTTGGTGGCGTTGCTTCTCTTTGCAAAGGCTAAATTGACATCATCGGGTGATGTTACTATCGATATTAACGATGGCAACAAAGTGTTGACCGTAGAGGCTGGCTCAACTTTGTTGAATACTTTGACTGCGCAGGGTATCTTCCTTCCATCAGCTTGTGGTGGTAAGGGTGCATGTGGTCAGTGCAAGTGCCAGGTATTGGAGGGCGGCGGTGAGATTCTTCCTACCGAGACAGGCTTCTTCAACCGTAAGCAGATTCAGCAGAAGTGGCGCTTGGGTTGCCAGGTTAAGGTTAAGGAGAATATGAAGATTGCCGTTCCTGCTTCGGTATTGTCTATCAAGAAGTGGGATTGCGAGGTTGTTTCTAACCACAATGTGGCTACCTTTATTAAGGAGTTCGTTGTTAAGTTGCCTGAGGGCGAGGATTTGAACTTCCGCAGTGGTGGTTACATTCAGATTGACGTTCCTGCAATCACTGTTGATTACAAGGATATCGACGTTGATCCTGAGTACCGCGAGGATTGGGAGAAGATGAAGGTCTTCGATTTGAAGATGGTTAACCCTGAGCCACAGGTTCGTGCATACTCTTGCGCAACATATCCTGCTGAGGGTAACGTAATCAAGTTGAATGTACGTATCGCTACACCTCCATTCGACCGTGCAACTGGCGGCTTTATGAATGTTAACCCAGGTGTATGTTCATCTTACATCTACTCTTTGAAGCCAGGTGATAAGATCACTATCTCTGGTCCTTACGGAGAGTTCTTCTTGCCAGATAACTTGCCAGACACTCAGGAGTTGGTATTTATCGGTGGTGGTGCTGGTATGGCTCCTATGCGTAGCCACTTGATGCACCTCTTCAAGACTGAGAAGACTAAGCGTCCTGTTACATTCTGGTATGGTGCTCGTTCATTGAAGGAGGCCTTCTATTTGGAGGACTTCGCTGCAATCGAGAAGGAGTTCCCTAACTTTAAGTTCCACTTGGCATTGGACCGTCCAGATCCAGCAGCAGATGCAGCTGGTGTAGAGTATAAGGTTGGTTTTGTTCACAATGTATTGTATGAGAACTACCTCAAGACTCACGAGGAGCCAGAGGGTAATCTCTACTTGATGTGTGGACCTCCAATGATGGCTTCGGCTGTTGTGAATATGCTCGATAGCCTTGGCGTTCCATCAGAGAACATCCTCTTTGATAACTTCGGCGCATAATCGCCAATGTTGATAAGTCGGCCCCGCAGTAATGTGGGGCTTTTTTTGTGGCAGTGTAAACGCTGGTGGGGGAGTTTTGTGGAGATTGGTTTCGAATAAAACTTCTGAGAAATATGTGCAAAAAAAATTACCGAAAAATCTCGCGATCTTTCGGTAATTCCTTTTACCCTAAAATAAACCTTTTGGTTGAAAACAACCACCAATAATGTTGAAACGCCATCACTGGGCGGAAGGAGGGGGATTCGAACCCCCGGTACCCTAATCGAGTACGTCAGTTTAGCAAACTGGTGGTTTCAGCCACTCACCCATCCTTCCAAACAACTCCTTCCAACAATCTTGTTTAAGAGTGGTGCAAATGTAGACAAAAAAAACGATAGTGCCAAATGTGTCGAAGACTTTTTTTAATTTATTTACATTTTATAACTTTTATGTCTGATTTTAATACGAAATTTCACGTTGAATAAACTATCTGTCTGCAAGAGGGAGTGTTTAATTTGATATTATGTCGCTAAAATTCCCTATATATAAATATGTATATTGGAAAAATAATTTTATCTTTGTATAGTGCTCCTTGTGTAGAGATTTTATCATAATATCAGAGGCACAATATGGAGTATGATAGGATAGCAGTAGAAAAGCAAATACTAACTTAAACTATTTATATAATGAAAAACAATGATCGTCTGATGTCGCTCGACGCTTTGCGTGGATTCGACATGTTCTTTATTATGGGGTTATCGGGTTTGATAGTAAATATCTGTGCTATGTTCCCCGGTGCATTTTCTGAGATGCTCTCTGAGCAGATGAGCCACGTTGCGTGGGATGGTTTGCGTCATCACGACACAATATTCCCCCTATTCCTCTTCCTTGCTGGTGTGTCGTTCCCATTCTCGTTTGCCAAGATGCGCGATAATGGTGCGTCGATGGGCTCTATTTATTGGAAGATAATCCGTCGTGGTGCACTTTTGGTACTCTTCGGTATGATTTATAATGGCCTATTCAAGCTTGATTTTGAGAATTTGCGTTGTGCAAGTGTGTTGGGCCGCATCGGTTTGGCTTGGATGTTTGCCGCATTATTGTTTGTTAATTGTGGTGTGCGTTCACGTGCAGCTATCTCAGTGGTGATATTGGTGGGTTATGCTATCATTTCGCGCTATGTGGGTGCTCCCGATGTACCAGGTGCAGATCCATTGAGCCGTGAGGGTTGCTTGGTTGGATATATTGACCGTTTGTTTATGCCTGGTAGATTGATTTACGATAACAACACTTTTGACCCAGAGGGATTGTTCTCTACACTTCCAGCTATTGTTACGGCTATGCTCGGTATGTTTACAGGTGAGTTGATTCGTTTGCCTAAAGAGAAGCTTTCTGGTAATCGCAAGACTCTCTATATGTTAGGCGCAGCTGTTGTTTTAGCGCTTGTGGCTGTGGCAGTTAAGGGCTTTAACCCAATCAACAAGATGTTGTGGTCAAGTACATTTGTATGTGCTGTAGGTTCTTATTCATTGGCTATGATGGCGCTGTTCTACTATCTGGTAGATGTGCGTGGTTGGCAGAAGTG
This sequence comes from Alistipes sp., assembly GCA_045632085.1. Lineage (GTDB taxonomy): Bacteria > Bacteroidota > Bacteroidia > Bacteroidales > Rikenellaceae > Alistipes. The sequence continues at coordinate 66,492 of JAZQVY010000034.1, read as the reverse complement.
GACATTTGTTTTCCGCGTTGTAGGTATGAACTCTATCACTATCTATATGGCTCAGCGTATTATCAACTTTAGCGGAATTTCACGATTCTTCTTTGGTGGTATTGCAGGTCTATTCCCTGAAGGTTGGGCGGCAGTGATTAATTCAGCAGGCTTTATTGTAGTGTGCTGGTTGTTCCTCTACTTCTTGTATCGCAAAAAGACTTTCTTGAAGATTTAATACGCAAATTTCCAACGAGAAATTTTAATACATATAGCTTATTCTTTAATACTCATTTTGTTAAGTAATATTTGGAATATGAAAAGAGTCGTAAAATATGCTTGTGTCCTCGCTATAATGATTATATCGCTTAATTTCACAGCGACAGCACAGAAAAAGGTCAAGGATTCTAAAACTACATATGCACAAGATGCCTTGCAGCCATATATTGATAAAGGCCAGTTATCAGGAGCTATCAGTGTATTCTACAAAGATGGTGTTCAGGAGACTTGTTGTGCCGGATATGCTGATGTGGCGGCAAAACGCCCTATAAAGTTGGATAATGTATTCATGCAATGTTCTCAAACTAAGGGCTTCTGTGGTGTGACAATTGCTAAACTGGTAGAGGAGGGTAAAATTTCTCTTGATGATCCCGTTTCAAAATATCTGCCAGAGTTTAAGGAGTTGTGGGTTCAGGTGTCGAATAAAGATGGCGTGAAGACGCTGCACAAAGCAAAGAATACACTCACAGTCCGTATGGTTCTAAATCATACTGGTGGTTTCCCTTTCGAGGCTAGTGTTAAGCGTAACGATGTCCGTGGTGGCGGTTGGAGTGGTGGTGCTCCTCTTCGCCAGGTGGCTGCTGTTGCGGCAGGATCGCCCATTATGTTTGAGCCTGGTACTCGTGAATTGTATTCAAACACTGGTATTGATATCGGTGCGGCAATCGTGGAGGTAGTGACAGGTATGAAGTGGGAGGATTATCTCAAACAAGAGGTGTTGGATCCACTGGAGATGAAATCTACATGGTTTTGGCCAACCGATAAGCAGCTAAAGAAGAAGGTTGAATTATATGCATTTAAGAATGATGCGCCAGCCGAATGGGTTGAAGAGATGGCATGGCAGCAGCGCCCTTACAACGACTCGCACGTCTTCCCATCGGCAGGAGCTGGTTTGTGGACTACGGCAGCTGATCAGCTTAAATTCTATAAGATGTTGATGAATTTGGGAGTGGGCGAAAATGGTGTTCGTATCCTTAAAGAGGAGACTGTTAAATCTATCCTTGCTTGTTCTACTCGTCCCAAGAATATGAGTGGCTACTCCCTTGGTTTGACTGCTCCGGTTAATGATAATGAAAATGCGTGGTTTGGCCACGGTGGTGCCTGGGGAACCAATTGCACTGTTAACTGGCATAAGAAACAGTTGAAACTGTGGGTAATCCAGAGTGCTGGTGGTCCTCAGCCTTGGAACAAAGATATTAGCAAGGCTGCTGAAAAGTTCTTTGCTCAGCCATTTGATACATCTGGTGTAGATGCATATACAGGTCGAATTGGCTCGGACAAATAGAAGATTCTTCAAAAATGATTTAGAGAGAGGGTATACTTTGTGGTATATCCTCTCTTTGTCATAATAGATTGGTGAGTAATTTGTTATGTAAATAGATAAAAGACCATAGAATTATCAATTATTTTTTGTATTTTTGTGAGCTATTACCGTATTTGTTATGGCAGAAAAAGATAAAGAAATATTAGACAACTTAGAGCAAGGCGAATATAAGTATGGATTCACATCTGATATCGAGACCGAAACCATTGGTAAGGGCCTCAATGAAGATGTAATTCGCTTAATATCGGCGAAGAAAGAGGAGCCCGAGTGGATGCTCGAGCGACGCTTGAAGGCCTATCGCCATTGGCTTACTATGAAGCACCCCGAATGGGCGCATCTCGATATTCCTGAGATCGATTTTCAGGATGTCATTTACTATGCTGCTCCTAAGCCCAAGAAGAAGTTGGGTTCGATGGATGAGGTTGATCCAGAGTTGAAACGTACGTTCGACAAGCTGGGTATTCCATTGGAGGAGCAGATGGCTTTGGCTGGTGTTGCTGTTGATGCTGTTCTGGATTCTGTATCAGTTAAGACCACCTTCCGTGAGACTCTTGCCGAGAAGGGCATTATCTTCTGCTCTATATCAGAGGCTATCAAGGAGTACCCAGAGCTTATCAAGAAATATTTGGGAACTGTTGTCCCATATACCGATAACTTCTATGCAGCCTTGAATGCAGCTGTATTCTCAGATGGTTCGTTCTGTTATATTCCAAAGGGTGTACGTTGCCCAATGGAGCTCTCAACTTACTTTAGAATCAATGCCGAGGGAACAGGTCAGTTTGAACGCACGTTGCTCGTAGCAGATGAGGGTGCATATGTCAGCTATCTGGAGGGTTGTACGGCTCCACGTCGTGACGAGAATCAGCTCCATGCTGCTGTGGTGGAGATTATTGTCGAGAAGGATGCCGAAGTGAAGTATTCGACTGTGCAAAACTGGTATCCAGGTGACAAGGAGGGCAAAGGTGGTATCTATAACTTTGTAACCAAACGAGGCCTTTGTCGCGAGAATGGTCGTTTGTCGTGGACTCAGGTGGAGACTGGTTCAGCCATTACATGGAAGTATCCAAGTTGTGTGCTTTTGGGTGATAACTCTGTTGGAGAATTCTATTCTGTGGCTATGACTAACAACTATCAGCAAGCCGACACAGGTACTAAGATGATTCACATTGGTCGTAACACACGTAGTAGAATCGTATCAAAGGGTATATCAGCAGGCCGCAGCCAGAATGCATATCGTGGTTTGGTGAGAGTGGCTAAGGGTGCAGAGAATGCCCGCAACTATTCACAGTGCGACTCGTTGCTTATAGGCGATAAGTGTGGTGCTCATACATTTCCCGAGATTGATTCACACAACCCAACAGCCGTATTGGAGCACGAGGCTACCACATCAAAGATTTCAGAGGAGCAGCTCTTCTACTGTAATCAGCGAGGCCTTTCGACGGAGGATGCTGTAGGTTTGATTGTTAATGGATATGCTCGTGAGGTGTTAGCCAAACTTCCTATGGAGTTTGCGGTGGAGGCGCAGAAGTTGCTTGCACTGAGTTTGGAAGGCTCGGTAGGTTAGAGCCCTATTTAATTGAATTGAAAATTGAAATAAATGCAATAATATGCTAAGTGTAAAAGATTTGCACGCCTCGGTTGGCGAAAAAGAGATACTTCGAGGCATTAATCTTGAAGTGAAGGCTGGTGAGGTACACGCTATAATGGGTCCTAACGGCTCGGGTAAGAGTACGTTTGCATCGGTGCTGGCCGGTAATGAGAAGTTTACTGTTACTGGTGGCTCGGTGGAGTTTATGGGTCACAATTTATTGGATATGTCAATCGAGGATAGAGCCCGTTTGGGTTTGTTCCTTGGATTCCAGTATCCTGTGGAGATTCCAGGTGTTACGATGGCCAATTTTATGAAGATGGCCGTAAACGAGCAGCGCAAGTTCCGTGGTGAAGAGCCACTTTCGGCTGGCGAGTTCTTGAAGTTGATGCGCCAGAAGAGTAGCGTTGTAGAGCTTGATACCAAGCTTACTAGCCGCGCTGTGAACGAGGGTTTTTCGGGAGGCGAGAAGAAAAAGAATGAGATTTTCCAGATGGCAATGCTTGAGCCAAAGCTCGCTATTTTGGATGAGACCGATTCTGGTCTTGATATAGACGCATTGCGTATCGTGGCAACAGGTGTAACAAAACTCCATACAGAGGATAATGCAACAGTTGTGATTACCCACTATCAGCGCTTGTTGGATTATATCGTGCCCGACTATGTGCACGTATTGTACAAAGGTCGCATAATCTACTCTGGCGATAAGAGTCTTGCTCTCAAGCTTGAGAAGGAGGGTTACGATTGGCTTATTAACGATTATAAAGAGTAGTTTAGATGAGGTTACTCGATTATATAAAGGAGTGCGGTGTCGACGTTGAATCGTCGGGAGGTGAGCTTCAACTTGCAACAGGTGATTGCGCAGAGTTGATTATCAATCCCGAAAGCGTTGAGTATTGCATTGCAGAGAATCAGAGCGAGTCGGTTGTGGTGGTGCACACTGCAGCTGATACTTCAAAGCTCTCGTTTGATGTTGGTGTGTGCGGGAAACTAAATCTCGTAGAGGTGTTCCTTGCAGGTGGTTTTTCTGAATGCAATATCCGCCAGCAGGCTGGTAGTGTGTGTGATGTTACCAGCGTTGTGGTTAGCGATGCTATAGCAGATTATACAGTGGACCTTAATGGTAAGCAAGCTTCGAATGTACTCCGCAGTACGTTTGTTGTATCAGATAAGGAGCGTGCAAAGGTGTCTGTAAGAGTAAATCACAACTACTCAGATTGTACAAGCGATTCACTCGTCAAGGGTGTTGCTGCGGGTGAAGCCGTAGGAGAGTTTACTGGCCTGGTATATGTGGCACAAGATGCACAACGCACAGATGCTCGCCAGACAAGCCGCAATATAGAGATTGGTCGTGAAGCCAAGATTATAACAAAGCCTCAGTTGGAGATTTATGCCGACGATGTGAAGTGTTCACACGGAGCTACAGTTGGTCAGTTGGATGGTGAGGCTATTTTGTATATGCGTCAGCGTGGACTTTCAGAGGCGCAGGCCAGAAGGTTACAGATTGAGGGATTCGTTAAGGATATAGCCCTCTCTTCGAAAACCCTCTCAGAGGAGTTGGCTGATGAGTTGAGTCATAAGCTTGAGACTCTGTAATAGAAGAGAAGAAATTGATGTTTAACGTAGAGGAAATACGCAAAGATTTTCCAATTCTGAGCCGCAAGGTCAATGGCAAGGATTTGGTCTATCTTGATAGTGGAGCTACTGCGCAGAAACCATTGCAGGTGATAGAGCGTGTGGACGATATGTTGCGTATGCATAATGCCAACATCCACCGAGGTGTTCACCATCTCTCGGAGCAGGCGACCGAGATGTATGAGGCTGCTCGCGAGAGTGTGCGTCGTTTTATCGGTGCAGAGTGCCGCGAGGAGGTGATTTTCACTGCGGGTGCTACGGCATCGCTCAACACTGTAGCCTATGCCTGGAGCGAGAAGTTCCTGCACGCGGGCGATAATATCATTGTCAGCGAGATGGAACATCACTCTAACATCGTGCCTTGGCAGGTTATGGCCGAGCGCAAAGGTGCCGAGATTAGGGTTCTGCCTTTTGATGATAATGGTCATTTGAAGGTAGAGGAGTTGGACTCGTTGCTCGATGATAAAACTCGTTTAGTCGCAGTCACTCAAGCCTCTAATACACTCGGAACACGTCCCGATTTGAAACAGATCATCGGTAAGGCTCACGCCGCAGGTGCTGTAGTCGTGGTAGATGGTTGTCAGGGTGTTGTGCACGGCGGTGCGAATGTAAAAGAGCTTGATTGCGATTTCTACGCCTTCTCTGGTCATAAACTTTATGGACCAACTGGTATTGGCGTTCTCTATGGTAAACGCGAGATATTGGAGCAGATGCCGCCATTCTTGTGCGGTGGCGATATGGTGGATAGAGTGTCGTTTGCAAAGACTACATATGCACCTCTGCCATTGAAGTTTGAAGCAGGTACTGCTAATTTTGTTGGTGCAATAGGGTTGGGTGAAGCTGTTAATTATCTCGAAAAGCTCGATTTACGAGCTGTAGAGCAGTACGAACACAAGCTTACACAATACGCTACCGAGAAACTGAGCCAGATAGATGGTCTTAGGATTTATGGTGTGACAGAGGATAAATGCTCTATCGTATCGTTTAATGTAGACGGTGTACATCACTACGATTTGGGAATGATTCTCGATAAGCTGGGAATAGCCATCAGAACAGGTCAGCATTGCGCCGAACCAGTTATGCAGCACTACTCGATTACTGGAATGTGTCGTGCGTCATTTGCGATGTATAATACACTTGAAGAGATTGATCTTCTCTTTAAGGGCGTGGAGCGTGCTGTGAGAATGCTTAGATAATTTTATGTGTGCTGCGTGGCACACTGAACTGAATGAATAGGAGAGGAATTAGTAATCATAAACCATACGAATCATATGTTTATAGTACTTGAAGGAGTTGACGGATCGGGAAAGTCGACACAGATAGCAGCTCTGCGTAAGATGTTTGCTGAGCAGGGCGTGGAGAGTGAGTATCTGCATTTCCCACGCTTCGACGCTCCATATTTTGGAGATATGATTGCTCGCTTTTTGCGTGGCGAGTTGGGTAGTATTGAGCAGGTTGATCCATACGTAGTAGCACTTCTTTATGCAGAGGATAGACGCGATGCTGCGAAGATGATTCGTGGCTGGATTGATGAGGGTAAGGTGGTGATTTGTGATAGATACGTCTATTCAAACATTGGTTACCAGTGTGCAAAGATGGCAACAGAGGAGGAGCGCGAGAAGCTCAGGAAGTGGATTCTCTCGTTGGAGTATGACTACTTCGATGTGCCACGCCCCGATGTCTCTATTTTCCTCGATGTGCCATTTGCCTTCACTGAGCGTAAGCTTACTCAGGAGGTGCGTACGGGCGATGATCGCGACTATTTGAATGGTCAGAAGGATATCCACGAGGCCTCGCTCGATTTGCAGCGTATGGTGCGTAATGTGTATTTGTCGGCTGCGGAGTGTGATGATAACCTCCACGTAGTTGATTGTAGCACGGCTGAAGAGACTATGGCTGCGCCCGAGGTTATATCTGCAAAAATTAAAGATATCATTGCTCCATATTTAAGTAAATAAGAGGTATTGGTGTAGACTATGGCTTCGCGCAGATTAAATATTGCAGCACATCTCTGTCGGGTTATCGTAGGACTTACGTTCGTATTTTCGGGCTTCGTCAAGACTATCGACCCTTGGGGAACAGCTCTTAAAGTAAATGAGTATCTCTCAATATACGGCATTGAGGAACTGACTCCGTATAGTATGATATTCTCTATTTGGCTGTGCGGTGCAGAGTTGATGATGGGATTGATGCTCACCTTTAAGGTGCGCACACGCCTTGTGTCAATTTTCGCGTTGGGCTCAATGATATTCTTTACAATCCTTACGTTCCTCAGCGCTACATGGATTCCTGTGGAGGATTGTGGTTGTTTTGGCGATGCAATAAAATTGTCACCCTGGGAGACATTCTTCAAAAATCTCATAATGTTGCCGATGGTGGCTATAGTGTGGTATCGTTACCGTCGCCATAGAATACTGGAATTTAAGAAGATTGAAGTAGTGTTGGCTGTAGCATTCTTTTCAATAGCTATGGGGTTGGGTGCATACAGCTACTACCATTTACCTATAATAGATTTCCTGCCATACAGGAAGGGTGCAAATATCTATGAAATGATTGAAGCACAGCATGACACTGGTTCAGAGGAGATGGCTGTCGAGGAGTATGTGCTTGTCTATAAGAACAAACGTACAGGCAAGTTGCGCGAATTTTCGATCGATGACACCGAGTGGCAGAACGAGGAGAAGTGGGAGTGGGTGGAGACTCGTGTAGATAATGAGACGAATGTTATCCAGACACTTGTTAGCGAGTTTTCAATCTCTGATCCCGAAGGTGATGTAACCAAGGAGGTGCTCACTCGCGAGGGATATGTATATTTGCTGTGCGTAACCAATCCATCGAAACTTAATAATTATTGCAAGAAACGTATGCGCCGTGTGGTGGAGTATGCCGATAAGAATGGTGGATATGTAATCTGTATTACCCCCAATCCATTGCGTAGTGCCTCGTATTACGATTTTGGTGATGGCGCAGAGGTTCGTTGCTATAACATTGATGCAACTGTGATGAAGACACTACTCAGAGCAACCAATGGTATGGTGGTGCTGAAAGATGGTGTTATTGAGAATAAATACAATTGTAGCAGTATCGATTTTTAGCCCTGGCACATTCTGAAAAAAGTAGGGTATGTACATATCAAAATTAAGGCCGCCTAACCTCGAGTTAAGCGGCCTTATATTTTTATCGGTAATTATCTACTAATAGAAGCAAGAGCTAATCTCCTTGTAGTTGTGAACACGCTCGATAACCTCAGCGAAGATGTCAGCAACTGAGAGAACTGTGAACTTGTGCAAGTCCTTCTCTGGGTTCAAAGGAATAGTATCTGTTACGATAACCTCCTGCAACTTGCTGGCGTTGATGCGCTCGTAAGCAGCACCCGACAAAATAGGGTGAGTAATTACAGCACGAACACTCTTAGCACCCTTATCCATAAGCATATCAGCTGCCATACAGATTGTACCTGCTGTATCGATCATATCGTCAACGATGATTACATTGCGACCCTCGACCTCACCAATGGCAGTCATGCTACCAACAACATTTGCCTTTGCACGCTCCTTGTGAGAGATAATGATTGGAGTCTGCAAGTGCTTTGCATATGCGTTAGCACGCTTCGCACCACCCATATCAGGTGAAGCGATTGACAAATCCTCGATATTGAGGCTCTTGATATAAGGAACAAAGATACCGCTTGCATAAAGTGCATCAACAGGAACATCAAAGAAGCCCTGAATCTGATCAGCGTGCAAGTCCATAGTCATCACACGGTCAGCACCTGCTGCAACCAACAAATTAGCAACCAACTTTGCACCAATTGGAACACGAGGACGATCCTTGCGGTCCTGACGAGCCCAACCAAAGTATGGCATTACAGCAATAACCTTGTGAGCAGACGCACGGTGTGCAGCATCGATCATCATCAAGAGCTCCATCAAGTTGTCTGATGAAGGGAATGTTGACTGGATAATAAACACGGTGCAACCACGAATTGACTCGTTGTAGTAGGGCTGGAACTCACCGTCGCTAAACTCGAGAATCTCAGAATCACCTAATTTTGTGCCATAGCTAGCAACAATCTTCTCGGCCAGATATCGCGATGCGCGACCTGTAAAAAACTTAATCTTATGAATAGCCATTTTTTTGTTTGTATTATTGTTTTGCAAATATATACAAAAAGTACTCTAAAAAGTCGTTTTATTGACGACTTTATCAAATAATTATAAACATCTCTCAATAAATGAGAGAATCTCGTCTCGTCCAACGCCTTTTTCGCTTGACGAATAGAGCATAGGTGGCAACTCCTCCCACTGCTCGGCAAGTTTTGCGGAATAATTTTCAATACTCTTTTTACGCTGTGTGGCCGATAGTTTGTCGGTCTTAGTGAAAATAATTCCGAATGGAATGCCATTTTCGCCAAGCATCTCGATAAACCTGAGATCTATAGCCTGAGGTTCAAGGCGAGAGTCAACAAGCACAAACAGGAAGTGCATCTTCTCGCACTTAAGTACATAATCGAGAATGATTTTTGAAAATTCACCACGTTTGCTCTTCGACACACGAGCATAGCCATAGCCAGGCAGGTCAACCAAATACCAAGCGTTGTTAATGCAGAAGTGGTTTATCAATCGAGTCTTACCTGGAGTTGCAGAGACCTTCGCAAGGCCTTTGTGGCCTGTGAGCATATTAATGAGAGAAGATTTGCCTACATTACTGCGGCCAATGAATGCAATATCTCGCAAGTCATCCTTTGGAACCTGCGAAATTTTTTCGGAACTACATTTAAATTCGGCCTTTGTAATCTGCATATATAACTATAATAAGCAATACCACACAAAAGTACATAAAAAAAACCAAATTGCGAAATAGTTATGCCAATAAAGCAAATCCCTGAAACCGCATTTGCTATTTCAGGGATAATTTTATCATTTTGTGTGTGTTATTTGCCGGTATTGATGGCAAGAACCGTGTTAAGACTCGCTTCCTGTTGCTTCTTCTGTGTTGGGTACTTCTACAAATAAATCTCTGTCGGTTGGCCACTCCTGCACTCGCGACATTGCGTTGCGAATCATCGTACCGAGTGAATTGGTGAACGAAGCACCGCGATAGTTACTTGTGTTAGTCAAGAAGGCGTATGATATACCCGATGCTTTATGCTCGATGTAGGCACAAGTACCCGACATAGTACCCGTGCGCACCAGGGTTTGAGTGCTCTCGTGATAGCGAGCCCATCCCAAAGCGTAATCGCCCTTGCGGGTAATTCGACGCATCTCTGCTACACTCTCCTTGGATAGTATATCAGGCACACCGGGCTTGCCATCAATCGAAGCCACTAATCTCATCATCTCAACAGCCGACGACACCCAGGCTCCTGCACCTTGCAGACCTCTGATGTCGTTGCCTCCATACTCTCGTGGTCGCATATTGCCCGAGCCATCATATGACTCGATACGATCGTTAGGGTCGTTGCCATAATATTTCACCTCCATAGGATAGCGCTCCTCATAATAGTTGCGAGCAATGTGCATATCATAGCAGCCGGCTGGCCACAATACATTCTCCTGCAGATATCGCTCGTAACTCTTGCCGGATGCGACCTCAATCACACGAGAGAGAACCAAATATCCGATATTTGAGTATTGAGCCGAACCACCAGGACGGTCACGAAGACGTTGGCGAAGCTGATATGCTATAAGTTGGTCGGCCGTTGGGGTAGTATCCAACTCCTCCCATCTGATAATGTCGGCAATTCTAAACATTGGATCACCCATTCTGCGACTGAAACCAGCGGTGTGGTTGAGCAGGTGTCGGATAGTGATATTCTCGGCGCGCTTGTCTTTAATTTCGGTAAAATGCTTCAGTACACCATCTGCACCAAAGACTTTATCGTCAAGGCGAAGCTTGCCCTCATCACACAATTTCATGATACCTACAGCTGTGATTAGCTTTGAGGCTGATGCTACTCTATATATGTGTCCTACCTCAGCAGGTTGATTGCGCTCCTCGTCGGCCCAACCAAATCCCTTGCAGTAGATCAGATGTTCATCCTTCATTACCGCCAAAGAGGCTCCACGAATATTGTAACGGTTCATCCAGTTGATGATGTATCGTTCCATCTTTTCTGTGGTGGGGAGGTCTGAAATAGAGTTCGATAACATATCATTGAGACGATACTGCAACTCCTCAGGAATATCGGGCTCGGGCTCTGCCGTGATGATACGATGGGTGAAAATTCCAACACCCACAAGCAGCACTATAGCACCTAAAATTAGAAATCGTCTCATAAAGTATGATATGAGTTTTAAATCATCGGCAAAATTACGGATTTTATTGCATTTATACAACCTTAAGGCTCTATTCACTTTGATTATGATTGATTTATTTGGGCTATTTTTGTAAATTTGCAGCCATAAAATTTTTAGGATATGAAAGAATTGCGACGTGTGGTCATTTTGGCTGTGATGTTGTGTTTTGCATCTGCAGCAAATGCTCAGAATAAACAGAATGATATGGACTCTGTTAAGGAGGGCATTGGGCAGATGTTTCAGAGCATGCAAGCGGCTGTTGAATATGTTAAATCAGAACTTGAGATAGAGCGCAGTAAGAAGCTGTCATTCAAACCATATGGTTTTGTGCGTAATTTCTTATGTTACGATAGCCGTCAGAACCTATATTCGATGGGCGACACATTTAATATCATACCACTCGACGAGCTTATGAACGAAGATGGCACAGAAGATTTGAATGCTACTTCGGAGCTTACTTTCGTAGCATTTACAACTCGCCTGGGTTTGGATATCGGCACAAGTTATATCGGCAAGATGGCCACTTCGGCTAAAATCGAGGCCGACTTCTGCGGATATGGCACAAACAACACTATGTTTCGCATACGCCAGGCTTATGTGAAGTTGGCCTGGGAGAAGAGTTCGCTCACAATTGGACAGTCGTGGCATCCAATGGCTATCCAGGTGCTTCCTACGGTTGTGGGATTCTCGCCTGGTGTACCTTTGAATCAGTTTAACCGTTCGCCACAGGTTAGCTGGAGTGTTGATATGGGCAAGGGTTGGAATCTTCTTGCTGCGGCCATCTACCAGCATCCTAATACTTCGGTTGGCCCTAACGGGGCGACATATGATTACTCTAGATGGAGCAAGATCCCTGAGTTGTATGCATCGATTAAGCATGCCGGCGAGCGATTTATGATAGGTGTAGGTGTTGATTATCTGAGTATTATGCCTCGCAAGACATCGACCATCACCAAGCAGGTTACATTGGCTGATGGCTCAAGCTCTGCGCAGAGTGTGACTGTGAGAGTAAACGATAGAGTAACAGGCATTTCGCCCGAGGTGTTTGCTAACTATAAGAGTGGTAAGTTCGACTTGAAGTGGAAGTTCCTCTACGGCCAGAATCTCGCTCATCTTACGATGATTAGCGGCTATGGAGCGACAGCCTATAATCCTGAGAATGGTTCGTATGACTACTCTCCAATCAGAAGCGCAACGAGCTGGATAAATGCCACCTATGGTAAAAAGTGGCAGGTGGGAATCTTTGGCGGATTCTCGCAGAATCTCGGCTCAAAGGAGGATTTCTTGTCGGTGAACGATTACTGGGTGCGTGGCGCAAAGAATACCGATTATATCTATCGCGTTTCGCCATTCGTATCTTACACTGTTGGAGCCTTGCAGCTTGCTCTTGAGTTTGACTACACGGCCGTAGGATATGGCGACCTGGCAATCAATGGCCATTCTAAAGCATTGCGTGAGGTAGCGAATGCAAGAGGCTGTTTTATGGTTAAATACTCATTCTAAATAGTGCAAAAAAAACAGACTGCTGAACATCTCGGCAGTCTGTTTTTTATTACTATAACTCTTTGCGAATCTCTTCTAACAATCCTTCGCACCCATCTTCCAGCAGGTCGAGCACCAACTCAAAGCCTTCGTGCCCTTCGTAATAAGGGTCTGGGACGTAGCTCCATTGCGGGTGGTTGCGGCAGAAATCGGTAAAACGATAGACCTTGTTGAGATATTTTCGTTCGGGCGCAAGGCGCGACACATTCTGGTAGTTCATATCGTCCATAACGATTATCTTGTCGAAACGATAGAAATCATCCTCTACGATGCGGCGTGAACGATGGGTGAGATTATACCCTCTTTTAGCTGCTGCCGAACGCATACGATGGTCGGGGAGGTCACCTGCATGTCCGCCATAAGTGCCTGCAGAGTCGATATTTACATCATTCTGCAATGCTTCACGCTCGATAACTGATTCCATAATGCCATGTGCTGCTGGGGAGCGACAAATATTGCCCAGGCACACGAAAAGTATCTGTTGTTTCATAATTTAATATCGTTTAATCTATAGCAAAAGTAGTGCAATATATCCTTATATCAAAATATTGCTATGGGTTGGAATGTTTTTTGAACGAGCGGGTAGATATGAAACATACAAATTCAACACCTCGGCCAGATGTCCGCACGACTGATGTAGCAATTCTGTTTTTGCGATTTTTTATAGGCGTAGTGAACCTGCTACATATTATCGGGAAATTGCAGACCTACGACAACACTATTCTGGTTTATCCTCAGATTTTAGGTCTTGATCCAGCTACATCGTTTGCAGTTGCAACTATTATAGAGGGGTTGCTGACTGCTATGATAGTGCTGGGGGTGGGTACTCGCTTTGCGGCTGCGATGATGTGTATTATTTCGGTCCTGGTGGTAATCTACAGTTTTATGCAGGGAACTATGTCGGCAGATATGAGACTTAACTTTGTGTATATGGGTATTTACATCACGTTGCTAATATCTGGAGGTGGGTATTATTCGTATAGAGTGCCTGATTTAAGTAAAAAGTATCCTAAATAGATAATATTTTGGTTTTAATAAGAAGGTTTTGTCTCCGCTAACAGTTTTTTTTCGTATTTTTACACCACAATTAACAGATTTTAGAATTTAGACAATATGAAAAAGAGATTATTCGCATTGATGATATTGGCATTTGCCTGCTCTGTTGCTTATGCGCAAGATGAGAAACCGCTGGAAGTGCCACTGCCTCACAAGGTAGAGAATATGGAGATTGTAGATTTGTTTAACAAGCCAACCAAACTCCCTATGTGGGGCGAAAAGCACCTGCTTATATTCTATGTTGATCCTGATAGATACAATCAAAACAATGAGTTCACAGTTGAACTTGAAGAGAATCACGCTGCTGAGGGCGAGGATATCTATGGTTTTGGAATTGTGAATCTGAAGGATACATGGCTGCCTAACAATATCATCAGATCGTTGGCGCGAAAGCGTACGGAGAAAAATAAGGCTGTAATCATTACTGACGAAGACCGCTCAATAGCCAAAAAGTGGGGATTGGGTGATTGCAACAACTACTTTATTATCATGTTTGTGACCAAAGAGGGCGAGTTGGTTTATTGCAAGAAGGGTCAGCATACAGAAAAGGATAAAGCGGAGTTTTACGAGTTTATAAAGAAGTACAAATAGTAGGGGTATGCTCAATTGTAGAGTTTTACTAGTAGCTGGCTTTGTGCTAGCTACACTATGTGCGGCTCAGGAGACTATGGCTCAGGCTGTACAAGACTCTACATCTGTGCGGAGTAAAGTCGTATATGACCCTATTAACTACTCTCAAGTGAGGGCCAATCTTGAGTGGGCATCACAAAAGAGTTTCTGGCAAAGAGTGGTCGAGCGCTTCAGGACACCACTTATTAAAAACAATCCAGATAACAAATTTCAACTAACAGGTTCTGTTGGCCTGGGTTATATGACCGAAACAGGCGTGATGTTCTCGGCCAAAGCTGCTGCTATATACGATAAACAGATCGAAGGTGCGCTGGACTATCCATCAACGCTATCTGCATCGGCGGGCGTGTCGGTTACGGGATTCTACGCTATAAATATCTCGGGTAACAACTACTTCACCGATGGCAAGAATCGGCTATCGTATAGTCTCGATTTAAGTTCACTGCCCATAAGATTTTGGGGGCTGGGATATGAGGCAGCTGATGTGAATTCAAGAGCAGAATATAAAAAGAAATACCACATCGCCAAAGTGCGATATATGCGCCACGTAGTCGACAGATTCTGGCTGGGTGCAAATCTCGATTTCAGATATGGTCATGGCGGGGAGCTTAATGCTCTTGCTGAGAGCTACTTGGCAGATGCAGGAGAGGCTCTACGTTCAGCTACGTCGGCCGGAATAGGTGTTGTGGCAGAGTACGACAGTCGCAACAGCAGGGTTAATACCACTCGTGGAATCTACATCTCGATACTAACCGAGATGCGACCCAAAATGTTGAGCAACGTAGATAGCGATTTGTGGCACGTCGTTGCCGTAGCCGATCTCTTTCAACCGGTATGGCAGGGTGGAGTATTGGCAGTAGATTTGTATAGTGATTTGTGGTCATCGGCTACACCTTGGGTCTATTGGCCAGCTGTAGGAGGCGACTATCGCATGAGGGGCTACTATTATGGCCGATATACCGATAGAAAGCTATTCTCAGGACAGGTGGAGCTGCGTCAAAATATATATGGACCCGTAAGTGGTTGCGTGTGGGGTGGAGCTGCAAATGTATGCTCATCGCATAAGTTGTTCGACTTCTCGGAGTTGCTGCCTAACGCTGGTTTAGGTCTAAGAGTAGAGTTGGGTAAGAGTGGAAGATTGAGAGTTGATTATGGCTTTGGTCGCAATTCAAGCGGGTTGATTGTGAGTATAAACGAAGCATTCTAAAGATGAACGCAAAGAAGAGATTTAACCCTCTGCTGCCAGCAGTGTGGTTTGTCGTATCGTTGATGTTGCCAGTAATTCTGTTAGCCTTTACCGAGAAGAATCCTCTGTGGATAACTGTAGCAGGGATATTGCTACCACTCGGATTTTATCTATTATTTATATCATTATCCAAGCGCAGTGGACGAATGGTGTGGGCAGGATTTATCTTTGTCTTTTTAAGCGCCTTCCAAATCGTGTTGCTATACCTGTTTGGTAATTCTGTGATAGCTGCAGATATGTTTCTCAATCTACTCACAACAAACCCCAGCGAGGCCTCGGAACTGCTCACAAATATCTATCCGTCGGTAATTCTTGTTTGCGCGATTTATCTGCCTATGCTGTGGATTGCATCGGCTCATCTGCGAAATAAGGTGGAGATTCCCACGAAGGTTAGGCGAGTGATGTCGCTATCTGGTTGTGTGATATTACTACTTGGCGGCCTAACGATATGGCAAGGTTGCAGGGGAGAGTATAAGAGAGTGTTGCGTGACGACATATTCCCCGCAAATGCATTTTATAATTTGGGGCTCAGCATATCTGAGGTCTATAAAATTTCGCAATATGACCAGTCGTCTGAGGGTTTTGCCTATAAAGCAAAACGGGATAGCGTAGTCCATCATCGCGAGGTTTATGTACTTGTGATTGGTGAAGCGTCGCGAGCTGCAAACTGGCAGTTGTATGGTTATGATAGGGTCACTAATCCAAGACTCTCGAAAAGAGATGACTTGATTCTTTTCCGTGGCGTTACCACCCAGAGTAATACGACGCATAAAAGTGTGCCCATGATGCTCTCTTCAGTACATACTTCGCAGCACGATGAACTATATCGCCGAAGTGGTATTCCGGCACTCTTTAACGAGGTGGGATTTACAACATATTTTATCTCGAACCAGGCACCTCAAGGTGCAATGATTGATAATTTGGTAAGCGATGCTGATTATCGGATTTATATCGACGCACCTCGGTATGATATAGAGTTGGTGGATAAAATGCGCGAAGTGTTAAGAAGTGAGCCATCACGAAAAGTATTGTTTATACTCCATACTTACGGTTCGCATTTTAGTTATCATCAGCGTTATCCTCGCCAGTTTGCCAGATTTTTGCCCGAAGATGATGTAGCCATAAACCCAAAACACATCGATAAGATTCGCAATGCCTACGACAACTCAATTCTATACACCGACCACGTAATAGCTGAGCTTATCGAGACACTGGAACAGATGCCTGATGTCTGTAGTGCTATGTATTATTGCGCTGATCACGGCGAAGATTTGATGGATGGGCAAGATCGGAGGTTTTTACATTCAACGCCTACAACAACATATTACCAGCTGCATGTTGCATCGTTTGCTTGGTTTTCGCCTATCTATCATAAAGCGTTTGCCAACAAGGTGAAAGCTGCAAAGCGAAATGGTGGTGCTCCAGCAACATCATATTCGGTGTTTCATACTATGGCCGATATTGCATCGATATCATCGAGCTATATTGACACAAAAGCATCGTTGGTGAGTTCAAACTTTGATTATTCCATTCCAAGATACTACCTCGATGACCACAATTGTGCCGTGCCGCTTGATGCGCAAATAGGAATCGATGCCATGCAGTGTGAGCTATTCCGCCGAGCGAGTATTTTACTTGATTGATAGACGAGGTAGGGTAGAAAAAAAGAAAAGGTTGTCGCAACAATGTTGGACAACCCTTTTTCTTTTAGCTCAGAAATAATTATTTCTTAGCCTCCTCTACAGATACCTTGCGGAACTCCTTCAAGAGCTTAGTAAGCTCCAAAGCAGCCTTGCGAGCACGAGTACCAGCAGCCTTGTTATTCTTCTCTACCTGAGCAGCTGCGTTTGCAGAGAAAACCTCGATCTGTGCATTGATCTGATCTACCAAGTTTTTCATAGTCGTGTATTTGTTTTAATGGTTTCTTTTTCGTGAGCAAATATATGAATTTTTCTATTAATCAAATAATTTTCACACAAAAAATAGGCTTAATTATCAAATATAACGCATTTTACACTCGTTTCGACCATTACATAAGGCAAATTGAGCTATAAACGGACTTGTTATATGGCCATATCGATGCAACTAATTATGCTATACGACATTGTGCTTACAAGAGAATATGTTTAAGACTTGTTCTTGTCTATGTCAATTTTACTGGCTGTTTACTTCAATAAAAAAGGTTGCCCGACAAAACTGTGAGCAACCTAATCTATATCTATGCAGCCATCAGAATTAATAACTGGGCCGTCAACACTCTGAGGAACATCACAACCGGATAAACCGTAGCATATCCAACCGCTGGCATGTCGTTTCCTGCAGCTGTGTTTGCATAGCCGAGTGCTGGGGGATCAGTGGTACTTCCGGCCAATAGTCCCATTAGTGTATAGTAGTTTAATTTGAGTCTCCAGCGAGCAATTAAACCTACGATAATCAAAGGTACTACGGTGATGATGAAACCATATCCAATCCAGCGATAACCACCGTCAACAATTGCATCTACAAAACCGTCGCCTGCACCGATTCCAACTCCTGCCAAGAACATTGCGAGTCCCACTTCGCGAAGCATCAGATTGGCACTCATTGTAGTATATGTCACCAAATGGAAATGGGGGCCAAAACGACCTATCAGAATAGCCACGATAAGCGGACCTCCTGCCAATCCCAACTTGACAGGTTGTGGAATATTCATCAGTGGCAACGAACCGAGCAAAACACCCAATGCGATACCCAGGAAGATAGTCAAAAGCTGAGGCTCGCGCAACTTCTTGAGTGAGTTACCCAATACGTTGGCAACACTCTCTACGTCCTTTTGCTGACCTACAACCATTACTTTGTCGCCTATCTGCAATTCCATACCCTGATATGGGATAAGGTCAATTCCGGCACGGTTGATACGTGTGATATTGATACCGTATTTTGTGCGAAGGCTCAAATCTGAGAGTTTCTTACCATTAATTGATGGTTTTGTAATGATGATACGGCGTGATACAAGCTCCTTCTGGTTGTGTGGAATAGCGCCCCAATCCTTCTCTGAAATATCTACCGACTGACCTAAAAATGCTGTAATTGCCTCGCTATCCTCCGATGAACAGATTACTCTGAGTTTTTCGCCTCTCTTTAAAAGACTATTTCCATCAGCAATGGTTATTGAACCGTCGTTGTGCATAATTCGAGATATTACAAACGAACGATTAATCAGCTCGCGCATATGAGCAATAGTGTAATTCTCAAGTGTGCTATTGGTAAATTCGATTGAGATACGCTCTGCAAAGTTGCGCTCACTGCTGATTGCAGCCAACGCCTTATTCTCCTCTACATAATCCACACGCGTAATGAATCTTACGGCAATCATCGAAAGAATAATACCAACGACACCCAATGGATAGGCAACCGCATAACCCAAAGCTACGCTCTCATCGTTGATACCCGTAGCATCTGTGTAAGCCTGCTGAGCAGCACCGAGGCCTGGAGTGTTGGTCACAGCTCCCGACATAATACCCACCATTGTAGGTAGTGGAGTGCCTGTTACGAGGTGTATAATATATGTTGTAATACCACCTAACAACACAACAGATGCGGCACACGCAACCAACTTAACGCCTCCCTCCTTGAATGAAGAGAAAAATCCTGGGCCCACTTGCAGACCGATTGAATAGACAAACAGGATAAGTCCAAACTCTTTGATAAAGTGCAATGTGTCGTGGTCGATACTCATGCCAAAGTGGCCAGCAGCAATACCCACAAACAAAATCCAGGTAACTCCAAACGAAATGCCTCGAATCTTGATTTTACCCAGTACAATACCCATTGCAATCACAAGCGAAAGCACCAGCACCGTGTGTGCAATACCATCGCCCATGAACAGATTGTACAACCAATTCATAAATGAGATAAATATAATTAACCTTTTTCTAACCGGCTGCAAAGATACAATTAATAAATAATTTTAAAAACTATTTTGCGTGTTAATTCTCTGCGAAGTTGAAATATTAGATATTGGCAACGAAAATGGCAAGTAATAAAACACGAAACAGAGGAAAAGTTGCATCTACATAATCAATATAAGTGTAAATGAAATGTAAAATCGCTATATTTGTATAGAAGAAACATTATAAAACATAAACGATATGAAAAAAATTGGCCTTCTGATTGTCTCAATATTTTTGAGCGCGATGTTTGCATTTGGACAAGAGACCTACGAATACAATAAATATTTCTCTGCCAATGGGGATTCCCTATTGTATCGCAGCCTGAAACCAGCAAAAATTGAAAAGGGTAAAAAGTATCCTTTGGTATTGTTCCTCCACAATGCAGGCCTTAGGGGCAACGACAACGAAATGCAGCTAAATTCGGGTGGAAAAATGTTCCTGAATCCACTTAACAGAGAGAAGTATCCAGCATTCGTCATCTTTCCACAGTGCCCAAAGAATGAATTATGGGCATACGATAGAATACCAAAGAATTTCGATAATCTTCCTTATCCAGAGAAGATGAATCGTTCTATGACGCTTGTAAAGGAGGTTCTCGATAAATATTTGCAGATGCCCGAGGTAGATAAAGATAGGGTATATGTAATGGGCTCATCGATGGGTGGTGTAGGAACTTACGAAATCGTATCGCGTTATCCTGAAATATTCGCTGCGGCAGTGCCATTGTGTGGAGCCATTGCCCCAGGGCATTTAGGCGGTGCAAAAGATGTTAAGTTTAGAATTTATCACGGTGACGATGACCCAACGGTGCCGGTGGAGTGTGCGAGAAGAGTGTACAAAGAACTTCGCGCCATCGGAGCCGAATTTGAATACATTGAGTATCCTGGCGGCAAACATGGAATTGGAAGCATAACATTCTCGCGCCCTGATTTTATGGAGTGGATTTTTGCTCAGAAAAAGGGCAAGCGAATGGTTCGCGTTGGCAAGTAGCTGGATGTGAGCTATCGAGGTTATACATTACGGATATTTTTATCAAAAACCGAACTTAATTGGAGTTCGGTTTTTGCTTTATATGAAAAAAAAATATTATTTTTGTTGAGTAATTTGCAGAGATGTGTGATTGTCGATTGTGTATGATACGTAAAACAATATTGTTATTGTATGGTCGAATAATGTCGCACAAAGTTGCAAAGTGCAAAGATGCAATATTCCAAACATTATACGGAATAGTTAGGAAGTGTTATTTAGTCTGTTATGAAAATAGGATTTGACAACGAGAAATATCTCAAAATACAATCTGAAAACATCAAGGAGCGAATAGCTCAGTTTGGTGACAAACTTTATCTTGAATTTGGTGGTAAGCTATTCGACGACTACCATGCAAGTCGTGTGTTGCCGGGCTTCAAACCCGACTCGAAGTTGCAGATGCTTATGCAGCTGAGCGACTATGCTGAGATTTTATTTGTTATCAGTGCCCACGATATAGAGAAGAATAAAATGCGTGGCGACCTGGGTATCACATACGATGAGGATGTATTGCGTTTGCGTGCAGAGTTCGAGAATGTGGGATTGTATGTAAGCAGTGTTGTCATCACTCACTACAACGGCCAGTCTAGTGCTGACGCATATAGAGCACGATTGGAGCGTTTAGGCATCAAGGTATACTACCACTACACTATTGATGGTTATCCTAACAACGTTGCACTGATTGATTCAGATGATGGCTTTGGTCGTAACGACTATGTTCAGACATCGCGCCCACTTGTGATTGTCACAGCTCCGGGTCCGGGCAGTGGTAAGATGGCTGTATGCCTCAGCCAGCTCTATCACGAGAATAAGCGTGGCATAAAGGCTGGATATGCCAAGTTTGAGACCTTCCCAGTATGGAGCTTGCCATTGAAGCACCCTGTGAATATGGCATATGAGGCGGCTACTGCCGATCTTAACGACGTCAATATGATTGATCCATTCCATTTGGAGGCGTACGACAAGATAGCAGTAAATTACAATCGCGACATTGAGATTTTCCCAGTATTGAATGCCATCTTCGAAAGCATCTATGGCGAAAGCCCATATAAATCACCTACGGATATGGGTGTAAATATGATTGGCTTCTGCATGAGCGATGAGGATGTATGTTGCAATGCGGCCCGCGATGAGATTATACGACGCTATTACTACTCATTGTGCAAACTTGCACAGAAGGGTGATAACGATAGTGAGAATGAGGTGAATAAGATAGCCCTCATTATGAAACAGGCAAAGCTTACCACCGACTATCGCCGCACAACTGTAGCAGCACAGGAACGCAAGGAGGAGTCGGGTGTGGCAGCAGCCGCTATGGAGTTGCAGGATGGCACAATCATCACAGCTCGTTCAAGTGCGCTTTTGGGCCCAAGTGCAGCATTGTTGCTAAATGCACTTAAGCACCTGGCAGGCATTCACCACGATGTTAAGCTTATACCTCAGGAGATGATTGCTCCAATTCAGAAGACGAAGGTGGAGTATCTTCACGGTCGAAACCCTCGCTTGCATACCGACGAGGTGCTTGTTGCTATATCTCTGCTTAGTAATAGTGATGATAATTGCAAACGTGCGCTGGATCAGTTGCCAAAGTTGAACGGTTGCCAGATGCACTCAACTGTAATGTTAAGCGACGTAGACCAGAAGATTTTCAAGAAGCTCGGTGTAGGTCTGACTTGCGACCCAATAAAGAAGCTCAGCTAATATTATCGGCAGAGTATAGATCTGAGAGATATAAATCAGGGGTGTCGGCCATATGGCCAGCACCCCCTTTTTGCGACTACGCGTCGTTAAGCAAAAAGCGATGTTATGAAATCTGCAATTTTCCTATAACCTGCTCGTGCAGTGAATGCTACATCATAGATTGTTTCGACGTGTTCTTTGATGTGTTCTACAGAACGGCGAGCCGATGCAAAATAAATCACAAGCGACAGTATAGCAAATACCAAACCAACAATAAGAGCTGCACAAGCCTCGGAATAGAGATATTCAGCAAGCCACGAAATGAGTGCGGCGACAAATAGCACCAGCGCTGTAACTATACAGGCCAGATAGGCTATGATTGGCGACAGCATCCGTCGCGGAGGTGGAGTTTTGAAGTTTTTCATAATTCGCTGTTGTTACGACTATTTGTGCTCGTTGCAATTGCAACGCATCTTATCGGCCTCCTGCTGGGCGTAATCGCGAATCTTGTTTCTCAAATCGGGTCCCGACTGAGGAGTTGTGAGAACTGCTACCATCGAACCAACCAAAATGCCTCCCAAGAAAGAGACCAAACTACAAATACCTGTGCTTTTCATAATAAGTTTATTTTAGAATTCACTGGCAAAAGTTGCAAATCTCGGGCCAGAGCGATAAATTTGTATAGATGAAGTCAAAAAAAGATATATCAATATCATTCACCGGTCATCGCAGCTACCAAGGAGAGGCTGATGTGCAATTGCATCACACCCTTAGACAGCTTTATAACGATGGCTACACTCGCTTTCTGTGTGGGATGGCGTGGGGTTGGGATTTGGCTGCTGCCGAGGCAGTCATTGAGCTAAGAAAAGAATGCAGTGAAATAACACTTATTGCTGTTGAACCGTATGCCGAATTCCGCAGATTATTCCACGGCAAAGATTTAGAACAATACAATAGGGTAGTCGAGTCAGCCGACGAAGTTGTTGTGGTGAGCGAACAGGGTGGCGATGCAGCTTTTAGGATGCGCAACGATTATCTTGTAGAGAATGCTGCAATAGTTGTTGCCTGGTTTGATGGCCTGCCACGAGGCGGTACGGCATATACCGTACGGCGTGCAAGGCATTCGAGTGTCCCGGTTATCAATCTTATGTTCAACCCTCAATTGTCGTTGGAATTTTAATCGACAATGATAAAAAAACAACCGCAATTCCTTGATGGAGTTGCGGTTGTTGTATATTTCGAAACAGGATATTACCAGTTCAAAATCTTCTTGAAATCGTAAGCCTCAGGGTTAGCAACGTAAGCCTTTGCAGCCTCGTAATCCTCTGGAGTTACATAGTGCAAAAGGTTGTTGATAACCTGCTGAATCTTGTCTGACTCGATGTTTACGAGACGTGGAGGAATCTTGCCTGTTGTTGGATCCTGCAAGTCCTTCAAGTAGAGAGGTGACACGAAACCATCCTGTGAGATGTAAACCATGCAACCAGTCTTGCCCTCAGAGAAGAGCTTGTAAACACCCATACCCAACTCAGAGCAGTATACCAAGTCGTATGCGATAGGAGTCTGGCAACGAACCTCGTAACCAATCTCAACTGGACGAGACTTAACCTTGATACCCAACTCCTTGAGCTTGTTCTCCAAAAGCTCGTTGAAGATGTTAGCCTTAGAAACCTTACCGAGCTCTGGGTGGCCGTGATCGTCATATGTGAAGTGGATACCAGAGTTGCGGATCTCCTCATCAGAAAGTGCGTGGAACACACCCTCAGAGATCATTGCAACACCGTAGTCGATACCCATAATCTTACGCTTGATGATTGAAGATACAACCAAGTTTACGATCTTCTCGATTGTAATCTCTGCCTTGTTGAACATCTCAGGGATAACGATCATTGGGTAGTGGCAAGCTGAACCGATACCGAATGCCAAGTGACCTGCTGAACGGCCCATAGCAGCAACAACAAACCAGTTAGCTGATGTACGAGCGTCGTTATAAACAGCACGACCGATTACTGTACCACCCTCCTTAGCTGACTGGTAACCGAATGTAGGAGTACCTGCTGGCAATGGGAGGTCGTTATCGATAGTCTTAGGAACGTGGATATTTGCAATAGGATACTGCTTTGCCTCCAAGAACTTAGCGATACGATTAGCTGTAGAAGCTGTATCGTCACCACCAACTGTTACGAGCAACTTAACGTTGTTATCCTGGAAGAAAGAAAGGTTGAAGTTCTCCTCGAAATCCTTATCAGTTGGCTTGAAACGGCTCATAGTGAGGTATGAACCACCCTGATTGAAGATGAAGTCAGCCTTTACGAAATCCATATCCTCATAACGTGGATTTGAATTGAAAAGACCTGAGTAACCATAGTGCAAACCGATTACACGGTAACCCTTTGCAAGGAATGTCTTAGCAACGCTGCCGACAACGGTGTTCATACCCGGAGCTGGGCCGCCACCTGTAAGAATAGCAATAGCCTCTTTCATAGTGTTCTATTATGTTTAGATAATTAAAGTGTCAAAATCTTCGCAAAAATAGTAAAAATAAGTTAATATAAAACAAAAAAGGCCTTGAAAACACCACAACCGATGCACTTTGTCGCAAGTTTAGGTTCAGAGAATCTATCGGGGTGTGTAAATTATGGTCGCTGGGGTGATAATTATCGCTCTCAAAGAGATGATTATTTGAATATATTTCGTATATTTGCTTAATGTTTTATGTGTCATACTTTGAATTCAAAGTGCAGAAAAGATAGATTAATGAAAATTCCTCGATATATATTTATTGCTATAGCAATTGTTGCAATTATAAATACTTGTTTTGATGTTGCCCGCTCGAATCGCCTACGCAATGATGATAAACCTCTTAGCTTAGATGATTACAAGTTAAAAATCGAGAGTAACTCACTGATGCCCAAGGTAGATAGTATGGCCAAGGCGGTTGTGGCTACAGGCTTTAGTGCCGGCTCTGGATATGGCGAGGTGTGGATTCGCGACTACAATACTTTCATTGAACTTTCAATGGACGTGCTAAACGATGAGCTTATTCGCCGTAACCTCGATGTATTCTTTGCTTTTCAAGAGGAGTCTGGTGAGGTAATGGATGGTTTTATCGACATTAAGAAGGCCGACCTTAGCTATGACTATCGTTTCTCGAAAAATGCCCCCGAATATGCTGCTCACAAAAACACTGTGGAGACCGACCAGGAGTCGTCGCTTGTACAAGCCGTCTATAAATATGTGACTAAGAGCGGCAACAAATCCTATCTGCAGAATGAGCTGTTTGGGTTGAAGGTTATTGACCGCTTGGAGGCTGCAATGAATTTCCTGCTCAACGAGAAGACAGCCAAGGAGTATGGCTTGATCACGGGTGCCACTACGGCCGACTGGGGTGATGTGCAGCCTGAACATTTCTGGGGTGTGGCTATTGACGAGAATACCCACTACACGATCGACATCTACGATAACGCGATGTTCGTAATCGCATTGAACAACCTCATAGAGTTGTATGACAACGCAGAGAAGAAAGCTCATTGGACAAAGGTTCGAGATGAGTTAAAGCAAAACATTAAGAAATATTTGTGGGACGCTGAGAATCAGAAATTTATTCCACACATCTACCTTAATGGCTCACCTTTCCCAGCTTCGTTTGACGAGAGCAAAATCTTCTATCACGGAGGAACAGGTGTGGCAGTTATGGCAGGCCTGTTGAATCACGATGAAATCGTAAATTCAAACAACAAAATGCTGGAAAATATGCGCAAGGCTCACGCTCAGAGCATCGGCCTTACGCTTTATCCGACATACCCTCATGGATACTTCAAAAACACAATGATGTATCCATATGGATATCAGAATGGCGGCGACTGGACATGGTTCGGCGCTAGAATGATTATGGGTCTGATAGACAATGGATTCATAGCTGAGGCGTACAACGAACTGCAACCAATGCTCGCGCGAGTGGTGGAGAACAATGGTTTCTACGAGTGGTATACACCTGCGGGCGAACCAATGGGCTCGGGTACATATCGTGGCGAGGCAGGCGTACTTTATAAATGTAACCAAATGCTACGCGAGTGGGCTGCCAGCAACTAACGGAATTAGAATTAACGAATTACAAATATTAACTTAAACAAAATTATTATGAAGAAAATTTTTTCATGTGTTGTTGCTCTCGTGGCAGCAATTTCAATGTTCGGCTTGGCTTCTTGCAGCACACCAGAGCCAGCAAAGAAGCAGATTGGTATTCAGATGTACTCTGTACACCAGGATTATGCTAATATCGAGCCAGCTCTGCAGAAGATTGCAGCTGCCGGCTACACAGCTATCGAGACATTGAACTTCGGTGGTGTTCCTCAGTGCTTCGGTTTGGAGCCTGCAGCATTCAAGGCTTTGTGTGACAAGTATGGTTTGAAGATCGTGTCAACTCACGGTGGTGTAGCCTACAACCCAGAGGATCTGGAGGGTACAATGGCTAAGTGGCGCGAGTTGTTTGCAGGTTTGCAGACTATGGGTGCAAAATATTGCGTGATCCCCGGTCAGGACTTCGGCTCAACATTGGCTGATATTGAGGCTTGCTGTGCATTCTGCAACAAGGTAGGTGAGGTAGCAAAAGAGTATGGTTTGAAGCTCGGTTATCACAACCACGCTGGCGACTTTGCTAAGGTAGAGGGTGAGACTATTCTCGACTACGTTATCAAGCATACCGACGCCGACAAGTTCCTTATCGAGTTGGACGTATGTAAGACCAATATGGGTGATGCTGATTACATGCACTACTTGAAGACTTATGGCGATCGCATTAAGATTCTCCACGCGAAGGAGGATGGCGTTTTGGGTACAGGTCCAATCAATTTTGAGCAGGTGTTCAATCAGTTCTATGCTAACGGTGGTATTGACTGCTTCGTAGAGTATGAGCTTCCATTCCGTTTGGGTGAGGATCAGGCTGAGAACGAGCGTAACTTGGCTGCAATGTGGCAGGGCGTTGCTGATTGTTGTAAGTTTATGCAGGAGTCTGCTTTCGTAAAGTCTTGTGAGTACTAATCAGATGGAAATTCTCGAATTCAAATATTTATAGATTATGAAAAGAGTATTATTAGCATTGTTGGCAGTATTGGTGTTGGCACCATCTGCTATTGAGGCAAAATCAAAGAAGAAGATTGGTTTGCAGCTTTATTCTGTAAATCAGGATATGGGTAATGTAGATGCATCGTTGGCAAAGGTCGCTAAGGCTGGTTATACCGTTGTGGAGACATTGGGTAGCCCAGTATGTTTTGGTTTCCCAGCAGCCGAGTTTAAAGCATTGTGTGACAAGCACGGGCTCTCAATTATCTCAACACATACTTCAATTGCAATGGACCCAAAGAATGAGGCTGCTGTAATGAATCAGTGGCGTGCCGTATTCGAGGGTTTGCGCACAATGGGTGCTAAGTATTGTGTTATTCCTGGTTTCAACTTGGGTAAGTCGCTCGCTGATTTGAAGGCTGTGTGTGAGTACTTCAACAAGGTGGGTAAGTTGGCCAAGGAGTATGGTTTGAAGCTTGGTTACCACAACCACGCCCACGAGTATGAGCTTTGCGAGGGTAAGGTGAAGTGGGAGTATATGATCGAGAACACCGATCCTGATTGCGTATTCTTCCAGATGGACGTATACTGGACAACTCGCGGTGGCAAGGATCCTGTTGAGTATTTGAAGAAGTATCCAGAGCGTATCAAGATGCTCCACATCAAGGACGATTTGGTAATTGGCGAGAGTGGCAAAATTGACTTCGAGGCTATTTACAAGCAGTTCTACAAGAACGGTTACAAGGATTTCGTTGTTGAGCAGGAGATGCCACGCGGTCCTAAGGGCGAGACCCGCGAGCAGCGTTTTGAGCGTATGTGGGGTGGTGTAGCTAAGAGTGCTGCATATTTGGAGAATGCAAAATTCGTCAAGAAGAAGTAATTTCAATACATAATTCGATAGACAACAAAGAGACTGTTAACATAGATTAGCAGTCTCTTTTGTATTCCATACATTTCTTATGGTGTAAAAACAGGCACTAAAGTATAAATTCGACTATATCTATATCTTTTTTGAGATAAAATTCGTAACTTTGCGTAGTTTAGAATCTGACTATAATGGAAGTTTTATTATCGACATACAATACCTTCTTGGTAGTTATGGCTATAGTAGCACTCTTTGTGTTTATAGCTCTTTACTTCTTTGAGGCAGGGTATGGATACCTGTTTGATAGACGATATGGCCCTCCAGTATCCAACAAGTTGGGTTGGATATTGATGGAATCGCCAGTGTTTGTCATGATGTGCATCTTGTGGGCCCTTTCAGAAAGACAGTGGGAAGTTGTGCCATTGACACTCTTTGCGATGTTTCAATTCCACTATTTCCAGCGTTCGTTTATCTTCCCAATGCTTATGCGTGGCAATTCCAAAATGCCTCTCGGCATTGTATTGATGGGTATGGTTTTCAACACCCTCAATGCTTGTATGCAGGGTGGTTGGATATTCTATTTTGCGCCACAGGACTATTATGCCAACTGGTTTGACAAACCATTTATCTACATAGGTTTTGCCGTGTTTGTAATTGGCATGTTCATCAATTGGCAGGCCGACTACATAATTCGCCATCTACGTAAAGAGGGCGACACCCGCCATTATATCCCTAAGGGTGGCATGTTCCGTTATGTATCATCGGCCAACTATTTTGGTGAGATTGTAGAGTGGACCGGATTTGCAATAGCCTCGTGGTCGTGGGCGGGAGTGGTGTTTGTATGGTGGACATTTGCCAACCTCGCACCTCGCTCAGCTTCGCTTTACAAGCGATACGAAAGGGAATTTGGAGAGGAATTCACCTCACTTGGCCGTAAGCGCATAATCCCGTTTATATACTAAGTTCAGCATAGATTAATCCCAGCACAAAAAATCAATATATGGAGAAAGATCTCAAAGATTCAATCCTGTTTACCCCCTATAAATTAGGTCCCGTAACCCTTCGCAATCGTACGATTCGTTCGGCTGCGTTTGAGTCGATGGGTAAGGATTTTGGTCCAACGCAGGCCTTGAAAGATTACCACGTAAGCGTTGCTCGTGGTGGAATCGGTATGACTACGTTGGCTTACGCATCGGTCAACCGTAGCGGAGTATCGTTCAACTCTCAGCTGTGGCTTCGTGACGAGATTATCCCTTCGTTGCGGGACATCACCGACGCTGTTCATAATGAAGGTGCTGCCGTAGGTGTACAGATTGGTCACTGTGGCAATATGACCCATTGGTCTACAGCTGGATGCTTCCCTGTTGGAGCATCAAACGGATTTAACCTCTATTCACCCACTTTTCACCGCCGCCTTCGCCGTTCGGAACTTCCACTTATTGCCAAGGATTTCGGACAGGCAGTGGTAACTGCTCATGAGGCTGGTTTCGATAGTGTAGAGGTGCACGCTGGTCACGGATATCTCATATCTCAATTCCTATCACCCTGGACAAACCGTCGTCGTGACGAGTTTGGCGGCTCGCTGGAGAATCGTATGCGATTTATGAATATGTGTCTTGAGGAGGTGATGGAACAGGCCGCAAAGCACAAAATGGCCGTACTGGTGAAGCATAATATGGAGGATGGCTTCCGTAGCGGAATCCAGATTCCCGAATCGATTGAAATTGCCAAACAGATCGAGTCATTTGGGGTAGATGGCATAGTACTCTCATCAGGATTTGTATCGAGAGCACCAATGGCCGTTATGCGTGGTCGCATCCCTACAAAGACTATGGGCTACTATATGCCATGGAGCCAGTGGCCACAAAAAATTGTGGTATCGTTGTTTGGACAGTGGATGATCAAGCAGTACGATTTCGAGGAGTGTTTCTTTTTGGAGAATGCCAAGAAGTTCAGGGCTGCATTGAAGGGTCCGCTGGTGTACGTGGGTGGCATAGTATCTCGTAAGGGTATCGAGCAAGTACTTGACGAAGGTTTCGAGATGGTACAGATTGCCCGTGCGCTTGTAAACGACCCATCGTTTGTGAATAAGATGCGTGAGGGTGATATCAACACTCGCTCTGGTTGCGATAACAAAGACTACTGTATTGCCCGAATGTATTCGGTCGACATGAAGTGTTGCCACAACTGCGGAAATCTCCCAAATGTAATACGTAAGGAGCTTAACCTTAAGTAGTGATGAAGAGAGGTGAAGTAGTAGCTGGAACCAAAACAGCACTTGTTACAGGTGCTTCAAAAGGTATCGGACGATGCTATGCACTGCAATTGGCTGAGCTGGGATATAACGTAGTGATGGTATCACTCTCTGAGTCTGGCTTAAAGGAAACAGCCGAAGAGGTTGCCAGAGTAAATAGTAGGGTGTGGGTGCGCCACTATGCCAAGGATTTGGCTACCATAACAGCCGCTGAGGAGTTGTTTGCTTGGACCGAGCAGGAAGGTATAAAGGTTGATGTGTTGATTAACAATGCTGGAATGTTCTCGTTTTGCGATATCCTTAATACTCCCACAGAACGCATTGAACGCACAATTTTGCTGCACGACATGACCACAACAAAGATGTGCAGAATCTATGCCGACGACATGGCTAAGCGTGGGGGTGGTTACATTCTGAATATGTCATCATACTCTATCTGGATGCCTTACCCCGGTTTGTCGCTATACAGTGCCAGCAAGGCATATTTAAAGAGTTTCTCAGTGGCATTCTCGAAGGAGGTGCGCGAGAAGGGTGTCTATGTAACTGTTATCTGCCCAGCAGGTATTGCAACCGACTTATATGGTCTGTCGAAGGATTTGCAAAAGTTTGGTATCAAGGCGGGTATCTTGATGACTCCCAAGAGTTGCGTACGTCGTTCGCTGAAGGCTTTGTGGCGTGGTCGTCGTTGTAAGGTGCCCGATTGGTGGTTTAAGTTGTTTATCCCTATATGTCAACCTTTGGGAGGAGCTCCAATGCGTTGGCTAAGGAATTTCACAATGCAGTTTCAGAAATAATATGGTCGAGGTGGTTGTCCACCTCGATTTTTTTTCTATCTTT
Organism: Alistipes sp.; assembly: GCA_045632085.1. Lineage (GTDB taxonomy): Bacteria > Bacteroidota > Bacteroidia > Bacteroidales > Rikenellaceae > Alistipes. The sequence goes on along the minus strand of JAZQVY010000034.1, from coordinate 35,259 downwards.
GTATAGATAGATAATTTTAGGAGTATGAAAATCACTATTCTTGGTCCTGCGCACCCATATCGTGGCGGATTGGCATCGATAATGGAGACTATGGCCCGCGAGTATCAAAGCCGCGGTCACGAGGTGCGTATCTATACATTTACCGTTCAGTATCCATCTCTTTTGTTCCCTGGAAAGACTCAATATGTGGATACACCAGCGCCCAATGATCTGCACATAGAGCGCGTGATGAACACGGTTAATCCCTTAAATTGGATCTCGCTCGGATTGCGTCTTAAGCGCGAAGCACCCGATATTATCTTGATGAAGTATTGGACACCATTTATGGCCCCCTGCTTCGGCACAGTGGCTCGTATAGCCCGTCAGAATGGTAAAACCAAGGTGCTCTGTCAGATTGACAATGTCGAACCACACGAACACCATATAATTGATCGTCCGTGCAATAAATTTTATCTGGGTGGGGTAGATGGCTTTGTATATATGTCGGAGCAGGTGCATAGCGAACTCAAAGCCTACACCACAGCTCCCGCAATATTCTCTCCACACCCGATGTTCGAGAATTTTGGAATGGCTACTGGGCGAGAGGAGGCTTGTCAAAAGATTGGCCTCGATCCAACTGAGCAATATACTCTCTTCTTCGGTCTTATTCGTGATTACAAGGGGTTGGATATGCTCTTGGAGGCGTGGAAGAGGTGGAATCCAGAGAATAGGAAACTGCTCATTGCAGGCGAATTCTACACCTCGCGCGAGAAATATATTTCGCTCATCGAACAACTTGATCTAAAAGATAGGGTAGTGTTGCACGACCATTTTATAGCCGACGAAGATGTGCGTTACTATTTCTCAGCATCGGATTGTTTGGTTTTACCATATCGTTCGGCAACACAGAGTGGAGTGACGCAGATTGCCTACAACTTCTCTTTGCCGATGTTGGTTACAAATGTGGGTGGCTTGCCAGAAATTGTACCTGACGGAAGAGTAGGTTTAGTTTGCGAGCCTACTGTGGAGGGAATTATAGAGGGCTTAAAGCGAGTATATAGTGAGAACGTATTGCCTGGCCTTATTGCCAACTTCCCCGAAGAGAGAAAGCGATTCTCGTGGGCAGCGATGTGTGATAAGTTGTTAGAAGTTTATCAGATGTGTAAATAGTCGATATACAAAAAGGTGGCTTGCGAGGGCCACCTTTTTAATGTGTTATGTGTTTTTATAGTAAACCTATTCTACTCTAAAATCAATGCTTTTCACTTCGCCTCGGCGATTTTTATATGTGATTTTATAGTCGCCTTTGAAGCCTCGGAACGAAATTTTACCACTTTGGTCGGCTGTTAAAGTTAGGTTCGTAGTCCACTCTTTGTTTATTAATTCATCGAGAATATAATATGATGGTTTTTTAGCAAGGTTTGCGTCAAACAATCCCGAATATGATGGCTCACCGGGTGCAGCACCACCGTCAACGAGATTCCACCAGGTAATTCCAGCTACATTAGGATGGCTGAACCACAAACGATAGAGGTCGCGAGTTATTTCTTTCTGTATCTCACGCCCTTTAGGTGTATCGTATGCTGCACTGATAGTCACCTCACTTACATATACAGGACGCTCGGTTTGTTGTAAGCAATTCAAATTATCCCATAGATATTGGGGTGACAATCGACCCACATTACCTTCGGCAATAGCCATAGCTTCTTGTGGGTCAAAGATGTGCATCTGAACTCCTACATAATCTACCCTTGCGCCACGTTCTATATGATTGCGGACAATCTCGACATAGCGTCGCATACCGCCAATATCCCAATGTAAATCACACTCGTTGGTGTTGAATGTAACATTTTTAGGGAAATACTTCATCGCCCATCTGTATGTTTTGTAGGCATAATCATCGGGCATCAAACCTCGGTTAGCTTGGTCGAAACACTCATTTACAACATCCCAATTGGCTACACGCGATTTATATCGTTTGGCCAACTCTTTAACGTGGCTCTCAAACTCTTGCTCCATAATGCCTCTATCTTCGGGCATCCAAGTCGGATGTCCCCAGCTTCTTATACCGTAGATTATAGCGTGACCTTTGGTGTGGAGGCCTTTAGATTCACAAAAATCCACCAGCGGGTCTATTGGAGGACGGCGATACTCAAATGGGCTATCTGCCGCATAACGAGGCTTGCCCTTTTCTGGCTCCAAAGTCTTCCAATAAAACGGAATTGTAGCAGAGTTAAACAACACTCCGAACGCCGCTTCATATTTACGGTTCTTCTCTTCGGTGTCAAAATGACGGAAAAGAAAGATGTTGCTACCAAATATAAATTTATGAGATACTTGCTCAATTGTAACCTCTGTACCCGATGCAATATCCTTTAGAGTGAGCTCAGCATCTGCCTTGCGATATTTTTCGATATTATTATCAATCTGCATTTGCAATGAGTCGTTCCATATTTTGTGATACGCCTCACTCATAACACTTTGTGCTTTCAAATTATTTAATGCAGATAAGACTACAGCGAGTAAAATAAATTTTTTCATTTACAGATAACTTCGACTATATGATTTATCGACCATTATCGCTTAAGGCGTATCATCTCGCCCCAAACAGGCAGATAAACGCCCTCGCGCTTCAACTTTTCGCACTCATTTATTCCATACTCATACGACCAACGCCACTGTGTAATCGAGTGTCCTAACTCCAAAATATGCGACATCAACACCTCAGTCGGGTTAATCTTCTCGATAGCTTTTGGCATATTTAACCCAACGGCAAGGTGTGGCACAAATAGGTCAATCTTGCCCGATGGGTTAAGTTGTTCGTAATTGTGAGCATCTCCGGAGAAGAAAATCACATAATCCTTACCCTTCTTGTCGTAACAATTTACTTCGTATGTATTTACGAAGTTTTTAAGCGTCGTGTTGTGGTCAACTGTTGTAACTTTGATGCTTATGTTGCCAACAGTGATTGCATCACCCGTCTTGACCCTATTGGTCTTACCCCAGAAATTTGAGTAAACAGCCTTGCCCTGACGCTCCAACTCCATAATAAGATTTCGCGAATAGTGATCACCGTGACGATGGGTGATAAGCAAAAAATCAATCATAGGGGCAAGCTTCTCAGCGTGCTTGTGGTAGAGGTCAATACCGAAACACTGCTTGTCGGTCTTCACGACATAGCCCATATTATAGAGCTGCCACATTACCACCTCACCTTTCTTGACCTTTGTTGCTGGAATCTCTTTAAGGAGCTTCTCTAATGCCAGATTATAGAATCGCATCAATCCCCAACCCTCAATTGACTTCTCCTTCTCGGTGCCGGGGGTGGTGTTGAGATACTCTTTGAAATAGGTGTGGGTGAATGAATCGGCGTACTTCTGCATCGCGTTCATTGCAGAACGACGCTCAGGTGTAATCTCCTTGTAAGAAGTTTTATACCACATCACATCGGCCAACGCCTCGACATCCTGCGCCCAGCCACTCGATGGAACGAGCAGCAGAGTAACACAAGCCAAAAACAGCAACACTCTTTTCATAATGCGAATCTTATTGACGGTTATTACTTCTGAATATTAGGCTCCTCCAAACCGTAACCGTTGCTCTTGTCGATGCGCTTCAAGAGGAGTGCTACACCAACTGCCACAACACCAAACGCAGCGAAGATAGCCATTGGGATAGTATAGTCGTATGTAACACCCTCTGCAGTCTCAACCATTGCATACTTCTGAATTACAGAACCGATGAGCACTGGTACCATCGAAAGGCCAATATTCTGGATATAGAAGATAATAGCGTAGGCTGAGCCGAGCTGCTTCATAGGGATAATCTTTGGTACTGCAGGCCACATAGCCGATGGGACGAGCGAGAATGCTACACCCAAAATAATCATAATGAGAATAGCAAACCACCATACATTAAGGATTGGCAATGCAAAGAGAACGTGTACCAAAGTGAGCATAAACGAGCCGATAATCATAAGTGTTGCACCCTTACCCATACGGTCATACATCGAACCAAATACTGGAGTAAGAAGGATTGTACCAAATGGCAACATAGCAGGGATAAGACCTGCCAACTCGGGATCAACATTATATTTGTAGATCATCAACTTCGTTGCAAACTTCAGGAATGGGAATACTCCCGAGTAGAACAATACGCAAAGAATTGCGATAAGCCAGAAACCCTTGTTTGTGAAGATGAGCTTCAAATCGCCAAAGCTGAAGCCCTCCTCCGATGCGCTTTCATCGGTAGCAGAAGCATCAAACTTGCGGTCCATAACGCAATATACCAAGAATGATACAACGCCCACGCAGAGCAATGCAGCACCCAATAATACGGGAGCCGACACGCTACCCATAGCATTAGCAAATGGCAAACTGCAAGCCAGCGCAGCTGCTGTACCAATACGTGCCATAGCCACCTGCAAACCCATAGCCAAAGCCAACTCGTGACCTGTAAACCACTTGGCGATAACCTTTGTCACTGTGATACCGGTAATCTCGGCACCCATACCAAAGATTGCAAATCCCAATGTGGCAAGAATCACCTGCACAGGGTAGCCGAAAATCATAGCATCACCAAATGAATTATCCAACGCATACCACTTGATAAGTGTACCCACAAACATAAGTGAGCTACTCATAGTACCAGTAAAACGAATACCACACTTATCGAGGATGATACCACCGAAGAATAACATCAACAGGAATACATTGATATAACCATATCCACCCGAGAAGAAACCATACTCATCGCTTGTCCAACCTAGACCGCCCTCAGCAGGCGATTTAGTAAGGATATCCTCCAATGGAGCCATTACGTCGGTAATAAAATAACCGCACATCATTGTAAACGACACAATCAGCAGCGCACCCCATCGTGCAGCAGCCGAGTCGTTGAGTTTTTTGTAGATTTGTGTCATAATTAAGTTTGGATTTATTGTTTTATCTATTTTGTTTCTTCTTGTTTCGAAAGGGGCGATGATTTGCGCTATTTATCGATTGTATAGTGTTTGAGCGTCTCGTATGCCTCCTCGATACCAAGCTCACCTGCTTTCGACAAATCGAGGCAACCCTTATGGGTATCACGCATAAATATCTGCACCAAACCTCGGTTATAATATGCTTCGCCAAAGTTAGGGTTGAGTTCTATGGCACGGGTATAGTCGTCGTAAGCATCGGGGAGCTGTCCCGATATAGCCAACAAATTAGCTCGGTTGTAGTAGCTATATGCAAAGTCGGGGAAGAGTTTGATTGCCATATCGATATCTGCTATAGCCTCATCATAACTATACTGTCTAACACCAGAATTGCGCAAGCGGTTAGCCGGATCGGAGTCAATCGAGATACGCTGATAAGTATTGTCAATCGACGAAATGAAATCAATCATATCGGCACGTGTAGTCGAACGATTAAGATAAAGGAATGGATTTGTTGGGTTCACCATAATCGCACTCGAGAGGGTATTTACAGCATTGGTATACTGCTTGATGAGCGACTGCGTCACGCTACGCTCAAACAACAATACCCAGTTGTTCTCCTCCTTGAGCATCCTCTGTGCTAAATTTCTATCGATTGCCGCCAGCGAGTCAGCTGCAATACTGCTTGGATTGCAAGAGATAAACAACTGCTCGTTGCCAACCTTCTGCTTGAAATCCTCCATGCGCTGAACGTGGTAGATATTGCTGCGAGCCATTGTGGCTGAATCTCTCTGAGTGATAGTGAATTTGAAGAGTGGTATCAACTTTATACCCACATCAGTAGCAGTAGCATTATCGGCAATCTGCTCAAACTTACTGCCCGAGGCATTGGCATCGAACGAGAGTAACTTATCGAACTTATGTGTTGTGTCGGCATAAATCGATGGGGTCGCAGTTGAGTCATTTAGACGTGATTTATACTCGGCTATCTTTTCGTTGGCAGTCTGATGATCCTTCTGTGCGCCCTTCATATCGCCAATCATCATACGCAACCGGCTACGATTAAGATACGCATTTGCAAAATCGGGATAGAGGCCAATAGCCTTGGTATAGTCGTCGATAGCTTTATCCAAATCGCCTATGCGAGCATATAGCGATGCGCGATTGTAGTACAAAAGCACGTTTGGCGAATATATTGCCACACGGTTGTAATCCTCCAGAGCTTTGTTATAGTCGCCAATCTGAGTACGGACTATGGCGCGATTGAAGTATGCCAGTGAACTTGTTGAATCCAACTTTACCACCTTATCGAAGTCTGAAAGAGCCTGCATAGGACGGTTTGTATTAGAGTAGACTAGCGCACGGTTGAAATACGACAGCAGATAATTGGAGTCATTCTTGATGGCTGTGTTGAAATCCTTCTCTGCATCATCAAAACGATTCTGCTGCATATAGAGCACACCTCGGCGATTGTAGCCATTAGGGTCTTCACGATTGGTTCTGATGGCCGTTTCAAACTCCTCGTATGCACGAAGCGTATCCTTCAAACCCAAATAGCATACTCCACGATTGATGTATACTTCAGCAACCTTCTTTTCGTGACGTACAAACATATTGAAATCCTCGATAGCCTCTTTGTACTGTTTATTCAGCAGACGTGTTACACCTCGGCTGAAATATGGACTTGGTAGGTCGGGACGCAAGTTGATTGCTTCGTGGAAGTCATTTAGCGCATCATCGTAGTTACCCAAACGAGAGCGTGTGATGGCTCTATAGGTGTAAGCATTGGTAAACACTGGATTCTTGCTGATAGCAACCGAGAAATCGGCATCAGCTCCGAGCAGATCATCGAGATTATACTTTGCGATGCCTCTGAGGAAATATGCATCATAGGCATCTTTATCAAAACGCAACAACACATTCAGTGTGCGAATTGCATCACGATAGTTATCCTCCATCATCAGCTGGCGACCCATATAGATGAAGTAATCCTTGTTGTATTGTGTGCTCGCACACCACGCACTCAGCAGGAGTACGACGGTGAGTATTGTTTTAATTATGCCTCTTCGCATTCTCTTAGTTCTCGGTTTCCGTATGGTTCTTTCGTAAAACGAAATAGTGAGAGATTTATTATAATCCTACTTTACTGTGGGTCGTAACCAAATCTGCGTAACTGACGCTCGCTATTGCGCCAATCGTCCTGCACCTTCACGAAGAGTTGCAAAAATACCTTCTTACCCAAGAACTGCTCCATATCCTCTCGTGCTTTTTGGCCAACTCGCTTCAATCGCTCGCCTTTATGGCCGATAACGATTCCCTTCTGCGACTGACGAGCTACATAGATTGTAGCCGAGATGCGGTCAATATTTGGTTCCTCTTTGTATGAGTCAATCTCAATCTCGCAGCAGTAGGGTATCTCCTTCTCGTAGTTGAGCAGAATCTTCTCGCGGATAATCTCCGAAGCAAAGAAACGCAGAGTCTTGTCGGTAAGAGTATCCTTTGGGTAGAATGGCTCGCCCTCGGGCAGACGCTCCAAAATAGCGCTAAGTACGCCTGTCATTCCCACCTTCTCCTTTGCCGATACGGGAATAATCACAGCCTCAGGAATTCGCTCCTGCCACTGAGCTGCCAAAATCTCAAGCTGCTGGGGAGTGGTGAGGTCAATTTTATTGATTACTACGATTGTTGGAATACCACTGCGGTTAATCTTCTCGATAATCGACTCCGAACGGTCGCTCTGCTCGACTGTGTCGGTAACATAGAGGATAACATCGGCATCATCCACAGCACCCTGCACGAAGTTCATCATCGACTCCTGCAACTTATATGCTGGCTTCAAGATACCTGGAGTGTCGGAATAGACAATCTGAAAATCTTCGCCATTCACAATTCCCATAATACGGTGACGTGTAGTCTGAGCCTTCGATGTGATAATCGAGAGTTTCTCGCCCACCAGGGCGTTCATAAGTGTCGATTTGCCCACATTGGGGTTACCGATGATATTTACAAAACCTGCTTTATGCATTTTTCTACTCAAAATATGATACAACGGGCAAATATAGCCATAAAAAAAGAGCCTTGCAAATACAAGACCCCAAAAGCTAATAATCTTTGATTATTATTTACTCAACATTTATCTTACCGCCACCTATAGCAACTCCGAGTGTAATGGCTGGTTCTATCTTTTTCATATTGTAGGTAACGGCAGCAGCCGTGAGGCGCAAACGTCGGAAAAATTCAACACCAACCCTCGGATAGACACATACACAATGTCTTGATGACGCAACGCAAGCATCGCCATATTCGTCTATCGCCTCGTCAATATTAAGAATTCTTGTGTTGGCATAACCAGCTCCCAAACCGCAGAATAGGGTAGTGTTTTTACCGCGATAAAAGCTATAATCGCCCACCGCAGTGATGCGCAAGCCATTGAAATCGCCAGCAAAATTCAGACCGACATCCCACGGACGATTAAAGTTGTATCGCGCCTCTAATCCGACCAATAAAGCGCCACTTGATGCTCCAAGAAATGGCTCAAACTCAAAGTGTAGAGTATTATACTCTCTCTTCTCCATCCTACTGCCGCCAAAGACCACACCTGCCGAGAAACCCACACTGTTTTGCGTCTCATTATCGCCAAACACATTGGCATAGGCGGTCAGACGAATGTGATTGAATAGCTCGGCTCCCGCTCGCGGCATAAAATGGAACATAGTTTTGGGAACTGCACCGCTGGTACTTTCGTCGTAGAAATAGTTTTTAATATCCGTGCAACCGATGCCCGCGCCAACGAATAGCGATACGTTTTTGCCTCGTCTAAAATTGTAGTCTCCTACGACATCAAAAGTTATTGGTGACCTTCCCGCAACAGAACTATAATCAATGCACTCACGCAAGCCCACATCCCAGGGCGATTTGAAATTATATCGCGCTTCAAAGGCGATAGGCGAAAATGAGCGATATATACCGTAGCCATACTCTATCTCAATTGCACCAACTGTTCTTTCGCGCTTTTGAGCATATACTTCAATCGAACAGATAATCAATGCGACTATAAGCAACAATCTTTTCATAGGCCAAACAATTAATCCTTAACAAAGGTAGTAAAAATACCTATAATTCACCACTTTAAGCGCCGATAAAATCCGGCATTATCCTTTTTGACCAAAAGTTACCCCCCCCCACAAATTTGTGTACAAATAGACCAAAAAAAAAAGCTCTATCAAGAGGGTAAATCAATAAAAAACTGCCGGCACCATATAGGCATCGGCAGCTCAGATATATTGATTGTGTTTATCGGCGGAAACCACCGCGTGGCATACGAGGCATCTTCAAGTTACCACCAGCCACCATCTTCATCATCTTGCGAGTCTCCTCAAACTGCTTCATCAAGCGGTTTACATCGGCAATAGTAGTACCCGAGCCCTTTGCGATTCGCTCACGACGACGAGCGTTGATAATCTCTGGATTCTCTCTCTCGGCTGGAGTCATAGAACCGATGATAGCCTCCACCTGCTTGAATGCGTCATCTGGAATATCCACATCCTTGAGCATCTTACCCATACCAGGAATCATTGAGGCGATATCCTTCAAGCTACCCATCTTTTTCACCTGGTTAATCTGGTCGATAAAGTCGTTGAAGTTAAACTGATTCTTCACCAACTTCTTCTTCAACTTGCGAGCAGCCTCCTCGTCGTACTGCTCCTGAGCACGCTCAACGAGTGATACCACATCACCCATACCCAAGATACGGTCAGCCATACGCTCTGGGTGGAACACCTGCAAAGCGTCCATCTTCTCGCCGCTTGAGATAAACTTCAAAGGCTTATCCACAACCGAACGGATAGAGATAGCAGCACCACCACGAGTATCACCATCGAGCTTGGTGAGCACCACGCCATCGAAATCCAAACGATCGTTGAACTCCTTGGCTGTGTTCACCGCATCCTGACCTGTCATTGAGTCCACCACAAAGAGTGTCTCGCTTGGCTTCACAGCAGCCTTGATAGCAGTAATCTCCTGCATCATAGCCTCGTCAACAGCCAGACGACCAGCAGTATCGACAATCACAGTATTGTAGGCTTTCGTGCGAGCATATTTGATTGCGTTCTCGGCAATCTCCACAGGATTCTTGTTGCCATCCTCGGTGTAAACCTCCACACCAATCTGCTCACCCAACACCTTCAACTGGTCGATAGCGGCAGGGCGATAAACGTCACCCGCAACGAGCAATACATGGCGACCTTTCTTGGTTTTGAGCATCGAAGCCAACTTACCAGAGAATGTGGTCTTACCAGAACCCTGCAAACCGGCAATCAAGATAACAGCTGGCGAACCCTCCAACTTGATGTCGGTAGCAGTACCACCCATCAACTGAGCCAACTCATCGCGAACAATCTTGGTCATCATCTGGCCTGGCTTCACGGCTGTGAGCACATCCTGACCCAAAGCCTTCTGCTTAACCTGGTCGGTGAATGTTTTGGCCACCTTGTAGTTTACATCGGCATCGATAAGAGCACGGCGAATCTCCTTCAACGTTTCGGCAACATTGATTTCGGTGATTTTACCCTCACCCTTCAATATCTTAAACGAGCGTTCAAGTTTGTCTGTTAAATTTTCAAACATAATCTATCTTGTTTTATTTATTCTCAATCGAAAAATCACGCAAAGATATAAAATCTTTGTGACATCGCTATTATTTATGGTCAAATTGTTGCTCTTTGCAGAAAATCTATCACAAATATTAGTTTATCTCAACTCAATTGTCACTATATTTGCGAAAGTTAAACACAATTATCACAAGGCAAGATGTATTTCACAGGACTAATTATAGGAGTGGCTACATTCCTCATTATCGGATTATTTCACCCATTGGTAATCAAGGGTGAATACTATTTCGGCACACGCATCTGGTGGATATTTGCACTGATGGGAGTAGCAGCAATCACCGCATCGCTTATGATTGAAGATGTATTGTGGTCCACACTTTTGGCGGTGTGGGGTGCATCGTCATTCTGGTCAATCGGTGAACTCTTTGAACAGAAAAAAAGAGTAGAGAAAGGGTGGTTTCCCAAACGCGAGAAGAAGTAATAAAATCACCTTTATTGTATAGAAGCCAAACTATGAAGAAACTATCTTTATTCATTTTTGTCGCATTGATCTTCACAGCTTGCAATAGCGATAAGCAGGAGAATGTTTACGAAGTCGATACATCTATCCAAGCTCCAATCGAAGAGTTTATAAAACGAGAGGTTGCTTGCGTTGAATTAGAGACCACACCTCAATCGATGATTGGAAGAATACAAGATTTAGAATTCGATAAAGATGACATCGTTATAAACCCTTCACCCAATGCTGAAACACTTTTGCGTTTTAACCGCCACACAGGAAAGTTTATAAATACCATAGGCCACAATGGTCGTGGGCCAATTGAGTGGGATCATATCCGCTCTATGGTTTTGTACGAGAAAGAAATATATATCCTTACGACACATAAGATTTTGGTTTATAGTATTGATGGCGAGTTCCAGCGAAGGATTGATACTCCCAAAGAGATATTCTTCAACCTTACGATATGTGACGATGGTAAAATCTGGCTTGCATCAAGTTCTTGCAATAAAAGCCAATATGAATTTCATCTGCTAAATTCCACAACAGGCGAGATAGAAGCCAAGATGGGTGAATTCTACGAAAATGTTGGTTTCGCAATAAGCTCTAATTTACCAGTTATTAAGTGGGGCGAAAATGAGTATTTAGCAACCCGCCAATGGGATCAAACCATATACCGCCTTACATCCAATTCATACGAGCCCTATATGACAATTGATTTCAATCTCCCAAATACCATTCCCGCCCAACAACGACAATCACTCACACGGGCCAATGTTATGGACAAGGTAATGAACGTGGATAACTACTTTGATTACTATGTCAATATAATTCAAAACAAAGATATAATCACAGCTGTTGCTCGCTTAGATTACAATCTCAGCGATGACTGTATGGTTAAAATCAATACAAAAACAGCGAAAACAAAATTTTTGCATCTTACAGGTTGTAAATCAGAGCAATTTCCATATTTGAGTAAGTGCAAATTCTATCGCAATATAGTCGATAATGTAGTCGTAGGTCGCGCCAATGCACACGACATAAACCAAACCGAGCGATTCAAGCACCTGAAAGATGACGACAATCCTGTTTTGTTCTTTTATGAACTGAATTTGGAATAGAATTATATGTTATTTTTACAAAATCAATAAAAATAAGCGCTTTAAAAAAAAGTATTAACTTTACAGATGTGAAAAATTTTAAACCAACTACACAATGAAGAGATTATCATTCCTACTGCTCACTTCGCTACTTTTCACAGCTTGTAGCAAAGACAAACAAAAAAATGTTTACGAAGTAGATACATCTGCTAAGGCGCCAATCGAAGAGTTTATAAATAGGGAGGTGGCTTGCATAGAGTTGGAGACTACCGCCGAATCAATGATTGGAAACATACAAAGCATTGAATACGACAAGGATAATATCTATATCAAGCCATCTTATAATGCAGAATCTATTCTTCGTTTTGACCGCCACACAGGTAAATTCATCAACAGCATTGGCCGCAAAGGGCGTGGACCAAACGAATATACACACTTTCTCGATTTTACAATAGGCGATGGCAAGGCATACGTTCTCTCGTCAAAGAAAATATATGTTTACGATATCGATGGCAAATTTCAGCAGACAATCGACACCGCCAATGAGCATTTCTACAATCTGACATTGTGCGATGACGGTAAGATTTGGCTTGCCTCAAACACTTGCAACGAGAGTTTATACGAATATCATTTGCTGAATCCAAAGACAGGCGAAATTGAGGCAAAGATGTGCGAATTCCCCGAATATGCAGGTCTTTTGATCAGTGGCACATCGCCATTTATTCGCAAAAAGGGTAACGACTACTTTGTGGCACGTTGCTGGGATCAGACAATATACCGCCTGTCGGCTGATTCGTGTGAACCTTACTTGACAATAGATTTTCATCGTCCCAACTCGGTTACTGCCGAGCAGCGAATCTCTCTGACGCCAGCTATTATCGATGAGTTGATGGAGAAAAACGACTACTTCTATTATTTTGCTGGCATCGTGCAGAACAACCGCAAAATTATAACTGTTGCCGACATAAATTATAGACACGAAAACAAATGCTCGTGTATGGTTAAAATCGACAAGGCATCGAGCGAAATAAAATACACACAACTAACATTCACTGAGTCCGAGAAGTTACCATATCTCAAAAATTGTTGGTTTGGATATGCTGGTAGAGTTATCGATAATATGGTTGTAGGATTTGCCAATGCACACGACATAAACCCAACCGAGCGATTCAAACACCTCAAGGATGACGACAATCCTGTTTTATTCTTTTATGAGTTGAATATGGAATAAACGCAAACAAGGCTGCAAACGATTGATTTGCAGCCTTGTTCTTTACTATTTATTTATACTATTTCTTTGCTTTACGCTTTGCAATCTTCTGCAAAAGCATTTCGGGATAATCGGTTGTAATGTAATTAAATTTTTGGTCGAGGAAGAAGTCCATATCGGACTCATCGTTTACAGTCCATACATTCAGATGAATTCCCTCACGCTTGAATCGCTCAACCCATTCGGGGCGCTTCTTATACTGTACATCCTGATAGTCCAAATAGCGTATTCCTCGGCGAGAAATTGTATCGGGGTGCATTTCGGGTAGCTCTGTCATCCAACGGCCCAAATAGGCAACTGGCGCAGAAGTTACCTCGCGCAGAGCTACATCGGCTGGCAGATAACCCACCAAATACTCAACCTGGTTCTCAATTCCCAACTCCTTAGCCAACTTAGCCGATGCCAAAGCAATCTTCACGGCGCGCGAATTATCCTTTGGAGTCTTTATATCGAGCACCAACTTTGTCTTAGGATACTTTTTCGCTACCGCCATATATTCACGTAGGGTAGGAATCTGGCTATAATCTTTAAGTGGCACTTTTACCAAATCGGCATAAAGAGTCTTTTCAATCAACATTCCCTTGTGCGAAAGGTCGTGGAAAACAACCAGCGAATCATCCAAAGTGAGATGCACATCGCACTCCGAGCCGTGACAACCCATCTCAGCCGCAGCACGGAACGAAGCAGTTGTATTCTGTGGATGACCAGTGTTTTTCCAAGCACCACGATGGGCAATGACTCCATTGTCGTGGAAAGTCTGCGCCGAGAGCGACACTACGCCTAATAGGGCAATTAAAGAGAGTGTAAATCTTTTCATATCAATATGTTTTTACGATTATCTAATGTGATAATTTAATTCGCGACGATTATTTAATTAATTTACTTTGTATTATCTGTATTTACTTGAAGTTTGCTATTTGCTTTATGTCGCTCATTATCACGCAATGTCTTCTTCTCAAAATTGCGCTCCAAAGCCTCCTCCAAATCAACTCCCGTCTGATTTGCCAAACATACTAACACCCACATCACATCAGCCATCTCGTCGGCAAGATTACACTCCTCGCCCTGCTTGAACGACTGCTCGCCATACTTACGGGCAATGACTCTGGCCAGCTCGCCAACCTCTTCGGTAAGGATAGCCATATTGGTAAGTTCGCCGAAATAGCGCACACCATACTCTCGAATCCACTCATCGACCCTGCTTTGCAACTCCTTAATCTCCATAGCAAGAAAATATTACTCAGGTCAAAGTTACAAAATATTTGGTTTATTACCGCCTGCTGTATTACATTTTATCCGTTGCGGAAAGATAATTTTAGATAAAAATCCTTACCTTTGTCTAAAAGACAAATCAAAACAAACAAACTATGATAAAAAGATTGACTATGCTTTCGGCTGCGGCAGTGATAGGCTCATCACTTATCTCTTGCATCGCCGAGACACCCGCAAAGGTGGAGGAGGCTCTAACGCCCGTACCATTTCAGCAAGTGACATTGGAGGATGATTTTTGGCTACCACGCTTAAAAACCCAGAAAAAGACACTCGTTCCATTCTCTCTCGAGAAGACTGAACCGGCGGTGGAGAATCTGCGCCGCACGGGAGCCTTTTTGCGAGGCGAAAAGATTGAGCCGCTACTCAAGTGGCCATACTATGTAGCTTCGGACCTCTTCAAGGTGATGGAGGGTGCTGCATATCTGCTCACGTTGGAGAAAGATCCCGAATTGGAGCGACAGATGGACGAGATTATCGACGTGATTGCCGCTGCACAGAAGGAGGATGGTTATCTCTATGAGCATCACACCGTTGCCGAGAAGTATCGCAATCCAAATAACAATGGTGGAGCTGGCACACGCCCATATCAGCACGTTGCACACAGCCACGAGCTCTACAATATGGGCCATATGTATGAGGGTGCTATTGCATACTATCAGGCCACAGGCAAGCGCAAGTGGTTGGATGTAGCAGAAAAGAGCGCACGTCATATCAACAAGGTTTTCTTTGAGGGTGATCCCAACTACAACGATGGCAAGCCAGTTATGCAGTCGCCTGGTCACGAGGAGATTGAGTTGGCATTAGTAAAGATGTTCCGCGTTACTGGCGATTCGCTCTATTTGAATATGGCCAAGAAGTTTATCGACATTCGCGGCGTAGGCGCCGACCAGCGTCAGAACAACTACGCACAGCAGCATCTGCCAGTTCGTGAGCAGAGAACAGCCGTAGGCCACTCAGTACGTGCAACTTACCTCTATTCTGGTATGGCCGATGTGGCAGCTATGACTGGCGACGAGACTCTGAAGCCCGCTTTGGAGGCTATCTGGCACGATATCGTTGACAAGAAGATGCACATCACAGGTGGCTTGGGCGCAGTTCCAGGCATCGAGGGCTTTGGTCCTGATTATGTGTTGCCAAACAAGGATACTTACGACGAGACTTGCTCGGCTGTGGGTAATGTATTCTTCAACCACCGTATGTTCCTTATGTCGGGAGATGCTAAGTATGTGGATGTAGCTGAGGTTGCACTCTACAACAATGTGTTGGCGGGCGTAAACCTCGAGGGTAACCGCTTCTTCTATGTAAACCCATTGGAGGCCGATGGTCGCAAGGCCTTCAACCACGGTCACACAGGCCGTTCGCCTTGGTTCAGCACCGCTTGCTGCCCATCGAACTTGGCTCGTTTGATTCCTCAGATTTCGGGAATGATTTACTCTCACACGAACGACGATATCTTCTGCGCACTCTACGCTGGTAGCTCAACAGAGATTCCATTGGAGGCTGGAGCAGTGAAGATTTCGCAGAAGACAGAGTATCCATTCGAGGGAGAGGTTACTTTTGACGTTAACCCTGCAAACGATGGCGAGGAGTTCACTTTGTGGCTCCGCATACCAAGCTGGTGCGAGAGCGACAGATTTGTATCGGGAGATTTGTATCGCTATGCTGATGGCAAGAGCGTTGATGCTGTTGCAAAAGTAAATGGCCGCAAAGTGCGCAGCAATGTAGTAGATGGTTATCTGCCTATCAAGCGCAAGTGGTCGGCTGGCGACAAGGTGGAGCTTTCATTGCCTATGCCTGTGCGTTATAATATTGCCGACGAGCGAGTTAAGGCCGACAGCAACCGAGTATGCGTAACACGCGGACCATTGGTATTCTGTGCTGAGTCTGCGGACAACGAGCACCTGGCTGCGTCATACTTCATAGCAGACGCCAACCGACAGAGCGCCACAATCGGCAAGTTTGAGGATGGCATCATGAAGGGCATACCAACAATTAAGATCAAGGCTGCTGCGGCAGATGGTGAGAGCTTTACCGACGCGGAGCTTACACTTATTCCATACTACGCTTGGGATAATCGTGGCGACAAGGCTATGAACGTATGGTTTGGTCGTAACGCTGAGACTGCACGCATGTCACTCACATACACTATTGGTAATATAAAGGATGTGACAGCTACTCACACATTCTCGGGTGACGACGTATATGCTATTGGCGATGGTAAGCGTCCATCAAGCTCAGCAGACCGCTCTATTCCACGCTGGACAAGCTGGCCACAACTTGGCAAGAAGCAGCAGGTGGAGGTAATCTTGAAGAAGGCTCAGCCAATCGAGAGTGTGTCGGTTTACTGGTACGACGACAAGGGTGGTGTGCAGCCACCAGTTGAGTGGAATATGGAGTATCGTTCGGAGGGTAAGTGGTATAAGTATGTGCCATATATTACCGATTCGTTTGGTGTAGCTCTTAACCAGTTCAATATGGTACACCCTGCATCAGCCATCACTGCCGATGCTTTGCGTCTAAACATCACACCACGCAAAGACTCAACTGCCGGCATCCTGGAGTTGGTTGTGGAGTAAACATTATATTATAAGATAAGATTATGTTGGAGATAGGTCTAAAATATGAGAGCCAGACAATTGTTTCGGGCTCAAACACAGCCCTTGCATTGGGCTCTGGCGATATGGAGGTATTTGCGACGCCAGCTATGGTAGCGCTTATGGAGAATGCTGCAATGAAGGCTGTTGCAGCATCACTCGACGAGGGCGCTTCTACAGTAGGTGTGGAAATGAACACATCGCACATCAAGGCTTCGCCACTGGGAGCGACAATCACTGCATCAGCCGAGTTGGTGGCTATAGATGGCAGGAAATTGAGCTTTACAGTCAAAGCTTGGGATACACAGGGTGTGATAGGCGAGGGTACTCATACTCGCTTTGTAGTTGACCGTGAGCGTTTCCTTAGCAAAGTTAAATAAATAGAGCCCTAGAAAATGAAGAGACTGTTATTATTGTTGGCGACAGTTGCTGCATCGGTCGTAGCAACTGCTCAGACACGCTGGCACGACCCAGTTAAAGCGGGTTATAATGTTATACAAAATCAGGCATACAGCGATGAGATAGGCAAGAGCTACGTACGCTTTCCCGATAGAGCCAAGGATGTGATTCCATCGGCAGTTTGGGGGCTATCACGCAATTCAGCTGGATTGTATATCAGTTTCTATACTAACTCGCCATCGATTGAGGTGAAATATACCACCACCAGCAAATCGTACGCAATGCCTCATATGCCATCAACGGGTGTATCAGGTGTAGACATGTATCGCATCAGCCCCGACGGTGTGTGGGACTTCTGCTTTGGCAGCTATTCGTTCAAGGAGGAGGGTGTAAATTACAAATACACCAACCTGCCTACAAAGAATGGATACAACAACCATGGCTATGAGTATCGTGTATTCCTGCCGCTCTACAATGGAGTTACGGAGATGCAGATTGGCGTTGATGAGGATGCAGCTTTCCGTTTTGTTCCCACATCGACCGAGAAGCCAATCGTGCTCTACGGCACATCAATCGCGCAGGGCGGTTGTGCATCGCGTCCAGCTATGACGTGGGGCACGATTATGCAGCGCTCGTTGGATTATCCAGTAATCAATCTTGGATTTTCGGGCAACGGCAAGATGGAGAAGGAGGTGGTGAGCCTCATCAGCGAGATTGACGCGAGATTGTTTATCCTCGATTGTATTCCCAATGTATTGAACTATGACGACATCGAGCAGCGAGTTTACAACTCTGTAAAGATTATCCGCGAGAAGCACTCGGCTCCAATTCTTCTTATCGAGCACGTTGGATATGCACACTCTCAGACTAACGAGAATAGCCGTACAAAATCGATTGCTGGTAACGAAGCAAACCGCAGAGCGTACGAGAAGCTCATCAAAGAGGGTGTTGAAAATATCCACTATATATCACAGAGCGAATTGGAGGTGTCACCCGAATCGACAGTAGATTATGTTCATCTCACAGACAAGGGAATGTCGGAGCAGGCTACATCGGTGGAGCGTAAAGTAAGAGAGATATTGAATATTCCTATGGGCGATAGGCCCACAACTCGGCCAGTAACTCAACGCCGTTCGGCTGGTTATGAATGGAGAGCTCGCCACTACGACATAACTAGTGAAGCGACAAACAAGCAACCCAAAGCCCTTGTGATAGGAAATTCTATTATCCACAATTGGAGCGAGAAGAGTATAAACCTCGGCACCAAAGTATGGAACGAGAAGATGGCCAAGGAGTTTGTTGGTCTGGGTTGTAGCTGGGATAGAATCGAGAATGTGTTGTGGAGAGTATATCATGGTGCATTGGACGATTGTAAGCCCGAGAAGATTGTCGTAAAGATTGGAACAAACAATCTTAGCCGCGACACGAATATTGACATTGTAGAGGGTATCAGATTCCTACTCAGTGCAATTCGTGTGCGTCAGCCAGAGGCTACAATCCGAGTTCTCGGCATTCTGCCACGACGTGGCGAGGAGCAGCGAGTGGAAGAGATTAATCGCCTAATTGAAGCTATGGCCAAGCAGGGTGGTTATGAGTTTGCAGATCCAGGCAGGAATCTCCTGCTTGAAAATGGCAAAATTAACGAAAGCCTCTTTACTGATGGACTTCACCCCAACGATGCAGGATATGAATGCATAGTCGAGGATTTTATGAAATAACAAGCCTCAAGATTATATTAAGTACGATGCCGCATATTGTGGCATCGTACTTTTTTATATTACTTGCAGCTACGACCGAGCGACGCAGGAAAATAGTTGTCATAAAATTTTGACTATTGATTTTTTTGCATTACTTTTGTGCCGCTTACGAGCAAACGATTGAGCTATGGTGTAACGGTAACACAGCAGATTTTGGTTCTGTTATTCTGAGTTCGAATCTCGGTAGCTCAACCAAAAGGGAGGTCGATTAGACCTCTTTTTTTGTTTATACGAGCGAACAATATATTCATCGCACGTACATAATAAGCTAAAAAAAATATACCTTTGTAACACAATCAAAAAAAATAATAACGATGATTTTTCGAAAGGCAACAACAGCAGATATCGACACCATAGAACGAATGATCAAAGCAGCAAGCGGACGACTCGGAGCAGCCGGCATCGACCAATGGCAACGAGGCTATCCCAACCGCAGTAGCATCGAAAACGATGTGGAGGCTGGCGTGGGAATGGTGCTTGCGCTCGGCAACGAGGTGTTAGCATATGGTGCTGTGATATTCACAGGCGAGCCTGCATATGACGACCTTACTGGTGGACAATGGCTTACCGATGGCGAATATGCTGTAGTACACAGGCTTTGCGTATCGGAGATATTTGTAGGAATGGGATTTGCCAAACAGTTTATGTCTGCAGCTGAAACGATGGCCGCAGAACGAGTAAAGAGCTTCAGAATCGACACCCATCCCGACAATAAGATTATGCAAGGATTGGTGGAGCGAATGGGCTTCACATATTGCGGTGATGTGGTAATCGAGAGCCGCAGACTGGCCTACGAAAAGATTATTGCATAAGATTCAGCAAGGCAAGACTAATAAGCGATGAACACTATATAATCACCCCGTGCCGAGATAGTAAAAGACTCGGCAGTAGTGCGATTGAGTGTACCTTGCCACCACTTAGTAAAATCATACAGAGGATACATCAAACCTTCGGCCGAGAAACCCTCGGCCGATATGTTAAATATCGACACCGCTTGTCCTAAGTTGCAATCAAAGCTCATCTCATTGCGACAAGCTACGAAGCGACCATAATCTGTATAAATTCTAACATTTAGACCTGCCTGAAGATATTCGGCCATAAGGGCTATATTGCCAATGGTGTGGTCCTCACGTCGACCAGTAGCTCCAACAACAGCAATATTGCGAATACCTCGCTGCTGCAAAAACTCAACAGATTTTGTAAGGTCGTTTGTCTCTTGGTCGGGATTGTGATGTATTATATCGGCAAAACGGGCTTTATACTCCTCGCTCAAAGAGTCACCATCGCCAACAATTGCATTGGGCATATTACCACGAGCTATATATTCGTTGGTCGCGCCATCACAACACACCACAAAGCGAGCCTTGCTCAAAATAGTGAGCGGAAGCTCGGCTGTGGGGTAGTCGCCACCAGCCAAAATCACAGCCTCTATATCCTTTACGAAATCCATTTAATCAAAATTGTATGCAGCAAACCTAAGGCACGACTTTTCGTTCGGCCAATTATCAACCTGCCACGCTTTTTTGAACACTGCTTCAAAGTTAATTAGAAAAATATTATTATCTTCGCAATTGAATGAAATTTTTAACCTAATAACATATGAAGAAACTTTTTTTGTGTGCCGCAATAGTAATTGGCACGTTGAGCGCAGCAGCTCAAACACAGAGCAAAGATGGTGGAATCAGCGAGGAGATGATGAGCCGCATCCGTCAGGGATACACCGCTTCAGCTGAGCAGAAGGCCATCAAAAATGCTCTCGCATCGAACTCTATCGCCACGCTGGCTATCAACGCCGAGAACCTTGCAATGTGTGACACTCACTTTACTCACAAAGTGAAGACAGTAGGTATCACAGATCAGAAATCGTCAGGTCGTTGCTGGCTGTTCACAGGCCTTAACGTGCTGAGAGCAAAGATGATTGACAAGTATGACCTGCCAGAGATGGAGTTCTCGCAGAACTACTGCTCGTTCTATGACCTTTTGGAGAAGTCGAACCTCTTCCTGCAGGCGATTATCGACACTCGAGAGTTGGCATTGGACGATCGCAAGGTGGAGTGGCTTATCCGCAATCCTATTGGTGATGGTGGTCAGTTTACTGGCGTATCGAACATCATTATGAAGTATGGTGTTGCTCCAAAGTCGGCTATGCCTGAGACTTTCCAGAGCGAAAACACAGGCCAGATGTCGAATATCCTGCGTTTGAAGCTACGCGAGTATGCTTTGGAGTTGCGAGCAATGAAGCCCGCCGAGGCCGCAAAGCGCAAGGTGGAGATGCTTACAGAGATTTATCGTATCTTGGTCGAGTGCTTGGGTGTGCCTCCAACAGAGTTTGAGTGGGCCCGCTACAACAAGCAGGGTGAGTTGGTGAGCAAGAAGACATATACTCCAAAATCATTCTACGATGAGTATATCGGCGAGGATTTGGAGAAGAACTATGTGATGATTATGAACGACCCTACACGCGAGTATGGTAAGGTTTACGAGATTGAATATGACCGTCACGTTTACGATGGCGAGAACTGGCTCTACATCAACCTGCCAATCGAGCGCATCAAAGAGATGGCTATCGCTTCAATCAAGGACAACGTGGCTCTCTATTTCTCTTGCGACGTGGGTAAGTTTATGAATAGCTCAAAAGGTACGCTCGATGTAGCCAACTTCGATTACGCGTCGCTCTTCCGCACATCGTTCCCAATGGATAAGAAGCAGCGTATCCAGACTCACTCAAGCTCATCGTCACACGCAATGACTCTTATTGCTGTTGATTTGGATGAGAATGGCAAGAGCAAGAAGTGGATGGTAGAGAACAGTTGGGGTGCAGGCTCAGGTTATAAGGGCAACTTGATTATGACCGACGAGTGGTTCAACGAGTATATGTTCCGCTTGGTGGTGGAGCGCAAGTATGTGCCAGCCGATGTATTGGAGATGCTCAACCAGAAACCTACCTTGCTTCCAGCTTGGGACCCAATGTTTGCTCCCGAGGAGTAGGAAAATATTGACAAAAGAAAAAAGCGGCCACAAAGCCGCTTTTTTTTGTAACGTTACCAATTTTATAGTCTAAATAATTGGCCGTTTTTGTCAGACGATTAATACTCCTCCTCGTTGAAGAAGAAATCGTCCTTTGAAGGATAGTCTGGCCAGATGTCCTCGATAGACTCATAAATGTCGCCCTCGTCCTCGATCTCCTGCAAGTTCTCCAACACCTCCAATGGTGCACCTGAACGGATTGCGTAGTCGATCAACTCCTCTTTAGTTGCTGGCCAAGGTGCATCCTCCAATTTAGATGCTAACTCCAAAGTCCAATACATAATCTTTCGGTTTTTATAAGTTTACAAGTTTTAGTTTTCAAACTTTTGACCATAGGAACACTATACGCCTACAATCGGGGTGCAAATATAACGAAAAATCATTAAAAGAGATTTTTTTACATACTAATCTTACGCTTTTGAAAACAAAACATGCAAAATACTTACAAAAAGATACTTATATGTAAGAATTGTGTACAAATCAGCATTATGGAATCCACAAAATCTCTTCGACTGATGCCTTCATCGTAACAGTACGTCCGAGAAGATAGAAGTAATCAGACAGACGATTAAGATATGATATAACCGAGCAGTCGATATCATACTCCTGTGATGCTGTAATAGCAGCACGCTCTGAGCGACGGCACACGGTGCGACAAACGTGACAGAGCGAGCATCGTACATCTCCGCCAGGGATCGTAAACTTAGTGATTGCAGGCAGCGCCTCTTGCATACGGTCGATAGAGTGCTCCAACTCCTCGCAAGAATTTGACTTCAATGAGCTCACCTTATCCTGACCACCCTCACCAACTGCCAATAGGGCAGAGATTGTCATCAATTGGCACTCGATGCGGCGCAGTTCAGCAGTCTGCTCGCAAAACATATCGTCGGCAGCTAATTTATCAGCAAGCAAAGCTGTAAACGCCATAAGTTCGTCTACTGAGCCGTAAGCCTCGACACGACAATCATTCTTGGGAACGCGCTCACCACCAATGAGTGACGTGCGACCCTTATCGCCACATTTGGTATATACTTTCATAATCTAAACTTTTGTTTCGGTAGATGGTTGTTGAAAATAAGCAAAAAACCTCTATTATCTACACTCGTACATTTGTGAGCCTCGACAATTGCTCGACAAGCCATATCTCGCTCCTTATCACGCGCTGGCGATATTATACAGAGTGTACACTTTATCTCACAAGCCTTTGCTGCCATCTTTATCAACTCTGCAGGGGCTATGTCGGTAGTGGCGATAACCATATCTGCACCTACCATCTGATCTATCGAACAATCTATAGTATATCGCTCATAACGACAGTGATTTGCCAGATTTTGCAACTGAATGGCCCTACGCTTCGCCACGCTACGCGCCATAAGTGCATCGTACAAATCTGTTGCCGAGTTCTCATATAGCTTCGAGCACATAAACACCTGTCGAACTATTGCATAGACAAAAGGCGAATGCACTCCGTGGCCACGAAAATGTCTCGCACGTTTGATATTGGTGGGGATATTTCGCAAGCCATATAATCTGAGCTTTATGTTTCGTCCTCTAATCTTCATAGCCAGAGATTTTGAGCTACTTATTTCTTCAACATACCGGCAAGACGGCCTGTTGAGAATGCAATCTGAAGGTTGTATCCGCCAGTGTTGGCATCGATATCGAGCACCTCACCTGCAAAATACAAGCCCTTGGTCTTCAATGATTCCATAGTGTAGCGATTAACATCATCGCAACTCACGCCTCCGGCTGTCACCACAGCAAATTCAAATGGTGCATAGTCGGTAATAGGGAACACCATACCCTTCAACACCTTCACCAGGCGCATAATCTCAGCATCGGTTACTTTGCGGATATAATTCTTAGAGTGAACATCCAGCTCGTGTGCGATAGGTATTACGAAGTGTTTTGGAACAAGCTTACGCAACAACTCAGAGAAGAACTCTTCGGGCTGCATCTCTGCAATCTCGCGTTTAATGCGATCGAACAACATCTCTTCGGTAAGAGCAGGCTTCATATCAATAACGAGCTTCACTCGTTTATCCTCAATCAAGGCATCAACTGCATCACGGCTTACACGCAGTGCCACAGCGCCCTCGATTCCACGATCCGAAAAGCTGATCTCGCCAAACTCTTCTCTCACAAGCTTGTCCTCGACAAACAGCTGCGCCTGAACATTTTTCAAGAGCAAACCATCAAGGAATTTCTTTTGTGGATGTGATGTACGAAGTGGGGTAAGCGATGGGCGTACCTCCTCTATCTTATGGCCAGTGCGGTCAGCAAAGATATATCCATCACCGGTAGAGCCTGTTCCTGGATAGCTAACGCCTCCTGTTGCAATAATTACATTCTCGGCCTCCACTTTGCGCTCAAAGCCTCGTTTGTTGACAAAATTAACACCATAAACCTTATTGTCGATAGTGAGGATTTCGCTTACACGACTGTTATAGACTATCTCTACTCCATTGTCAAGACAGTAATCTGTCAAGGCATTGGCTATATCCCACGCCTTACCGCTTTTGGGGAATACTCGCTGGCCTCGCTCGATATCAAGCTTTACGCCTATACGCTCAAAGAATCTGATTGTAGCCTTGTTGTTGAACTCAGCAAAGGCAATATCGAAAAATTCGGCATTGGTGCGAATGGCCTCTTTGAACTCCTCAGGAGGACGAGCGTTGGTAAGATTACATCGGCCCTTGCCGGTGATTCTGATCTTTCGACCAGCCTTCTCCATCTTCTCCATCAGGAGCACCTGCTTACCATTTCGAGCAGCCGTAGCAGCCGCCATCAAACCTGCTGCACCAGCACCTATAACTATTACGTCGTACATTGTCGCTAAAATTTTCACAAAAATACAAAATTGTCCGTTATAATTTATCCTTTTGCCTCAAGAATAGAGCTAATCAAAGCAATTTTCCTATCTTTGCTATGTAATTTTAACCATCGTAATATGTCAAACAAGATTGTTTACCCAACACAGGGTGTATGTTCGCAAGCTATCGTAATCGAGCTTGATGACAATAATATAGTTTCAGGTGTGCAGTTTATTGGTGGATGCAGCGGCAACACACAGGGTGTGGCACAACTTGCACGCGGAATGAAGGCCGAAGATGTTATCGCACGTCTTGAAGGTATCAGTTGTAATGGCAAACCAACATCGTGCCCCGACCAGTTAGCTCGCGCCCTAAAAGGAATGATTAAATAACATCACTCACAGCAATATGAAAAAGAGTTTGATCATCGCATTATTCTCAACTCTCTGTGTGCAGCAGGCTGCACAAGGACAGGCTATCGAGGCCCTTCAGAAGTGGGAGGCTAGCAGCTCGACAAAAATAGAAGAGCTTGCAAACCATAATTTTGCCAACATTGCACTCAGCAAAAATGAGGCAGAAAAGGCTTTAGGCATCATCAAACAAAAATGGCTAAAAAACTCTCAAGAGGAGTATGCTCAAGCGCTGAACGATAACGTGATAACCAATGGCGATCTAAAACTTAAATTCACAAAACGAGTACTAGGTAAGAAGCCAGCCGACGGATATAGTCTCTATATCTCGATGCACGGTGGTGGCAGTGCTCCAAGCAGAGTCAACGACCAGCAGTGGGCCAACCAGATCAGGCTATACACTCCAGCCGAAGGAATATATATTGCTCCTCGAGCACCTTGGGATGACTGGAATATGTGGTTCAAACCAGGTCTCGATGAACTCTTTGAAAAATTGATTCAGTGTATGGTTGCCACTATGGGAGTAAACCCCGACAAGGTATATTTGCTCGGCTACTCAGCTGGAGGTGACGGAGTGTGGCGTATGGCTCCGCGCATGGCCGATAGTTGGGCTGCTGCTTCAATGATGGCTGGTCACCCTGGAGAGGCATCACAAGTTAATCTCCGCAACACGCCATTTATGATTTGGATGGGCGAGAGGGATAGTGCCTTCAATCGCAATAAGCTGGCTGTGCATCACGGCAAGATTATGGATTCACTCCAGATGGCCGACAAGAGTGGATATATTCACGAAACACACATTATAGAGGGTAAAGGGCATTGGATGGATAGAGCTGATACTTTAGCAATCAGCTGGATGGCTAAGCATCGTCGAAATCCATACCCAAATAGGGTAGTATGGCGACAGGAGGAGGTTACTCGCCGCAACTTCTACTGGTTAGGATTACCAGACAACCAGGAGCGCCGCCACAAGATGACCGTTATAGCAGAATATGATGGAAACACAATCAATATTGAACATTGCGATTACTCTGCATTAACTATCTATCTTAACGATCAGATGATGAATCTCGACAAGCCTATCAAGGTTTGTTATAAGGGTAAAAAGATATTCAAAGGCAAGGCCGTTCGCACCTCGGCAACAATGAGCCAGACTCTTGCCACTCGCGGCGACCTGCGATACATCTTCCCAGCAAAGTTGGAGATTAAGTTGCAATAAAAATCATCAGGATTATACGAAAGTGGTGGAAAATATTTCACCACTTTTTTTATAGACATCAATGAGAACAGGGGACTCGACCGCCGTAAGGCGAAGCGGGAATACCTCTAAAATAAAATATCTATTTATTCCCGCAACTCCGTATTTAAGTGAGCAGTGCCCACGCAGGAATTGAAAGAGAGTAAGCGAAGCGAATGCTTTGTGAGGATGGATGGCACGAGCTGGCTCGATGACAGCCATACACACAAAAAAAAGCGATTGGATAACCAATCGCTCTCTTTCAATTCATCAATTTTCGCGGTGCGTAGGGGACTCGAACCCCTGACCCCGTGCGTGACAGGCACGTATTCTAACCAGCTGAACTAACGCACCATTGCTGATTGCGAGTGCAAAGGTAGTACAAAATTTTTATTCTGCAACTTTTTATCACAAAAAATCACTTTTTGAAGATAGAAAATTGCACACTACCATAGCTTCTCTGCCTTAAAAAGTTAGGGTGAGTACTGAAATCCAACGATTTAGAGTGCTCAAAAATAAGTATGCCATCATTCTTGAGCAGATCTTTTTCAAAGACATCGCTGACCACCTGTTCGCTTCCCTCCAAATCATAAGGGGCATCAGAGAATATTACATCAAACTGTTTAGGACAGCTCTTTACATACAAAAACACATTAGCCTTGACAGGGTGTAGATTGTTAAGGCCAAACGACTTTGCTGTCGTGCGAATGAAATTGTAATGTACGGCATTTATCTCGACAGATGTCACCGACTTGGCACCACGCGATGCAAACTCATAGCTTATAGAGCCGGTTCCGGCAAAAAGATCAAGCACATCAATCTCCTCGAAGTCGACCATATTACCCAATACGTTAAAGAGATTCTCCTTAGCGAAATCGGTAGTAGGGCGCGCTCGAAGATTTTTGGGTGGATTTATCATTCGGCCACCGAGTGTCCCGCTGATTATTCTCATAGTTGAAAAACTAAAATCTATACCTTATATATAATAATGTCCGCCCCGAAAAGCAGGGCGGACATTTGATATCGGGCGGAAGTGATTACTCCCAGTTACCAGCCTCGTTGTTGCTACCCTCCATAGAACCGAACTTCAAACCAGCATACTCGTTGAAGTTGTTAACCTTATCGTCGATAAGATTAATTACGTTCTGACGGAACTCAATTGTATCGAGGTACATCTTGTAAGGAGCACGGCACTCAACAACAGGAACCAATACGTTAGAACCTGTCATAACCTTGCCAGCCTCCAAAATGAACTGAACCTTACCATCTGTATGAGGGATAAAACGCAAATCGTTAACCTGCTCAGCTGTGAGCTTACGAGGGTTGAAGATTGTGTCAATAACAGCGAGGTTATACTTCTCGATGTTCTTCTTACCAGACTTCTTCAACTGAGCCATAGCAACAGAGTCATCCTCATCAACGAGCTTACGCTCCATCTCCAAAGAGTCGTTCAAGATAAAGCTAATCAAAGAGTCGAAGTCGCCAGTGAAGTACTGATACTTGCTCTTGAAAGCACGCTCAGCGGCACGAATGTCCTTCAACTTAACGATAACGTCTGCATTGCGAGTCTTCAACTGCTTTTCAAAGCTCAACGGAGTGTGAATCAGAATGGCAACCACGTAAATCAAACCGATGATTACCAAACCAAGAAAAAATTGAATTACCTTTTTCATTTTTTGTTATTTGTTATTAAGTTTGTATTCAAATTTAACGGCAAATACCGACGAAGTATGATTAACACTTATATCGCAGGCCAAATTTACGCAAAAATCTCGTTTGAAACAACACTTAGCCAGAAAAAAGTTATCGAAAAGTTGTCAGAATGGCTAAGTTCGCCCGATTACTCGCAGATTTTCGTGTTAAATGGCTATGCTGGCACTGGAAAAACCACCCTAATCTCAGCTTTGGTTGAGGTACTCGGCGAGGTTGGAATCAAATCGGTATTACTTGCTCCCACAGGTCGAGCCGCAAAGGTTTTGTCGAGGTATTCAGGCCGAGATGCATATACTATTCACAAACGAATTTATCGTGAAAAAACCAACGCAGACTATGAGTCAAAATTCTCGCTCAACATAAATAAAGAGAAGGGGACTGTATTTGTGGTCGATGAGGCTTCGATGCTATCGGATACAACTTCTGAAGGTCAAATTTTCGGCAGCGGCTCCCTACTTGAGGACTTGATAAAATATGTACAAAGCGGGAAAGAGTGCCGACTGATTCTGGTAGGCGATAATGCTCAGCTACCACCTGTCGGAGCTGATTATAGCCCCGCACTCGACGAGTCAGTGATGCAATCATATGGCGAAGTTGTGTATGCCTCGATGGACGATGTAGTACGTCAAGGCTCAGAATCGGGCATACTTTTCAACGCTACAATGCTTAGGTGTATGCTCGAAAACAACATCTATGAAGTGCCGCAATTTGATATGCAATTTCCAGACTTCCGAGCTATCAATGGACTTGATCTGTTAGAGACTCTGCAAGATTGTTACGACAAATATGGTCGCGATGAGGTAATTGTTATTACACGTTCCAATAAGCGCGCCAATAGATATAATGAAGGTATTCGTCGTTACAATCTGTCGGCTGAGGAGGCAATCGAAAGTGGCGATATGTTGATGGTCGTCAAGAACAACTACCACTACACAGAGCGTATAGAGAACTGCCCGATGAGTTTTTTGGCTAATGGAGATGTAGCCCAATTGAAAAAAATCCGTCGATTTGAGGATTTTTATGGATTCCATTTTGCTGAAGCCATATTGCAATTCCCCGATTATAACGACACTGAAATAGAGTGTAAAATTTTGCTCGACACAATCACTTCAGAATCACCTTCACTCACTCGCGAGGAGAGCCGACGACTATTTGACGAGGTGGAGAAAGACTACACCGACATTAAGAGTAAAATCAAGCGACTCAAAGAGATACGCGAGAATCCGCACTATAACGCTGTGCAGGTAAAGTTCTCATACGCCATCACTTGCCATAAGGCTCAGGGTGGTCAATGGAGTGCAGTTTTTGTCGATAGATGCCTATTTGGCGAAGAACCAATGAGCCGCGATATGCTTCGCTGGCTCTATACAGCCATCACACGTGCCACCGAGAGGGTATATCTTGTGAATTTTGACGAACGATTCTTTGAATAGTTGAGCAAAATTAGGTATCTTTGCTCACAAAGTAAAAGATAAATGGCGATAGAGAAAAAATATGTTGAGACACCTCTGATGAAGCAGTATTATCAGATTAAGGCTGTCCATCCCGATGCAATACTTCTGTTCCGCGTTGGCGACTTCTATGAAACCTTTGGTGAGGATGCCATCAAAGCGAGTTCAATATTGGGCATAACACTCACCAAGCGAGCTAATGGTGCAGCTTCATCGGTAGAATTGGCTGGATTTCCCCACCATGCTGTTGATGCATACCTACCCAAATTGGTAAGAGCTGGCGAGCGAGTAGCTATATGCGAACAGTTGGAGGACCCAAAGCTAGTGAAGGGATTGGTTAAGCGAGGTGTTATCGAGTTGGTTACACCAGGTGTTGTGCTTGGTGATAACATTCTGCCCAACAAGGAGAATTCATTCCTTGCCTCGATATATTTTGGCTCACATACTACCGGAGCTGCTTTCCTCGATATTTCGACAGGCGAGTTCTATATGGCCGAAGGTGACGACCGCTATATAGACAAACTCATTTCAAACCTCTCGCCCAAGGAGATTCTATATCAGCGTGGCTGCGAGCATAGGTTTGAGAGTACATTTGGCAATCGCCACTACACATATCGTCTCGACGACTGGATTTTCTCAGCCGATCTCAACTACGACAAACTTTGCCAGCAGTTCGACACCAAGTCACTGAAAGGTTTTGGCGTGGAGGGTATGAAAGATGGCATATCTGCTGCCGGAGCAATTCTATACTACCTGGAGTTTACCGAGCATCGTGAAATTTCTCACATCAAGAAAATCTCACGCATTGATCAAAATGAATATGTATGGATTGACAAATTCACAATCCGCAATCTGGAGCTCTTTTCATCGAACTCCTCTCAGCAGAAGACTGGCTTTGCCGATGTAATCGACCGTACACTCACATCAATGGGTGGCCGACTATTGAAGCGCTGGATTGCCATGCCTCTCATTAGCGTCGAACGCATCAAACGTCGTCACGATGTTGTAGAGGCAATAGCAACCGATAGCGATTTGGCAGCAGCGTTGAGAGAGCAGGTTTCCGAAATAGGTGATCTGGAACGTATTTCATCACGCATAGCAGCTGGCAGGGTATTACCACGCGAATTGATACAACTGAAGAATTCGCTCACAGCAATCGAGACTTTGAAAGCTCTCTTAGAGTCATCAGACAAGGAGTGCCTCCATGAGATAGCCGACCAAATCGACACTCTCTCAGCCATTCAGCAGCGAATATCACACGACATCTATCCCGATCCGGCAAATAATCAAATCCAAAAGGGTGGTGTGATTGCCGATGGAGTGTCTACCGAGCTTGACGATCTTCGTCGCATTGCCACACACGGTCGTGACGTATTGCAACAGATTATTCAACGCGAAAGTGAGGCAACAGGTATTCCATCA
The DNA here is from genome assembly GCA_045632085.1 of Alistipes sp. Lineage (GTDB taxonomy): Bacteria > Bacteroidota > Bacteroidia > Bacteroidales > Rikenellaceae > Alistipes. The sequence goes on along the minus strand of JAZQVY010000034.1, from coordinate 3,789 downwards.
CTTAAGATTAGTTATAACAACGTCTTTGGATATTATATAGAGGTACGCAATACTCACAAGGATAAAGTCCCCGAGAGCTGGGTACGTAAGCAAACACTTACAAGTGCCGAGCGCTACATTACAGAGGAGCTGAAAGAGTACGAGGAGAAGATTCTCGGTGCTCAGGATCGCATACTAGCTATCGAACAGCAGCTTTATCTCGAACTTGTACAGTTTGTGGCTGGTCACCTAAAACATATCCTCAAAGATGCAGCCACCGTAGCACGCGTCGATTGCTTGCAGTCGTTTGCTAGAATGGCTGCCGAGTGCCGATATGTTCGTCCTACATTAGATGAGGGTAAAGTTATTGACATCAGAGCAGGTCGCCATCCTGTAATTGAGCGATTGTTACCTGTTGGTGAGGAGTATATCCCTAATGATGTTCTCCTGAACGATAGCGACCAGCAGATTATGATGATTACCGGCCCTAATATGGCGGGTAAGTCGGCTCTGCTTCGCCAGACTGCACTTATTATTCTGATGGCGCAGATTGGTTCATTTGTACCTGCAGCGTCAGCACATATAGGTGTTGTGGACAAGATTTTCACCCGTGTAGGTGCATCGGACAACATTTCTCAGGGTGAGTCAACATTTATGGTTGAGATGCTGGAGTCGGCAAGTATCCTAAACAATATCTCCGACCGCAGCCTTATACTATTGGATGAGATTGGTCGTGGCACAAGCACATACGATGGAATCTCGATAGCATGGGCTATGGTAGAGCATATCCACAACCACCCATCGGGACACGCCAAGACACTCTTCGCCACTCACTACCACGAGCTTAACGAGATGGAGCAACTATTTGACAGGGTAAAGAACTACCACGTTGCCGTCCGCGAGGTGGACAATACAATTGTATTCTTGCGCAAGCTTTCACGCGGTGGCACCGAACACTCGTTTGGTATACATGTCGCACGTATGGCGGGTATGCCACAGAGCATCGTAACGCGAGCATCAGAGATTCTCTCAAATCTCGAAACTGTGTATGGCAACAACGATGTATCGGCAGGCACACCAACACGTCAAAGTCGCTCACGCAAGCGCCAGCCTTCAGCCAAGCAGGTAGCTGATGTGGCGCAGCAGGGCAATATGCAGCTATCGATGTTTCAGCTCGATGACCCGGTATTGGTGCAGATCAGAGACCAGATAAAGGGTCTCGACATCAATTCGCTCACTCCACTTGAAGCTCTGAATAAGCTAAACGAAATTAAGAAAATTACAGGATTGTAACATATGGGAATATCAGAGCTACTACTCATTGGCATAGGATTATCGATGGATGCCTTTGCCGTATCTATCGGAAAGGGGCTATCGACAAAACGCCTCAAGCCTCGCCATTATCTTAGTGTAGGTGTGTGGTTTGGCGGTTTTCAAGCACTGATGCCAATTGTAGGTTACTTGTTAGGTGTCAGCTTTGCCTCGCTTGTAGAGAGTTTCGACCATTGGATCGCCTTTGTGTTGCTGAGCATAATTGGTATTAACATGATCAGAGAATCACTCCACGGTGATGAGTGTGAAATTCACTCTGACTTCTCTATTTACTCGATGTTTATGCTGGCCATAGCTACAAGTATCGACGCATTAGCAATTGGTGTATCTTTTGCTTTTCTACAGATTGACATATTGCCCGCTGCATCAATTATAGGAATAACAACATTTATTCTTTCGATGATTGGTCTGCGTATAGGCAACATATTTGGTTGCAGATATAAATCAAAAGCAGAGTTTGTAGGTGGAGCAGTGCTGATTATTATCGGCATAAAGATTCTTGTCGAGCATCTTCTCAATTAGCAAGGGTGGGAGCAACAAATTGGGCATAAAATACCTATTGTCACATAGAAATAAAAACAGGCTATCGAACTGAGCGTTACGATAGCCTGTTTTTTATAGTATTAACGTGCTACTATGCATCGATATTAGCGTAGTGTGCATTCTTCTCTATGAACTCACGACGTGGTGGCACCTCATCTCCCATCAACATTGAGAAGATACGATCAGCCTCAGCCGCATTCTCGATTGTAACCTGACGCAAGATACGAGTCTCAGGATTCATTGTTGTATCCCACAACTGCTGCGCATTCATCTCACCAAGACCTTTGTATCGCTGGATGTGAACACCCTTTGAACCCATCTCCTCGGTGATAGCATCACGCTCCTGCTCAGTCCAACAGTAACGCTCTTTGTTACCCTTCTTAACCAAATACAATGGTGGGGTAGCGATATAGATATGACCATTCTCAATCAACTCCTTCATCTTACGGAAGAAGAATGTAAGCATCAATGTTGCGATGTGTGCACCATCGACATCGGCATCGGTCATAATGATAATCTTATCGTAACGCAACTTCTCGAGGTTCAACGCCTTACTATCCTCGGCAGTACCAATGCTCACGCCCAAAGCGATAAACATATTCTTAATCTCCTCGTTCTCCCACATACGGTGCTCCTGAGCCTTCTCGATATTAAGAATCTTACCACGCAAAGGCATAATAGCCTGGAAGTTACGATCACGTCCCTGCTTAGCAGTACCACCCGCTGAATCTCCCTCGACAAAGAAAATCTCAGCAATTGAACGATCGCGGCTTGAGCAGTCGGCCAACTTACCTGGCAGACCAGCGCCCGACAAGACAGTCTTACGCTGAACGGCCTCACGAGCATTACGTGCGGCGTGGCGAGCTGTAGCAGCCAAGATAACCTTCTGTACAATAGCCTTTGCATCCTTTGGATGCTCTTCCAAGTAGAGCGACAACGCAGCAGACACAGCTCCATTCACAGCACCCGCAACCTCGTCGTTACCCAACTTAGTCTTGGTCTGACCCTCAAACTGAGGCTCAGCAACCTTTACAGAGACAACCGCTGTAAGACCCTCACGGAAATCATCACCACTAATATCAAACTTCAACTTTGCCAACATTCCCGACTCCTCGGCATACTTCTTCAAGGTACGAGTAAGAGCCGAGCGGAAACCAGTAAGGTGGGTACCACCCTCGATAGTATTGATATTATTAACGTATGAGTGAACATTCTCTGAGTAAGAGTTGTTATACTGCATAGCAACCTCCACAGGAACGCCATTCTTCTCTGTATCGATATAGATAATTGATTCAATAATCTTCTCACCACGTGTAGCATCGAGGTACTGAACAAACTCCTTCAAACCCTCCTTAGAGTAATAGTGTTCGCTGAGAGGATTACCCTCCTCATCCTTCTGACGCTTGTCAGTGAGCGAAAGGTGGATACCCTTATTCAAGAAAGCCAACTCGCGCAAGCGATTTGCCAAAATATCGTAACGATATACTGTGGTATGAGTAAAGATACTCTCATCTGGCTTAAATGTAACAATAGTACCTCTATCGTCACAATCGCCAATAATCTCCATCTTTGATGTTGCCACACCACGGCTATATGTCTGGCGATAGATCTTACCGCCACGGTGAACCTCTGCGATAAGAAGGGTTGAGAGAGCATTAACGCACGATACACCTACACCGTGCAAACCTCCCGACACTTTATAACTACCCTTGTCAAACTTACCTCCGGCGTGAAGCACTGTAAGCACAACCTCCAAAGCTGACTTACCCTCCTTCTCGTGGTAGTCTGTAGGGATACCTCGACCATTATCCTTTACGGTAATTGAGTTATCCTCGTTAATTGAAACCTCGATATGCGTACAGTAGCCTGCCAAAGCCTCATCAATTGAGTTATCCACAACCTCATATACAAGGTGGTGCAAACCCTTCTCACCGA
>JAZQVY010000033.1:0-12714 GCA_045632085.1 Alistipes sp. | reverse complement strand
AGAGGAAACGTACGGGGTGAGTCTTGAAGTTGGTAACCTGCTTTGCGGCAGTTGGGTTGTCGATAGGCATGCTCCATACGTTGAATGTGCCGCCGCGCTCGCTGAGGAAATAGACAGTCTTGTCGTTGTCAGCAAAACGTGGGTCACGGTCCTCGCCCTCCCAGTTGGTGAGCTTGGTGTGCTTGCCTGTCTTTGAGTCGTAGAGCCACGCATCACGAGTTACCGATGATGTGTGGTGCTTGCGCCAATAGTTCTCGAAACCCTTGTTGTCCTGGTACAAGAACTTGTCGCCACTCTTGTTGAAGTCAATCTGCTGGGCTGGAGTAGCCAAAATCTGCTCTGGACGGCCACCCTCAACACTAATGGCATACAATTCGCTCATCGCAGACTTAGGGAAAAGTGCGCTTTGGGCTGGGTCATAGGCCGACGCTGAGTAGTAGATGCGCTTTCCGTCGTTAGAGAAGGCGTAAGGAGTATCCGAAGCAGAGTGAGTTGTTACACGCTTTGGAGAACCACCCTTTGCAGAGATTGTGAAGATGTCGAAGTTACCGTAACGGTCGCTGGCATATGCCAAGCTCTTCGAGTCGGGCGACCATACAGGATGCAGGTCGTAATTGTCAGTTGGGGTGATTCGGGTTGCGGTACCTCCTGTTGCAGGTACTGTGTAGATGCTACCCTTATAAGTAAAGGCGATAGTTGTACCATCTGGAGAGATGGTAGGATAGCGCAACCATAGTGGTGCTGCCTCGCTGGTGAAAGCCATCGCAACAAATGCGACTAATGTGAGAAAATGTTTCATAAATATAGTCTTTTATTGATTTCTTGAGTTATGCGTCAAAAAATAGTTCTCATTATTTTACAAAGTTAGAAAATATTTTGTAAATTTGGATAATTTTTAGGCCATTACATGCTGCTGAAAGGGTAAGATTTGTCAGAAATACATAGTATAGCTGCTTGGAAGCGCCCTTTGATGGATTACTTTGAGTAAAAAACAACTAAAACTATATAAGCCTATGTTTAACAAAGAGGATTTACAACAAATTCAAGAGCACGGCCTGTCAGTTGAGCAGGTTGAGCAGCAGATAGAGAATTTCCGCAAAGGATTCACATATCTGAAGATTGTGCGTGCCGCAGCCGTCGGTGATGGCGTGCTAAAGCTCGATGATGAGCAGTTGAGTAGTGCGGTGGCTCGTTATGATAGCCAATCGGCTGCTATGCGAGTGGTAAAGTTTGTGCCTGCTTCGGGTGCTGCTACTCGTATGTTTAAGGAACTTTTTGAGTTTGTAAACGAAGATAAGCGAGGTAAGGGTATTGATACTCTGCTTGACAACATCGAGAAGTTTGCTTTTTGGCCAGAATTATCACAGTTTATTACTCCCGATGCCTCTGAAGATGAGATTGTTGAGGCCATCGTGAAGTGTGGTTTGTGTTATGGCTCAAAGCCAAAGGGTTTGGTTACATTCCACGCCTATGAAGATGGCAACCGTAAGGCTGTTGAGGAGCACCTGGTAGAGGGTGCTATGTATGCTCGTTCGGGTGATGAGGTCTATATCCATTTCACAGTTTCAGCCGAGCATATGGGCGGTTTCTGGGATGTTTTGGGTGCTACACAGCCTCTTTATGAGGAGAAGTTTGGTGTAAAGTACAATATCTCATTCTCGGTGCAGAAGCCATCAACCGATACTATCGCAGTTAATCCCGATAACACTCCATTCCGTACCGACGAGGGTAAACTTTTGTTCCGCCCAGCTGGTCATGGTGCGCTTATCGAGAATCTGAACGATATTGAGGCTGATGTGATTTTTGTGAAGAACATCGACAATGTGACAACCGACGCTCGCAAGAACGACACTGTAACATATAAGAAGGCTTTGGCTGGTGTTCTGCTCGAATTACAGGAGCAGGCCTTTGAATATTTGAAGGTTTTGGAAGTAGGTGGTGGCGATTTGACAGCTATTGCCGAGTTCATCGAGAAGCGTCTTTGCGTTAAGTTGCCTGAGGATTATAACTCAGCTGTGTTGAAGGCAGTTCTGGATCGTCCTATCAGAGTGTGTGGTGTAGTGCGTAACCAGGGTGAGCCTGGTGGCGGACCATTCTGGGTAAGTGGTGCTAATGGTACAGAGTCGTTGCAGATTGCCGAGTCGAGCCAGATTGCACCTGAGGATATGCACCTTATGCAGTCGGCTACTCACTTCAATCCAGTCGATTTGGTGTGCGGCGTGAAGGATTCACGTGGTCGCAAATTCGACCTAACTAAGTACACCGATCCTGAGACTGGTTTCATCTCATCTAAGTCAAGCGGTGGTCGCGATTTGCGTGCTCAGGAGTTGCCAGGTTTGTGGAATGGTGCTATGGCTAATTGGAACACAGTTTTGGTAGAGGTGCCAATCACAACATTCTCTCCAGTTAAGGTTGTGCAGGATCTATTGCGTCCCGAGCATCAATAAGAGTAAGAAATTGTATAACAAGGCTCTTTTGTTATACAATTCCTGTGGTAAAGTATAAAGACTCTTAGGCAGTCTATATTTGGAACGATAAAGAGAGCTATCTGACTTTTACGTCGGATAGCTCTCTTTTTACTTGATATTATGTCGAATGCGTAATGCTATTTGCGCTTATAATATCTGACATAGTCTATCTCCATCTTCACTGGCAGGCCTTTGGGATCAACAGCGCCAGCCCAATCGCCTCCTAATTGGGCGGAAAGAATTATATAGAATGGGTGTTCTGAGAATGGGAATTGGTCCTTCTTGTCGGGTTTGATACGCTCGTATGAACCGGTTTTGACGTCGTTGATGTAGAACTCAATAGTATTATAGTTAATCTCCACAGAGTATACGTTGAATACATCTTGGTCAACTTTTGATACGAATCCCGATTGGGTCTCAGGCTCACGCCACTCCCACGTGTGTAGCGAATGTGCAGTTTGGAAGATTTTAGGGTCGCAATTGATATGCTCCATAATATCAATCTCTCCGCCATCTGGCCATCCGATCTCTATATCAGGCATAAGCCAAATTGCTGGCCAAAAGCCCTTAGCACAATCAAATCGGGCTCTTACGTCGATGCGACCAAAGTGGAACGAACGTTTACCCATTGTCTCAACACCGCCTGTAAGGAATGGGCGTTCATCGTCGCAATCTTCAGGGCGATTGATGGCGTGAACCGATAAAATACCATCTTTTTCCTGGCATAATGAATCAGCATCTGTCATATATATCGCCCAGGGAGCACTCATTATTGGGCAGCGACTCCAAACAGATTTGTCAATCTTGTTATCGTTAAATTCGTCAGCCCACACCAGCCTCCAACCCTTGTGGGCTTTGCGAGCTCCTTTGGCTGATACAGGATTTGTGTTGTCACTAGTGGGAGGTATCGTTTGGGCAATACCTACCTGGTTGGCGAGTAGCATAGTGAGTGCTATCGCGGTTGTAAAAATATGTCTCATGTGTCGGTTGTTTTTTGGGATGACAATTATTTTTTAGGTTGATAGAATCTTACATAGTCGATATCCATTCTTACAGGCAAATCTTTTGGCTCAACTTTGCCAACCCATTCGCCGCCCAATTGAGCTGAAAGAATCACATAGAAGGGGTGGCTGGCGTATGGGAACTGAGACTCCAGTTCAGGTACCTTCTTATATGAGAATGTAGGCTTGCCGTTGATATAGAATTTTATGATATCCTCCTCAATCTCAACTGAATATACATTGAATTTATCTCTGTCGATAGGCCCGCTGCCACCATTGAGAATGTAGGGATCGTATTTCTTTACAGAGTGTTGTGAATGCACTGTCTGATAGGCAATATCCTCCGAGTTGAGGTGCTCCATAATGTCAATTTCGCCTCCTGTTGGCCATGGTACTCTGATATCTGGCATAAGCCAAATTGCTGGCCAGAAGCCTTGACCACAATCGAAACGTGCGCGCACGTCAAATCGTCCCATCTTCATTGAGCGACGGTGACGGCTCTGCACACCTCCCGTAAGGAAAGGTACATTATCCTCTACACCCTCAGGACGATTGATGCCATAAAGTTTCAAAACGCCATCTTCGACCTTAACGAGTGAGTCGAGGTTAGACATATGGCGACCCCAATCTGCTTTGTTGCGTGGGCATCTCTCCCATGACTCTGTGTCCAGCTCTTTGCCGTTGAACTCGTCGGCCCAAACAAGCTTCCATCCTTTGTATGCATTGCGAGCTCCTTTGGCCGATGTGGGGCGAGAATTGTCGATAGAAGAGGTGTTTTGTGCGATGCTGATTTGAGAGCAGAAAAGCATCGAAATAACAAGTAAAAAAGTGATGTTTCGTGTCATATAAATTGTCTGTTTTGTATGCTACTTAATTGTTATTTGCGCTCATAGAATCTTACATAATCTACCTCCATTTTTACTGGCAGGTGACTTGGCTCTATTGGACCAATCCAATGGCCTCCAAGCTGTGCCGAAAGAATCATATAGTAGTTATAGTCATCGAATGGGAATTGGCACTCAGGCTCGGGATCTAATCGGTTGTAAGTAAATGTTTTGCGATCGTTTATGTAGTATATCACTTGCGAATCTGTAATCTCAACCGAATAGGTGTTATAGCAAGTCAAATCAACAGGTTCTTTGTGGTCGTGCTGGGTCTTGGGTTTACGCAATCCCTCGATGTGTCCAGAGTGTACTGTCTGGTAGATGTAGCTGTCGAAATTCAGATGCTCCATAATATCCACCTCGCCAGCCTCAGGCCAAGGAAGTTTAGACTCTGGCATAAGCCAAATTGCGGGCCACCAGCCTTGCGCACAATCGAAGCGGGCGCGAACATCGATTCTTCCCATACGGATAGAGCGTTTGCCATGGCTATTCAAACCTCCGGTGAGGAAATTTAACGAATCCTTGTAGCCTTCGGGCTTGTTGATACCCCACAGCTCTACAACACCGTCTTTAACGCGACACAATGAGTCGAGCATTGACATATGGCGATTCCAGGGTGAACCATAGCGATGGCATCGACTCCAAGAGTCGGTGTCAATCTCGGTGCCGCTAAATTCATCAGACCATACCAGTTTCCATCCCTTATGGGCCTTTTTCGCGTTTTCAATCTTCGCGTGCTTTTCGGTGGGGAGAAATCGCTCGTCTATCTTTTGTTGGGCTTGTGCCAATGTTGCAAAAAATATTGAGGCGAAAAGTGTAAAAATAGCAAATTTGGCGATTGGTAAATTCATAGTTTTTATCTTCTTGTTTTGTGTAAAAAAATCGTTTCTACAAATGTACGAAAAAAAAATCAGTGTGCAAATACAATGGCTGGTTTGACTGAAAAGAGTGTTACGATAGGAGTCGAAAATGGATAAATCGTACATCGAATGTAAAATTCGGTGTAGTAATGGTCTGAGAGTTGGCAAAAATGGAGATTAAATTTTGTCAATGTAGATAATTATCTTAACTTTGCGTCGCTTTTTTTTTATAGTTGTACTCGCACGCGTATAGGGCGCAGGAGTATGGAGACGAAAAGGCCCCGAAAATTTATGATTTTGAAATAAACAATAAAACAAAATATTATTCACTATGGAAAACACAAAACTTCAACAATTGACCGATAAGCTCTACCAGCAGGGCTTGGAGAAGGGTCGTGCCGAGGCTGATAACCTTGTAGCTAAGGCTAAAAGTGAAGCTCAGAAGATTGTTGCTGAGGCTGAGGCTTTGGCTGCAAAGATTGTAGCAGATGCTGAGGATAAGGCTCAGGATATCGAGAAGAACGCTATGACTGAGATTTCGTTGGCTGGTAAGCAGGCTGTAGCAAAGATTAAGGCTGAAATCGAGACTCTCATCGTTGCAAAGAGCACCTCTGAGGGCGTAAAGGCTGCCAATATGGATGCTACATTCATCAAGGATATGTTGCTTGCAGTTGCTAAGAACTGGAACAATGGCGACAAGGCAGAGCTCACTGCACTGCTTCCTGAGGCAAAGAAGGCCGAGCTCGGTAAGGGTATTGAGGCTGCTGCCAAGGCTTTGTTGGCTGAGGGTGTTGAGATCGGTTTCTCGGCAGACGTTAAGAATGGTTTCAAGGTAGGAGAGAAGCAGGGTGGTTACTACATCTCATTCTCTGACGAGAGCTTCGAGGCGTTGTTGAGCAACTATTTGCGCGACAAGGTATCACAGCTTCTGTTTAAGGCATAAAGCTTAGGGAGTATGTTCGAGAAGAATTATTACTCTTTAGTCGCTGGTCTGCGTGAGTATGCACTTGATGCCGACACCAAAGGTTTCGACGCTGCCGAGATTGTAGCTGAGATTCTTGAGGAGTTGTCTGATAGCGATGCTTGCTCGGTGAAGTTGATGTATGCTTATTACGATTGCGAGAATCTTATCGCTCGTCGTGCTTCACGTGCAGCATACAATCCGTTGGGAAATATCGCGGCTGAGGATTTGGATGATGAGCTCTCATCTCCAAAGCGAGTGGCAGAGCCTATGGCTCGTGTGATTCGTGCCTATGCCGATCCCGAGAGCGAGTATGCCGAGGGCTTGGATATGACTCAGAGCTTCGAGAAGGCATTGCTTACAGCATATTACCAGACTTGTAGCAACTCAAAGAGCCGATTCCTGCGTGAGTGGGCCGAGTTCGACCGCACGTTGCGTAATGTGTCGGCAGCTATTGTGGCTCGCTCGTTGGGTCGTCCTATCGACAGCGTGACTGTTGGTGAGGGTGAGGTTGTCGAGCAGTTGCAGCGTTCGTCGGCTGCCGATTTCGGCTTGCGCGGTGAGGTGGCATATGTTGATGCGGTTATCACAGCTGTAAACGATGAGCAGAACCTCTTGGAGAAGGAGCACAAGATTGATTTGGTACGTTGGGAGCAGGCGTTGGAGCTTGCAGGTTTTGATTACTTCAACATCAATGCAATCCTCTCATACCTGGCTCGCATCAACATCGTGGCACGTTGGTCAATGTTGGATCCCAAGCGTGGTCGCGAGATGTTGCAGCGCATTATGGCCGAACTTAACGGCAAAGATTTGGTAAATAAACAATAAAAACAAAATAAATGAAAACGTTAGGACGTGTAAACGGTATCATCTCAAACATCGTAATCGTTAAGGCTGACGGTGCGGTGGGACAGAACGAAATCTGTTATGTCTATTGTGGTGAGACCCGAATGATGGCCGAGGTCATCAAGGTCGTAGGCGATGATGCCTATGTTCAGGTGTACGATAGTACACGAGGCCTTAAAATCGGCGACAAAGTGGAGTTCGTAGGCCATATGTTGGAGGCTACGTTGGCTCCAGGTTTGTTGTCGCGTAACTATGATGGTTTGCAGAACGACTTGGAGAAGATGGACGGTCTGTTCATCAACCGTGGTTCTATCACCGACCCTATTGACTTTGACAAGAGCTGGGAGTTCTCTCCATTGGCTAAGGCTGGCGATAAGGTAACAGCTGGTGATTGGTTGGGTCAGGTTAAGGAGCAGTGGGTTGACCACAAGATTATGGTTCCTTTCATCATGCAGGCAACTTACACCGTGAAGAGTGTAGTGAAGGCTGGTACATACAAAGTAACTGATACTATCGCAGTTGTTGAGGATAAGGACGGCAACGAGTACAATATCACAATGGTTCAGAAGTGGCCAGTTAAGCAGGCTATCCGCTGCTATACAGAGAAGCCACGTCCATCACGCGTGATGGAGACTGGTGTTCGCGCTATCGACACATTCAACCCATTGGCTGAGGGTGGTACAGGTTTTATCCCTGGCCCATTCGGCGCAGGTAAGACTGTGTTGCAGCACGCTATCTCTAAGCAGGCTGATGCTGATGTTATCATCATCGTTGCGTGCGGTGAGCGTGCAAATGAGGTTGTGGAGATCTTCGCTGAGTTCCCTGAGCTTATCGACTCTCGCACAGGCCACAAACTTATGGAGCGTACAATCATCATCTGTAACACTTCAAACATGCCCGTTGCGGCTCGTGAGGCATCGGTTTATACCGGTATGACAATCGGTGAGTACTACCGTGCGATGGGATTGAAGGTGCTTGTTATGGCCGACTCTACATCACGTTGGGCTCAGGCTTTGCGTGAGATGTCAAACCGTTTGGAGGAGCTTCCTGGTCAGGATGCCTTCCCAATGGACCTCTCGGCTATCATCGCTGCATTCTACGCTCGCGCAGGTTTGGTGAAGCTTAACAACGGCCAGACTGGTTCTGTTACATTCCTCGGTACAGTATCACCAGCGGGTGGTAACCTCAAGGAGCCTGTAACTGAGTCTACAAAGAAGGCTGCACGTTGTTTCTATGCCCTCTCTCAGGGCCGTGCCGATTCGAAGCGTTATCCTGCTATCGATCCATTGGATTCTTACTCTAAGTACTTGGAGTATCCTGAGGTTGCTTCATACTTGGATAGCCACATCGGCAAGAGCTGGGTTAATGAGGTGTATGAGGGTAAGACCATCGTACAGCGTGGTAAGGAGGCTAACGACCAGATCAACATCTTGGGTGATGACGGTGTACCCGTTGCATACCACGAGCGTTTCTGGAAGTCGGAGCTTATCGACTTCGTGATTTTGCAGCAGGATGCATTTGACGATATCGACGCCAACTGTCCTATCGAGCGTCAGAAGATGATGTACGAGATGGTGTTGGATGTATGCCGCAAGTCATTTGATTTTGCCGATTTCGAGGCTTGCTCTAAGTTCTTCAAGGGTCTTATCAACCTCTTCCGCCAGATGAACTATGCTGAGTGGCAGAGCGAGAAGTTCCTCGACTATAAGAGCCAGATTGAGCAGATGGTTAATAATCAACTCTCTAAATAAGCGCAGATATGACAACAAAAGCATTTCAGAAAGTATATACAAAGATTGATAACATCACCAAGGCTACCATCACACTCCGCGCTACAGGCGTAGGTAACGATGAGTTGGCTACCGTAGGCGGCAAGTTGGCCCAGGTGGTGAAGATTATGGGCGAGAACGTAACATTGCAGGTCTTCGCTGGTACCGAGGGTTTGGCTACAAACTCTGAGGTTGTATTCCACGGCGAGGCTCCAAAGTTGCGCGTATCGGACAACTTGGCAGGTCGTTTCTTCAACGCTTATGGTGAGCCGTTGGAGGGTGGTGAGCCTATCGAGGGTGAGGAGCGCGAGATTGGTGGTCCTACAGTGAACCCCTGCCGCCGTTTGCAGCCTTCGGAGTTGATTGCTACGGGTATCGCGGGTATCGACCTTAACAATACTATCGTGTCAGGTCAGAAGATTCCCTTCTTCGCTGACCCCGACCAGCCCTACAATGCCGTTATGGCTAATGTAGCGTTGCGTGCCAAGGCCGACAAGATTATCTTGGGCGGTATGGGTCTTACCAACGACGACTTCCTCTACTTTAAGCAGGTGTTCGAGAACGCAGGAGCTTTGGACCGTATCGTGTCGTTCGTAAATACTACGGAGAATCCTCCCGTAGAGCGTCTGTTGGTGCCCGATATGGCACTTACAGCTGCGGAGTACTTTGCCGTAGATAAGGGCGAGAAGGTGTTGGTGTTGTTGACCGATATGACATTGTACGCCGATGCGCTGGCTATCGTATCAAACCGTATGGACCAGATTCCTTCAAAGGACTCTATGCCCGGTTCGCTCTACTCGGATTTGGCAAAGATTTACGAGAAGGCTGTGCAGTTGCCTAACGGTGGTTCAATCACTATCATCGCCGTTACAACTCTGTCGGGTGGTGATATTACACACGCTATTCCCGATAATACGGGTTATATCACCGAGGGACAGCTCTTCTTGCGTAACGACTCGGATACAGGTAAGGTTATCGTTGACCCCTTCCGTTCATTGTCACGTTTGAAGCAGCTCGTAATCGGTAAGAAGACTCGCGAGGACCATCCTCAGGTGATGAATGCCTGCGTGCGTCTGTATGCCGATGCTGCCAATGCAAAGACCAAGTTGGAGAACGGTTTCGATTTGTCGGACTACGATGAGCGTTCGCTTAAGTTTGCTCACGACTACTCGGAGAAGTTGCTCGCCATCGACGTAAATATCGAGATTGAGCAGATGCTTGACACTGCGTGGACTCTGTTTGGCAAGTACTTCTCGAAGGATGAGGTGGCTATCAAGGCTGAGCTTATCGCTAAGTATTGGAAGGAGGCGTAAGCCGACCGAAAATAGTGAAAAATTATGGCTATTAAATTTCAATATAACAAAACTTCGCTCGGCGAGCTCGGCAAGCAGCTCAAGATGCGCCGTTCGGCACTCCCTACCATCAAGAGTAAGGAGTCTGCTCTGCGTTCCGAGGTTAAGCGAGCGAAGGATACCGCACGCGATTTCCGTAAGCGTATAGAGGCTCTCGTGGCCGAGTACGACTATATGGTGGCTCTGTGGGGTGAGTTCGATACGACGATTCTCAGAATCGCCGATGTTGAGCTCTCGGAGCAGAAGATCGCGGGTGTGCGTACGCCGGTGCTGGAGGGTGTGAGCTTCGAGGAGAAGCCGTACGACCTCTTCTCATCGCCGGTGTGGTATGCCGACGGTGTGGAGCTGCTGAAGCGATTGGCCAAGCTCGGAGTGGAGTTTGAGGTCTATAATCGCAAGATGGAGCTTCTGGACTATGCGCGTCGTAAGACTACGCAGAAGGTGAACCTCTACGAGAAGGTGCAAATCCCCGGATACGAGGACGCTATCCGTAAGATTAAGCGCTTTATGGAGGACGAGGAGAACCTGTCTAAGTCGGCACAGAAGATTGTTAAAACTCGTCAACAACAGGCTGCGGAGGGGTCTATGTTATGATAGTAAAGATGTCACGTTACGACTTTGTGTTGCTTGCAGCGCAGAGTGATGATTTTATCGCCCGCCTTGGCGAGTTGGGCTTGGTGGATATTACTACCACAGGCTGGGAACCTCAGGAGCAGGATCGCCATCTGTTGACCAGCATTGACCACTACCGCAAGGCTATTGAGTCGCTGAAGGCTTTTGCCGAGAGCGAGGAGTATGGCTTTACGGTTGCAGGCGCTCAGGGTAATCTTCTCGTTGAGCCACAACCTTACGCATCAGGTAAGGAGGCTTTCGATAAGTACACCGAGTTGCGTCAGCAGAAGCAGACCTTGCAGGGCGAGGTGGCTCGTCTGGAGAAGCTCGCCGAGGAGCTTAAGCCTTGGGGTGAGTTCGGGGGCGATGCCCGCGAGCGTTTGTTGCAGCAGGGCGTTGTGCTTCGTTACTACGTTGCGCAGAAATCAACCTATGAGGCTCATAAGGCTGAGTGGGACGCAGCATACACCATTGCCGAGATTGGCGAGGACTCTTCGTCGGTCTATTTCGTTATCGTAACCACTCCGGGTGCAGAGGTTGTCATCGATGCACAGGAGGTTAAGGCTCCCGCGATGGATAGCCGTGCCGTGTTGGCCGAGGCTGAGGAGTGCCGTCAGGAACTGAAAAATGTAAATGTAGATTTGTCGGTATGTGCTGCCAGCGTAAATGCTATCGAAGATGAGTTGGTAGCTCTTACGCAGCAGTTGCAGAATGTGAAGATTCACGGCACGGCCGCATCGGCTGCCGACGGTGCGTTGGTAGTTATGGAGGGCTGGGCCGAGGAGGATATGTCGGCTAAGGTAGATGCGCTCTTGGACGAGTATCCGGGCGTTGTCTATATCAAGCGCGATCCTACACGCGAGGACGATACTCCCGTTAAGCTGAGGAATGGTTTCTTTGCCAGAATGTTCGAGCTTATCGGTGCTATGTACGCCCTGCCCAAGTATGGTACGATGGACCTTACACCCTTCTTCGCGCCGTTCTATATGTTGTTTTTCGCAATATGTTTGAACGATGCGGGTTATGGAGCTATGCTTTTGATTGCGGGTATAGCCCTTTTGATGAAGGGCGGAGCATCGCTTAAGCAGGCTTCGTGGCTTACTATATTCTGCGGTGGCGCTACTACGTTGTTTGGCCTTTATACAGGCTCTCTGTTCGGTATGAGTATCCCCGATATGTTGGGTTATGAGAGTATCGCCGAGTCACCGTTCCTCGACTTCCAGAACCAGTTCTTCTCTTTGGCGCTGGCGTTGGGTGTGGTGCAGATTCTCTTTGGTATGTTCATAAACATCTGCCTTCAGACCAAACTCTTTGGTTTCACCTCTACGTTTGGCCTCTTGGGCTGGTTTATCATCCTTTTGTCGGGTTGTATCGCCGTAGGTTTGCCTATGCTTAATGAGAATTTGACTATCTCGTGGTTTACCGCCTCGTCGCCCGCGTTTTACGCGGCTATGGGTGTGGGTGCCGTGTTGATGCTCTTACTCAATAACATCAAGCGCAATCCGTTGATTAACGTTGGCTCAGGTTTGTGGGACGCCTATAATAATATTACAGGTTTGCTAAGCGACGTGCTTTCGTATATTCGACTCTTCGCCATCGGTTTGTCGGGAGGTGTATTGGCGCAGGTGTTTAACTCGTTGGCTATGGGCCTTACGGGTCTGGACGCAGGTATCGAGTCATTTGGTGTAGGCACTGTTTTCCAGATTATCGGTGCAGCGGCTATTCTATTTATCGGCCACGGTATCAACCTCTTTATGTCGGCAATCTCTTCGTTTGTCCATCCTATGCGATTGACCTTCGTGGAGTTCTATAAAAATGCAGGTTTCGAGATGACAACACGTTCGTTCGAGCCTCTTACAAATGAAAAGAAATAAATAACAAAAGTAAAATTTAATAAAACTAAACAATTATGAATTCAACAGCATTGATTTTGGCCTACATCGGCGTAGTATTTATGGTAG
>JAZQVY010000032.1:0-40960 GCA_045632085.1 Alistipes sp. | reverse complement strand
CGTTCTATCTTGAAGAAGAACGGTTTCCTCACACGTGATTCTCGCGAGGTTGAGCGTAAGAAGCCAGGTCAGCCTGGAGCACGTCGTAAGTTCCAGTTCAGTAAGCGTTAATCCTTACCGACCGAAATTTCGGCAAGCACGACAAGGGTTCGAAATTCGCAAGACTGCTTTTATATATATTGGGTATTACTTACGAGTTGCCCTGTCGCGGAAAACCCTCTGGATTAGTCAAGGACTACTACCGATGGGTTGAAGAAAAGAGAAATTAAAATTTAAAGAAAAAGAATTAAAATGTCACGCACAGATTTTAATACATTATTGGATGCAGGCGTTCACTTTGGTCACTTGAAGCGCAAGTGGAACCCCAAAATGGCTCCTTATATCTTTATGGAGAAGAACGGCATCCACATCATCGATCTTCACAAGACAGTTGTAAAGCTCGATGAGGCAGCTGCAGCACTCAAGCAGATCGCAAAGAGCGGTCGTCGCGTGTTGTTTGTTGCTACAAAGAAACAAGCTAAGGAGATTGTTGCCGAAAAGGTAGCTCCCGTTGGTATGCCATACGTTACAGAGCGTTGGGCTGGCGGTATGCTTACAAACTTCCCCACAATACGTAAGGCCGTTAAGAAGATGGCAACTATCGACAAGATGTTGTCTGACGGCACATATGATAATTTCTCAAAGCGCGAGAAGCTCCAGATCGAGCGTCAGCGCGCTAAGTTGGAGAAGAACCTCGGTTCTATCGCTGACCTTACTCGTCTTCCTGCTGCGTTGTTCGTTGTAGACGTTCAGAAAGAGGCTAACGCCGTTAAGGAGGCTAAGCGTTTGAGCATTCCTGTATTTGCAATGGTAGATACTTGTTGTGATCCTACAGACATCGATTACGTAATCCCTGCAAATGACGATGCTACAAAGTCAATCGCTACAATTCTTGACGTAGTTTGCGGTGCTATCGCTGAGGGTACAGAGGAGCGCAAGCTTGAGAAGGAGAAGGAGGCTCAGGAGGCTGAGGCCGCTGCTCCTGCAAAGCAGAGCAAGCCACGCATCAAGAAGGCAGTTAAGGCTGCTGTTGATGCTGAGGAGGCTGTAGTTGCTGAGGTTGTTGCTGCAACTGAGGCTGCTGAGTAATTCAGTGGCAATATAATTGCAAAGAGAAATTATTAACACATTAATACAAAAACGATTATGGAAATCAAAGCAGCAGACGTAATGAAGCTCCGTAAGATGACCGGCGCAGGTATGATGGATTGCAAGAAGGCACTTCAGGAGGCCGAGGGCGATTTCGAGCGTGCAAAGGATATCATCCGTGAGAAGGGTAAGCTCGTAGTTAGCAAGCGTGCTGGCCGTAGCGCATCTGAGGGTGTTGTAGTTACAAAGATTGTAGGCCAGAAGGCATATTTGCTTTGCCTTGCTTGCGAGACTGACTTCGTTGCTCAGAACTCTGAGTTCACAGCTTCAGCTAACCAGATCTTGGATATCGCAGTTGCTAACGATGCAGCTGATGTCGAGGTTTTGAAGGCTATCAAGAATGCTGAGGGTGTTACTGTAGAGGATATGGTAACAGAGAAGTCTGGTCAGACAGGTGAGAAGGTAGAGTTGGCTTACTATGGTCGCATCGAGGCTCCTTACTGCAACGCTTACGTTCACTTCAACAAGAAGTTGGGTACAATCCTTGGTTTCAACAAGGAGGTATCTGAGGAGGTTGCTCACGCTATCGCAATGCAGGCAACAGCTATGGCTCCTATCTCTATCGACGAGAACGACTGCCCAGCTGAGGTAGTTGAGAAGGAGAAGGCTATCGCATTGGAGATGATGAAGCAGGATCCTAAGAACGCTAACAAGCCTGAGGCTATCTTGGCTAAGATCGCTGAGGGTAAGATGCGTAAGTTCTTCGAGGAGAACACTCTCTTGAACCAGGCAGTGGTTGGTGAGAAGATCTCTATCCGTGAGTACTTGCAGCAGGCTGACAAGGAGGCTACAATCGTTGCTTACAAGCGTTTCGCATTGGAGGCATAATTAAAGCTTACTAAATAGAAAATCCGACTACCGTAAGGTGGTCGGATTTTTTTGTTTGATGGTGTGCCGTGGTACGATTTGCGATGCTAAGGCTTATTTGGCGCAGCTTGGCTTGAATATTAGCTATATGTAGAGGCAAGAAATTGCATTGTACTGACTTTTTTTACTACCTTTGCGCCATCTATGAAAACAACCGCCAAAATATTTATCTGCATTCTGTTTCTGGTTTTGGGAGTCAAGGCACACTCTCAGACCTATGTAAAGATGAATGCTCTCTATGCCACTGTGGGACTCATCAATCCTCAGTTGGAATCTGTGATTTCGCCACATTCATCTATGGTTATTGATATTACAGCCTCTCCCTGGCGTAGATGGAACGGCAATCATTCACAGTTTTTGATTCTGTTGGGTGAGTATCGTTACTACTTTAAGCAAGCAGCTCAAGGGTGGTATGTGAGTGCAAATGCCGCTATGATGGGATTTGATTTGAATCGCCCACAATTCTTCAATGGTAAGTTTATAAGTCGCCAAAGTGATTATGGTAAAGGTTTTGGTGTTGCGGCAGGTGTAGGATTTGGTTGGCAACATAGTCTATCTGAGAGATGGTGTGTAGATATGTTCTTTTCGTTTGATAGAATGTTGTCGTGGTATAATCGCTATAGTATCGAGGGAGATATCAATATGCATCCGCAAGGGCACGAACACTATTTTAAGCCCGATCCATTCAATGCCTCGGTGGAGGATATGCCTATAAAGTTGGGCGTTTCGTTTGGATATAAGATTATTGATCCACATAAAAAGAAATAAGTCATTCATAGAGAATGACTTATTTCTTTTTGTAGCCCTTGCTATATTCCTTTGCCTATATAACTGCGCAGGGCCGTCACATACTCTTCAAAGGCCTCGACACCTTGCTGGGTTATCGCGCAGGTTGTGCGAGGCATCTTGCCCTTAAAACCCTTTTCTATGGTGATGTAGCCAGCCTTTTGCAGCTTGTCTAATTGCACACTGAGGTTGCCTGCTGTAGCCTTTGTCTGCTCTCGCAGAAAGACGAAATCGGCACTCTCAACACTTAGCAAAATAGACATTATGGCCAAGCGTAGCTCCGAATGAAGTAGAGGATTTAACTCTTTGAACATACGCGGTCGTTTTTGCCGTTAAATTTGCGGTTGAGAATATGCCCTGGAATAACCATCATAAATAGGAATATGGCGGCAAAGAGCAGGCAATCCGCAATACGCCATTCTGCTTGTAGTGCAATATCGTTCAAGTCAACAAAACGAATCATTAACCAATGCTTCAAAGGAAAGAGCATCGACGATGCCATCGCTACTATTCCGCAAATCTTCGTGGTCTTGTCACGAACGATAAATCCTGTCATTGTTGTTCCCATTCCCGCCATCAATATCACGAGGAATAGAATAGGGGCGTGGTAATATACAAAGGCGAACATTATCCAGATGAATGATACACCCAATACGCTCCAAATAATAGATATCACGCGGTCGATGTAATTTCTTGCGCCGTTGTCGCGCTTGCCCCAAATCATCATTCCTATCCAGCCAATAATAGGTATAAGCCACCATAGCCACCAGCATTTTATGTCGTATTGGAATAAAACATAATTGAGAATGGAGATTGCGACTGTCGTGTATCCCCAAATCAAAAATGGTGTACCCGAGTTGCGAGCCAAACGTGCTCGTGAATCCTGAATCATAGAGGTGATGAGTTCTAAACTCTGTGCCTCCGAAAAGTTGTTGTTTTGCATAATTGTTTGTTTTTGTTGGTTTTTTGTGAATCCCTCTGTTAGTTTGTGGGTCTAACAACGGTTTTTAGTTTTTGTGTAGTGCAAATATAAAGTAGTTTATAAGATAAACCAAATTTTCACAACAAAAAATTATGCGATAGGGTAAAAAATAGCTGATTTTCTTTTTGATTGGGCTTTATACCTATTTATAAAGCAGTTGCACGATTTTTTCGAGCCACTCTTGGTCGGTGGTATCGAATGTGGCGAGGTGTTCGCTGTCGATATCGAGTACCGCCACGATTTCGCCGTTGCTCCATACGGGGATAACTATCTCGCTACGCGATAACGAACTGCAAGCAATGTGTCCTGGGAATAACTCAACATCGGGCACAACCTGAGTCTGTTGCTGCTTCCACGCAGTGCCGCATACGCCACGACCATAGGCGATTCTGCTGCACGCCAATGGTCCTTGAAATGGCCCTAAAATAAGCTCCTCTCCGCATACACGATAGAATCCTGTCCACCAAAACGAGAACGTGTGGTGAATCATAGCGGCAATGTTGGCCATATTGGCAATAGTATCACTCTCACCCTCGATAAGAGCTGCAATCTGCTTGTAAAGTAGTGAATATTTCTCAGCTTTGCCGCCCTCGGCAATAATCAGATTCTCTGCCATAATTACTCTCTTTTCCACACTTTATCGCCTAAATAGAAGTAGAGTGTGCCGTATGAGTATTTGCCCGTCTGTGCGCCTCTGTCGAATGTAATCCATAGATAACGCTCATAGTTGCCGTATGGAATGGGTACTATCGTTGGCCAGCCGCGAAAGCCTCCGTTGGCATATTGTTGCTGGAATGTACCACGATATTTGAGTGTGGGGTACTCATAGATGTAGAATGTAGTGTCGCTACCGCCACTCAGCACAAATCGCTCTCCGCCGACGGTTGTGATTCTAATTCCTGTGTTGTTGTTCTGCACCGATTCGGCAATCTGAGAGTATGGACCATTCCAATTCTTGCTCTCGCAGAGGTATGTAACATACGACTTATCCTTGAGTGCACAGTAAGCCAAGCGCCAACGGCGAGCCTTAGCATCGTAGAAGAAATCTGGGTCTTCGGTATTGTATTTTATTTTTGCCTGCGTACCACGCGTATAGTTGTGAGGGAAGTCAAGCTCTTTGCACTCCAAGTAGTGTATTCCGTGTAGGATATCTGCCTTGGTAGAGCAGTAGGCGAGTGTGTGGGTGTCGCCGTGAGTGGTGGTCATTACCATATACTCCTCTGTCTCAGGATTGTAAACCACCTTTGTGGCGTGGAAACCATACATTATGCCGTCGCCCTTGCCAAAGAACATAGCACCCTCTAAACGCAGCTCAAACGACGCAATATCGAGCGAATATACCCCCTGATATGAGTCGGGAATTTGCTCAAACCCGCGAGAAGTGAAGCAGATGTAGAGACGTCCATCTCGAATAAGAGGATTGCCGTCTGTTGTTTGAATGATTTGAGGATCGGCCTGGCCTGTGCCGCAGGTTAGCAGGCTTTGAGCCTTTAGAAGAGTGATATTACCATTTGGCGCTGGCGATGAGTATATGCCAAACGAATGAGTTGTACAACTCTCTATTGAGCGCATATCATTTTTTACGCTATATAACAACTCGGCACGACCATCGTCATATATGCGAAAAACGTGAAAACGCACACCCGTATATTGCAGCCTAAGTGCTATTTTCTCACTCTTCTCTGTCGCTTTCTCGGCAAGAATGGTCTGCTTACCATCGGCAATTTTGTACGATGTTATCCTTCCATTGCAGTAAATGGTTCTTACGATTTCGCCCTTGCCGCTATTGGGGTAGAATTCAATACCCGCCATATCCTGCGAATCAAGGCTCTCAAATTCGGCCTCATAGCAGAGATATGGATGAAAAGATCCGACTCTTAGTGTGGCTGCTGCATTGGGCTTGTCTGAGCTTATCAGAAGCTTTCGGCCCTCTTGTTTGAGGGTTGGCAAAGCCTGGCCACGACTCTCAACAATGATATTGGCCGAATTGGGCAGGAAAAGATTAGTTCCCTCCATATTTATCTGGCTCATCACTTTGCTTGAGTTGTAGAAGTTGCGCACAAAAGATTGGCGTACGAAGGTCATCTCTTCCAATGTTACACTTTGCTGAGGTTTCTGCGCCAAGACATATGATGTAATGCCAATTAGGGCCACTATCGTTAATAGAATACGTTTCATAGAAAATGTTGTTTAATTCTGCGTATACAAATTTAATAAAAACAATCGGGATATTGTAAAAACTGCTTGAATTTTGTAAATTTGCATAGAGTATAATATTTGAATTTATTTATATATGGGAAATATTAGTGAATTGCAGCCCCGTCTGGTATGGGAGCAGTTTGAGGCTATTACGAAGGTTCCACGCCCTTCGAAGAAGGAGGAGAAGATTATAGAGTTTTTGATTGCTTTTGCCAAGCAGCACTCTTTGGAGTGGCAGCGCGACGATATAGGCAATGTGGTTATCCGCAAGGGTGCTACAAAGGGTTATGAGGAGCGTGAAACGGTAATCTTACAGTCGCATATGGATATGGTGTGCGAGAAGAATTCCGATGTGGTATTCGATTTTGAGACGCAGCCTATCAAGGCCTATGTCGAAGATGGCTGGGTGCGAGCTGAGGGTACAACTCTCGGTGCTGATTGCGGTATCGGTATGGCTGCTGCGATGGCTATGCTTATCGATGATGATATCGAACACGGCCCATTGGAGGCTCTATTTACTGTGGACGAGGAGACTGGTCTTACGGGCGCTTTTGAGCTAGGTGAGGGTATGCTCACTGGAAAATATCTTATCAATCTCGACTCTGAGGACGAAGGCGAGATTTTTATCGGTTGCGCAGGTGGAGTAGATACAGTGGCTACATTCAAATATAAGAAAGAGGCAGCTCCTGCTGATTATAGTTTCTATCGCTTAGATGTGGCTGATTTGTTGGGTGGCCACTCTGGTGATGATATCGACAAGGGACGTGCAAATTCCAATAAGATTGCTGCTCGTTTGATGATTGAGGCGCAGAACGACTATGAGGGTCGTTTGAGTTATTTTGATGGAGGTAATCTGCGCAATGCCATCCCTCGTGAGGCATATATGGTATTTGGTGTGCCACGTTACCGTCGTGAGGCTTTCGAGAAGCGTTGCGCTGCGTTTATCGAGGAGATTAAGTCGGAGTATCAGCACACAGAGCCCGATATGCGATTGACTCTTAGCGAGATGCTATCGGTTACAGAGGTGCTCGATATCGTTTCACAGCACAATTTGGTGGGAGCTTTGGTTGGCCTGCCCAATGGCGTGATTGCAATGTCGCAGGCCGTGAAGGGCTTGGTTGAGACCTCTACAAACTTAGCTTCAGTGAAGTTTAAGGGCGAGGATAAGATTGTAGTTACAACTTCTCAGCGTTCATCGTTGGAGAGTGCTAAATTGTATGCAAAGTTGATGGTTGAGTCGGTATTCGTATTGGCTGGCGCTGAGGTGGAGCACTCTGATGGTTATCCTGGTTGGTCGCCAGACCCATCGTCACGTTTGTTGCAGCTCACAGTCGAGAGCTACCGCAAGCTCTTTGCCGTTGAGCCTAAGGTTAGAGCCGTGCACGCAGGTTTGGAGTGTGGCCTCTTCTTGGAGAAGTACCCTAATTTGGAGATGGTGTCGTTTGGTCCAACTGTTCGTGGTGTTCACTCGCCCGACGAGAGATTGGAAATCTCTACAGTCGATAAGTTCTGGCGTCTGCTCTGCGATGTTGTAAAGAGCGTATAATCGCCAAATGCGCCTTTTACTCTAACCTAAACTGATGCGTCTAATAGTTACTATAATCTTTATGCTTACGTCGGTCTATTGTGCCTGTGCACAGCAGACCGACGAAGATTATTATCGCTATAAGTTTGACTATGAGCGCGAAAGAGCCGATGCGATAATCCCTGATAGTACTCAGTTTAGCCGATTTGCACAGCAGTGTGGCGATATCTATAGCGAGGTAGCCGATTATAAGCTCTCGTTTGTAGATATGGCCCGTCGTGGCTTTGCTTTCTATGAGCGAGGGGCTTGGTTAGATGGCATAACGGTCGAGCAGAGCGAGGTGTCCACCCTGCGACGATTGAAGTTGAGCGAGGCCCGATATGGTGGAATATCAGCAAATGAAAATACCTCCTCTTTAGCGGCAGGAAGTGATAACTTCTCTATTCTGCAATCTGTCCCATTCTCTGCAACAGAAATCGGTACTTTTGTTTCGGGCCGAGGGTATCTGGGTGGTATAAGGGCCACTATTCACTCTATGATGTTGCGTGGCTGGAGTCTCTCTATGCATGTTAAAGCTAGGGGTGGAGATGACCTTTATGTCAACGGAGTCTTCAACAATTCTGTAGATGCGGGTTTCCGGTTGAGTAAGGATTTCTTGTCTGGTGCAAACCTATCTTTCTTACTTCTTGCAAATGTTGGGGAGCGGGGTTTGAGGTCCGGCTCGGTGGAGGAGGCTTTTACGCTACTTAGTGACAATCTATATAACCCTAATTGGGGACGTCAAAACGCAGATGTGCGCAGCTCAAGAGTCCGACAGGATTATATGCCTTTTGCAATGATGTCCTATGCTCGTCCGATAGGAAAACATACTTATATGCAACTCTCGTTGGGAGGAAGGTATGGCGAGCGAAGTTACTCTTCTCTTGGTTGGTATGGAGCTATGACTCCACGCCCCGATAATTATCGCTATCTGCCTAGTTATTATGCCGATGAGCAGGTGTCAAAAGCGGTTGCTGACGAGTGGCGTAGGGGTAATGAACAATACTCCCAAATTAATTGGACTGAGCTTTACCACCAAAATAGTATGTCAAATCACGGTGCTGTGTATGCACTCGAGGATAGAGTAGAACGCTTGTCACGCGCTGAACTGTCGCTTCGATTTTCGACCGATTTTGGCGGTGGCCTCTCTGTAAGATATGGTTTGCAAGGTCGATATAACACATCTCGCAATTTTAAGCGTATGAACGACCTGTTGGGGGCTCCATATCTCGACGATATCGACTATTATCTTTTAGATGACGATACATTTTCGCGTAATTTGCAAAACAATCTGCAAAATCCTAACCGTAGAGTAGTCGAGGGTGATAGGTTTTCGTACGATTATTCGCTCGTTGAACTAAACTTTGCAGCAGATGCGGCATTGGAGTATGAGGTGAATCGATGGCGCTTAACTACCTCGTTGCATATTGCCAATAGCTCTATGTGGCGATATGGATTCTATGAGAAAGAAATTTTCGCTGGCGACAAGTCGTTTGGCCGTTCTCGCGTAGAGAGCTTTGCACCCTATGTCTTTAAAGCTCTTGTAGCATATAACCTTTCTGAACGAAACACCTTTGATGTTGGAATTATGGCTGCCAAAAAGGCTCCTGACATCGAGAACATATTCCTAAATGCCGAATACAACAATCGCATAGTTGACAATCCATCGGCCGAGTCGCATCTTGCGGCTGAGTTCAACTATAAATATTTATCAGAACAATGTCGACTGATTGCAACTGCCTATGGTGTTATTACCAAAAATCAGATGGATTCATTTCGTGCATATGATGACTTGTCTGCCGAGTATTGCGATGTGGTGATGGAGGGGTTGGCTACGGCTCGTTATGGCGTGGAGTTGGCTGGCGAGTTTAAGATATTTAGAGATTTGAAAGCTTCGTTCGCGGCTTCAGCTGCTCGTTATCTCTACTCAGAAAATCCTTTGCTCAGTTTTTATGCCGATGCTGATAATTCGGTAATTTGTACCAATTCAACGAGCTATGTGGGTGAGTGTAATGTGGGTGGCGCACCTCAAATTAGCGGTGTAGCTCAGTTGACATATCTTAGTTATAGAGGTTGGGCTGCAACATGTAGTATCCAAGCAGCTGTAGGACGATATGCCGATGTATCGTTTATCAGACGCACTGAGCGAGTGGCTCGGCAAGCATCGGCTTCAGCAGAGATTTACAATGAGTTTATGCAACAACAGCGCTTTGACGACGCAATGACTCTCGATGCCTCAATTTCTCGTTGGTTCAATCTTCGCCATTGTCGATTGTCGCTTACCGTTGCAGCTAGGAATCTACTCGGTCAGCGAGATATTATCTATGGAGGATATGAACAGTCGAGAATCCGTAATTATATGAGTGGGCCACAGCGAATATATGCACCGCAACCTAATATTATTACTTACTCATATCCTCGTACCTGGTATGGTGTCGTGTCTTGGAAATTCTAGGAATCTCTTTATTTGGCATATTGGTGGGAAAAGTGTATCTTTGTGGCGCAAAAAGGGGTATTATATTCTCCCGAGGCTGAAAATGGAATTGATAAACTCTGAAAAATAATATAATATGGCAGGCTCAAACTTTGTCGATTATGTGAAAATTTTTGCTCGTTCTGGTCACGGTGGTGCAGGATCATGCCACTTCCGTCGCGAGAAGTTCGTGGCATTTGGTGGCCCCGATGGCGGTGATGGTGGTAAGGGAGGTAGCATCGTGCTGCTTGGTGACCGCCAGTATTGGACACTGATTCACCTAAAGTATCAGCGTCACCAGTTTGCTGAGGATGGTGAGAATGGTCACGGAGCTCGTTCAACAGGTAAGGATGCTGAAGATATCATTATTCCTGTACCATTGGGAACAGTAGCTCGTCGTTTGGTAGAGAATGAGGATGGCACAACATCAATCGAATATGTTGGCGAAGTTACCGAGCACGGCGAGAAGCTCGTATTGCTTAAGGGTGGCCGTGGTGGTTTGGGCAACTGGCATTTCAAGAGCGCTACAAATCAGGCTCCACGCTATGCACAGCCAGGCGAGGAGGGTGATGAAGGTGCTTTCATTCTCGAATTGAAGGTGTTGGCGGATGTCGGTTTGGTGGGATTCCCTAATGCCGGTAAGAGCACTCTTTTATCAGTTGTGTCTGCCGCTAAGCCCAAGATTGCCAATTATGCATTTACCACACTTGAGCCTAACTTGGGTATCGTAGAGGTGCGTGACCATAAGTCGTTTGTTATGGCTGATATACCTGGAATTATCGAGGGTGCGCACGAAGGCAAGGGCCTTGGAACACGATTCCTTCGACATATTGAGCGAAATTCAGTGCTCTTATTTATGGTGCCTGCAGATACAGATGATGTGACCAAAGAGTATGAAATTTTGTTAGCTGAGCTTACGCAATTTAATCCAGAGCTGCTCGATAAACAACGTTTGCTAGCTATCACAAAATGTGATATGCTGGACGAAGAGTTAATCGAGGAGATGCGCCCAACATTGCCCGAGGGCATACCTGCGGTATTCATTTCGTCTGTGGCCAATATGAATATCACTAAGCTCAAGGATATGCTTTGGGATGCTCTGCAGAAGTAGTCAGTTCTTTTAGAATATAGCACTCTAGCCGTTACTCTCTGAAATCAAATTGTCGATTGACAATGCGAAGTGAGTAGCGGCTATTTTGTTTCTCCACTATACCGCGTATTTTGCCACGACCCGATGGAACTAACTCGGCTGCGTAGCTGCATTGGGCGATAGTTCTGACAAATATCGTGTTGCCTTTCTGGTCAATGAGTTGTCTAGTGGTTGTTTTAGCCTCGCCTGTTGTGGGGTCCGTATCGCACCATTTTAGGCCATCAGCATTTGAAAAACTCACATCGTCAATTTCTACATAGTTGCCAATATCTTTTGCCGAGATAGCATCTATTGTGATTTCTGTGGGC
This sequence comes from Alistipes sp., assembly GCA_045632085.1. Classification (GTDB taxonomy): domain Bacteria; phylum Bacteroidota; class Bacteroidia; order Bacteroidales; family Rikenellaceae; genus Alistipes. The sequence goes on along the minus strand of JAZQVY010000032.1, from coordinate 29,443 downwards.
TCTGTTGCTTTGGGTGAGAGCTTGTCAATAGATATAAACCTTGCAAAATCGCGCTCTTCGATGCGGCCGATGCCATACTCATTTGATTTGGCACCGAGTACAATCCTGCCATCATAATCGCCTATGGTTAGCGATGTGCAATGTACTGTTACTTTTGCTGCGCCGGGGAAAATCTTGGCTGTTTGGCGCGTGTCAACCGATATCTCAATACCGCCACTATCGTCGCAGATAACTATGCTCTTGTAATACTCGCCATAGAGGTCGTTAGCCACCACATAACCCTCTATCGAGATATCCTCTGTTATGGTGCGTGGCTCGCTCCCTGCCATCGTCTTTAGATGAGCAATGGATACTATGCCATAGGGCGAATTATCAAATTCTGGCATTGGCGTAGGATCTCCACAACCGCATAATTGTAGTACAAATGCGCAGATAATCAATAATTTATTTTGTGGCAATGCAATCATTTTTGTCGCGCATTTTAATCATAAACGACTCTTTTGAGTCGAACTCCCCATATTGCAGTATGCCCGTAATTGACACATTCTCCGATGGAACTGTATCGTTGGCATAATTGGCATAATCAGAAGTGAAAACAGTTATCAAATTGCCACTTTCGTCAGCGAATACGTTATAACCTTTCCAGTTGCCATCACCGTTTACACCATAAACATCAATATACTGATTACTAACGTTATGCAGAGCTCCGATGCACACCAACCTTCCGCAGTCGGATTGTTGTAACTCTTTTATTGATAGTGGTTTTGGAGCGATGGGATTTCTTACGTCATAGCGTTTGATATGCTTGTCAAGCAGTATGCGTGATGTGAAATATTCAGTAGGGTAGTTGCTGTATGATTCTGCTTTGCGACCAACTTGCAATACTTCGTGATATTTGCTTAATGCACAATCTTGCAGATCGACAGTAATGTAATAACTCTCTGGATAGATATTGTGTAGGTCGTATAACCCAGCCATAATCTCTACTCCGCCGGTTGCATCTTCGATGGTGAATGTTTTGTAGAAATTCGAAGCTTTGTCACTTGATGTAACATATCCCCCAATCACTATAGGCTCTTCGTTGTAAACGCTTTTGTCATCGACGAGTTTACTAAGGTCTGCAATGGCTATATTTGCTGCTTCGGGTAGGGCATTTTGTGGCGCTGGGTCGTCAAAATTATGACAACCTTGCATCGTAAGCAATAGTGCGAAAAGAAGCATTATGCGGAGCATTGTCGGGGCCTTTCTTTTGTTAGATTGTTCAAAGTTTGCATAAAGTTACGATTTTTTTTGAGAAAGTTACTACTCTAAAGAGTTTTCCTCGCGCTCGCAGTAGCATATTCGGCGAAAAAATGCTAATTTTGCAAAGCAAAATATTCAATCACGAAATAAGGTAAATATTAGATATGAATACTGAAAATTTTATTTCACAAGTCGTAGCCTCATCTGTTGAGGCATTGTATGGTGCAGTTAATCCAGCGCAGTTGCAGATTCAGAAGACTCGCAAGGAGTTTGAGGGTGATTATACTCTGGTAACTTTCCCACTCCTTAAGGCTAGCCGTAAATCTCCCGAAGCAACAGCCACAGAGATTGGTGAGCACGTTGTAGCCAACAATCCTCAGATTAGCGGTTTCAATGTAATCAAGGGTTTCCTTAATTTGTCGATTGCTCCATCGTTCTGGTCAGAGCGTTTTGCCAAGGTTGTAGCTAACGAGAACTTCGGTCAGGCAGAGCCTTCAGGCCGTACAATCATGATTGAGTATTCATCTCCAAATACTAATAAGCCACTCCACCTGGGTCATATCCGAAACAACCTTTTGGGTTACTCTGTAGCGCAGATCCTCAAGGCGAATGGTAACAACGTAATCAAGGTGAACCTTGTGAATGACCGTGGTATCCACATCTGCAAGTCAATGTTGGCTTGGCAGTTGTATGGTGGTGGCGAGACTCCCGCATCATCGGGTATGAAGGGTGACCACTTGGTTGGTAAATACTATGTGGAGTTCGACAAGCACTACAAAGAGCAGGTTAAGGAGCTCGTAGCTGATGGTATGAGTGAGGATGAGGCTAAGAAGAAGGCTCCAATTATGGTGCAGGCTCAGGAGATGCTGCGTAAGTGGGAGGCTAAGGAGCCCGAGGTATATGAGTTGTGGCAAACAATGAATGGTTGGGTGTACGATGGCTTCGATGTAACCTACAAGGCTTTGGGTGTTGATTTCGATAAGGTTTATTATGAGTCGCAGACTTACCTTTTGGGTAAGAGCCTTGTTCAGGATGGCTTGGATAAGGGTGTCTTCTTCCGCAAGGAGGATAACTCTGTATGGATTGACCTTACAGCCGATGGCCTCGATCAGAAGCTTTTGCTTCGTGGCGATGGTACATCAGTATATATGACTCAGGATTTGGGTACAGCACTCAGCCGTTTCGAGGAGAATAAGCTCGACGATATGATTTACGTCGTTGGTAATGAGCAGAACTACCACTTCCAGGTGTTGAAACTTGTATTGAAGAAGTTGGGCTACGACTGGAGCGACAATATCTACCACCTCTCTTATGGTATGGTGGAGCTTCCTGAGGGTAAGATGAAGTCACGCGAGGGTACTGTTGTTGATGCCGACGATTTGATTGCCGATATGGTTGACACAGCTCGCGAGATGTCAAATGAGTTGGGTAAGTTGGATGGCTGCTCAGAGCAGGAGGCTGACGCTATCTGCAATATGGTAGGTTTGGGTGCTTTGAAGTATTTTATCTTGAAGGTTGACCCTAAGAAGACTATGTTGTTCGACCCACGCGAGTCTATCGACTTCAACGGTAACACAGGTCCATTTATCCAGTATACTCATGCCCGTATCTGCTCTATCTTGCGTAAGGCTGATGAGGCAGGTATCGACTATAAGTCGCAGGCTGCGGCAGAGCTTTTACCTGAGGAGATTGAGATTATCAAGTCACTCACCGAGTTCCCAAGCGTTGTAGCTTCGGCTGCCGAGAGCTTTGCTCCATCAATTATCGCTGCCTATGCTTACGATTTGGCCAAGACTTTCAACGGTTACTATCACGACCACTCAATTCTTCGCGAAGAGGATGCGGAGAAGCGTCGTATGCGTGTGATGCTCGCATCTCAGGTGGCTCGCGTTATCAATCGCTCGATGAAGTTGCTCGGAATCGACGTTCCACAGCGTATGTAATTTTTAGCTAACGAAAAACCTTTAAAACTTATAAGATGATGAGAATTATATCTGCACTTTTGTTGTGTGTGTCGGCGTTTGCGCTGAGCGCATGCACGGGTGTCAAGAGCGATAGTATGGCGACTACTTTCACCAATCCTGTAATCGACCGTGATGCTCCAGACCCAACCGTTATCCGTGCGCAGGATGGCAATTTCTATGCCTATGCAACGTGGCGTAACAAGAATCTGCCTGTCTATAAGTCTACCGATATGGTAAATTGGGAGTATTTGGGTGGTGCATTCGAGCAGGACAAGGTGCCTATGTATGTTGAGAAGGGTGCAATTTGGGCTCCCGATATCAACTATATCGACGGTAAATATGTCCTCTACTTCTCGGAGTCGCGATGGGCTGCTCACTGGGAGTCTTGCATCTGCCGTGCAGTGTCGGATAAGCCAGAGGGCCCATATACCGATGCCAAGATGTTGTTCCGTTCAACTGATGTGGGTGTAGAGAACTCTATCGACCCTGCAATCTTCCAGGAGGATGGCCGCAAGTATTTGATATGGGGTAGCTTCTTTGGAATCTATATTACCGAGCTTTCGGAGGATGGCCTTGAGGTAGTTGATTTGAAGGATATTGTTCGTATTGCTGGTAAAGCTTTCGAGGGTACATATATCCACAAGCATAAGGGTTACTACTATCTTTTTGCTTCGGTTGGTCGTTGCTGTGATGGCTTGAAAAGTACTTATAAGACCGTTGTTGGCCGCAGTAAGTCTCTCTTTGGACCTTATGTTGACAAGCAGGGTCGCCCTATGCTTGAGAACCACTATGAGGTGCTTTTGGAGGGCGATTCTCGTGTGAAGGGCCCAGGCCACGACTCACAGATTATCGCCGACGATAAAGGTCAGTATTGGATTTTCTACCACGGTTACGACGTGAATGCACCTACCTCTGGCCGCAAGATGTATCTCGACAGAGTACATTGGGTTGATGGCTGGCCACAGATTACACTCGACCGTCATCCATCGGTTACAAGCCCAGCACCTTATATTAAGAAGAAAAAGTAGGAGTTTGTAATACAACTTCAAATAAAGATAAAGAGTCTGTAAATTGTTTACAGACTCTTTTTTATATATGTATTCTTATTTTATCTGCTGAGGAATATCATCAATGCTATAATATGTGGCTTCGGCTTTATTATCCTTTATAGTGATAATCTCAATTCCTGATTTAGTTTTGCCGAATGGAAAACCTGCGGGGCCTGCGGTCACAAACTTGATTCCGTTGTACTCGCCCTGTGCGCAGTAGTGCAAGTGACCCGAAAGTACCAAATCAACGCCATACTTTTCAAATAGAGCCAAATATTTCTTTCTCAGCTCAATTCCGATATTCTCATATCGCTCTGCTTCGTCGGGCGCCGATACGAACATAGGGTGGTGTGCTACCAGGATAATCGGCTTGTTGTGGCGTGCTTTCTGCAACGATTTCTCAATCCACTCATACTCAGCTGGCTCGGCATCAGTGGCATCTTTTATAACGCAAGAGTTGTAACCGATAAGGGTGTAACTCTTTGCCTTATGCACAAAGCGGTCGTGGCCATATCGCTCGATGAAAGCCGCTATGCTTTCGGGCTTGCTCTCTATGTCGTGGTTACCTGGCACGAAGTATAGCGGAATATCTTTGTCAAACTCACTGCACATCAGCTTAAATCCGTCGAGTGCTGCGGTGTTGCTAACCCAATGCACCAAATCGCCCGAGAATACCACAAAGTCGGGTTTTAGATTGTTCACCTTCTCTGTGATGCGTTTCATCAGCTCTTTCTCGGTTGTAAAGTCGTTGGACTTTGAGAAGAATCCGAGCTGTGGGTCGGCAATCTGAACAAAGAATGGAGTCCTTTTTTGCGCCTGAGCAGTGATGGCCATTGCCACCAAAGCAAGCGATAGGATAAGTTTACGGAAGTGTGTTAGCATAGCTTTAGGTTTTTATTTGTGTAAATTTAAGCAAAATTGCGTAATCAATCCACTATAAAACAAAAAAATCTGCCCCGAAGGACAGATTTATACTCTATGCTGTGGTGGAAGTTACTCCTCCTCTGCAACAGGCTCCTCCTCAGGCAACTTGAACTCCTTGAGACCAGCTGCTACCAAGATGTTGTACCAAGCGAGTGCCTTCTTGATGTCTGAAACGTGAACACGCTCGCGGTCGTACTCAGGCAAAACCTCGCCGAAGTAGGCCTTCAACTTATCAGCAGACTCCTTGTGTGAGAGGCCCTCTTTGCCAGAATTGTACTCATACATACGAGTAAATACATCTGCCAAAGCGATATCCTCACCCTCGGTGAACATTGAAATCTCCGACAATGCGCTTACACGTGAAGTGGCCGATGCGTTCATACGGTGACCATCAGCGAGTGACTCAACGATAATACCTTTAGTAGACTGTGCTACATACTTATAAAGTCCGGGCATACCAGAGATAGCCAAAATATCCGTAAATTTCATAATCTTTTATATTTGTTTTCAAGTTTAACGAGCGCAAATATAGTGAAAAAACGACTCTATTCCAATATTTTGTCCAACTCGTCGTATAATTCTTGCTTTGCACCGACAAACTTCTTATAGATTTTACCCTCTTTGTCGATTATAATGTAGGTTGGGAATGCTTCTATGCTGTACAATTTCAATACGTCTTCTTTCTCTGTTGTATTTTGGGGGTTGATGACATTTATCCACGGCAACTTCATATCCTTCACCATTGTTTTCCAGTCCTCCTCTTTCGATGAGCCTGCGATACCCAACACCTCGAATTTGCCTGCATATTTCTCGTAATACTCCTTCAAGTGGGGCATACTTGCCTTGCAGGGGCCACACCACGTTGCCCAAAAGTCCAAAACTACCCATTTGCCACGCAGGGATTTGAGGCTTACACCCTTGCCTTTGGTGTTCTTTAGCGTAAAGTCGGGAGCCATTTCGCCTACGCCTTTACCTTCGAGTTCTTTATAACGTGCCTCCTGCTCGGCCTGCGCTTTAGCACGACTCTCCTCGAACTGTTTCAACGCCTCCAGATACCACTCTTCGTATTTCTTGTATGCACCTTGGAATAGGCTTTTATCCATAATCTCATAGATTTTGGTTCTATGACTGAAGTTATTCAACCATCCAAACAATAATACTACTGCCTCCGACGAAGGGTGGGCCGTAGCATACTCTTTGATTATGGCAAATGCCTTTTCCTCCTCATCTGATGCTTTGGCGTTTAGGTCGCTCCACGTTCTGATATCTTGGTTTTTCATTGCTTTCCACGACTTAACATCCAATTTATGTTTCTCGGCTATGTATGGAGCGCACTGATTTAATACGCCATAATACTCCTTGTAGAGTTTTGACCCCTCGACATCGACTAACATATAGCCATCCTTGCACTCCACATTTAGCGTAATCTTGTCGTTTGGCTTCACATATAAGTCCAAATCAGCACCCACCATTGACCCATTAATAAGATATTGGTCTGGGGTAATACCGATTTCAGTCATCTCTTCTACAGCAATCTCTTTGCGCAGTGAGCCATTTTCGACCATTACAGTATCTACCCTTGTAGAGTCGCACAATTCGTAATGAAATGAGACTAATGGGTTATTCAAACCTTCGAAATTGATTGTAATGCTTGCGGGACGATTGCACGCAAATAGTGCCGTCATAGCGGCAAATAATAAAGCGATTTTCTTCATAATTGTAATAATTAGTTAAATGCAGTACAAATATAGTAAAAAATCCCCCACCCAACAAAATGTCGGAGAAGGGAATTTTTTGTAAAATTTATTATTCGAGAAGCTTTTACTCCTTTGTAAGATGTACATCCAACTGAGGGAATGGGAAGTTTGCTCCGTGCTGTGGTAACTCCTTGTAGAATGCCTCAGTCACACTGTCATACAAGCCCCAATAGTCGGCATTCTTAACCCAAGCACGCGCCTCGATGATGACTGCACTATCGGCCAAAGCGTCGATTCTGATATATGGCGCAGGGTCAGCGAGAGCTCTGCCGTCGCGAGTGATAATATCGAGCATAGCCTCGCGAATAGTATCGTAATTATCGCCATACGAGACAGATACCTTCCAGCTGCAACGACGAGTTGTCGAAGTGGAGTAGTTGTTGATAATCGATGTTGAAATCGAGTTATTTGGGATGTAAATCGTCTTCTTGTCGGTAGTGTGAATCATTGTCGAGAATAGGCCAATGTTAGCCACAGTTCCGCTCACACCCTGCGCCTCGATGTAGTCGCCAATGCGATAGGGGCGCAACACCAAAATCAAAATACCACCAGCAAAGTTCTGCAATGTTCCGCTTAATGCCATACCGATAGCCAAACCCATCGATGCGAATACAGCCAAAACTGATGATGACTCAAATCCGAGGATGCTGAAAATGATAATAAAGATAACGATGTATCCTATCACCTTTGTTGCAGTCTTACCAAATGAGTGGAGCGATGCATCGATATTTTTGCGTAGGAGGAAGCTATCAACGATGTTAATCAGGCGTGTGAGAATCCAACGACCAATGTAGAATACCGCCAATGCAATACATACCTTTAATCCTGTCCAGATTACCCACTCCATAATGTCCTGCCAAATAACCTTCACATCGAGGCTGGCCAAATCCTTTACGGCCTGAGTAAAACGGGCCTTCTGTACGCTATCTGGTACTATTAGTTTATCGATATTTTCTGCCTGTAAAAAATACTTCAGCATATTCCTATATTACTCTTTATTCTAATTCTATTTCTGCCATTTGCAAAACTATTGACAGTTTCGCTGTGTTGTAATAACGATACCAATGGTTGGCTATTGTTATATCAGCGACAAAAGTAATGAAATTTATCGATAAATTAGCTATCTTTGCAACTCGCAAGCTATGTTGCAGTGAAATTTTATACAATATAGCCTTCAGTTGCCCTTGATGGGTGTGTCAAGTGGAGTTTATAATCGATAGTAGTATATATTAAATATGAAGATTGGCGGTATAGATTTGGGCGAGAAGCCTCTGTTCTTAGCTCCTATGGAGGATGTTACAGATCCTTCGTTTCGTTATATGTGTAAAGAGTTTGGTGCCGATGTGGTAACCACAGAGTTTATATCGTCAGATGGCTTGATTCGTGACGCGTGGAAGTCGCGCGCAAAGCTCAATATCGACGAAGCGGAGCGTCCTGTTGGTATTCAGATTTATGGCCACCTGATCGAACCTATGGTCGAGGCGGCCCGTATTGCTGAGACTGCTCATCCTGATTTCATTGATATCAACTTCGGATGCCCAGTAAAGAAGATCGCAGGTCGTGGAGCCGGTTCGGGTATGATGCGTGATGTACCTCTTATGGTCGAGATGACTCGCCAGATTGTGCAGGCTGTCAATACTCCCGTAACTGTCAAGACTCGTCTTGGCTGGGATGAGGAGTCTAAGAATATTTTGGATATAGCTCTGCGTTTGCAGGATACAGGTATCGCTGCTCTTGCTATTCACGGCCGTACACGCTCGCAGATGTACCGTGGTGAGGCAGATTGGACACTAATTGGAGAGGTGAAGCACCATCCATCAATCGAGATTCCTATCATCGGTAATGGCGATGTTGATTCGGGCCCAAAGGCCAAGCAGATGTTCGATACATATGGTGTTGATGGCATTATGATTGGTCGTGCAACTTATGGCCGCCCCTGGATTTTCCGCGAGGTGAAGCACTTCATGCAGACTGGCGAGGTGATGCCTCAGCCATCGGTTGTGGAGCGAGTGGCTATTGCCAAGCAGCATCTTGCAAAGTCGATTGAGATTAAGGGCGATAAGGTGGGTATTCTTGAGATGCGCCGCCACCTATCGAACTATTTCAAGGGTCTACCCGATTTTAAGCAGACTCGTTTGAAACTTGTTACTCTCTACGATATTGAAGAGATTAACGCAACTCTCGACTATGTTGCAGAGCGTTGGGGTGATTATGATATGAGTGGGGCGGTGCCGCCTTCTCTTTCACACGAAATATAGAGGTGAAAATCGTCTAATGCGGCTCTTTTGGCATCTGCCTTGATAAAGAAAATATCAATAAATTAGGCCTGTCATACAATATGAATTTGTTAGACAGGCCTAATTATGTTTTAGAACTTAAGCGGACGTGCTTTGTACAATCTTATGCTGTCGATTGTGACCGTTTTATCGGGGTTACGCTGGTAGATGTTTTGTGTCCACCAACTTGTCTCGCCTTTGGTGAAAATCAGGCGGTTGGTCTTGGTGTCAAGGTTTACCGACTTCACTCCACGAACATCTTTCAAAGGCTCAAACGGAGTAAATTCCTGCTTCGCAATGTCAAACCAAACAACCCCCTCGCGACCTGATATAAGCATACGATTATTGTCAACTGGCGATAGGTCGTGACCCGAATTTATTGGAAGTTCCCACTCTGCAACCTTTTCGAGTGATGGTGTATTACTCTGCCAATCCTTTAATTTATACTCTCTGAGCTCTTTGTATCCTAGTGCATAAAGGCTCTCACGCTTGTCGTTCCACACAACTCCGTGACCCGAGTAGAGCGAGTCGCGGAAGATTCGCTTTTCAGGGTGCTTCACATCGTATAGCTCCAGCGCATTGCCCAGGCCTCGGTTGTTGGTCGAAAGTGCAATAGCGATGCGACCATCTGGCAACATATCAGCCGAATGTGCATTCACAACATTTGCATAGAAAAGAACCTCTTTTGTAGCAATGTCAATCAATAAACAGCAGTCGCTCGACGATGTGATAAGCATCTTGGTATTGTTATCAACGGCTTTGCACTCGTCGATGGATTGCAGACGACCTACATACTCTGCCGGAAGTCCCTTTACACTCTTGTCAGCTTGCCAGCTCCAAACGGTATCCACATCGCGCCCCTCCGACTTGCCAAAGTCGATAATCATCACCTTGTCGTCGCCGCAGACGGCCACACAATCTGAGTTTAATGGCGAGCAGCCCACCGAGTAGAGGGCTGCCACCATAATAACTATATTCTTGATAATCTTCATTTCGTCGAAAGATTTATCTATTAGGAATATCCACCTGAGTCTGGCGACCATCAATCAGATAATCAGTGAAGTAATCCACCAAACGCCAGTAGAAATACTCATTCATATCACCAAAGCCGTGACGCTGAGTAGGCAAGTACAACATATCAAAACGTTTGTTTGCTCTAATCAATGCGTCGGCAACGCGAGATGTGTTACCTGGGTGAACGTTGTTGTCAATCTCTCCGTGAACCAAAAGCAGGTGTCCCTTCAACTGACGTGCAATTTCAGGGTTGCTGTTGATGCGATATACAAATGTAGTGTCGCCCTTCTCGCTAACCACCTCCTTTACACCGTGGTGAGTCTCGCTCCACCAGCGGTTGTAAATCTTGTTATCGTGGTTACCTGCACACGATACAGCGGCCTTGAAGAAGTCTGGGTATTGCAGGATAGCGGCTGTTGACATAAAGCCACCACCTGAATGACCGTGAATACCAACTCGGTTGATATCTATAAACTTGTGGCGTGCAGCCAGCTGCTCGATAGCAGCCTTCTGATCAGCCAAACCATAGTCGCGGAGGTTGCCGTAACCATAGTTGTGATACCACTTCGAACGGTCGGGATGGCCGCCTCGGTTACCCACAGAGATTACGATAAATCCAGCCTGAGCCAAACGGTCAGTACGCACTGTCATACGAGTAAATGGATACTGTGTAGCCTCGACCTGTGGTCCTGGATATACATAATCAACAATAGGGTAGCTCTTCTCAGGGTCGAAATCGAATGGCTTATACATCACACCATACAAATCGGTAACACCGTCGGCAGCCTTAACTGTGAAGGTTTCAGGGAACTTGTAGCCGTTAGCCAAAAGTTGTGAGAAATCGCTCGACTCCAAAGTCATAATGCGGTTACCCAAGCAATCGTAGAGAGCAGTCTCAGGGATAGTATCCACACGAGAGTAGTTGTCCACGAAGTAGCGGCAAGCATCATCAATCACTGGCTCGTGGAAGTGGTTGCCCTTGTTCAGGAGCTTCACTTCGCCACCATCCAAGCTTACCGAGTAGAGGTGCTGGTAGTAAGGATTTTCACCCTTCTCGCGACCCATACCAGTGAAATATACTGTGCGGTGCTTCTCGTCAACCTTCAAAATCTCATGAACGTGCCAAGCTCCCTCGGTGAGTTTACGCTTGAGTGTGCCTTTGTCGTCATACAAATAGAGATGAGCCCAACCGTCGCGCTCGCTCCACTGGATAAGCTCCTTGCCGTTATTCACAGCCGAGAGAGGGCGAACCTCGATGTATGTGTTCATACGCTCCTCGATTACAGGAGTCAAAGAGTCCTGGCCGATAGTGTAAGAGCAGATGTCAATGCGGTGCAAGTCGCGGCTCGAACGAGTCACGAAGAAGCGATTGTTGTCTCCCAACCAAATGTTTGACTGATCATACATATGACGCTGCTTCTGCTCGCGTGGACGACGTGCAATTGAAAGAGTCTGGTCTTTGAAACGACCAGTCTGAATCTCCTTGCGAGAGTTGTTGCTCATATCGAACAAGTAGAGGTGATACTGAGGAGCCTCCTTGTCGCCAGGCATTGTGTACTTGTATGTCTCAAGTGTTGGGCGTGGATTAGCCAAAGCGTTGATAACCCACAACTCTTTTACTTTGCGCGAATCAGTGAGCGTAGTAGCAAAGTAGCGAGAGTCTGGTGACCATACGCCATAAGCGCCACGACGCTTGCCGTTACATAGTGTGTCGGTGTTGAGCAAGCTATAAGGCTGGCCATAACCGAAATGCTCAACTCCATCGGTTGTGAGCTGAATCTCGGTGATAGTGCTATCCTTCTCGTTCTTCTTGAGCTTCTCGTAATCCTCTCGAGACATGCGGTAAAGGTTCAAATCCTTTGCATAGACAACAGTCTTACCGTCTGGTGAAACCGATGCCCAGTGCAACTGTTTTGTCTCTTTCTCCTTATCCTTGAGGTGAGTGAGCTGCTGGGTCTTGCTGTCGTAAGAGAAGTAGAAAATCTCCTTGCCGCTAGCCTTCTTAGGTTTCTTACCTGCCAATGAATCCTCCTTTGAGAGCTTCTTTGGCTTGGCATCCTGAGACGATGTTACTTGGAAGGTGAATGTACGACCATCCTCGTCAACCTCCAAATTGTAGATTGGAAGCTGCTCTGCAATGAATGGGTCCTTCACAATCTCGCTTAGCTGAGAGGCCATCTTCTCGTGGTCGAACATTGGTTCACGCTTCTTGGTAGCAGGATCAACTACATACCATTTTGTACCATTGCTGGTCTTGTAGCTATACCAGAACTTCTCGCCCGATTTGAACCAATGTGGATCAACAGTTGTCGAGAAGAGCATATTCTGCAACTTGCCTGCCGTGAATCGTTCGGCAAGCTCGTATCGGTTGCGCTCGCGAACATCATCTTTGTTGTCGGCCACAACCGAATGTGAACCAAGCGATAGAGTTGCGAGTAGTAGAAATAAAATCTTTTTCATCTAATTTGCTTTATTTGATTACTTAGTCTGAGCCTTAGCTGCAGCAGCCTTCTTTGCGGCCTCAGCCTCGAAGAAGTTGCTAAAATACAATACCTGGAACTTCACAGAATTACGCCAGTAAGGCCAGTTGTGAGCACCTGGACGAACATAGAAGTCGTGTGGAATCTTAGCTGCCAAAAGCTTCTCATGAAGCTCGCAGTTAACCTTGTAGAAGAAATCCTCTGTGCCGCAGTCGATGATGAGCTTTAAGTGGTTAGGCTTAAGTTTGTCGACCATATTGGTTACTGTGTACTGCTCCCAATACTGAGGATTCTCCTCGATTGTACCAATCCACTTTCTCATATTCCAGTTCTTTGGGAATGGGCGAATATCAACACCACCCGATGTTGAACCTGCCGCACCGAACAAATCCTGATGACGGATTGCAAGATAGAGCGCGCCGTGACCACCCATCGAAAGACCTGTGATAGCACGACCTGAGCGGTCGGCGATAGTTTTGTAGTGAGAATCAATGTAGCTTACAACCTCGCTTGATACGAATGTCTCGTACTTGTGCTTAGGGTTGATAGGGCTATCCCAGTACCAGCTGTCGTATCCACCGTCGGGGAGTACCAAAATTACATTGTGTTTGTCGGCCAAAGGACCAGCCTGGCCCATCTCATCCCAATCCTTGTTGCTGCCGCTGTAACCGTGCAACAGATACACAACTGGAAGCTTCTCGGCTTTGTGATAATTGTCGGGCAAGAATACTGTAACCAAAATATCCTTGTCCATTGCCTTACTATGAATAGCCACAATCTCACGATTGTAAGCCCAAGATGAACCGCAGATAAGCAAAGCGGCAATCAAAAGTGTAAAAAATCTTTTCATACTATCTTAAATTTGAATTTATATTTTTCCAATGGTAATATAAAACTCCACAAATATAACCAAAAAGAACGTAAAAAGTGTCGTAGAATGAGAATAAATGCTTATTTTTGCCTTAGTTAACGACAATAGAAAAACAATATTCATATGAAGACAAAATTTACACTTGTAGCTGTTGCTTTTGCAATGCTTTTGGGCTCTTGTGCTAAGGCTCCAGAAAAAACTTATTTGTTTAATGGCAAAGACCTAAATAACTGGGTATTTGCTTTGGAGAACAACTCTGTTTTGACTACCGATGTTTACAAAATCAATAAAGATAGAAATATCCTTATCGAAGGTAAGCCTTTCGGTTATATGCGTACAGAGCAGAAGTATGGCGATTACAAGCTTCACGTAGAGTGGCGCTGGGTAGGTGAGGGCAGCAACAGCGGTATCTTCCAGCGAGTTCAAGACCCTGATAATGTGTGGCCAGAGGCTATTGAGTATCAGCTTTGCAGCGGCAAGGCTGGTGATTATGTGATGCTTGGCGGCGCTAAGATCAAAGAGGTTGAGTGCGTAGGTGATTTTCCTGTTAAAGATCGTTCTGGCGATGCTGAGAATCCAGTAGGTGAGTGGAATACTGCCGAGATTATCTGCAAGGGCAAGACTATCACATCGTATGTAAATGGCAAGCTTTTGAACGAGTGTACAGGCGAGCACACTGAGGGTTATATCGCATTGCAGAGCGAGGGTGGTCCAATCGAGTTCCGCAACATCTATATTACTGATGTAGAGTAATCTGCAATATTTGTGCGATTAAAACTAATGCGAGGCAATCTGTTTGCCTCGCTTTTTTTATGCCCGCAAGGAGGTTTTTGTACGCTATTTGCAGTGCTTAGTTCAACAACCAATAAACTAAACAATATGGACAAGAACAACAAAAAAGTAGAGCAGCACAATCAAAAGTCTACTCACAATTCTGTAGCTGGTCACGCTGCCAAGAGTACACAAAAATCTACCACAGCCTCAACCAAATCAGCCGACAAGGGTTGCGGTACGCAGAAAGGTGGCTCTTGTAGTACAAAGGGTCCAGGTAAACAGGATGGTGGCATTGGTCGTTGCTAATCTGCCAGAAGTGATTAGATACCCTGAGTGCAGGTGAAATCTTTCACGTGGCCTTCCATAGAGCGGAAGGCCTTTTTTTTAATGTAATAGTTGGTTATATAGGCTCTCGTATTTGCATTTTTAGAAAAAATTTATTATGTTTGCACTAAGTAAAATTTAATAAATATTTGATTATGGCAAATTTGAGAAACCTTAAGAAGGAGATTGATTATCGCTTGGAGGAGTTTGTCTTCGATTGCGAGATGGCAATATATTTTCAGCCCTCTAAGGAGGAGGCTGTTGTTGGTTTGATGGAGAAGGCTGTTGCTTTGCGTAACGCACTCTATGTAAAGGCTAATAATCCAACTGAGCCACATAATGCATCGCTTGTTCGCAAGTATTATGCTGCTATGCGTCGCGATATGATCTCTTCTTTCTCTTCTATGTTCGAGGAGCTCAGCTCGCTCAACGAGGCATAAAGACATATAGAAGAAGTTAAATCCCTCTTAGTATTATGAATAATGCAAAGGAGGGATTTTTTTATGTGGTATTAAGTAGTTATTTATTATGAATAAGTATATATCATTTTTTCTTGCTATGTCGCTTTTGGTTGCGTGTGCAGACGAAACGGCAAATGTGCAATTTGTAGTTGATATCCAAAATCCTGTGGTAGTTGAGCTTGAAGATTATACACCTATTCCGCTTATCGCCGAGGCTGGTAAAGCAAATACACTGGTCGCATCTCCAATTAGGAACGTTGAGCGTGTAGGCGATAAGTTGGTAATAATGGGAATGATGTCGAGTGAGTTTCAAATCATAGTCTATGATGCGAAGAGTGGCAAATATATCTCTCGCATTGGTAGTAAGGGGCGTGCCGAGAATGAGTATTCAATGATAACATCGTTCCGCATAAACCAGAGTGGTAATGTGGTGATTTATGATAGACCTGCTCGTAAATATATTGAGTATGAGTTGAATGGTAAATATGTAGGAACTCAGGCTGCTCCTCAAATTCCATATATGGATATCGCAGTCTTGGGCGGTGGTTATGTTGTTTCGATGTTTAATAACAATGACTCTAATCAGAGTATGCTTACGTATTACAATTCGGATTTCAGCTCTTCTGAGCCTGTTGGCGATGTGAAGCAATCATATGCAATGGCTCAGTATAAACTCTTGCAAGATGGCGAGAAAGTATATGCCGTATCTCCATTTGAACGCACAATATGGCAAGTGAATCCCGACAAAACTTTATCGCAAGTTTGTGAAATGGATTTTGGTGAGAATAATTTTCCATCTCTCGAATCGTTCACATCAGAGAAAAGTATGCTTGATGCAATGTCGGATAAGCGATATGTGCGCGGATTTAATGTCAAATCGCTTAGCGATGGGTTTGTGGTATTTAGATATATGTTATCTTCGTCGATGTTGGCGTGGGCCGATTTGAAGTCTGGCAAAGCGCAATCGTTGCAAGTAAATTGTAAGGATAAGATTATCTATCGTGGAATCCACGATAGAGATTTGATAGTGATTACCGAGACTGAGGATAATGCAAATCTGTATCTTATAAAAGATTGTACATCGCTACAATAATACATTAAAGGAGTGGTAGATGCCACTCCTTTAATGTTTCTCACCGCAGCAATCGCCTGCGTGATGTTCCAATACGGTGTGAGGAATATGACCGTGCGAAAGTACCTGAATAGGGCAGTTGTAGTTGCGTAGCTGCTCCTCGGTGAGGACGTTGGAGTCGTGGCGATGCACACATTTGTTGACGCATACGATGCTCTTCACCACGCTTGTGATTGTTCCCAAGTCGTGCGACACCATCACAATAGCCATCCTGTCGCTCAGCTCACGCACCATATTGTAGAACTCATACTCGAAACGGTTGTCCACAAAGTTTGTCGGCTCATCGAGAATAAGCAACTTTGGTTCCGAGATTATTGCTCGGCAGAGCAGAGCGCGTTGCATCTGTCCACCCGACACCTCGCCTATGGGTGATGAAGCTAGCCCTGCAATACCCATCTTTTCGAGCAGAGCATCTGCTCGCTGCTTGTCCTGGGCATTGTAACGGCCAAAAAATCCCTTTTCTGTCTGCAGGCCCGACAATACCACCTCACGAATCGAGATTGGAAATCGCATATCAAACTGCGACACCTGTGGCATATATCCAATCTTATAATGGTTGCCACGACGCAGCGACTCGTCGAAATGGATAGAACCCCTGTATGCAGTAGTACCCATTATGGCCTTAACGAGCGAAGATTTGCCACCTCCGTTGGGCCCAATTACACCAATAAAGTCATCGGTATATATATCGAGATTAACACCATCTAACGCAGTGGTGTTGTCGTACTCCACACTAAGGTCGCGGATAGATATCAAAATCTCCTTTTTATCCATATGCCTACTTACTTATGCCTGTAATTGTGTGAGTTATGCGGAGGATGTTCTCTGAAATATTCTCTGCCAATGGGTCGAACTCAATACAATTTACACCCATATCTTTTGCTACGACATCTACAACCGAACGAGGGTATTGAGTCTGATACAACACGCATTTCACACCCATCTGCTTTGCCTGCTCGATGATTGTTGCCAGGTGTTTTGCCGATGGCTCCTTGCCGTCGCTCTCTACTGTAATCTGCTCAATGCCGTAAGCTCTGGCGAAGTATGTCAGAGCAGGGTGGTAGACCACAAATGCTTTAGTGTCGGCATTGCGGCATAGCTCCTCGCACTCCTTGTCCAGCACCTCAAACTCAGAGATAAGGGCCTCATAGGCAGTGCGATATTTGGTTGAGTCGGGGTAGTGCTTTGCAATGGCATTATATGCGTTCTCGGCCATAACTTTCAGCTCGCGAGGTGAGGTCCAGATGTGGGGATCAATACCGTGCGAGTGGTTGTGTGCGTTATGCACACTCTTTGAGTGGTTGTGCGAGCAGCTACCCTCGATAAGCTCTATTCCCTGGCTTAGATTCACTATATTTGATTGCTCTTTAAGGCGACTTAGAAGCGAATTTTCGAACTCAATCAGTCCTGTTGAGAATATCATCTTACTTTTGCTGAGAGCGATTATCTGCTTTGGTGTTGGCTCATAAGTCTCGGGGCTCGCGCCGTTGGGTACAATCGTTTCGATAGAGAAATCGTCACCCGTAATACTCTCGATTATATATTTAAGTGGCAGAATTGTTACTGCTATATCGCTCTGTGAACTACTCACACGCTCTGCACAGGCCGTAAATCCCGTCGCAATGCCGACCATCAAAGCCAGCGCTATCTTACGAAATACTTTTATCATACATATATTTATAAATACGCCTGCAAATATACTAATTTTGAGCATATGGTGTAGCACCATAAACAAAAAGTCCGACCCTAAGGCCGGACTTGTTATTCTTGAGATTGCAAATATTACAATACTGTCAAGTTGAAGTTCTTCCAAAGAACCTTAATGTCGCTACCATCGTGGATCTGCAACATGATACGACCAGTCTTAGAACCGATGAGTGCATCGTTGAAATCAACCATAGGCTGACCATTCAACCAAGTCTGTACGTGGTCACCCTCAACGCGTACGCGCAATGTGTTCCACTCGCCCTCCTTCAAGATGTTCTCCTTCTCCTCAGGAATCTGCTTCAACCAACCACGGCCGTAAGACTCGTAGATACCACCTGTATCGTTGCCCTTAGGAGCAACCTCACACTGCCAACCGTTTACGTGGTTGTTCTTGTAACCACCGTGAACGAATGAGTGGAAGAACAAACCAGCGTTACCGTTAGAGAACTGCTTGAACTCAACTGTCAAGTCGAAGTCCTTGTAGTACTCACGTGTACCGAGGTAACCATACTTCAAATCCTCGCCGTTCTCAGTTACCAAGTTGCCCTCAGCGTCAACAGATGTACGCATGCTACCGAACAACTCCCAACCTGTAAGGTCCTTACCGTTGAACAAGCTAACCTTCTTACCAGTAGTTGTCTTAGGCAACTCCTTAATCTTGATGTTACGGAAAGAAGCTGGATCACCGTGGTCCTGCAAGCAGATTACGCCCTCAGAAGCCAAACCGTACTCAGTAGCGTTGCCCCACTTACCGCTAGCCTTGCGAGCAAACCAGTCGTCAGTGTAAGCCTCGAACTCAACGATCTTCTCGCCATTGAGCCAGTGCTCAACGTGACCGTTGTCGTAAACGATCTTAGATGAGTTCCACTCACCTACAGGGTTAATCTTCATCTTGCTGTAGTCTGGCAAGTGCATAGCGTAATCTACGCCGATCTTCTGCCAATCCTCCAACTTTGCAGGAGCGTTAACTTCCTCCCAACCCTCAACGTCGATAAGCTGATACTCAGGACCAGTTACATAAGGAACCTTGAAGCGTGGATGCTCAACAACGTGGTACAACATACCGCTGTTACCGCCCTTTGTGAGCTTCCAATCCCATACCAACTCGAAGTTAGAGTACTTCTTGTCAGTTACGATGTAGCCAGATGCATCGCCACCCTCACCAGATGCCTGAATGCAACCATCAACTACAGTCCAACCGCCCTTCAACTCCTTCTCGTTGAAGCTACGCCAGCCGTTGAGTGTCTCACCGTCGAAAAGAAGCTGCCAACCCTCAGCCTTCTCTGCAGAAGAGAGAGTGTTAGGCTTCTGGCACGATGTTGCCATACCTGCTACGAGAGCAGATGCAGCAAGAATAGAAAAGAATTTCTTCATAGTGTTAAAGTTTATTAAAAAAAAGTTATCCAATATATTGTGTTATATATTTTGCTTTTAGCTCATACTCACCTTCGGCATCACGAACTTCGAGAATCAAACCTTCGAAGAGATCTTTTGCCTTTGCTCCTTCGGCAAGGTGGGGTAGTGTGGTTGTATACCACGCCTCCCAGTTTTTGCCGGCAAAAGTTGTCACCACTCGGTAGCAATTGTTTCCTGCAATACTCTTTGTTGCCTCGCCTGACTGCCATTTTCTCGTAGCGTCACCCTCCACAAAGCAGTGAGCTACAGCATCCGAGCAGTCGTTGTAACTACCATCAAACTCTCTGAGCGAGAACTCTCTGTTGCACAATACCTCGCGTGTGTAGTTGCCTTTACCAATCTTGTGGTATGTAGTGTCTATCTTCAAATGCAAGAAATCCTGCTTGTTATCGGATAGTCGCTCATAAATCACGTCCACTTGCGATGGGAGATATTGCTTTACTTGCTGCGCTACCATCTTTTGATGGCTTATGGCCGCGTGCCCAACTCCGTACCCTGTAGATAAGACAAAGATGGCAATACCAACGACCAGTCCAACCACTCCGATAAGAGCCGATTTAGCCGTTATAGCTTTCAAAACTCTTTGTAACATATCTCTTGCTATCATTTAGCGCACGAATGTAGTAAAAAATTTCCAAATTTCAGCGGCTGTGTCAATATCTTTATTGCCCCAAGAGTGTTTACCGCCCTTAATTTCGTATAACCACACCTGGCTGTTCTTCTTGCCGCCAAAATATTTGTGTAGCGTAACCTGGTTTGCTTCAGCGGTTTTTAATGGTAACTCCTCAGATGTTGACTCTTTGCAACCATTCACCTTCACCCAGTAATCAATTGCGTCGGGAACTGCAATATATGGTCCCCAGCCACCTTTGTTCTCCAAATCGCCGGTCCACTCCGAAGTGCGGTCCTCTGTTCCGTGTACCTCCATGATAGGCATTGGTCGGGTGGGGGAGTATGTTTTTGTAAACCACTCCATTGTAAGGCCTGCAATAGGAGCAACTGCGGCAAATGTCTTCTGCTCGGCGTAGGCTAACAAATAGCACATCTCACCACCGTTCGACATTCCGGTGCAGAATGTATTTTTGCGGCTTAACTTATGCTCTTTCTGCAATTTACGGGCAAGCTGACACATAAACGAAATGTCGTCAGCCTTCATGTCTTTCTGGAAAGGGTAGCCCACATTCCAGCAGTGCTTTCCTCGACCATCTTTTGAGCCTCTTGGGTAGCACACAGCAAATCCATATTTGTCGGCCAGCTTATTTGCGCCTAGAAAATCGATGTTATTTGAGCCTCCGTAGCCGTGCAGAACAAAGATCAGCGGAGCATTGGGTTTAATATTGGCGGGGAGATATAGTTTGTATGTACGCTCGATACCATCGATGGTGCAGCTATATGTCTCATAGCTTGCCTGGGTATTATATTTCTTTGCTTCTGCGCTAAAACCGCACAGCAACATTGTGCACAACACGATAATAAATCTGAGCCTAGTCATAAATTCAGGTTGAGAATTATCTATTATTATACAAAGGTATATAAAAAAATGAAGAGCCACAAGATTTTTGTCAAAAAACTTGTGGTCAGCGCGATATTGTGTTGTTGTGATTTTTAGAATGTTGTGTAAGGAGGATTTATTCCAGATATTGAGCCTGTGTTAAAGGCTTTCTGCGTTCTGAATTCGCAGTTTTTAAATGTGAGAGAATTATTTATTGCTCAAACGCTTTTTATTGTGCCATAGCGTTTTATAATCTCTGAAGCCTTCAAAATCCCCTAAATAACTATTTTACCCCGACATTATTTAACATAATATAAATATTACATCAAAATATAATTCACAAATCCACTTCTCTTTTTTAGTCTGATTTTAATTTGTTGTGTCGGGCTCGAAGATTTGCAGAGCCTCATTCTCCGATGTTATGTCATACACGACAAACTTCCCGTCGCCAAGTGCGCAGAAATTCCTGAAAAACATCGGAAGCTCATAACGCCTGATTGGGCGACCTTCCCAATCAAATTGCTCGATATATGTTGTGCGCTCCAGTGATTCACTGAGTTCCGCACTGGAGTAATTCACACGATAGATGTAGAAGCCATCCTTGTCGCAACACGCTCTATACGAAAATACTTTATAATCCTCGTCGCTTTCATCCTCTTTGTAGCCCTCAAATGTCGATGCTCCGTTTGAGCCTTTGCGACGAACTTGTTTAACGCAATTACCCTCTGCGTCAAAAATATCGAAACCGTCTATGTAGGTGAAGGCGTATAGGATTTTTCCATCTCCGTTTGTTCCCAGAAAACCGCCATACGCAGTCTCTTCTGCGTATCTTTTGGCATAGATGTCGAGTGCAGGCAGAGGTGTTGGTTTTTCACCCACTTTCCACTTGTATATAGTTGATTCTCCTGGTATTATGTTGTAATAAACATATTCGTTTGTCTGCAAATGGCATATATCATTTACACCCATCTGCAAGTCATCATATTCCACAATGCTGGATGGATGGCCGTCGAAATTATCGTAAAATTCCATCTTGCACTTCCCCATATCATTGATGCCAAATTTGCCATCTTCGAGTTGGATTATTTCAGGTATACTATACTCATTATTCGCTCGGCCCTTGTATCCCCAACTACGCACTAACTCCCCTGATTTATAATTATATGCACAGTATATAGCCGAATCTCTGTAATTCTCTACAATGATGTGGTCGCCCGACTTCACGAATTTGCTCACATCGTTAATCAGCGCATCAATTCCGAGCGTTTTTTCCATTTTAACTGTTTCTGCAAAATCTTCGTCGGTAATATAAGATATGTTGTCACTGCTGCACGCAACCATAATTGCCGCAACAAACAGATAGATAATTTTTCTCATAGGATTTGTCGCAATAAAATCTTATTGCAAATATAACGAAAAATATGGCGAAATATTTTACTCAATCACCTCAACATAGAAACTCACAGGGCGAAAGCCGTCATTGCACGACAACATAGCCGAATGAGGGTTTTTCATCCATCCATTAAAGAAGTTGCCGCCACCATTTGCAAGTTCCTTCACAAATGGTAGCATTGTCTCCCAGGCGCTCTCGCACATTCCTGCTGGCTTAGTGCAGTTCTCAACGATGAAACTCTGTCCAAGTTGCATGTCACAGGCGTGCTCAATCGGATTTTCAAACTCGGCCATCAAATCCTCGTATCGAGTGATGCGCATCACCGTAATCTTTATTCGTTTCATCTTGTCCAGAGGATTTGGTTAGCGCGACATTTCAAAGCTCTCAAATGTATGATCATCAAAGAGCACAATCACGCGCTTTACATTTTTGTGTGCTGTTGCGGCTCTTGCCATCATTTGCTCGACGCCTGGAGCGCTTGTTTGCGAACTCTCCGAGAATGCGATATTTTGCGTCGCAGAAATATTTTCTCCATTTACGGCCATTTCAGGCGATACGTTTTCTGCAGCGTTGGTCGATGCAGACTGGTCGTCAGCATCCGTGCGATACATCTGCTCGCTGTCGAGAATCAACCAGTCAGGATTGATATGCGGAAATCTACGCAGAATTTTCTGAACCAAATCAAAGCTCGGCTTGTTTCGTCCACCAAGTAGGTGAGAGACTCCAGAAGGTTGTATTCCCAGTAGTTCAGCAAAGCGACTCGATGTAAGTTGCTCTGTTGACATCAATTTTTGCAATTTTTCACGCATAATCCTAATTTTTCACAAATATAAAGCATTTTTCTTTTGTAAACAAGTATTTTGTTACGAATGTAAAACAAACTGCATTGTCAATAATGTTTACAATTGTATAGATGTTATTATGGTAAAAATATTGAAATCAATCATATTAAAGTTATTCTTTACATAAAATACTATAAAACGCTAATAAATAACGAATTAACAATTATCGTAATTACTAATATCTATGAATACCATTCATTTACTATTATACCACCGTAATACTAAACCTTAAAATTATATATATTGCGTAAAATACTGATGATTAGTGTTTTTATTTGTGATAGTTTAGTTCTTTAACATATGTTTTTTATCTTCAAAATAGCTATTTACTACCCTTTGCTCAACTATTTACATATGTAGATATTAACAATTGTAACGCACGTACGGGGTTTACAAAAGTGAAATATCAACAAGGTTTTACAAGACTGAATAGTTACAAATGTAATTACATATGTAAAATATAGTGAAGATTGTAACAATATCGAGGTCTCCCCTACTTCTTTATTAATTAATTATTGTATTTTTCAACAAGCTATTACATTATGTTAAATAAAATAAATATAGGGTAGTCAATTACTCGACTACCCTATTGTTTTACTGTAACTTACAGAGTTGTAAACACTCTGTTATAATGCTAACTTAGCTGCTATTTCTGCAAACTCTTCTGGAGATAATTTTAGCTTTTCACGGCGAAAATCTACGTCATTTTCGCTATTCATTGGGATTAAATGTATGTGTGCGTGCGGAACCTCAAGGCCTAAAACCACTGTTGCTACTTTTACGCAACCTGTTTGCTCCTTGATTTTGTGCGCAACCTTTTTGGCGAAGATACTCATACCTGCCAGCGTCTCGTCATCGAGGTCGTAATAGTAGTCAACCTCCTTCTTTGGTACTACCAAAGTGTGTCCCTTAGCCAATGGATTGATGTCTAGGAAGGCGTAGAAGTTCTCGTCCTCTGCTACCTTATAGCTTGGTATCTCCCCTGCTATAATCTTTGAAAAAATTGTTGCCATAGTGATTATATCTATTGTTAATATATTATCTAATGTTCTACTCTTCGAGCATGTATCATCTGCAATTATGTATAAACAGAAGATCCCCCCCATCGATACATTAATTGATGTAGCTTTTCGTCTATGAATTCGAATAAGGCTTATATCTCCTCAAATTTAGGGCGTATCACTTCAGAGTATATCAGAGCCTTCTCCATAGTGAAATCATCTATAATTTCGTCTATATTGCTCTGTTTTGAGGTTATCTCTCCCCTCTTTATCGGATCTTGCTTCTTGGCGCTATTTGCAAACTTGCTTGATGTATTGTGTATTGTTGAATTTGCGCTTCGGTTTGCACCTTTTGCTTTTGATTGTGTACTAGTAACCTTTGGTTGAGTGTATGTGGGCCTGCCTATAGTGTTAGAAGGCTGTACAGGGGCTGGCATAGGCTTATTTTCGGTCGTTTGCTCCACGCTTTTGCCTTCGCCGAATATTTCACGCATACGACGTTCCAGCTCAGCCTGAGGGTCGAGCGAAGGCTCCTCGCCTGATTCAGCATTTCTCTGCTTCTGCTGATTCTTCTGTGCAATAGATATTACTGCACCTATTATAACTACGAATATCCAAATGTTGTCCAGCATTTTCAATCCATTTTTAGTTATTATCTACTATATACGTCAATATTGCCTATCTATTTACACGTTTATTATATTCGTCTATAAATACTTCGACCGGCATAGGTTCATTTGCCTTTATATTATGCTTGCGTATAAAGTCACAGAAACGATCGTACGTACCATCACTCTTAGTCTCTTCTGGATTACGCATCAATCGTAAATAGTCCATCTGCAAAGCAACCAAATCAACTCGGTGACGTGTTGCATCATCGGCTTTAGCTACAGCCTGCTTTGCTAGTTCAAGTATATGCTTACCCTCAGCTACAAATTCGTCGGTATAAAGAGGGTTTTTCTCGTTAATATATATGCCCATTACGGTGTCATCCTTAATCTGTGAATGACAAAGGTCAAAATATTGTTGTATGTATTGGGCAGCCTCGCCGTAATAGTCATTGATAAACTGCTCTACCAGCATTCGTGTGTCGAGGTTGGGGTTCCATAAGAGCTTGCTTAATACCCAAGATTTCATCTCGGCAAATTCACCTCCGAGTGATTGATACTGAGCTTGTTCCATGACTCCAATGGCGTTGTATTTCTTGAAAGTCTTGATGTTGTCTGCCAACACACCAAAGTTGGGGAATGGTGCTATATACTGTCGGAAATTAACCACATAGTCCCATATATAGAGATTAGGTGCTATCTTAGACCAATCCTCTATGTCGGTCACAAACGAACGATTATGCTCGCATCCTTCGAGCGGATGGGCAAAGCAACACTCTATGCTGCAAAGGCGGATAACAACGTTGTCGCGAGGTGTTATCCCCTTAGGAGCCTGACGAGTGTATTGATAGGCAAATGTACCTATATATTTATCAGGATAAATCGGCTTTATTGCATCTGCAACCTGATTTACAAACCACACAATCAGGCCCGAATGGCCGCCATATTGCTCCTCAATAGCACGACACTTTTCGCATTGGCAAGGTAACTGATTGTCGCTCTGCGACATACTATATACCCAGCACAACGGATTAGCCGCTATGGCCTGCTTCATCTTCTCGATGCAAATCTCTAATACTTCAGGATTTGATAAGCATAGCTGCGTGTATGGAGCGCGCTTGCCGTCACGCAATGAGAAGTATTCGGGGTGCTTGTCGAAATATTCGCCCGAAGGGATGAACTGCTCAAATGTGTGAGCATTCCAATAGGCTGACAGATTGCCGTATTTGTTGTTTTGGCCACTCCACGCTGAATTAATCTTGTTGTGTGCCAATAGATTACTGCGTGCCTCTATATTGCTATAAAGAATGTGTCGATACTGCAAAAATGGCTCTTCGCTGTGGTTTAGTTCTTTGATTTTCCACTTTTTTAGCTGTGGAATCTTGGTGTAATCAAAAGTGTACCATCTTATGCCTAACTCATTCTCGAGAAATGAATATACGCCATACATCGTACCTCGTTGCTTGCCTCCGTAGATCCAGATATTTTTGCCAACGGTACGGTATGTGTAGCCCTCGTAGTTGTTGTCGGGGCACTCTATGACTAACTCTTTGCCATATTCTTCGTTATAGCCTACAAAGATGTGTCGTTGTCCCTTCTCTAATTGGTCGGGGCTGATAATAGGCAATACTGCCCCACTAATCTGCTCCAAATATTGCTGCAACTCCTCGGCTGCTGTCTGTTCAGATGTAGATGCTTCGTTGCACAAAACAATCGAGTAATCGCTCTTTCCGTTATTAAACAATGCAGGTTTCCATGTAACCACCACAAAGGCGATGGCTACAATAACCAACAAAATCAACGGATTTCTTTTCATCAAACGATTTTTAAGCAAGCCGTTCTTCATATTTGGATGGTGTTAGGTGGGTTTTTATTTAGTTTGACTGTCGCTTGACGCTCTCCATACCCTTCACTCTTCTCAAACGGTCGAGTATGGCGTTAAGACTCTCTGCGTCACGCACATATAGGCTCAAAGTACCCTCAAATATTCCGTCGTGCGACTGAATATTCACCTGTCGCATATTGATGCTGAAGTCGTTGGTTACCACATTTGCCAAATCTACAAGCAATCCCATTCGGTCGATACCCATAATCTGGATTGTAGCCAACGAAGACTGTGTCTTGTGTTGCTCCCACTTAATCTCCTCTTTCACAATGCAATCACCGTGCTGCGATGCCAATCTGTTAAGCTCGTCACAAGTGGCTTTGTGTACTATGATTTGGTGTGTGATAGGGTCTTTGAATCCCACAACCTGGTCGCCTGGTAATGGATGGCAACATTCGGCCACAACCAAGTGGCCATCGTTGTGTGGCTTAGCCTTCTTGTCGTTGTTTATAGCCTCGTCATCGTCACCCTCGTCGTCATCCTCCTTGATAAAGAGGTTCCAGAACTTGAGAATCTTGAAATTGGAGTTTGTTCTCAATACCTTCTCGAGATTGTCCAGCGATACTATTCCTGCACCAATCTTGGTATAGAGCTCCTCCTTGTTGTGGCTGTCATAAGCTGCTATAAGCTTGCGAATTACGCGGTTGTTTGGCGTGATATTCATCTGTGTCAATCGCTCATCCAGAAGCTGCATTCCGCGCTGCTGGTTATGCTCTTGTTCGCGCTTAAGATAGTTTTTAATGGCCTGTTTGGCCTTGGTTGTTTGAACCTGCTCTAACCATTCGGCTTTGGGCCTTGCTGATTCGGCCGTGATAATCTCTACCTGGTCACCACTATTCAGCGGTGTGGTGATAGGCATAATCTTATGGTTGATTTTCGCTCCAATGGCGCCATTTCCAATCTTGGTATGTACGTCGTATGCAAAGTCGAGAGCTGTGGCTCCGTAAGGAAGTCGGCGTGCCTCACCCTTTGGTGTAAATACCGCAATCTCAGAGGCATACAACGATAACTTGAAGTTATCCAAGAAATCTACTGCATTCTGAGTTGGGCTCTCCAATGCGGTGCGAATCATCTTCAACCACTTGTCGAATTCATCCTCGTCGTGCGATATGGTGGCCTTCTTGTATTTCCAGTGTGCTGCGAAACCGCGCTCGGCGATCTCGTCCATACGCTGGGTACGAATCTGCACCTCTACCCAAATACCATCGGGGCCCATCACTGTTGAATGAAGCGCCTCATAACCGTTGGCCTTTGGCATGCTAATCCAATCGCGCAGACGGTCTGGTTTTGGTGTGTAAATATCTGTTATTGAAGAGTATATCTGCCAACATTGTGTTTTTTCCGATGGAAAATCCAATGGCTGGAATACTATGCGAATTGCAAAAAGGTCGTAGATTTCCGAGAATGGAATCTGTTTCTGTACCATCTTGGTCCAGATCGAGTAGGCGCTCTTTACCCTACCGGTAATCTCATACTTAATGCCGTTTCTGTCAAGAGCTTCGACAATGGGAGCATTGAATTTGCGTATGTACTCGTCGCGTGCAGCTGATGTTTCGTTGATATGCTGCGTAATCTCCTCATACTCTTTGGGGAATCTGTATTTCATACATAGATTCTCCAGCTCGGTCTTTATTGCGTACAATCCCAATCTGTAGGCCAAGGGAGCAAAGAGATAAATTGTCTCGCCCGTAATTTTAATCTGCTTATTCTGAGGCATTGAGCCCAGTGTACGCATATTGTGCAGACGGTCGGCAATCTTGATTAGGATTACTCTTACGTCGTCTGAAAGAGTAAGCAATACTTTGCGGAAGTATTCGGCCTGCTTCGACGTGTCAGCATTAAACACGCCCGACATTTTAGTCAGACCATCAACCATTGTGGCAATCTTGTGGCCGAAGAGGTGCTCCATATCCTCCACTGTGTAGTCGGTATCCTCCACCACATCGTGCAGAAGTGCCGCCACGACTGACTTCACACCCAATCCGATCTCATCCACAACTATCTGTGCTACTGCAATAGGATGCAGGAAGTAAGGCTCGCCTGAGCGTCGCCTTACTCCCTGATGAGCCTCTTTTGCAAGGAAAAATGCCTTCTTGATAAAGTTCCAATCCTCCTCTTTCTTGCAGATTTTTTTACACGATTCTGCAAGTATCTCCCATTTACTCTGGATGAGTATCTCATCCTCTGCAGTATAGTTCATAGACTCTAATTTTTGGTTTTCATCGCTTCGCGCAGCTTAGTTTCAATCTCGTCGCAAAGCTCCTTGTTTGTTGAGAGCAACTCCTTTACAGCATCACGACCCTGACCAATCTTCTGCTCTCCGTATGAGAACCACGAGCCAGCCTTGCGAACGATGCCGTAATCAACGCTGAGGTCAACTATCTCGCCAATCTTCGAAATACCCTCTCCAAACATAATGTCAAACTCGGCACGCTTGAATGGAGGTGCCACCTTGTTCTTCACAACCTTTACCTTAGTACGTGTTCCGAGCTGCTCCTCGCCATCCTTGATTACCGATGCACGACGGATATCAATACGCACACTGGCATAGAACTTCAATGCATTCCCGCCTGTTGTTGTCTCAGGGTTGCCATACACCACACCAATCTTATCGCGCAACTGATTGATGAAGATACAAACGGTCTTAGTCTTCGAGATGCTGGCTGTGAGCTTACGCAATGCCTGCGACATCAATCGTGCCTGAAGACCCATCTTCGAGTCACCCATTTCGCCCTCAATCTCAGCCTTTGGAGTAAGTGCTGCTACAGAGTCAATTACGATGATATCAATAGCGCTTGAGCGAATCAACGAGTCTGCAATCTCCAATGCCT
>JAZQVY010000031.1:0-42612 GCA_045632085.1 Alistipes sp. | reverse complement strand
TTGGCTGGAGTTCAATCTGTGTGCGACTTCTACAATTTGAAGTTGTATGCTTTTTTTGAAGCAGGTGACATTTTGGATACAAATGGATATGAAGCCAAAGGCTTGAACAATGCCAACCATAGTTTAAACAAACTTTATATTGCTTTAGAAACGGCAACCCACATCTGAAGTATATCAGAATTGTGAATTCGGATTTATCATAAAAATTATTATTTATTGCTTCCCCTCAAAAAGCGAAAATTCCGACATTTTTTTCAGCCCCTTTTTGCCGTTTTTTTGGACCCCATTTTTCAAAGTGGTGACCCAAAGTGACCAACTTTAGGGTGGTAAAATAGAAAAACCCTCGTAGAAGTTGTTCTACAAGGGTTTTCGTGTACCCAGAGCCGGGGTCGAACCGGCACAGGGGTGAACCTACTGGTGTTTGAGACCAGCGCGTCTACCGATTCCGCCATCTGGGCTCCAATTCCTTTAATTGGGTGTGCAAATGTAGACATATTTTCCTATTCCGCAAAATATTTTTGAAAAAAAATTAATTTTTTCTTGAAATTTCTTGTTTTTTGCCCTTTCATGGGCCTTAAACCACACTTTCAATCTCCCCAAAAGCGATCTTCTGCTCAAAAAAGCTATTCAGCAATCAACGAATAAATCGACTGCAAAAAATCACTAGGCCTCAAGCGCTCTCTTAATTAATAATTGTATATCTCGCATTTTTTACTTACTTTCGCACCATTATAATTAAACATTAACTCAACAAACAATGAGAACTTCATTCATAATTTTAGCTGCAACACTGCTTATGACAGCTTTTCCCGCGCAGGCTCAGACCTCTGAGCGACGTTTGCTCACAATGGAGGATGTAATTCTCAACCGCGAGCTTACACCCAAAAACTTCTCAGCAAGCTGGATTGGCCAAAGCGACTCTTACGCTTGGGTTGACGGCACCACACTTTGTGCCACCGATGCACGCAACAACAAGCGCCGCACAATCATCTCACTCGATGAGCTAAATTCGATTCTTGCGACATCATTCAAATCGTTCCCAGCCTATACATTCGACGACGAGCAGTCGTTGGTGGTAGCCGCATTTGGCATGCGCAACACAATCGACCTCAAGAGCCGCACAGTAACTTCAAAACACAAGATTCCTGCAGGTCAGAACCTCACTCGCCAGAGCGGCAAAGGCGGCATCTATGCCTACACCCGCGACAACAACCTATATTGTTTCGTAAACGAGCGTGAGCAGGCTATCACATCATACTCTGACCCCAATATCGTATGCGGTCAGAGCGTTAGCCGCAACGAGTTTGGTATCGGTGGTGGCATCTTCTTTTCACCCGATGCCAAGAAGATTGCATTCTACAAAAAGGATGAGTCGGCTGTAACCGATTTCCCACTTCTCGACATCACAACCCGCACCGGAACACTCAAGAATATCAAATACCCAATGAACGGTATGGCATCAGAGATCGTAAGCCTTGGCGTTTATGACATCGAGAGCCAAAAGACTATCTATGTGGAGGTTACAGGCTTCGACAAGGAGCGTTATTTGACAAATATCACCTGGTCGCCCGACTCTGAGAAGATCTATATTCAGGTGCTCGACCGCTCACAGAAGAACATTCACCTCAACGTGTACAACGCCACAACAGGTAAGTTTATCGCACAGATTCTCAGCGAGCACGACGACCGCTGGGCAGAGCCTCAGCACCCATTGGTGTTTATGAAAAATGACCCTACAAAGTTCATCTATTCAACCAACACACGTGATGGTTACTGGAACCTCTATCTCTGCAACGACAACGGTGTAATCAAGCGCCTGACAGAGACTGCTGCCGACGTAAAATACGTAGCCCAGGACGAGAAATCGGTATACTACACATCAGCCGAAGTATCACCAATCGACAACCACCTTTTCAAGGTCGATATCGCCACCGGCAAGCAGACTCGACTGACCACTGCCGAGGGTTGGCACAACGTTACAGTGAGCGCATCAGGCCGCTACTATTTGGACAACTACTCATCATTGAAAGTTCCTCGCGTTGTGGAGGTTGGCCGCACTGATGGCAAGCCAGCAAAGGAGCTTTTCCGCGCCGAGGATCCAACCGAGGGTTACAACTTTGCAGAGATTACACTTGGCTCAGTAAAGAGTGCCGACGGCAAGTTTGACAACTACTATCGCCTTATCAAGCCTCTCGATTTTGACCCATCGAAGAAGTACCCTGTAATCGTGTACGTATATGGTGGTCCACACTCTCAAATGGTGAAGAACACCTACCTCGGCCAGTTGCGTCGCTGGGAGATGTATATGGCTCAGCGCGGCTATGTGATTTTCGTGATGGATAACCGCGGAACATCGAATCGTGGAGCCGAGTTTGAGAAGGCCATCCACCGCGAGTGCGGACAGCGCGAGATGGAGGACCAGGTGGCTGGTTTGAAGTGGCTTATGACCCACGACTGGGTAGACACCGACCGTATTGGCGTACACGGCTGGAGCTATGGTGGATTTATGACTATCTCACTGATTACCAACTATCCAGACATCTTCAAGGTAGGCGTTGCAGGTGGTCCTGTAATCGACTGGAAGTGGTATGAAATTATGTATGGCGAGCGCTATATGGACAACACCCACAACAACCCCGAGGGCTTTGCTAAGACCAGCCTCATCAACAAGGCCAAGGATCTGAAGGGTAAGCTCTTGATTTGCCAGGGCGCGGTTGACCCAGTTGTTGTTTGGGAGCACTCACTCAGCTTCGTTAGAGAGTGTATCAAAAACAACGTGCAGGTGGACTATTTCCCATATCCTTGCGCTGAGCACAACGTATTCGGCAAGGACGCTGTACACCTTCACCAGAAGATAACAAACTACTTCGAGGATTATCTTCGATAATAACCGGTCGGAGTAGGCTCCGAACAGCAAGAAAAATATATCAAAACGAGATGCGAGGTTAGCAATAAAAGACTTCACATCTCGTTTTTTTGTTGTGAAAATTGGAAGATATGGTTTCGGCCAAAATTGGGCCTATACCATCGAACACCCTATTTTTCAAACTCATACACTCATAACCACGCCTCACGAGGTAAGTTTTTGAGAAATATGCAAAGCATAAAAAACTTCATAAAGTTGTAAAAATCGATTTTTATGCTTAACTTTCGGATTGAAAATGCACTAAAATAATTTATTAATAAATTTAAAAACACTACTACTATGGATTTTTTGCTTATCGGTGGAATTGGAACACAGGAGATTATTCTTATCGTACTTGTACTTTTGCTCCTTTTCGGAGGTAAGAAGTTGCCAGAGTTGATGCGTGGCGCAGGTCGCGGTATCCGTGAGTTCAAGGACGCTGTAAATACTGCCACTAAGGACGACGACACAAAGCCCGAGGTAAAGAGCGAGAAGACAGAGAAAACTGAGTAATTAAATCATAAACCGTCATTATTCTGGCAGTAAGGTAGAAATGAGTAACCAGCGCACCGTAAACGATGAAGCGGAGATGACTTTCGGCGAGCACCTCGACGAAATTCGTAAGATTCTTATCCGCGTAGCTCTTATATTTGCACTACTCTTTATCGTGCTCTTCGCACTGAAAGGTATCGTGCTTGATATTGTATTTGCACCCATCCGTGACACCTTCCCAACCAATAGGCTCTTCAGTTTGATGGCCGATTTGATGGGCTCGGAGACGTTGAGAATACACCCAGATAGCGTGGAATTGTTCAACAACAAGATGGCTGGACAGTTTATGCTGCACATTAAGAGTTCATTCGTTGGCGCGTTTATTATTGCATTCCCTTACCTGATTTGGGAATTGTGGCTTTTCGTGAAGCCAGCTCTTCCACCTCAGCAGCGCAAGCAGAGCATTCGCTATGCGGTTGAGACTCCCATCTGGTTTGTAATGGGTCTTTTGTTTGGCTACTACGTCATCGCCCCTCTTGCAGTTAACTTCTTGGGTAACTATCAGGTGAGTGACCAGATCAGCAACATCATCAGCGTTGATTCTTATCTTTCGACCGTACTTAGCGTATCGTTTGCTGCGGCTGTGGCTTTCCAGCTACCACTGCTTATCCGCTTGCTTGCTACTATTGGCCTTATTACCTCACAGGGCATGCGCCAGTATCGCAAGATTGCTGTTGCAGCATTGCTTATTTTCGCAGCCATCATCACTCCTCCTGATGTTGTTAGCCAGGTTCTGATTTTCATCCCTTGCTATGCTCTGTATGAGTATGGAATCCGCATTGCAGGTCGCATCGAGGCACGCCGTGCTAAGGAGGAGGCTATCTACCAGGCTAAGCTCGCCGAGGAGAAGGCTAAGGCTGAAGAGGAGGCTCGCCTGAAGGCCGAGCAGGAGGCTGCAGAGCAGAATGATGAACAGGATAACACACCAAACGACACTCCAAATCAGGAGCAGCCAGCCGAAGAGGTAACCAGCGAGCAGGATGAGCAGGAGGAGGATACATACGAAAATAACCCACACTCAATAGAGACCATACTTGGCGGGGGTGTTGACGCATCATACAACTCAGACTTCAATGGCCGTCGCAACGTAACATTCGGCGTGTCAAACGACCCTGAATATCGTCCAGACGAGGAGGATAGCGACACAGACAAGGCTTAATACAATTACGATGGACAGACTCTCATTTTTCAAACAGGGCCTATCCTCAGTAATGGAGGCTGCTACTTCGTTGGTGGGAATCAAGAAGGCCGCGGACTCATTTACCGAAGCTGTCGCAGATGCTCTGAGCGAGGTGCGCTCAAACATAGGTCTGCACATAGCAACTCTCGACAATGAGATGTACAACTGCGTAGAGACCACTCTCGAGAGAGTAGCCGAGCTCGGCTTTACCTCAATCGAGGTGGGTGCATTCTACCAAGGGAAGGTATATCTGTTGCCACCCTCAGAGTTTAGAGCTCTGGCAAAGAGAGTTGGGCTAAGAATCACTTCGGCCTATCTCAGCAAGGAGCCAACGATGACTCCCGAGCAGCGAGCCGCGTTCTACGCTGCCCAAGATACTGACAAGGAGGCAAACAAAGGGGCAAACGAAGGGGCAAATGAGGAGGCAAACGAGGAGGTAGAGGTTAAGGCTGAGGGCAGTGTCGAGCTCGAAGCAAAGGCTGCAGAGGCATCAACCAATGCTACACCCGAGTCTCAACAAAAGGATCCCGACTCAGAGTGGTGGGAAAGGGCAATAGCAACTTACGCACAACTTGGCTGTAAGTATTTGACCCTGGCATACCAACCAGAGGGCGACGACGACAGAGCTATCGCGAATTTCGTGGCCTATGTCAAGCTTATAAGCGAGATTGCCACCAAGCACGAGCTCAAGCTCTGCTACCATCCAACAAGTGCGGCACTAATGCCCCACGATGGCGTATCGGCCCTGGATAAAGTAGCATCACAATGTGACGCAGAGACACTACTCTTTGAGATAGACACCTTCGAAGCCTATCAGGCAGGAGCAAAGGCTGAAGAACTGATAAAGCACTTTAGCAAACGTATAGCAGCTCTCCATCTGCACGATATGGAGAATGTGGGCGACAGCGGCAATATTGATTTCGACGCCGTACTAAAGCAGGCATCGGCCAATGGCATAGACAACATATATATAGAGGTACACCGCTTCATACAGCCCCCAATAAATTGCGTTGAGCGAAGCTTGATGAGTGTTGAAACGCTTCCAAACGCGAAATTCTAAGGTGACAAGAGCAAATTGTCACCGCCCCGCAACAATGAAGAAAAAGATATAAAATATAGTATCTAAACAATTATTTATTAACCTAAAAATTACAACAATGTCAAAGAAAATCTCTCGAGCTGACTTTTTGAAGGCCTCGACAGCAGGTCTTGCAGCTATGACAGTTGTCCCCAACAACGTAATGGGTGCAGCTTTTGGACACAAGTCACCATCTGACAAGTTGAACATCGCAGCCGTAGGTATCGGTGGTATGGGTAACTCTAACATCAATGCCGTTAAGAAGACTGAGAATATTGTTGCACTTTGCGATACCGACTGGGCATACGCAAAGAACGTATTCAACGCATTCCCTAAGGCTAAGCGTTTCTGGGACTGGCGCGAGATGTACGACAAGGCAGCTAACGAAATCGACGCTGTGATCTGCGCAACTCCTGACCACACTCACGCACTTGTATCAGCTTACGCTATGGAGCTCGGCAAGCACGTGTACTGCCAGAAGCCTCTTACTCACTCAGTTTATGAGTCTCGCCTCTTGACTAAGCTCGCTGCTAAGCATCAGGTTGCTACTCAGATGGGTAACCAGGGTTCTTCACACGTAGGTGTTGAGACAGTATGTAACTGGATTTGGAATGGTGAGATTGGTGAGGTAACACGCGTTGACGCCTTCACTGACCGTCCTATCTGGCCACAGGGCTTGATGGTTCCAACTGAGGTTCACCCAATTCCTGACACATTGAAGTGGGATTTGTTCCTCGGTCCAGCTCCTTACCGTCCATACAACCAGGTTTACCAGCCTTGGAACTGGCGTGGTTGGTGGGACTTCGGTACAGGTGCATTGGGTGATATGGCTTGCCACATCCTCCACCCTGTATTCAAGGCTCTCCAGTTGGGTTATCCTGATACAGTTCAGGGCTCATCTACATCATTGCTCACAGATTGCGCTCCACAGGCTGAGTACGTTAAGTACACATTCCCAGCACGTGGTAAGGTTCACAAGTGCAAGTTGCCAGCAGTTACAGTTAACTGGTATGACGGCGGCTTGAAGCCAGAGCGTCCTGAGGGTATGGATCCAGGTATCGACCTCAACATCAAGGGTGGCGGTGGTGCCGTTATCTTCTACGGTACTAAGGACACATTGGTATGCGGTTGCTACGGTGCTAACCCATTCCTTTTGTCAGGTCGTACACCTAAGGTTCCCGAGCGTGCGCGCCACGTCGAGCTCTCACACGAGATGGATTGGGTACGTGCTTGTAAGGAGTCTAAGGAGAACCGCGTGATGACTAACTCAGACTTCTCTGAGGCTGGTCCATTCAACGAGATGGTTGTTATGGGTGTATTGGGCGTTCGTTTGCAGAACCTCCACAAGATCCTCAACTGGGACGGCGAGAACATGCGCTTCACTAACATCGGTGCTGACGAGACAATCCGCATCATGATTGAGGACGGCTTCTCTGTAAAGGATGGTCACCCAACATTCAACAAGCGTTACACAGATCCTATCAACGCACAGAAGTTTGCTGAGGAGCTCATCAAGCATAACTACCGTGCAGGTTGGAATCTCCCTGAAATGCCTAGATAATTGAGTGTTAACACAATTGTAATTAGATAAGAAATGAAAAAAATATTGATGATGGCTGCGATGGTATCAATGCTCGTAGGTTGCGGTGGCCCTAAAGAGGACCCTAATACTATTGTATTGTTTGACGGTACATCGTTGGAGGGCTGGCGTGGTTATGGTAAGGATCACGTACCTTCACGCTGGACTATCGAGGACGGTTGCTTGAAGTTCTCTGGCTCAGGCGGTGGCGAGGCCCAGACTGGCGAGGGTGGCGATATCATCTACGCAGCACAGAAGTTCAAGAACTTCGAGTTGGAGCTCGAGTGGAAGGTTTCTAAGGGTGGTAACTCTGGTATCTTCTATTTGGCTCAGGAGGTTAAGAACGATAAGGGTGGTTGGGAGCCTATCTATGTATCAGCTCCTGAGTGCCAGGTACTTGACAACGAGCGTCACCCAGATGCTAAGTTGGGTGTTGATGGCAACCGCCAGTCTTCTTCACTCTATGATATGATTCCTGCTAAGCCACAGAACTCTAAGCCTGCTGGCGAGTGGAACAAGGTGAAGATTATGGTTTACAAGGGTACTGTTGTTCACTTCCAGAACGATGTTCCTGTTGTAGAGTACCACTTGTGGACTCCACAGTGGACTGAGATGTTGCAGAAGTCTAAGTTCTCAGAGGAGAAGTGGCCTGTAGCATTTAACTTGCTCAACAACTGCGGTGGTGAGAACCACGAGGGTTACATCGGTTTCCAGGATCACGGTGATGATGTATGGTTCCGTAACATCAAGGTTAAGGTTCTTGAGTAAGAATCTACCGAGATAGAGGCCAACTATAAGGCCTAAAAAAGTTATCCCCGCCAGAGCAATCTGGTGGGGATACTTTATTTATTTACAAAACTCTGGGCATATCTTGGCTGACCAAGCTCTAGCCCTACTGCATAGTTGCTCTAAAACGTGATGGAGATATGCCGACACGCTGCTTGAAATACTTACCAAAGAATGACTGCGACACAAAATTAAGACGTTCCGACACCTCCAGGATACTAATATCAGGCAGTTTCAACAACTCCTTGGCCTTACGGATAATGGCCTCATCAATAATTTTAGATGCGTTCATACCGGTACGGCTCTTCGTAATGAGCGACAAATACTTGGGCGTGATATCCAAACAACGCGCATAATACTCTACGCTATGCTCACGCTCACACTCCTCGCAAAGCAACTGGAAGAAACGAGTGAGGAGTTTCTCTCCACGAGTACAATGCGCACGAGCCACATCGTCAGATGCGTATTGACTCAAAATAGAGGTGATAGTATAGAAAAACGCACTGAAGAGTGAAGTTACCACCTTATCTTTATATGCAAAGTCCTGCTTAACAACCGAAGCAGAGAGAAGTGTAGCAATGCCGTGGAGGCGGTCAACATCATTTGCAGACACAGGAATACAAGGCTTCACCGACAGCATCAATCGAGTCTTCATAAAATCTGTAACATCGACACTTACGGACTCCACAAAACTGCGCGAGAAGCTTATGATATAACCCATACACGCCTTTGTGCACCTAAATGCAGATATCACTGATTCTTCACTCAGAAGAAATATATAATCCTTTTTAAGTTCATATGAGTGGCTATTTATCGACACTCTCGCTGATCCATTACAAACAATACCAACTGTTATGCCTCCATCTATAACTCGAGGAGTTCCAACCATCGACTTGAACTTAATCAATGGCGAAATCACAAAATCATCAGATTTAAAACCATCACCCTCAAAGTGTTTTTTAATCTTCAGTATCGAAATTTTACTAATCTCCTCCTTGTTTTTCTTTCTCTCCATATTCAATTGATTATAAGGTTTTACCTGACACCAAATATTCTCTTTCTCCTAACCCTAAAACCTATTATATCAACGTGCCTTGCGGCAAGCTAACTTCTAACTTGGACTTACTATCTTCAGCGCACCCTTCAAACACTTAACCCTCAATGGGAAACTACCTCCGCGCTGACCATCAACATCGGTATCTTCTACGGTGGGTGACATAAGAGTCAAGGTACTGGTACGCAGAAACTTTACTGCGCGTGTCCTGATGCCCAACATATACAACAACATGTCGCAGGCCGACTGAAAAGCTGTCTCACGTTTACGCAAAAAAAGACAATCGAATACCCCATCTCTCAAATTCGACATTCGTGCCAATGGCACTCGTCCCGCAGTCTCGCCATTGAACACAAGACCCATAAGCGTTGGATAGTAGAAGGTCTCCTCATCGGTAGTAATCGTAAGCGGTATTCCGTGCAGGTTTTTCAAATCTTTGACTCCTGCAAGGAGGTAGGCAACACGACCCAAACGATGCTTCATACGCTCAGGCGTGTGCTGCGATGTAGTTGTAAAGATACCAAAACTGAATATATTTACAAAATAAATCGGCGATTCTTTTTTATTATTTATGTGTTCTACCTTTCCACAATCAATCTCCTCTATGACACCACTGGCAATTTGCTGTGCCGCCTCTACCACATCGGTCGACATACCCAATGCTCCGGCAAAGTCGTTGGCCGTACCCGCTGGGATAATGCCAAGCGTAATTGAGAGCCCCTTGTGCATCATAGCGTTGACGACATAATTGATTGTACCGTCACCACCCGCAATAATCACCAAATCGACATCTTCGTTACCATCGAAGGGATTTCGTTCAAACTCGATGGGGTGAAGTATCAAATCATAATCTACCGTGCGGAACACAGCCACTATACGACTGATATTGCGCTCGATCTTACCACGACCAGCCTGCGGATTATATATTAAAATAGCTCTCTTCATAGACATTCGTCATCGATGCATACATTAGCACTCATCAAATGGCGTGCATATTATCAAGAATCTTCAAACCCGAAGCTAAGGCCGACGAATAGTATACCTCGTAGTCCCCATCAGAAGATGAAGCTATGAAATAGACCTTAATACCCTGCTGCTGCAATTCGCGAGCAACCGACAAAGCCTCTTTCTTGCTCATAGTCATAAACATAGTACTCATAGCATCAGCTTCGGCGCAGGTTGGCGCTATAACTGTAACTGACAGCAAGTCGCTTACAACACTCAACCCAGTACGTGGGTCAATAGTGTGAGACACCTTACGGCCCGACTCATCAAGATAGAAACGACGATAGTTGCCAGACGTAGCCAAAGCACAATCCGATAGAGATATAACCTGCTGGATATGTTCGCCTGCTGTATTGTTTCCATCGAACGGGGTCTCGATACCTATTCTCCACGCTCCGCCCTTGCTATTTACACCCTTGCATCGCACCTCACCACCTATATCGACAATATAGTTCTCAATCTCCATCTTCTCCAACTCTTCTGCCAGCAAATCAACGGTATAGCCCTTAGCAATAGAGTTAAAATCAATCTGCACGCGGCTGTCACTCTTTACTACCCTATCGCCTTCGATACGCAGTTTTTCAGCACCAACGAACTCCAGCAGAGAATCAACATTTACGACAGATTGACGTTGTTTACCTGCAAATCCATAAGCTTCGACCAAAGGCTTTACGGTAACATCGTAACTTCCGCCACTAATGGCCGTAATACGAGATGCCAATTCGAGATTGAACTTGATATGTTTATCGATTGAATCGGTCTCGCCGCGATTTATACGACTCAAGAGTGAACGCTCATCGAAAATCGACATTGAAGCCTTCGCCTCGGCATCAATCTCCATAGCGCGACTATAGATAGCACCGGCCTCCTGACTGGTCTGCGCACTCAAATGAAGGAACGTTCCGAGCATCTGACCATCGACAACACGGTACTCAAGCTTATCTCCACCGCACCCCGTAAAGAAGAGCGAAAGCAATAGGAAAGAAAAAACTATATTGTGCAATTTTATAACTCTCATAATCTTAGCATTGACCCTCAATATAACGCTTATAGCTCAGCCTATAGGTCTTAAATCTTCTCCTCAAAATTACCACCTACAAAGGAGGTTCTTAATGCAAAGATAACAAGTTTTGGCAAAAAAAATATAATTCTTAATCGAAAGTGCTCTTTTTAGCAACAAAAACAACGTTTTTAAGCCCAAAATATTTGTCTCTTAATGAAATTCGGAGTAATTTTGCCGCACGCTCTGGCGTTATTCACGGTAAGGGGAATGCGTCGTAGAGTGGAACCAGGGTTTTGGCTATAAAAATAAAAACAGCCAACCCACAAAATCTTATTTTTTTATGGCTTATTTAACAGCAGAGAAAAAGCAAGAGCTTTTTGGTACGTACGGCAAGTCTAACACTGACACAGGTTCTCCTGAGAGCCAGATCGCATTGTTTTCATACCGTATCAGCCACCTTACAGAGCACCTTAAGAAGAACAAGCACGACTTTGGTACGCAGCGTTCATTGTTGCGTTTGGTTGGTAAGCGTCGCAAGTTGCTTATGTATTTGAAGGAGGTTGATATCGAGCGTTACCGCGCTATCATCAAGACTCTTAACCTTCGTAAGTAATACTTCGAAAGGAGCGATAAGGGCTGTACGGATTGTTTTTGGCCGACAGCCCTTATTTTTGGAATGGCCGTCAATAGAAGGCCATTTTCTTGGAAACATTTTTTTTGACGATTATAAGATTTATGGAAGCACAAAAGTTGTACAACGCTGTACAAAAGACCATCACTTTGGCCGATGGTCGCGAGATTACCATCGAGACTGGCAAGTTGGCAAAGCAGGCTGACGGCTCGGTAGTAGTTAAGATGGGCGACACTATGTTGCTCGCAACAGTAGTAGCCGCTAAGGACGCTAAGGAAGGAACAGATTTTATGCCTCTTCAGGTGGAGTACAAGGAGAAGTTCGCATCTTGCGGACGTTTCCCTGGAGGTTTTATGAAGCGCGAGGGTAAAGCCAGCGATGCCGAGGTATTGGTGGCACGTCTTATCGACCGTGCTTTGCGCCCATTGTTCCCATCTGATTATCACGCTGACGTTTTCGTTACCGTTAACCTCATCTCTGCCGACAAGGATATTCAGCCCGATGCATTGGCAGGTTTGGCTGCATCTGCAGCTTTGGCTGTATCGGATATTCCATTCGGTGGCCCAATCTCTGAGGTTCGTGTAGCTCGTATCAATGGCGAGTATGTTATTAACCCTAACTTCTCACAGATGTCTGA
This sequence comes from Alistipes sp., assembly GCA_045632085.1. Taxonomy (GTDB): domain Bacteria; phylum Bacteroidota; class Bacteroidia; order Bacteroidales; family Rikenellaceae; genus Alistipes. Next base: position 30,202 of record JAZQVY010000031.1, on the reverse strand, counting down.
GGTTGACCTCGACATCATGGTTGGTGGTACTATCGACAATATCTTGATGGTCGAGGGTGAGATGAATGAGGTGTCTGAGGAGGTTATGCTCGGCGCTATCAAGTTTGCTCACGAGGAGATCAAGAAGCACTGTGCAGTTCAGATTGAGCTTTCGAAGGAGCTTGGCAAGGACGTTAAGCGCACATACTGCCACGAGAACAACGATGAGGAGTTGCGTCAGCAGATCATCACTGAGCTCTACGACAAGGCGTATGCAATCGCAACCAGCGGTACAGCTAAGCACGAGCGTTCTGAGGCCTTCGAGGCTTTGGAGGCTGAGTTTGCTTCACGCTTCACTGTGGAGGAGTTGGAGGAGAAGGCTCCACTTATCCACAAATATTTCCACGACGATGTACAGAAGAAGGCTATGCGTAACATGATCCTCGACGAGGGTAAGCGTTTGGATGGCCGTAAGACCGATGAGATTCGTCCTATCTGGTGCGAGGTTGGTTACTTGCCAGCTGCTCACGGTTCTGCAATCTTTACTCGTGGTGAGACACAGTCGCTCACAACAGTTACATTGGGTACAAAGCTCGACGAGAAGATGATCGACGAGGTTTTGGTACAGGGTTCTGAGAAGTTCACTCTCCACTATAACTTCCCTCCATTCTCAACTGGCGAGGCTCGTCCAGCACGTGGCGTTAGCCGTCGTGAGATTGGTCACGGCCACTTGGCATGGCGTGCATTGAAGCCTATGATTCCTACAGGCGAGCAGATGCCATATGCTTTGCGTGTTGTATCAGATATCTTGGAGTCTAACGGTTCTTCATCAATGGCAACAGTTTGTGCTGGTACATTGGCATTGATGGACGCAGGTGTTAAGATCAAGAAGCCAGTATCAGGTATCGCAATGGGTCTTATCTCAGACTCTGCAACTGGCCGTTGGGCTGTGTTGTCTGATATCTTGGGTGACGAGGATCACTTGGGTGATATGGACTTCAAGGTTACAGGTACTGCTGATGGTATCACTGCTACTCAGATGGATATCAAGGTTGACGGTTTGTCATATGAGGTATTGGCTACAGCTTTGGAGCAGGCTCGCAAGGGTCGTATGCACATCTTGGGCAAGATTACTGAGACTATCGCTGAGCCACGCGAGGATTACCGCGAGTTCGTACCACGTATCGTACAGATTCAGATTCCTAAGGACTTCATCGGTGCTGTTATCGGTCCTGGCGGTAAGGTTATCCAGGATATCCAGAAGACAACAGGTACAACTATCACTATCACCGAGACTGAGGAGTGTGGCGTAGTTGACATCTTCGGTGTTGACAAGAGCGCATTGGATGGCGCATTGGCTCGTATCAAGGGTATCGTTGCTGTTCCAGAGGTTGGTGAGGTATACGATGGTACCATCAAGAGCATCGTAGCATTTGGTGCTTTTGTTGAGATTCTCCCTGGTAAGGAGGCTCTGTTGCACATCTCTGAGATTGACTACAAGCGCTTCGAGACAATGGACGAGACAGGCTTGAAGGAGGGCGACAAGATTGAGGTTAAGCTCATCGGCGTTGATCCTAAGACCAACAAATATAAGCTCTCACACAAGGCTCTTATGCCTAAGCCAGAGGGTTGGGTAGAGCGTGAGCGCAAGCCACGTCCAGAGGGTGGCCGTCCACGTGGTGATCACAAGGAGCGTGGTCAGAAAGATTCGCACAAAAAGAACTAATAATTGATATTACAACTTAAAAAACTATGAAAAACTCATTGAGACTTTTGCTCGTAGCAGCAGTTGCTGTTTTGGGTTTCACAGGCTGTAACTGCTTCGGCAAAATGGCAAAGAACCAGGAGGCTGTATCAATCAGCTGCACACCCGAGGTTCTCGCATTGAACAACGGCAAGGTAGAGGCCGACATCACAGTAAAGTTCCCCGCACAGTACTACAACAAGAAGGCTGTGTTGAAGGTTACTCCAGTAATGGTATTTGCTGATGGTGAGGTAGAGGGTGCTACAAAGTATTTCCAGGGTAGCGCTATCAAGGACAACTACACAGTAGTAAACGCAGCTGGTGGAGAGTTCACTCAGCACGTTGAATTCCCTTATGATGCTCGTATGCAGATGAGCGAGTTGCAGCTCCGCATAGAGGTTAAGTGCCCAGGTGGTAAGTGCAAGACCTTCACATTGGTTAACGCTAACACAGGTGCTCTTCCAACAAAGGCTGAGGCTGCTGCTTTGAACGCAGGTGGCGCACAGGCTACTGCTATCAAGCGTGCTTTTGGTTTGACAATCGCAAAGGGTGTTAACACTTTGCAGAAGGAGTTGGATTATGCTTCAGTTATGTCAAACACTGCTAACAACTACAAGAACGTAACAACTGTAGTTACTAAGGCAGACATTATGTACGCTATCAACTCTTCTAACGTATCTAAGAAGGCTGCCAACAGCGACGAGTTGAAGGCATTCAAGCAGAATGTTATCGAGACTCAGTCTAACGACCGCGCTTCACAGAAGCTTTACGTTCACGGTTATGCATCACCTGATGGTCCAGAGCGTCTTAACGACAAGCTCTCATCAGCTCGCTCAAAGTCTGGTCACAAGACTGCCGAGAAGCTTTTGAAGGGCACTGGTATGGAGCTCGACGTTGCATCTTATGGTGAGGACTGGGAAGGCTTCAAGGAGTTGGTTGCTGAGTCTGACATCGAGGATAAGGATATCATCCTCCAGGTGTTGGGTCGCTACGACTCTTCTTCACAGCGTGAGTCAGAGATCAAGAATATGTCAGCAGTATTTACTGAGTTGAAGAAGGAGATTTTGCCTAAGTTGCGTCGTGCACAGTTGGTAAATAGCACAGACATCAAGGGTAAGACTAACGACGAGATGGCAGATCTTATCAACTCTGGCCGCTTGGACGAGCTCACAAACGAGGAGTTGCTCTATATGGCTGAGAGCGTAATCGCTGACAACAAGGCTAAGGCTACAGTTTTGGAGTACACAGCTAAGAAGTTCAACGACGCTCGCGCTTACAACAACCTCGGTGTTGTTTACGCAGCTATGGGCGATATGTCAAAGGCTCTCACAGCATACGAGAAGGCTCAGCAGTTGGGTCTCAACACTAACGAGATCAACAGCAACCTCGCGTTGGCTAACCTTGCAAACGGTAACATCACAAAGGCTCAGCAGTATGCTTCTGCAGCTGATGCTAAGACTAAGTCGTTGATTGCTGCTGCTCAGGGTAACTACAGCACAGCTGCTGCTACTTTGTCTGGCTACAACTCAGCTATCGCTAACACTATGAACAACGATTTGACAGCTGCTAAGAAGGCTATCTCGGCTGACACATCAGCTAAGGCTGATTACTTGCGTGCTGTAATCGCTTCTAAGGAGGGCGATATCGAGACTGCTAAGACTCAGTTGAAGAGCGCAATCGCTAAGGACGCTTCTTTGGCAGAGAAGGCTGCTAAGGATGTTAACCTTGCTAACCTCTTCGCAAAGGGTTTCAAGCTCTAATCGAGCAACGAATCATAACAGACAAGAGTCCAATCGTGATGCGGTTGGGCTCTTTTTTTGTGGTTGTGAGATAAGTTTTGGCCTAAAATATGACACCTATGTATAATAATATTCGTATATTTGCATAAGTAACTATTTTAGCACAACCCAATTACTATGGAATACGCGACCTTACTTAACGACTATGCCCCTGCTGCAAATGCCGAGCAAGTGAAGCAGCAGAGCGCAGCACTGAGCCAGATGGCCAAGGATAACCAGAATGTAGAGGTGTATAAGTTCTGCCTCTCGGCCATTGACCTCACCACGCTGTCGTGCTGTGATTCCGAGCAGTCGGTTAGCGAATTTGCAAGCCGAGCTGCCGAGTTTGGTGTAGATTACCCCCATCTGCAGAATGTAGCCTCTATTTGCGTGTATCCTCCGTTTGTCGAAACCGTTGGTTTGGTCATCGATGCTACCCCACTCCGCATTACGAGTGTTGTGGGTGGTTTCCCTTCGTCGCAAACATTCCTTGAGGTGAAGATGCTGGAGACTGCTATGGCTATAGAGAATGGTGCTGACGAGGTCGATATGGTAATCAATGTAGGCAAGATCCTCACAGAGGCATACGATGAGGCTGCCGCCGAGGTGGAGGTTATCCGTGGCGAAGCTGAAGATGCTACTCTGAAGGTGATTCTCGAGACCGGTGCACTCTCTTCGCCAGCTCTAATACGCAACGCTTCGCTGCTTGCTATGGCAGCCGGAGCCGATTTCATCAAGACCTCTACGGGCAAGATTGATGTATCTGCCACACCCGAGGCGGCAATTGTGATGTGCGAGGCTATCCGCGATTACTACGCCAAAACAGGCCGCAAAGTTGGTTTCAAGGCGGCTGGAGGCATACGCACAGCTGAAGATGCGGCACTCTATTACACAATCGTTAAGGAAATTCTGGGCGAAGAGTGGCTCACCACAGAGCTATTCCGCATAGGTGCATCATCGCTGGCCAACAACCTACTTTCAGCCATCGAAGGCGAAGAGATTAAGTATTTCTTGTAAAAGAAGAGCATAAAAAATAATCGGGTGTCAACTAAAAAGTTTGACACCCGATTTTATTTCTACTATCCTGAGTAATTCCCAGGAGCGTGTATAATTTGAGCTATTTTGAAGATTGCCGAAGTGAGAGAATCCGCAGCATACTAAGGCGTATGTGAGGAATTCTCGAACGAGCAAGATGCCGAAATAGCCAAATTAGGCACGTTTTATTTTACTTTGAAGGTATGCTTGTGCAATACCTTACCCAAAGCATCAACCACATCAACAGTAATCTCCGATGCGGTAGCCTTTACATCCAAACGGTCGTTGTTGCTATTCACCAAAATTGGGAACTCGTTACCGTCGCACGACATTGGCTCGCGCAAGCTATAACGGTGGTTGTGACCGCTCAGCATCAAGTCAATACCAGCCTTATTGAGCAAGGGAAGGAATAGGCGCTTAAGCTCGTTGTTGCCATACCAGCCGTCGCCCTTCGAGAATGGAATGTGCAAGAGGGCTATCTTTACGGGAGCCGATTTAAACTCCTCGCTCTCGATTGCCTCACCGAGCCACTTGACCAACTCGGCACGATAGGCATCATAGGCTGCTGTGCCGCCATACTCTATATCGTTGTCGGGCTTATCCTCGCCACTATCCAATACTACAAATGCCACAGGGCCATGACGGAATGTAAAGCAAGGTGTATTGGTCTTGGTGGGGAACAGATTCAAGAACTCGCTGAAGCCTGGGCCACGAGTCTCGTGATTACCGCGTACATACACAAGAGGTACATCGGTTGCCCACAGCTCTGACGAACGCTTCAAGAAGTCACGCTCGATATCCTCAATCGAACCCATATAGCTGGCCATATCGCCATTGAAGACCATAAAATCGGGCTTGTTCTTAGCTACATTCTTCGTGAGGGCCACCAGAATTGAGTCGCGACCGTGAATATCATTAATCATCGAGAAACGACACTCGCTCTTGCTGCTATCAAGGGTGCGGATAGCATATGGCTGACGCGAGTAGACATTGCTGGCTGTAATGTTGCCAGGGATTGGGTTATGGTGATTGTCATCTATACCCTGCTGGAAGATACGATAGCGATACACAGTACCAGGCTTCAAGCCAGTAAGACGGACGTGGTGCACCTTTGTCACCAAATGACGACCCAGGAAATCCTCATAGAATCGAGGGCGCTGCGTTGCATAGAACGATGTGCCATCGTCGGGAGCAACCTCCACCCAGCCCATAGAGCGGATATCCGAAATCCACACAATAGTCATCTCTGTATCGGTCACACCCACAACCCAGGGGCCACACTTGGTCTTTGGAGTTGGGATATCGGCTGCCGTAGCCGAAAACATCGACACGATAAATGCAATACAAAAAAGAATTCTCTTCATATCTTCAGTTATTAGTTTTAGTTATTGGTTTCCGTAGACTACTCCACTACCTTGTCGGTTGTAGTTACTGCCCCTGCTGCAGGCTCCACTGCAGTTACTTGCTCTGTTGCGGTCTTCTCCTTGCCAAATACCATCGATTTATAGCTGCCGCTACCGATTGCTGCAAAGACAACCAAAGCCAACACTGCCAAAGTGGCCACAATACCTATAATTCGCTTAATCATTCTCTACTCTTTGTTTTTAGTTTCTTCCTGCTCTGCGGCCTCAGTAGCCTCAGCATTTTTTGCAGCTTCGTTCTGTTCATTCTGCTTAAACCACTCAATAGCTGCGACCATCACATTGTCGATGGGATATATGTAGTGATAGAACGCATCATCCTCCAACACCGTATTTCGGCCAATATAGGCTTTGAGTTGCGCCTCCATTACCTCGCGCGACTTGGCTATGTCAGCACGGTTAGGTTTCACACCTCTCGACGAGGCGTAACGCATAAAGTCGTTAAAGAGGTTCTTATCGGCATCGAGCAGAGAATCCAACTGCTCCATTGTCTCCACCTTGTTGAGTGCCTCGCGATGCTTGTCGGCATACTCAATGGTGTAACGATAAAGGATATTGCGACCCGAAACCTCCATATAGTAACGAGAGACGTGGGTTGTATCAAGTGGCACAAACAGATCGGGCATAATACCTCCGCCACCATATACAATCTTACCCTTTGGTGTGGTGAACTTCAACGAGTCGGCAAAGTGGATACTATCGGCCGAGAAAAACTCATTATTCTGATAGCGACGCACAATATCCATCTGATAATCGAACTCCTCGCCATTCTTATATGGTTTCTGGATAGAGCGACCTGTAGGGGTATAGTATCGGGCGATGGTAAGACGCAATGCCGAGCCATCTTTATATGGCAACTGACTCTGCACCAAGCCCTTACCAAATGAGCGACGGCCAATAATCGTACCTCTATCGTTATCCTGGATAGCTCCGGCCAAAATCTCGCTCGACGAAGCACTCTCCTCATCGATAAGTACCACCAGGTTTATATCTGTAGAGATGCCTTTGCCATTGCTGAACTGCTTCATCTGCTCGCCATTTCTATCCTCGGTATAGACGATAAGATTACCTGCAGGCAGGAACTCGTTAGCAATAACAATAGCCTGGTCCAAATATCCGCCAGAGTTACCGCGCAAGTCGAAAATCAAATTACGCATACCCTGCGCACGAAGCTCAAGCATAGCGAGCATAAGCTCCTGATATGAGGTGCGAGCAAACTGCGAAAGCTTCACAAAGCCAGTCTTATCGTTGAGCATAAACGACGACTCGATACTCTTGATTGGTATCACATCGCGCACCACCACAATATCCACCAAATCATCTATACCCTGACGTTTGAGCGAGAGCTTCACCTCGGTACCACGACGACCTCTCAGGCGCTTCATAATCTCGGTCTGAGGCATCTTCACACCAGCGGCAAGCGTATCGTTAATCTTGATAATTCTATCACCAGACACTACTCCAGCCTTTGCACTTGGGCCATTGGGGATAACATTCAACACAATGACTGTGTCGGTCGCAGCATTGAACACCACGCCGATTCCATCGAACTCACCCTCCAAAGGCTCATTCATCTCCTGCATCTCACGAGCTGGGATATATACAGAGTGAGGGTCCAGCTCCTTCATCATAAGAGGAATGACCAACTCTGAGAGTGAATCCATCGAGATAGAATCAACAAACTGATGCTCGATGAGCATACAGGTTTGCATGATTTTGTTGTTAAGGTGCAGATTGCTTTTATTGACCATACTGCGAATCTGCGACTCGGCACGATTGCGACCCACGAACTGGCCGAGCATAACTCCTAGAACTATTCCCGCAGCCAAAATTAGCGGGAAGACGATAGTATATTTTGTATTTTTATACATTACAATTCTTTAGATAAAACTTCATCGCTCCAATAGGCATACCAAATGCCACGTAACTTATGAGCGAAATAACTTTTGCTTGGGTGGCAACTACTTCTTCTTACTAGCGAAAGAGTACGAAAGGCCAAGCGTAAGAGTAGAGTACATTCTAACAGCCGTATTCTGCTGCTTGTTGTACTGCAACTCGTGATAAAAACTTGTAGAGATGTAGTTCGATAGCTTGAGTGTAACCCAGTTCTTCCAGCCTACTGTTGGGTGCAAACGCTCGTGGCGAGGCACCGATGCAGGCTTGGTATCGGCATTACTACCGGCAGCCTCCCAGGCCTCCAGCTCATCGAGATAGGTCTCATAAGCCTTAATCTTCGAGTTGTTCATCACATTGGTAATCCAACCATAGTAGGTAATAAGCTGGGTACGATATGTGAGCCAGCCCTTCTTACCCCACTTACGGCTGTTAAGGTCAAACTGAATCTGCGAACCACCAGAGAAGATGGCGTGCTTGTCGATATCCACGCCAAAATAGGTTGTGGCTTTTTTATCCTCGTACAACTTCTTCAAATCGTCGTTATAGACCACCGTTCCACTTGTTGAAAGGGCGTTGAGTGAGAGTGTAATTGGCCACTTCTTGCTGCCACTGCCATAGGTAAAACCGAGAGAAAACGACACATCGGCAGGAGCCAAGAATCCCTTTGTGACATCAGTCTTCTCCTGGGCCGTACGTGATTTATAGACATTACTAAAACGGCTATCGATACGAGCAGAAGCTGTGTATGACCAATGGTCATTCATCTTACGACCAGGAGTAGTCTGCAACCAGAACTGGTCGATATTTTTGTACCATATTCCCTTAAGCGTAGGCTCATCAGCCCCCTCGACTGGCACCTCCACACGCACCATGTTGTAGCCCATACGGCCATCACCCTGGGTAGTGATGCTAAACTTATCCTTCGAATATACGTGCTTAAAGGTAGCTGTGGCCTGCACCGCTGTTGAGTTATCACCACCCCACGCACTGTTATATGAGGCCATAGAACCCTGGAGGCTGACCGATGCTGTAAAGGTATTACGCTGGCGACGAATCCTGAGACGCTCTGCCTTCTCACGCGCCTCGCTATAATAGTCGGTGCTAACACCCACAACTTTATCAACCTGAATAGGTTTGAACTCCACCTTTTGCTTTGCCTCCTTATTTTCGCTCTCCACCGTAAACTGAGCCTTAGCATCAATTACAGACAGAGCCATAATAACCAATATCAAACCGAAAAATCGTCTCATAGTTATCTCAATATTTTGAATAAAACTAACCCACTATAATTAATTATAGTGCAAAGTTAAAACTTTTACGGAAAATTAGTTACATTTGTATTAGATAATTAACCAGATTTGACTAAAATGAAATACATAGGCGCACACGTAAGCGCATCGGGCGGCGTAGACAATGCTCCGCTCAATGCATCGAAAATCGGGGCGACAGCTTTTGCCCTCTTTACCAAAAATCAACGCCAGTGGGCCGCACCCGAGCTCACCGCAGCACAGATTGATACGTTTAAGCAGGCTTGCGAGAAGTATGGCTACAAGCCTGAGCAGATTCTGCCCCACGACAGTTACCTGATTAACCTCGGACACCCCGAACCAGAGGGGCTGGAGAAGTCGCGAGCCTCGTTCATCCACGAGATGCAGCGATGCGAGCAGCTCGGCCTCGACCGTCTGAACTTCCACCCAGGCAGCCACTTGAAGAAAATCTCGGAGGAGGAGAGCCTTGCGCTGGTTGCCGAGTCGATTAACATCGCTCTCGACAAAACCAAAGGTGTTACAGCCGTAATCGAGAACACCGCAGGTCAAGGTTCAAACCTCGGTTATGCATTCTGGCATCTGAGCTACATCATCGACCGCGTGGAGGATAAATCGCGCGTGGGTGTATGCCTCGATACCTGCCACTCATTTGCTGCGGGCTATGATCTCTCGACCGAAGAGGGTTGCGAGAAGGTATTTGCTGAATTTGAGAGCGTTGTAGGATTCAAATATCTGCGTGGTATGCACCTAAACGATGCTTTGAAACCCCTGCAAAGCCGAGTTGACCGCCACACACCGCTGGGCGAGGGATTTCTCGGCATCACGCCATTCCGTTACATTATGCAGGATGCCCGTTTCGATGACATTCCGCTTATTTTGGAGACTCCCGACGAGGAGCGCTGGAGCGAGGAGATAGCATTGCTGAAGAGCTTTGCAGAGGAGTAAAAATAGAAGAGGCTGCCTAACGATTATGTTAGCAGCCTCTTTTGTTTTGTGAAAGGTGTATAGCAATCCCTTCTCTTTAGAAGTTGTATAACAAGAGCTATTTTGAAGCTGGCCGAAGCCCACAAAACCGCAGTTTACTCTGTGTAAATGAGGATTTTGAGAACGAGCCAGATGCCAAAAGAGCCATGTTAGACGGCTTCTTTATTGTTCGCTTTTTGCCTCCAAGATAGGCAATCCAGCCTCGGTTGGGATATAGATAACCTTGTTTGCTGAAGTATTCTGCTGACGCACCCACAAATACTGAATGTAGGTTGGAGTAAGCGAGCCATTCTCAATCTTGATGGCCTCGGCTGCACCTCGTGCACGCACCACCTCGGCCTCAGCATTAAGCTTCTCGGCCTCGAGATTAGCCTTAGCCTCCTCAATCTTGATTTGGCGATTCTGCTCAGCCTGCGCCAACTCGGCACGACCCTTCATCTCCTGCTGCCACACCTTATAGCGAGGTATTCCAAACAAGAAAAATGCGATTATACCTACACACACAATTGTAATTGTCAAAACTGCACCTGTCGTAATGACAGCACCCTGATTTCTTCCTTCCATAACTTAGTAGTTTTAGCGGTTAAACTATTTATTATCAATGCAATATTACAACCTATCGAGACACCCGCGAATGATTCTCACGCTATCGCGAATCTCGTCATCCGAGATAATCAGCGGTGGCGAAATGCGGAAAGCTGTATCGCAGAAGAGGAACCAGTCGCCCATAATTCCCTCCTGGGCAAACATCTCCATCATCTTGAACATACGCTCCGACGTGCCAAGTTCCACAGCCATCAAAAGACCACTGCGACGAATCTCCAGCACGGCTGGGTGGTCGCTGAGAAGCTCCTCGTACATAGCACCCTTACGCTCTACATCCTCCACCACCTTGTTCTCCTGCAGGAACTTCATTGCTGCCAGACCTGCCGCACAGCATACGGGGTGTCCTCCAAATGTGGTGATATGGCCCAAAACCGGATTGTGAGTTAGACTCTGCATAATCTCACCACTCGACACAAATGCTCCAAGCGGCATACCGCCACCAAAGGCCTTTGCCAGGCAAACAATATCGGGCGTAACGCCATACTTTGTCATTGCGAACATCTCACCCGTACGACCCATACCAGTCTGAATCTCATCGAAAATAAGCAATGCACCCACCTCCGAGCAACGCTCACGCAGTCTCTGCAGATATCCCTCTTTTGGAGGTCTTATACCAGCCTCACCCTGCACAGGTTCACACAACACACAAGCCGTACGCTCGGTAATAAGAGCTAAATCCTCCTCGCAGTTAAATCGTATCGCCTTCGTGTCGGGCAACAAAGGACGAAAAGCATTCTTCCACTCCTCACCCTCGGGTGCACCCATCATACTCATAGCTCCGTGAGTTGAGCCGTGATAGGCCCTACGCATCGAAATCATCTCTGTGCGGTGGGTATATCGTTTTGCCAGTTTCAAAGCGCCCTCCACAGCCTCGGCTCCCGAATTTAGGAAATAGACACTGCTGAGAGGTTCGGGCAACGCCTCGGCCAAGCGGCGAGCAAACTCCACCTGCGGACGCTCCACCATCTCACCATATACCATAATATGCATATAGCTGGCAACCTGACGCTGCACAGCCTCTATAACGGCAGGATTAGAGTGGCCAACATTATTTACCGACACACCCGACACCAAATCGTAATAAGGCTTACCCTCTGGGGTATAGAAAAATACTCCCTCGGCACGCTCCACCTCGATCATCATAGGCGCTGGCGAGGTCTGGCCAACGTGCTGCAAAAATTGTTTTCTTAGAATCTCGCTCATAACCTATCTCTTGATGCTATCGGGAAACTTTCGCTCCAAGATGCGGTCGGCATCTCTGGCAGACGACATCACCCATCTAAACAACAACTCACTATTCTCCTCATCACTGAGGCTCCAGTCTATGCCCTCAGTAAGGCGCATACGTTGCGAAAGCATATAAATCAGAATTGCTGCCGAAGCCGACACATTCAAACTCTCCACCATTCCACACATCGGGATACAGAGGTACTCATCAGCCGCCTCGATAATCTCATCCGATACACCTGCGTGCTCAGTACCGAAAACCAAGCAGAACGGCGCCTTAGCCACATCGAAACTCTCGGGCGTACAGCTCTGGCGATGGGGTGTTGTGGCAACGATACGATAGCCCGCACCCTTCAATGCCGCAATGGCCTCGGTGGTTGAGTCGTGACGGGTAATATCGACCCATTTATCTGTTCCACGAACTATATTCACATTGGGGTTAAACTTACAACAAGTCTCTACCGTATGCAAATCCTGCACACCAAACGCCTCGCAGTGGCGCACCAGAGCCGATGCATTCTGCGGATGGAAGGTATTCTCTGTAAGTATTGTCATATAGCGTGTACGCTTGGCCAAAGTACGCTGCAAAACCTCCATACGCTCTTCGGTAAGGAAGCCAGACATATACTCCGTTCGTTCGCGATACCACTCCATATCGTGGCCGCCATACAATCTTTTAAGTCTATTTGCGATACTTGTCATCTTCGTCCATTATTTTGAGGTAACTCTCATATCGTGGGTATGCTATCTCACCACGTTTCACAGCCTCAACCACAGCGCAGTGGGGCTCGTGAGTATGAGAACAGTTATAGAATCGACACTCAGGCAGATAGCGCATCATCTCGGGGAAATAGTGCGCCAGCTCGGCATCTTCAATATCAATCAATCCAAAACCTTTGATTCCGGGGGTGTCGATGATGTAACCGCCATCGGCCAACGGATACATAGTAGAGAATGTGGTGGTATGCTTTCCCTTATTGTGACTTTGTGAGATCTCGCCGGTGCGGATATCAAGGCCCGGCTCTACCGCCGCTACAAGGGTGGATTTACCCACACCAGAATTACCCGAAAGAAGCGTTGTACGGCCGTGCAGCATCTCACGCACGATATCCACACCCTCTCCCTCGGTGGCCGACACATCAATCACACGATAGCCAGCGCTCTCATATATGGCGTGAAACTCTTCCACTGCCTCGGGGTTCTGACGAGCCAAGTCAATCTTGGCCAAAAGAATCGTAACAGGTACTTTGTATGCCTCACACGTCACCAAAAAGCGATCAATAAATTCGGTCGCTGTTTCAGGCGAAAATAGCGTTGCCACAAGCAGTGCCTGATCGATATTCGAGGCTATGATGTGCGACTCCTTAGAGAGATTCGAAGCACGACGAATAATATAATTTCGGCGTGGTTCGATAGCCGAAATTACATACTCGCCCTGCTCGTCGGCCTCGCACTTCACCACATCGCCCACCACAACAGGATTGGTCGAACGCACACCCTTCAAGCGCAACTTGCCACGAATACGACACTGCACCCTCTGCTGACCATTCATCACCTCGTACCAACTACCCGTAGAGCGAACCACTACACCCAAGAAACTCTCTGCTGCCATAATTCTCCTACGCGTTTATTCAAAAATTTTATCCTTACACTTCTCGAAATATGGCGTCACCTTATCCACCACACTCGAAATGGGCTTATACCATCGAGACTCCTCGACAACCTCTTTCGACGCCCATTCGTAGTTGCTGTTTACATTGTCAAACCAGGCAAAAAGCACAGCCACAATAAGGCCTACCTTAACCACCGACAACAATATTCCGAGCAAAACATCGGCAATACCCAACCCTGCAAATCGAAACACGGCCCGCATCAGATGGGCAAGCACTGTGATTCCTACAAGAGCAGCGAGGAATATCACCATAAAACCCACAATCGAGGCTGTCGCTGCCTCCAAACCAAACATTACGCCGAGCTTTAGGCCATACTCAGCCGCCAGATATATCGAAGCCACAATTGCCACAAGCGAGAGCATCTGCAACAAAAAACCCTTACGCCAGCCATTAAAAACTGCCCAGGCCAATGCTATATAGACAATAACATCAAAAACATTCATCGTATAAAAAGTTCTTAAAGTTCGACTATAAGTCGATTATAAAATGAAATATCGCACGAAGTTAGCATATTTTTTTGATTTTTCGTATCTTTGCAGGGAGTTAATTTCCTCTCGTTGTTGCCGAAGAGACGTTTTCTGGAGCGTCACCAAACCAGGCCATCAAAGCCCGGCAGATTGAGAGGATGTATAAATTTTATACTATGAGACGCTATATATTACTAGTTATTACACTATTGTGGGCCTTTGCGACAAATGCCCGCGAGACATACAACCTCAACGACAACTGGCGATTTTTCTATAAGCTGGAGACAAGCAGCGACTATGCCCGTAACATATCACTGCCCCACACCTGGAACCTCGATGCATTGGGTGGCCAAGGCAAGTATTTGCAGACCGTTGCCAACTATCAGCGTAACCTTGCAATCCCCGCAGATTGGCAGGGAAAACGACTGTTTGTGAAGTTCCACGGAGTGCAGAGTGTGGCCGACGTATTCATCAATGGTCATCACGTGGGTGAGCATCGTGGCGGATGGACAGCATTTACATTCGAGATTACGAAGTATGTCAAATTCGGAGAGAACAACTCGCTGCTGGTTGTTGTCAACAATGCATACCAGAACGATATTCTCCCCACTTCATCAGAGATTAACCTCTATGGTGGTATTTATCGTGATGTAGAGCTTATCGTCACCGAGCAAACCACCATTTCACCCACATACTACGGCTCAGATGGAGTATTGATTCGCCAGGATGCTGTCAGCTCCACATCGGTATCAGCTACCGCTTTGGTATGGGTTACAGCCTCATTAGATAAGGCTTGCGATATGGAGATTGTGGTACGCGCTCCCGATGGTGATGCTGTATATACACGCTACTTAAAGGCCAAGATTGAGTGGAACAAACCAATCGAGATCCCTTTCACCATTGACGACCCACAGCTATGGAGCTGCGACGACCCAAGTCTCTACACCATTAGCATCAGCATTGGTCCTCGTCAGGAGGATGTCGTTACGGTTACAACTGGATTCCGCAAAATTGAATACACACCAAACAGCCTGAAGATCAACGGCAAGAAGGTGCCTGTTCACGGTGTCACACTCTACCACGATCGTGCTGCTATTGGTAGCGCCATAAGTTCTCGCCATTATGATGAAGATATGGCCCAGATCAATGATATCGGAGCCAACGCCATTCGTTCGGCTACAGCACCGCATTCTCAGTATCTCTACGATTGTTGCGACCAGATGGGTAAGTTGGTATGGATCGACACCCCATTTACACGTGCACCATATCTTAGCGACGTATTCTACTACGCTACCGACAAATTCAAGCAGAACGGCTTACAACAGCTCCGCGAGGTGATTATCCAGAACTACAACCACCCTTCGGTTGTGATGTGGGGTATCTACTCATTGATTTGGCTTCGTGGCGACAACGTACTGGATTACGTTAAGGAGCTGAATAAAACCGCCAAGCAGCTCGACCACTCACGCCCAACGGTGGCTTGCAGCAACCAAGACGGCGAAATCAATTTTGTACCCGACCTTATCGTATGGCAGCAAGATTTGGGTTGGATGCGTGGCTCGATTGACGATATTAAACTTTGGCGAGATAATCTAAAGTCTCAGTGGAGCAATCTCCGTTCTGCAGTGGCCTACGGCGAAGGTGGCTCTATCGACCAGCAGACCGACGAGATTCTGAAGCCTGCAAATATAGACCCACGCTGGCTGCCAGAGCGTTGGCAGACCGAGTTCCACGAGGGTTATGCCCGCCAGTTGGCTCAGGACTCACTCTTCTGGGGTACTTGGATTAACAATATGTTTGAGTTTGGTTCGGTACGCCACACCGATGGCATTTCGCACACCGGCCTGGTTACATTCGACCGCAAGGACGAGAAGGATTCATACTATCTCTATCGTGCGTTGTGGAACAAGAAGCGCCCAACACTCTACATCACCGAGAAGCGTCGCAACGTGCGTCAAGATTCGGTGCAGCAGGTGAAGTTCTACGCCTCAACAAAGGAGAAGCCTGTGTTGATTGTAAACAAAGATACGGTTAAATACAAAGAGACAGCCCCCTGTCAATACCTCTCGGATCCTGTCGTGATGCGAGGACGCAGCTCGGTTGTAGTAACAGCGGGAAAGATGCGCGACCAGCACATCATTACAATTGGCAACGCATTAAAATAGAGCCTACTGCGGCAGGGCCTTCACACATCAGAAGGTCGAGAATCGATAGATTCTCAGCAAAAGGCATACGGTCTGAAAAGACTTGGAAATATGGCTCGGCCACAAAGGTCGAGTCATTTTTTTGTTTGGGTCGCAAATCCAAATCACCCTCTTTTGCTACGACATACTTTTCCGACAAAGGAAGTTCTCGTGGCACATTCAGCAGCGAGAGGATTTTACTCAAATATTCGTTATTATAATCCACCAGATAACGCCACTCGCTACGATAGAAGGGCTCTATCTCGCCAGCAAAATGGTCGAAGTATGGCGACGACTTATAAGCCGATAGTATCGACACCCAATGCTGATGCTGCCAACGCTTCGAATAGTCGATTTTCACATCACGCATAGGCTGACGCATACGATTGGCATTTTCAACATTGACAGTGAGTGCCATCACTCCATTGGCCGAGAGAATAGATGCACGATTACGCTCCGAACGCTTGATGTAGTTCTCACCAACGTCTATCACACAATCCTCTCTAAGCAGACGCGCAACATACTCTATAGATGGCAGATATGCCGATGGAAGTATAGTCATAAATATCTAAAATCTATCAAATTTTGCAACACACCACAACAGCCCAGCCGTCGCGCTCCTTACACTCCACACACTTAAAGCCATTTTCCGTAGCCGCAGCCTCGATTATAGCCACATCCTCCACTAAAAAACCACTCATCAGCAGATTACCTCCCGATGAAAGCAACTCGGCAAACGAAGGCATCATATCGGTCAGGATATTGCGGTTAATATTAGCCAGGATAAAGTCGTAGTGCTCGCCCTTTACAGCCTCAATCGAGCCGCAACGCACATCTATGCTCTGCTCCACGCCACTCAGCGCCATACTGTCGCGGCAGCTATCGCAAGCCCAGTCGTCAATATCAACAGCCATCATTCGCTTGGCTCCGCAGCCAATAGCCACGATTGCCAGCACGCCAGTACCACAACCCATATCGAGTCCAGTAAGACCATCTACACTCATAGAGGCAATAGTTTGAGCCATCAGAGCTGTGGTAGTGTGATGTCCCGTACCAAATGACATTCTGGGAGCAATTACCACATCCAACACTCCTTCGGCAGCAGGCTGGTGATGCTCTGCGCGGATTCTGATAGGGCGCTCGCCTTCGACATCGACAGCTTCCCACTCGCTCTCCCACTCAGCATTCCAGTTCTGTTGCTCGACAGCCGCAACCTGGTAGTCTACCATCTGCTCGGTAAGCATCTGCTCAACCTCTACACTGCACTGCTCATATTCCGAAGCCTGAATATAGGCCCTCAACACCTGCTCATCGCCATCAAAGGCCTCGAAAGGATAATCCGACAAAAGGGCCGTCAAAATCTCACCCTGCTCCTCGTTGGAGATATTTACTGATAACTCTACGTATTCCATATTATGTAAAATTTTGCTACCTTTGCACATAGGAACAGATAGCATACAAAGATACAAATTTATGAATGATCTCAGTAAAAAATGGAGTGAAATTTCACGCAGATATCGCACATATATGAAATTGGAGAAACATCTCTCAGACAATACCATTGAGTCGTATATGCGCGATTTGGCACAATTCGCACACTTCATTTTGCGGCAATACGGCGTTGAGCCCAAAAAAGTGGAGCGAGAAATGGTAGAGCGATATATGGACTGGCTCTACACCCGCGGTCGTGAAAAGAGCTCGCAAGCACGCAACCTGAGCAGCATAAAGAGTTTCTATAACTTTTTGTTACTTAGCGATGTTATCGAATCATCGCCAGTCGAACACATACTTCCTCCTAAGGCTGGCCGACACCTGCCAGACACACTCTCTATCGATGAAATTGACCGCATAATCGGCTCAATAGACCACTCCACAACAAAAGGCCTGCGCGACAGGGCCATACTGGAAGTGCTATACTCCTGTGGATTACGAGTATCAGAGCTATGCGAGCTTAAACTCGGCGACCTCTTCTTTGGTGAGGGTTATATTCGTGTAACGGGAAAGGGCGACAAGCAACGATTGGTTCCGATAAGCGGCATAGCCCGTGACCGCATTCAACTCTACCTGGAGCAGCGTCGTACCAATAGCCGCAAGGAGGATACTGTTTTTCTGAACAATCGAGGCTCGAAGCTCACCCGGGTGATGATTTTCACAATCATCAAACAAGCAGCAAAAAATGCCGGCATAGATAAGAAGATAAGCCCTCACACTCTCCGCCACTCTTTCGCCACACACCTGCTGGAGGGTGGTGCCGACATACGTCAGGTACAGGAGCTCTTGGGCCACGAAAACATCCTCACAACAGAGATTTACACCCATCTCGACACAACCCATCTGCGCGACACGATAAACAGCCATATGCATATACCATCAGAGGATTAGCTCTCGGCTTACATAAAATTCGGCACGCTCGCTAATGAGGCGGTTGTATTGGGAAAGATAACACTGTGGCATCTTGCTTTGCCGCGGTAGGATATGGTGCATAAGGATTGACTTGTCCTGTTGAGAATGTTATACCCCACAGAGTTACCGAACGACGATATACACTCCAATATGGGATATGGTAGTTGATTTGAACTGGCCTGGGGAGTCCATTCTGCAATAGACTGTCGGGATATACAATATCGACATTCAATGCTGGATAGTTTGCACCCAGTGAATCATACAGAAGCATCACATCAGAGGGCATAGCCGGTATGGAGTCAATCTCCAACCACAGTGTATCACCAGCCACCCATCGTTTAGGCTGCTGAGCCGAAACACTCTGCAGATACCCTCTCTCAACCGAAGGCAATAACCCCCCTACCAGCCACCACACAACTGTAGCGACCGCCATCAGAGCTACAAAAACTCTTATCAAAAATCTCTCTTCCAAGTAAAAATACGATTAAAAGACCTCCTGTAAAATCTTTACCGACTGTACGGAGTTAATCGTATCGAGATGATAGGCATAGTATGCCAATAGCGCATCCAGAAAATCGACCCTTTGAGTACGATTCAGGCCCACTTCGGCCAAGTATCGCACATCGCACTCCAACATATCGCGGAGAATAAGGGCATTTTGTTGCGACATTGCCATTCGGCGGGGCGGCTCGATGGTAGTAAACAGACCCTCAGCCATATCAAACCAGCCATCGGGGATATATTCGTTACCAGGTGAGAAACCCAGGAAGCGACAGAGATTAGACAAAAACCACAGATGGAAATTCGCCACACCCTCCTCGGCTACATCCAGCGCCTCGATTGAGCCCCACACGAAATCGAACAACATCTCGTTGGCCTCACTCTCCTTCACAAGGCGATGCAAAACCTCTGCCATAAAGAGGGCGATAGTAGATTTTTTTACATCAAATGGGATTGAGTGCAGAACAATGCCGGCGTGAACCTCCGAGAAGCGGTGCATCTGCATCTTCGACGACTCCAAGGCCTCATACTCAAGCGCAAACAGCGGTTGAAACAGAGCAGCACGCGAGCCTCGGCCACGCGAGCCAAGCCCTTGCACCATAAAACTCTGACGACCGTGTGACGACGTGAGCATCTGGACAACAAGACCCTTGTCGCCATACTTGATGGTGTTAAGCACCACCCCACGTGCCGTATATCGCTTGATTGAGCCTACGGCCATTACTCCTCGGGCTCCTGCCAGTCACCACCAGCCTTGATGAGTTCAATTAGTCGCTCGATAGCCTGCTCCTGAGGGATATTCTTCTCAACCACAGTGCGACCCTTATAGAGTGTGATGCGACCTGCCGCAGCACCCACATAGCCATAATCGGCATCGGCCATCTCACCTGGGCCATTCACAATACAACCCATAATACCGATTTTCAGATTCTTCAGATGAGAAGTACGGCTCTTGATGTCGGCCAAAGTCTTCTCTATATCGTAGAGTGTGCGACCACAACTTGGGCAGGCGATATACTCCGTATGCGAGAAGCGCACACGCGCAGCCTGCAAAATCATAAGCTCAATATCACGCACATCCTTTGCCGAGATATTTGGAGCATCAACCCAGATAGCATCGGCCAGGCCATCGAGGAACAACACGCCCAAATCGGCAGCAGCCTTGATAGCAACACTCTCCACATCGGCATCATCATAGCGACGCTTCACGGCAACGGGCGCAGTGGAATTCATATTGAGAATGGCGGCTCTAAGCTCCGCCGACGGATTACCACTAACAGCCTCGACAATGGTGTAATCATCGGTAAGCTCCTCGTGAATAAGCGGAATGGTAACATCCGAGCGGCGCACATACTCTGTAGGGTGATAGAGTTCTGGGTGCTTTACCTCGAACTCACCCTCACGCTCGGCAAAATACTCTACAAGTTTGTTTGCCACAGGCACCTCATTCTCAGGAGCCTCAGTAAGCGATACTCGGATAGTATCTCCAATACCGTCCGAGAGTAGAGCTCCAATACCAACCGCACTTTTCACTCTGCCCTCGATGCCATTGCCTGCCTCGGTCACACCCAAATGTATTGGGTAGGTCATCCCCTCCTCAGCCATAGCCTCTACCAACAAACGGTAAGCCTGCACCATAACACGGGTATTGCTCGATTTCATCGACACGACCACCTGATCGAAATTCTCACGACGGCAGACTCTCAAAAACTCCATAGCCGAAACGACCATACCCTGAGGAGTATCGCCCCACTCATCAAAAATTCGTTTGGCAAGCGAGCCGTGATTTACGCCGATACGCAAAGCTACACCTCGCTCACGACACTGCTCAATAAGAGCCTCCAACTCGCCATTCGAAGTGCGGTAGTTACCCGGATTGATACGAACCTTATCGACATATCGTGCCGCAATCGAAGCCACCTCGGGAACAAAGTGAATGTCGGCCACGATAGCTGTCGAGTAACCATCTGCTCGCAACTCACGCACGATATTCTCCAGATTCTCGCCCTCTTTGCGACCTTGAGCCGTAAGACGCACAATACCAGCACCTGCATCGGCAATGCGCTTCACTTGTGCCACACTCAGAGGGGTGTCAGCAGTTGGGGTGTTGGTCATTGACTGTACTTGAATAGGGTGCGAAGAGCCAATCATAACTCCTCCCACATTTACTTCGTGGGCCTCGCGGCGAGAATATTTCGATAGATTCATATCTACTTATTTTATAGTTACTACTGCAAAGATAACGATAAAAGAGAGATATTTTACACCTATCCTTCAAATTATTTACTCTCAAAACATCTACACCTCAAAAAAATCACTATTTTTGCCACCAAATAAACTAATACTCAACAGATACTATGAAATTACGTAATCAGATTTTCAAGTCACTTCTCATCGTAACGACTTTGTCGTTCTTTGTAGCGTGCGACTGCTCTTCGCAGAAAACAGCCGAGGCTGAGCCTTTGACAGACTACTCATCACTCAAGCTCGAGGCTGCTCCTATGCAGGATGGCAAGTACATCTGCCAGCGCCCAGCTCAGGAGGAGCGTCTCTTCACATCTGAGGCTATCGAGGCTGAGATTCAGAGAGTGTGCGGATTGCTTACAAACGAGCGTTTGAAGTGGTTGTTCTCAAACTGCTTCCCTAACACAATGGACACAACCGTTCACTACCGCCAGAAGGATGGCAAAGATGATACATTTGTGTACACAGGCGACATCCACGCTATGTGGCTTCGCGACTCTGGTGCCCAGGTATGGCCATACGTTCAGTATGCCAACAACGATAAGGCATTGAAGGCTATGTTGGCTGGCGTAATCAATCGTCAGTTCCTCTCTATTAACATCGACCCATATGCCAACGCATTCAACGACGGCCCTACAGGTGGTCACTGGCAGTCAGACCACACCGATATGAAGCCAGAGCTTCACGAGCGTAAGTACGAGATTGACTCATTGTGCTACCCTATCCGTTTGGCATACCAGTATTGGTTGGTAACTGGCGACACATCTATCTTCGACGAGGAGTGGGTGAAGGCTATCGCCAACGTACTTAAGACATTCAAGGAGCAGCAGCGTAAGGACGGTGTTGGCCCATATAAGTTCCGTCGTAAGACCGACCGTCAGTTCGACACACTCTCAAACAACGGTTTGGGTTCACCAGTTAACCCTGTTGGTTTGATTGTATCTAGCTTCCGCCCATCTGATGATGCTACTGTTTTGCAGTTCCTTATCCCTTCTAACTTCTTTGCTGTATCTTCATTGCGCAAGGCTGCCGAGATTCTCACAAAGGTTAACAAGAATAAGGAGTTGGCTGCCGAGTGCACCGAGCTTGCAGCTGAGGTAGAGAAGGCTCTCGAGGAGTATGCTACATACGACCATCCAAAGTATGGCAAGATCTATGCTTTCGAGGTTGACGGCTTTGGCAACCAGTACTTTATGGACGACGCCAACGTACCAAGCCTCTTGGCTATGAAGTATCTCAACCCTGAGGTTATCGACAATGATATCTACGAGAATACTCGTCGCTATGTTTGGAGCACTGACAACCCATACTTCTTCCGCGGCAAGGCTGGCGAGGGTATCGGCGGTCCTCACATCGGCTACGATATGGCTTGGCCAATGAGTATCATGATGAAGGCCTTCACAAGCGACAACGACGAGGAGATCAAGTGGTGTATCGAGCTTTTGATGCTCACCGACGCTGGCAAGGGCTTTATGCACGAGTCATTCGACGTGAACGACGCCAACCACTTCACTCGTGAGTGGTTTGCTTGGCAGAACACTCTCTTCGGAGAGCTCATCGTGAAACTTATCGCTGATGGTCGCCTGGAGTTGCTCAACTCTATTGATTTAAAATAGCGATTTTCGCTCTATAACGTAAAACGGCACGCCAATTTTGGTTTGTGCCGTTTTATTTTTTATCTTTGTATTATGGGAAATGTGCTCGATAATAGTGTAAAATTCATTACGGGAGTTGGTGAGGCTCGCGCAAAACTTCTCGAGAAGGAGTTGGGCATCTTCACCATTGGTGACCTTTTGCGCCACTACCCCTTCCGCTATATCGACCGCTCAAAGATTTATCGTATCGCCGAGGTGGGACCACAGATGGAGTCGTCGCTGGTGCAAATCAGGGCCCGCATCACAGGTGTTGCTTACGCAGGCACAGGACGCAAACAACGCTTTACGGCCTACATCTCCGATTCTACAGGCTCGGCCGAGCTTATGTGGTTCAACGGCATAAAGTGGATTGAGAAGAGCGTGGAAGTGGGTCGAGAGTATCTTATCTTTGGCCGTCCGAGCTTCTATCGCGGAGAGATGTCGATGGTGCACCCCGAACTTGATCTTGTAGAGAAGGCCGCAAATCAGAAATACAACAGCGGTATGCAGGGTATCTACCCCTCGACAGAGAAGATATCTTCGGCGCTCGGCACCAAAGGTTTCTATAAGATTATGTGCAATGCCTGGAGTATTGCCCAAGAGCATATCCACGAGACTCTACCCCATTGGCTTATCAATCGTTATAAATTGATGCCACTCAGAGAGGCTTACCTCAATATACACTTCCCACAATCTCCCGAAAAGCTCCACGAGGCCGAGCGACGCTTGAAGTTTGATGAGTTTCTAGGTGTGCAACTAGCCATCCAATCACGCCGCACCGAGCGACTTGCTCGCCACAATGGATTTATGTTTCCCAAAGTAGGTGAACTATTCAGCACTTTCTTTGAGAAGAAGTTGCCATTTGAGCTTACTGGCGCACAAAAACGTGTTATAAAGGAAATTCGCCAGGATACTATTTCGGGATTCCAAATGAACCGTCTGCTGCAAGGCGATGTGGGCAGTGGCAAGACTATGGTTGCGCTGATGTCGATGCTTTTGGCTGTTGACAACGGTTTCCAGGCCTGTATGATGGCGCCGACCGAGATTCTTGCTCGCCAACACTTTGCCACCATCACCCGCCAGACTGAGGGTATGAACCTACGGGTGGCTATCCTAACAGGCTCTTCAAAGACAGCCGAGCGACGCAAGGCATTGGAGGGTATAGCTTCGGGCGAGATAAACATATTGATAGGCACTCACGCACTGATTGAGGATAACGTACGATTCGCAAACTTGGGATATGTTGTTATCGATGAGCAACACCGCTTTGGTGTAGAACAAAGGGCAAGGCTTTGGACTAAAAACCAGCAGCCACCACATATATTGGTGATGACAGCCACACCTATTCCGCGCACATTGGCTATGACTCTGTATGGCGATTTGGAGGTGTCGGTAATCAACGAGCTGCCCCCAGGTCGCCAGCCAATACGCACATACCACTACACCGACTCTGCACGTCTTAAGTTGTGGGGATTTCTGCGCCAACAAATCGCTCTGGGACGACAAGTATATGTAGTCTATCCACTTATAAAAGAGTCTGAGACGATGGATTACAAGGATTTGCAGGATGGATTTGAGTCCATAACCCGCGACTTCCCTCTGCCCGACTATCGCGTATCGGTGTGTCACGGCAAGATGAAGCCTCAGGACAAGGAGGAGTCAATGCGCCAATTCAAGGAGCACGAAGCCGACATCTTGGTTGCAACATCGGTTATCGAGGTAGGTGTAGATGTGCCCAACGCAACGGTTATGGTTATTGAGTCAGCCGAGCGATTTGGCCTATCGCAGCTACACCAGTTGCGTGGTCGAGTGGGACGAGGAGGCTCGCAATCATATTGCATCCTTATGTCGGGCGAAAAGCTCTCTCGCGAAGCTCGCCAGCGACTTAGGGCAATGTGCGAGACCAACGATGGATTCCGTCTTGCCGAGCTGGATATGCAACTGCGAGGTGCAGGCGACATAAACGGAACACAACAGAGCGGTATGGCTTTCGATCTGAAGATTGCCAATCCCACCCTCGACAGCGACCTACTGGCTACAGCACGCGAGGCTGCAATGGCGATATTAGAGGACGATCCAATTCTGCAAAAGAGCGAAAATCTAACTCTGCGCACACTTCTTGCTCGTCACGCAGGAAAGCAGAAATTTGATTTTTCTATGATTTCGTAGCCATCTGATAACTTGACAAAACAATAATAGAACACCCTAAACCGTTCTATAACCATACAAAATAAGAGAAAAGATACGAATGAAGCGCATACTATTTACAATACTTCTCGCAGGCATAGCCATCGCCGTAGAGGCGCAATTGTATGTACCCGGCGAGGTGCTTAACTACAGAATGAGTTACAAGGCCAAGCTCTTCCCCAACACCGAGGTCGCCAATGTGGTGATGAAGACCACTGAGACCACACTCGACGGCACTCCCGCATACAAGGTCTATGGCTTTGGCGAGACAGCCAAAATATTCAGTTGGATTCTGCCGGTAAAGGATACCTACATAGTGTGGGTAGACCCAGCAACTCTCAAAACGCGCCGTTTTGAATCGGACATCAAGGAGGGTGACTACACGTTCAAGAGCAACTATGTATTTGATTGGCAGAATCATAACGTACATACCCGTTGGAGAAGTCGCAATCGTCCTGAAAACACAAAGACAATGAAGATTTCGCCCAATAGTATGGACGCCATCTCACTCTACTTCAACCTGCGCACAGTACCCGATTCGGTTATCAAGGAGGGGTTCGCGCGCGACTTAGAGATGGTATTGGAGGATACAATCCGCTCGCTGAGCTTCCGCTACGATGGCCACGAGGTACGCCGAATCAAGAATATGGGCAAGTGCAAGACCATCAAATTCCGCTGCAAGATTGCCACATCGAGCAACTTCTCATTTACCGACGGCTCGGAGTTTATGGTGTGGATTTCCGACGACAGAAACAAAATTCCACTCTACATAGAATCGCCAATTAAGGTGGGAAGTGTGTGTGCATATTTGTCAAGTTATGAAGGTTTGCGCTACCCATTGGATTGTTTTATAAAAAAATAGCTATATTTGCACTCACATTATAAACATAAAGCAGAAAATATTAACATAACCCTCAAAAATATGAGAGAAGAGTATAATGAATATGATGATGCTCGTTACGACGACGAGTATGGATATGATGAGCAGCCCGTGGATAATAAGGCGGTGCGAGGTTATCGCATTGTGATTATCATTTTGGCTGTAATTTTGGTTGCGTTGTCGGTAGTATACTTCAATATGCACCGTGAGCAGCAGGCCGAGTATGCCCTTTTGGAGGAGGACCGCACTAAGATTCAGGGCGATTTGGATAGCTTGATTGTATCGTTCGACGATTTGAAGATTAAGAACGACTCTATCGCTGCCAATCTTGAGGAGGCTAACCAGCTTATGGAGCAGCTTAAGAATGAGCGTCGTTTGAACTATGCCAAGATTCGCGCATACGAGAAGGAGGTAGGTACACTGCGCACCGTAATGCAGGGTTACATACGCCAGATCGACTCTCTGAACAATATCAACAAGAAGCTTACACGTGAGAACATCAGCTATAAGAAGGAGATTTCTTCAGCTAAGTTGCGTGCCGAAATGGCCGAGGAGCGCGCCGAGGAGCTCAACAACAAGGTACGTGTGGGTTCGGTTATCCGCGCCCGCAGCATCTCACTCGAGGCGCTCAATGCCAAGAGCAAGGTGGTTACTCGCGTAAAGCAGGCGGCACGTTTGCGTGTTAACTTTGTATTGGCAGCCAATGAGTTGGCTGAACCAGGCAATAAGGTTATCTATGCTTGCGTGACATCACCAGAGGGTTACTTGCTTGCAAGTCCTAACGCCGGCAACTTCGATTTCGAGGGCGAGAAGAAGCTCTACTCGCAGCAGCGTGAGATGGCATACGAGGGCAACGACCTCTCGGGTGCAATCTATATCGATGGCACAGGCTTCACTCCTGGTACATACCACATCGAGCTCTACACCGACGGCCGCCTTATCGGCGAGTCTGACGTGGCTCTGCGCTAAAAGCCGTTCGATAAAACAATCTATCCCCGAGGTCGAAAGACTTTCGGGGATTTTTTTATTTGTAAAAAATATTTTCCATCTTCGCGATTACAATACCCCATTGAGTGTTGCGTATTTTCAAACTATTTCCTATTTTTGTACAGTCAAGAAATTGACAGTACATATTAATTAGTGAAAGTGTTTCGCTAATCCTTGAAAGAAAATGTGGAAGTTTTCAAAAACACGAGGATATGCAGTAACACTCATTCTTGTATGCGTATGTGACTATTGTACGACATTTGTTGTACATACCCCATACTATGCAAGTGTGGGGTATTGTTGTTTATTCGTGTTTAGGTCCTTCCACAACCTTCTTTCAAATAAACGAACAACTCCACACTTTCTTTTTTTATCGCCGTATAGGAGTTGAACGGCCAACATCGGCTAAATGGTCAAGAGAAATAAACTCAGAGTCTTATCATTATTCTCTGGTTGTGGAGGTATGGATATTGGATTTGAAGGAGGTTTCATTTGTCATAAGAAGTCTGTTCCCAGCAATTATATAAAGGAACAAATCGATGAAAATTGGGTACGCACCAAAAAGTTGCGTTTCTCGACCGTTTTCGCTAACGACATTTTCGGTGACGCCAAGACAGTATGGACAAATTACATGAAACAATTTGGCCATAGTGCTAACATATATCACATCGATAGTATTGTAGACCTTGTAAAAGCACACAAAAGAGGAGAACAAATTTTCCCAACCGATATCGACATCGTTACGGGCGGTTTCCCCTGCCAAGATTTTAGTGTCGCAGGCAAACGAAAAGGTTTCGATTCACATAAAGATCATAATGGTAATTTCCGTGATTCATTAGAGCCATCCGAGGAAACCCGTGGAAAACTTTACTTTTGGATGAAAGAGGTCATTGAAATAACAAGACCTAAAATTTTCATTGCTGAGAATGTTAAAGGGCTTGTCAATTTGGGTGACATCAAAAATATCATTCAAAATGATTTCTCTGCGGCAGATGGGGATGGATACATCGTTCTCACCCCACAAGTATTACACGCCGCAAATTTCGGAGTTCCCGAATCGAGAGAACGTGTAATTTTCATAGGAATAAGGAAATCGGCATTACGTGAGGTAGCTTTGAAGGCTTTATCATCTAATGAAATTCCAGCCGAATATAATCCATACCCTACACCAACCCACGAATATACAACCATATGTCCTACTCTACTACCCACCGTTCATTGTAGAGATATATTCGCAAATCTTGAAGAACCTGAGCTAAGCTCAGACCCTTCACACACAATATATTCGAAGGCAAAATATATGGGGTCACATTGTCAGGGTCAAAAGGAAATCAAATTGGATGGCATTGGGCCAACTATTCGTTCCGAACACCACGGCAATATAGAGTATCGAAGACTATCAAGAGAACACGGCGGTATAATAAACGAAGAACTATCGCAGGGTTTGAAAGAGCGCCGACTATCGCCAAGAGAATGCGCCCTTATACAAACATTCCCACCCGATATTGAATTTGTTATCAAAAAAGAAAATAGCCGTCGAATGGTTGTATCATCTTCCAGCGCATACAAAATAATTGGAAATGCCGTACCTCCAGTACTTGCATATAACATCGCTTGGAGAATTCAAGAATTGTGGAACACATATTTCACGGAGTAATTATGTTGAATAACCTGATAGCTGTAAAAAACAGTAGTGATAGACATTGCACAAATGAGGATTTTGACGATTTTATGAATCTTGCAGAATCCGAATTTAATCTACGTGCAAAGGCATCTCCGGGTCTATATTGCGGTTGCTCGGCTAACGACCTTGAGAATGTAGCGGTAAACCTATTAAGAGAGATATCTCCAAGAAGCGCATTTGACGAAAAAGACATCAAACTTGTATCGGGACAGCGTTTTCCCGATATTATTGCTAATAAACATTTCGGTATCGAGGTTAAATCTACAAAACAAAACCATTGGACTTCGACAGGTAGTAGTATAATTGAATCAACAAGAGTTGATAGTGTTGAAAATATATATATGCTTTTCGGTAAACTTGGCGGCAAAACCGCAGAATTCAAATGCAGACCATACGGAGACTGTCTATACGATATAGCAGTAACTCACTCGCCAAGATATTTGATAAATATGGAACTAACGAAGGAAGAATCCATATTTAACAAGATGAACACCACATATGATGATTTTAGAAAAAACAACAACGCCATAAGCGATGTTCGAAAGTACTATTACACAAAGGCGAAACAAAATGGACGTAGCGAAATGCCGTGGTGGTTTGATAATGACAACTCTGATGTCGCAAACATAAACGTCAAACTTTGGAGTTCTTGCTCGGAATATGAAAAGGATATACTGACTGCAAAAATGTTTATTCTATTTCCAGAAGTGTTAGAGAGTAAGTACACCAATATCGCACTATGGCTATGCACATACTACTCCATAATAACACCCAACGTCCGAGATATAATGTCTGCAAGCGGACAGCTAAATAGCATCCAGGGCGGAGATTATTTAGGATTTGCTGTTCCTCGCATAATAGGAAATATTCTACAAAAAAGCAGCACGATAAAAGGGCTATTCTATGATTCGCAGTTTATCAAAAACGAATTGATATTTTACCGTTCCGAATTATTCAATTCCGATAGTCCATACGATACTTGGCTGAACGACATATCGTACAAAGTCGAGCTGCTATTAGAGCGGAAATGTGGCTCAAGTAAGAAAATTCCATTTAAAAATTGGTTTGAAGACGAAATTATACTGAGCAGAAGATAAAATTTGCAACTGTTCTGCGTCGAACAGTTGCTTTTTTATTGTTCATTCGACCGCACAACACCTTTTTTTGGCTGTTAATCAACAATTTTGAATTTTGAATTTTGAATTTTGAATTTATTTTTCCTATCTTTGCGGCCGAAAACCCCGAATGTGTAGGGTTGCGTTTATTAATAATTAACTAAATTTTATAGCAAATGGCTGTTAAAATTCGTTTGGCACGTCACGGTAAGAAGGGTGCTCCTATCTACCACATCGTTGCCGCAGATAGCAGAGCGCCACGTGATGGTAAGTTTATCGAGAAATTGGGTGTTTACAACCCTAACA
>JAZQVY010000030.1:0-39931 GCA_045632085.1 Alistipes sp. | reverse complement strand
ACTTTAGGCGTAAATTTAGGCGTAAAAAATTAAAAACCCCTCTACAAGTGCTTGTAGAAGGGTTTTTTGAGGTCCGAAGCGGATTCGAACCGCTGTAGACGGTTTTGCAGACCGGTGACTAAGCCACTCATCCATCGGACCTTATTTCAGTAGTGACACCCATATAGGTTTCCTAACTGCGCTGCAAATGTACAAAAAAATATCAAACTGCCAAAACTTATGAGCAAGATTCGTGCTTTTTCGTAAAAATTATTAACTTTACACTTGCCAAAAGCCGTTTTGTCTGCAAAAATTGCCCTCTGAAGGTGCGATTTTTTGTCCGTCACGAGAATTTTGCAGTATATGAGGCGCAGTAGCACAAGCCGATAGAGTATGATTATGGCCCTGCACCCCGAGCGCGGCCAGCCAATTTTGCCATCTATGCCACTTGAAAGCATCGCATTAACATTTGTTCCCCATCTTGGGGTACGCGGAGCAGCGCACTTGTTGGAGTGCTTCGGCTCAGCGAGGGCTATCTATGAGAGTTCAGCTGAGGAGTTGTGTTCTGTGGCGGGCTTGCGCGACGACGTAGCTCGCAGCATCGCTTCGAAGTGTGGTATGCGTGAGGCTGAGCGCGAAATGCTCTATTGTCAGCGTCACGGCATTACCCCGGTGGCTTGCGATAGCGCCTTGTATCCCCATCTGCTGCGCGAAACCAACGATTTTCCTGCTGTACTATATGTTGTGGGCGATGTGAATGTGCTCAGCCGTCGTGCGGTGGGATTTGTCGGCACGCGCAAGGTGACACCCTATGGCCAGCGTATGTGTAATATGTTGGTGGACGAGTTGGCCGAGATTGTGCCCGATGCATTGATTGTGAGCGGGTTGGCCTTTGGTGTTGATGGCGAGGTACACCGCGCGGCATTGATAAACGGGTTGCCTACGGTGGGCGTTTTGGCCAACACCTTACCATCGGTTTCACCTGCTGCGCACCGAGCCCTGGCCGCCGATATTGTCTCGCGAGGTGGTGCGTTGGTGACCGAGCTAAATTCGCAGACCAAGCAGAATGGTAATCTATATATCCCCCGCAACCGCATCATTGCCGGAATATCGGCGGGTGTGGTGGTTGTTGAGACTCCCGAGTCGGGTGGTTCGTTATCGACGGCAGCTTTTGCCGACGGTTATGGTCGCTCGGTGATGGCGGTGCCAGGGCGTGCAACCGACAGCAATTCGCGCGGGTGTAATATGTTGATTCGCAATAGGAAAGCGCAAGCTGTGATGTCGGGTCAAGATATCGCTTCGGAGCTTATGTGGGAGTTGGGGTTGCCCTCAGAGCCGGCTCGTGAGCGCGAGAAATTACCGCTCACCGACCAAGAGCAATCGCTTATGGAGCACTTTGGGCAGGAGCCTATCACGATTGATGCCTTGCAGGTGGCAAGTGGCCTGAGTCTGGGCGAGTTGTCGCTGCTGCTGATGAATCTCGAGTTGTCGGGCGCGGTGCGTCAGCTGCCTGGCAAACAGTATGAAAAATTGATTTGATAATTATGCAACTTATTGATACACATTCACATCTCTATGCCGAGGAGTTTGATGCCGACCGCAGCGAAGCGCTCGAACGTGCCCGCCAGATGGGTGTCGAGCGACTGCTTCTGCCCGCCATCGACTCTGAGAGTCACGAGCGTTTGTTTGCGTTGGCTTCTGAAGCACCTGATATGTGTCGCCTGATGATGGGTCTGCACCCTACGTCGGTCAACGAAAATCCTCGCTGGCGCGAGGAGCTGGCCCTGGTAGAGCAGTATTTGGAAAATCCGCCAGAGGGAGTGCGTTTCTGTGCTGTGGGCGAGATTGGATTGGACTATTATTGGAGCCAGGATTTTGTAGCTGAGCAGCGTGAAGCCTTTGTGGCTCAGTGCCGTATGGCATCGCGAATGGGTCTGCCCGTTGCCATTCATACCCGCTCGGCTTGGGCGGATATGTGTGAGCTGCTGGAGCAGGAGTCGGCCGAGGCAATGAGTCGTGGCGAGGTGCTCAGAGGTGTGCTTCACGCATACAGCGAGGATGTGGATACCTATCACCGCTTGTTGAAGTGTGGCGATTTTCTATTCGGTATAGGAGGTGTTGTCACCTTTAAAAAGAGTCCGCTGGCGGCCGTGGTGGCCCAGATGGATATCAACCACATCATTCTCGAGACCGATTGTCCCTACCTCACCCCTGCGCCCCATCGTGGCAAGCGCAACGAGTCGGCATATGTCAGCCACATTTGCGAGAAGGTGGCCGAGCTGAAAGGACTTTCGCCCCAGGAGGTGGCTCGCATCACGACAGCCAATGCCCGCAGAATGTTTTTGCCCGGCGAGAAGGGTTGAATACCTTAAATATAAAAGGTTATTACTAAGAATAACGATTATAGCGGTTGCCCGAACCGCATAAATAATATTGATATGATTCGAAAAATACAACAAAGCGTCGAGTCGCGCACGTCGATTCTCATCATCTATACAGGTGGTACAATCGGAATGAAAAAAGATGAGATTACGGGGGCGTTGGTGCCGTTCGATTTTAGCGGAATCTATGACGAGTTCCCCGCGCTGCGTCGCCTGCCGGTCGGTATTTCGGTGTATACAATGCCCAAACTTATCGACTCATCTAATGCGCAACCTTCGGATTGGTGTGCTATTGCCGAGGTTATCCGCGACAACTATGAGGCCTACGACGGCTTTGTGGTGCTGCACGGCACCGACACCATGTCATATACCGCTTCGGCTCTCAGCTTTATGCTAGAGAATCTGGCTAAACCTGTGGTCTTCACCGGTAGTCAGATTCCTATCGGCGTATTGCGCACCGACGGACGCGAGAACCTCATCACGGCTATCGAGATTGCTGGTGCTCAGGTAGATGGCAAACCTATTGTGCCCGAGGTGTCGTTGCTGTTTCACAGCCGCCTGTGTCGAGGCAACCGCACGCGCAAGAGTAGCGCCGAGGAGCTTGATGCTTTCCGCTCGCCCAACTATCCGCCTCTTGCCGAGGTGGGTGTGAAGATAGCCTATAACCACGCTGCCATAGCCAAAGCTGAGTCTGCGTCAGAGCCTCTGCGTATAGCCACTATGCTGGGTGAGGGTGTGGCTATTATCAAGATGTTCCCAGGTATCAGCGAGCATACTTTGCGCGCTATTTTGTCGGTCGAGGGCCTGCGAGGTGTGGTGCTCGAGACCTATGGCGCGGGTAATGCGCCCACAGCCGACTGGTTCCTGGAACTTATGCGTGAAACCATTGCCAGAGGGGTGTTGGTGCTCAATGTTACGCAGTGCGACAGCGGTTCGGTGGAGATGCAACTCTACGAGACAGGACAGCGTTTGCGCAGCGCCGGAGTGTTGTCGGCATTTGATATGACGACCGAGGCTGCCATCACAAAGTTGATGTATGTTTTCGGTAAAAATTTGCCTTTAGAGGCCACAATAGAGCTTATGCAAAAGCCGCTGAGAGGAGAATTTACTTTGTAGGAACTTGCACAAACAAAAATAAATTCGTATATTTCGGTCCGTAAAGTCTGCAAAAACCGCAACATCGATCGTCAAAGGGCGAGTCCGAGTGGCGTAATTTGTTGGCTATTACGATGTTGTAGGTGTTTTTTGAATGCTGATGCGGTTCCGTCCTCAGATGGGAGGCGGGGTGCCGAAAAAGCTCTTGCAGTGTGATTTTTACTCTGCTTGGCTCTGCATAATGGAAAAATATTCAAAAAATATTGCCTAAAACAAATTGGTAACAACATAAAACTAAAATAAAAGAGTAAACAAACACTAATTAAATTTATTAAAAACAGCTATGAAGAAAAATTTTATGTTTTTGGCAGTAGCCGTACTTGGCACTGTTAATGCTTTCGCACAGGATGCAGCTGTTGCTGCTGAGACTGAGCTTGCAGGTGACACTATGCACCAGGTTTTGATGCAGAAGTTCCTCGAGGGTGGTTGGGCTTGGATGATGCCCGTGTTGGTATGTTTGGTAATCGGTTTGGCAGTAGCTATCGAGCGTATGCTTTTCCTCTCTTTCTCAAACATCAACACTAAGAAGTTCATCACTAAGTTCGAGGAGACTCTCAACAACGAGGGTATCGAGGCTGCTAAGGAGCTCTGCCGTAACACTAAGGGCCCAGTTGCTTCTATCTACTATCAGGGTTTGGATCGTTACAACCAGGGTATGGACGCTGTTGAGAAGGCAGTTGTATCTTACGGTTCAGTTCAGACAGGTCAGATGGAGTCAGGTCTTTCTTGGATCGGTTTGTTCATCGCTTTGGCTCCTATGTTGGGTTTCATGGGTACCGTTGTTGGTATGATCGAGGCGTTCGACCAGATTCAGGCTGCTGGTGATATCTCTCCAACCGTTGTAGCAGGTGGTATTAAGGTGGCGTTGTTGACTACCTTGATGGGTCTTATCGCTGCCGTTATCCTTCAGTTGTTCTACAACTACATCATCTCTAAGATCGATAGCTTGGTAAACGCTATGGAGGATGCATCAATCACTTTGGTTGATATTTTGACAGCTTACAAGAAATAATTAGGACCTATTTAGACCTTAAAAAAGTAATTTTACAATGGAGAAAATAATCAAAACATTATTGGTCGCAATGTTGGCGGTTTCAGTAGGTTTGGTTTTCTGGGCTGTATTCACAACTCCAGAGGATCCAACTGTTGAGAACGCTACCGCTGTGGGCGTATACCTCTACTGGGGTTATGCACTTATGGCTGCGGCTGTCGTAGCAGCGCTTTTGGGTGCAGCTATGGATATGTTCAAGGCTCCTTCGGGTGTTAAGCGTACAATCTTCTCTTTCGTAGCCATCGTAGGCCTCATCGTAGGTGCTTATGTTATCGCTAACGGCCACGATTATCAGATTGTAGACCTCGGCAACCAGGGATTCTTTGAGCGCGGTGAGACTGTTATCAGCGATGCCAGCCTTATCGTATTTTACGTTGCAATGGCCGGTGCTATTCTTTCAGCTATCTACTCAGCTGTAAGCGATGCACTTAAATAAAGAAAGGATACTTTATGGCAGTGAATAAAAGAAAAACTCCGGATATTAACGCCAGCTCTCAGGCCGATATCGCGTTCTTGTTGCTTGTATTCTTCCTCGTTGCCACTACTATGAACACTGATAAGGGTCTTGTACGTGTACTTCCTCCTATTCCTCCCGAGGATGTGAAGGTTGAGGACCAGAAGGTTAAGACCCGTAACTTGTTGCTCGTATTCGTTAATGCATCAGGTCAGTTGATGGTAGGCGAGGAGTCTATGGATATCCGCGGCTTGAAGGATAAGGCAAAGGAGTTCATTGTAAACCCATTGGACGACGAGAATCTTCCTGAGAAGAAGGAGACCGAGATCGAGATGCCCGATGGTAGCAAGTGGACTTACAATGTCAGCGAGGGTGTGGTATCATTGCAGACCACTCGTGATACAAGCTACGAGATTTATATCCAGGTGCAGAACGAGCTTACACGTGCCTTCAATGAGGTACGTAACGAGGTTTCTCAGAGCAAGTTCGGTAAGGCTTTCGTAGACCTTACTGAGGACGAGAAGAGTGTAATTACCAAGGCAGTGCCTTTGAAGATTTCAGAGGCTGAGCCACGTAAAGGTGCAGTAAAGAAGTAAAGTTATGGCAGTAATGAAAAAGAAGGGCAACAAGGAATTGCCCGCAATCTCAACAGCATCACTTCCTGACGTTATCTTTATGATCCTCTTCTTCTTTATGGTGTCAACCACAATGCGAGAGCAGGAGGTATTGGTGCGCTATAAGTTGCCTAATGCTAGTGAGATTCAGAAACTTGAAAAGAAGAGTTTGGTCAGCTATATCAATATCGGTGTTCCTGTAGCACATATGCAGGCTAAGTATGGTACAGCTCCCCGAATTCAGTTGAACGATTCATTCAAGACTGCGAAGGATATCGGTGACTTCATCGCCGCCGAGCGTGAGCAGCTCAACGAGGCAGATCGTGCCCAGATGACTACAAGCATCAAGGCCGATATCTATACCAAGATGGGTATTATCACCGACGTTAAGCAGGAGCTTCGTCGTGCTAACGCTTTGAAGATTTCATACGCAGCTTTGGAGGCGCAGGCAGAGAAATAATTTGTCTGAAATATTCAATATTAAAGCACTTGTCCCTTTGGGGCGAGTGCTTTTTTTTGTTACCTTTGTATATGTATAGTAGCTGGCTATGAACATCGCAAACCACATATCGCTTAGTGAACTGCAGCAACGCATCAAGTCTGCAGTGGAGGAGTCGTTGGCTTTGCCTGTGTGGGTTGTGGCTGAAATTGCCGAGATGAAGGTTAACTATTCGGGCCATTGCTACCTGGAGCTTGTGGAGAAGAGCCCAAGTGGTGGGGCTGAGGGCACTAAGTCGCGCGGCGGAGCCTCGTCGGGACTTGCCGTGGCCCAGGCCAGAGCGGTTATATGGCGTACGCACTATGCTATGCTGGGGGCCTATTTCGAGGCCGAGACCGGTAGTAAGCTCGCTGCAGGTATGAAGATTCTGGCCAAGGTGATTGTTACCTACCATCAGCTCTATGGCCTCTCGTTGCAGATTACCGACATCGATGCTTCGTACACCATCGGCGAGGTGGAGCGTCAGAAGCAACAAACCATCAAACAGTTGCAACAAGATGGTGTGTGGGATATGAATCGTGAGGTTCCGATGCCTATCTTGGTACAGCGTTTGGCTATCGTCTCGAGTGCTACCGCTGCCGGCTATCGTGATTTCTGTAACGAACTCTCGTCGGGCGGCTATGCATTCAGATGCGAACTCTTCGAGGCGGTGGTGCAGGGCGCTGCTGCTGAGGAGTCGGTGTGTGCGGCCCTGGCAGAGATTGCAGCCCGCGAGGATGAGTTCGATGCTGTGGTGATTATCCGTGGTGGCGGCTCGGCCAATGATTTGAGTTGCTTTAATTCGTATAAGCTCTGCTCATATGTGGCGCAATTCCCGCTGCCTGTGATTACTGGTATTGGCCACGATAAGGATACCAGCGTGGCTGATATGGTTGCTGCTGTGGCGCTGAAAACACCAACGGCTGTGGCTGGTTGGCTTGTTGATAGAATGGCGCAAATAGATACCTGGTTGGACGACTCAGCCAAAAGGCTGAGTGAGCTTGCAACGAAATATACTCGCGACGAGATGATGCGTCTCGACCGCTTTGCTGCTGATGTGGAGCGTCAGGCGTTGGTTAGGGTCGAGCGTGCTAAGGGCTATTTGGATATGTGTGGCGAGGTGTTGGCTTCGTCGGCGGAGCGTGTGGTTGAGCGCCAGCGTGCGTGGCTTGCTATGGCCGAAGAGGTTATCGAGGCCAGCTCTCCGAAGCAGATTCTAAGGCTCGGCTTTGCTGTTGTGCGTAGCGGAGGCAAGGCTATCCTCTCGGCAGAGGGTGCGAAGGCGGGCGATAGGATAACCATCGAGCTTAGCCAGGGCGAGCTCAAGGCAGAAATTGTAGAATAAAATGTAGAGATAGATATGGCATCAAAAAAATTGACATATAGCGAGGCTGTGGCCGAGATTGAGCAGATTCTCACACGCCTGAAGAGCGAGCAGACCGATGTGGATAAACTTTCGGCCGAGGTGAAGCGTGCAACCGAGCTTATCGCTCAGTGCAAGGCTCGTCTTACTGAGGTCGAGGCAACAGTGAAGGCGCAACTCAACGAGGAGTAGTGGCCTGCACAAGAAAATGCACAAGATATGAAGCGACTGATAAAATATATCCTCAATCATATTCCACGTCCGCTCTTGCAGCGTGTCGCAGGGTGGGCTGTGCCCATTATGGGCCTCGTGTATGTGGGTCGAGGCAAGGAGTGCCCGATGTGCGGTTGTAAGCGAAGAAAGTTTCTTCCTTATGGTTATGTTGTGCAGCGAGAGAATGCGTTGTGTCCAGGTTGTCTATCGTTGGAGCGTCACCGCTTGTTGTGGCTCTACCTGCAGCGTGAGACCGATTTGATGGAGGCTCGCCCCCGTTTGCTGCACGCAGCCCCCGAGGTGGCCCTGATGCGTAAGCTCAAGCAACTATATAAGGATTGCCCCAAGCAGTATGTGACGGCCGATCTGGAGAGCCCGCTTGCGGATATGCACTTCGATATTCAGCAGATTCCCATTGCCGACGGAGAGTTCGATGCCGTAATCTGTAACCACATTATGGAGCACGTAGAGGACGACCGCAAGGCTATGAGCGAGCTCTATCGCATCCTGCGACCAGGTGGCTGGGGTATAATCCTCTCGCCTGTGGAACTCAGTAGGGCCGAGACTTTCGAGGACGACACCATAACCGATAGGGACGAGCGCACCCGTATCTTTGGTCAGTATGACCATCGCCGTATCTATGGTCGCGACTATGCCGACAGATTGGCATCGGTGGGCTTCGAGGTTGTGGATTGCGACTACCGCTCGATGTTCTCGGCTGAGGAGCAGGCGTTGTATGCTCTGCCCGAGGACCACATCTATTTTGTAAGAAAACCATTAAACGTTCAATAATTATGGAGCAATTAACACGATATGACTACCTCAGAGAGTTTGTGCGTAGCTCATACTCTGAGACCACTTGCGAGGCTGTAGATAAGGCTTTGGCCTATGCTAACGAGCGCATGGGCGGTATTGAGCGATATGATGGAACGCCTATGCTCGATCACGACGTGGCTGTAGCTATGATTGTGGCTAAGGAGATTGGACTGGGTCGAAACTCAACCGTTGCTGCCATCTTGCACGACGTGTTGCGTATCGCCAGCCAGGAGCAGCCCGAGAGTGTTGATGAACTCTCGCGCGAGATTCGTGAGCACTTTGGCGAGCCT
The DNA here is from genome assembly GCA_045632085.1 of Alistipes sp. GTDB lineage: Bacteria > Bacteroidota > Bacteroidia > Bacteroidales > Rikenellaceae > Alistipes. Next base: position 31,137 of record JAZQVY010000030.1, on the reverse strand, counting down.
GTGTTGGGTATCATTGTCGGCTTGTGTAAGATTTCGAACATAAAGCTGAAGGTGTCGAAGGAGCAGGCCAACGACTTTCGCGATATGATTGTCAGCTACTCAGAGGATCCACGTGTGATTCTCATCAAGCTGGCCGACCGCCTTGAAGTTATGCGTCGCCTTGAGATTTTCCCTGCCGAGAAGCGCCGCAAGAAGAGTTGGGAGAGTATGAACCTCTATGCCCAGATTGCTCACAAGTTGGGTCTATATAATTTGAAGAGCGAGTTGGAGGATTTGGCCCTTAAGTGGCTGGAGCCTGCCGACTACGAATATATCTGCCGCCGCTTGGAGGAGACCGAGCGAGAGCGTCAGACCTTTATTGCCCGCTTCCTTGTGCCAATCATCGAGAAGATTGACCGCCAGGGCATCAAATACCACATCAAGAGCCGCACAAAGTCTATCTACTCCATCTGGAACAAGATGCGTAAGCAGAATGTTCCTTTTGAGGGTGTCTACGATATCTTTGCACTACGTGTGATTATCGACTGTGAGCGCGAGTTGGAGAAGCAGCTCTGCTGGACCGTTTACTCTATCGTCAGCGACTGCTACACCCCCAATCCTAACCGTATGCGCGATTGGGTGACTATACCCAAGAAGAACGGCTACGAGTCGTTGCATACAACCGTTTCGGCAGGCGAGGGTCGTTGGGTGGAGATTCAGATTCGTACCGAGCGTATGGACGCTGTTGCCGAGCGAGGTATCGCCGCACACTGGCGTTATAAGGGTGTGAATCAGGGTGCGCAGACCAGTGAGCAGTGGCTCAGCCGCCTGCGTGAGGCGTTGGAGGAGACCACAGAGTCGCTTTCGCAGCGTTTCGATGCCAAGCCATCGTCGGGCGAGATTTTCGTCTTTACCCCTAATGGCGATATCCGCAAGCTGCCCGAGGGCGCTACAGTGCTCGACTTCGCATTTGATATCCACACCAATCTCGGCTCAACTTGTACGGGTGGTAGGGTCAATAACCGCGCTGTGCCTATCCGCGAGATGTTGCAGAATGGAGATATTGTCGAGGTGATGACCCAGAAGAACCAGACGCCCAAGGCCGACTGGCTCAACTTCTGCGTTACCTCGAAGGCTCGTTCACGCATCAAGTCGTTCCTTCGCGAGGAGCAGACCAAGTATGCCCGTATGGGTCGCGAGGAGCTGGAGCGTAAGATGAAGAACTGGAAGATAACCACTCCTATTGATGAGGCTGTGGCCTATCTGTGCCGTTACTTCAAGGTGCGCACAGGCCGTGAGCTCTACTCTATGATTGCTTTGCAGAAGGTCGATTTCCTTACTATAAAGGATATCTTGTTGCACTGGATTTCGGGCCGTGCCGACGATGAGCGTCGTGCCGCAGCAGCCGAGGCCGATAAGCGTAAGGAGGAGAGTAAGCTGAGCGATAATCAGCCTGCGCCACGCTCTTCGGATGCGCTTGTTATCGACGAGAAGATTAATAACATCGAGTATAAACTCGCTAAGTGCTGTAACCCAATCAAGGGCGACGATATCTTTGGCTTCGTAACCATCTCGGCAGGTATTACTATCCACCGTTCTGACTGCCCCAATGCGGCTCGTCTGCGCGAGAACTATCCTTACCGAGTTATGGAGGCTCGCTGGCGTCTGAATGCCGACGGTGCATTCCGTGCGACTATTGCCATCGTGGCGCAAGATGCGTCGGGATTGGCAAACCAGATTACCGAGATTATCACTCGCGAGCTCAAACTCAATATTAGAGGAATGAACCTCTCTTCGAGGGCCGATGGTTCAGCCTTTGGTACTGTGAGTGTCGAGGTGCCGAGTGCTACGGTAGTCGATATGCTTATCCACTCGATAATGAAGATCAAAGGTGTGCAGCGAGTTTACCGAGCACAACACAATTAACCTAAGTCTAGTTTTGATATTTGCCACAGTTGTTGATAACAGCTGTGGCAATTTTTTGTTTTTTCACTACGTATCTAGCCGAAATTTTGGATTTAAAAGGCTCTCTTCTCACTCTTTGTCCACCCCGAAATGATAAATTTTCAGATGACCAATATCGAATATCTCAGCTAAAAATGTTCTAAAAAGGTTTATTTGTAGCGAAATACAATAAAATATTGTAATATCCTCTTAAAAAGTTGTATCAATCATATAAATACTATACTTTTGATACACCAGAATCAGTTAACCATATCATAAAAAAGGGAATATGAAGGGGAATAACCAGGGGCAGCCAACAATTGTAAAATATGTTGAGCCTAGCTGCATGGGCATTCAATTGCTCAATCTCTCGCGGTGCGCCATAGGCTATGTGGTGCGAGGGAGAAAGAATGTTTACTATGGCGATAAGCACTACACCGTTTCGCGCGGCGATGTATTCTATTTGGGCGTCGGCAACCATTACGTCGAGGATATACCCGAGGATGGTCGCCCATTTGAGCAGATTGTAGTTTACTACTCGCCAGCTCTATTGCAGCGCATATTGTTGCATCTGAGTATGAGCTATTCGATTAGCATCACCAATAACCACATCTGCGAGAGGTGTCGTTCGATGAATCACGTTGTGGTGAGTGCTACGACTGCTATGCGTAGCTTCTTTGCACACGCTGCCACCTACTTGCAGGAGGATAACTTTATGCACGACGAGACGGCCGAGAATATCAAGATTACCGAACTGGTCTATCTGATTATTTCTCAGGCCGACTCCTGCTTGAAAAGTAAGGTGCTGGCCAATGTCGATTCGGCGAGTGACAATTTCGAACAGACAATCTATTCACACATCTTTTGCGATGTATCTATCGAGGAGCTTGCCTCGAAGTGTAATCGATCGCTTACCTCGTTTAAGAAGGAGTTCAAGCGCCACTTCCTGGTACCACCTCACCGATGGTTTATCCATCAGCGTCTTATGCAGTCGCGTATGTTGCTGGTCTCAACCACCAAGTCGGTCTCGGAGATTGGCAACGAATGCACCTTTCCTAATACTTCACATTTTATAAAACTTTTTAAAAAGGAATATGGCAACACTCCTGCCGCCTATCGAGCTATGTATCGAGCAGAAGAGTTAAATATGGCTCCAAACGTTGCTGTGGCCGTGAATTGTAGCCAAGAAGTGGCTGTTTAGAAGAGGTGGTTGGGTTGAGAGAGATAATAGTTTTTGAAATTTTTTAATAACTAAAGCGTTCGTAATTTAATCTTATGCCTTAAAAAGAGGTGTAAAATTTTGCAAACAAAAAAATATCTGCTATCTTTGTTATACACAAGAGGTGAAAACCTCGACTTTCTCATTAACCTAACTAACCTAACGTTAGTGGCGAATTGTAGTGATTACAACTCGCCACTTATTTTATCTCTATATGTGATTTGCCTTTTAGCCTTGTAGTTGGTCTACTCTGCTGGTCGGAATACAACCTCCAATCCGTCATACGCCGCACACAGAGGCTTGGGTAGGCTCTTGTCTAACTCGGCCTGAGTGGGGTGGAGCGTGCGGGCCATATGGGTAAGATATACGGGCTGCCCAGTGGGAGGTGTGTAACGCTTGGTCTTTGTAAGTACCTTCACTATTCTATCTACACAATCGACGCTCGAGTGAGTGAATATTCTGAAGTCGGTATCCTGCTCCTCGCCTTGACCCATCGTGGCCTCCATAATAAGTCCTGTGATAGGCTTGCCCTTGGCATCGTGGGCATCTATTCCTGCCAGGCGTGCTGCAACAGCTGGTATTCCTGCTGTGTCGGTAGCGTAAATCACTCTTGCCCCTTGCTTCTCTATCAAGTATATGAGCGTTTGCTCGAAGCGGTAGCCTGTTGCGTGGCTTGCTGGTAGAGGGGTGATGGTTATCTCGCCAATTGTTACGCCCTCGCCTATGCGAAGAGGATGAATCTCGGGCATAGGGAGTTTCAGCTCTGCCGCTGCACGTCGGAAATCCAGCACTGCAATATCATACCAGCTCTCACTCAGATATACCTGCTCGATGCCCGCTTTCAGAGCTGTCGCAGGGTGATAGTGGTCGCCATGTGAGTGGGTGTAGAAGATGGTTTTGGGCTTGCAACCTTCGGGTAGCATCTCCACGTCGGTGGGGGTGAAATCGATGAGAATCTCCCTCTCGAGCAGTAGACTCGAGAGTCGGCGATGTTCGCCACGAGCATCTGGCCCATTCCAATCTGCCGCTCCCGTTCCAAGAAAACGCACAGCCAGACCTCGCTCAGCTTCGCCTTGAGGAGTGTCAAACACCTTGGCATTCACGCCATCTGCGGTTGCCGCCAGCACCGATGCTGCCGCAACTTTCATAAACTCTCTTCGATTCATATGCGATGTAGATTATGCTCTTGCGCTTAGAATGGGTAGCCCACGCCAAAGTTGAGAGCCGTATTCTTCCATCTCAGGTTGTGTATCCAGCGCTCGCCAGCAGGGCGGTTGGGGTTGTGTATCTGTATGCCCCAGTCAAGGCGCAAAATAACGAACGTGATATCAATGCGTAAGCCCAGACCCGAGTTGATACCGAGCTGTTTGTAGAACTTATCGAAATGGAAGATGCCATCTTCGGGCACCTGAGCCTTGTCGCGACCCAAATACCATACATTACCCACATCGAGGAACGTAGCACCGTGGAACATACCCCAAATAGGGAATCGCACCTCGGCGTTGGCCTCCAGTCGCATATCACCCATCTGAACAGGGAAGGCGCTCTCCTCGGCAGGAGTGTTGCCCGGACCCAGTGTACGAGGTGCCCAGCCACGCATACTGTTGCTACCACCCACATAGAAGAGTCGGTCGAATGGCAAGGCTGCTGAGTTGCCATATGGCACGCCCACGCCGGCAAAGATGCGTCCTGCAAGTGCGGTCTTCTCACCCAGCACAATCTTGCGGCTGAGGCTTATGTCGCCACGCACATATTGAGAATATCTCACACCTAGAATCTCATAGTAGTTCTGCTCATTTTTCTTCGAGAAGAGGTGCTCGGCGAGGTTGAGCAGGTTACCTGCCGACTCGAAGTTGGCACGCAGCAAGGTAGCGTTGCCACCCACATTCTTATTCTGGTTGTTGTAGGTGTACGAACCCGACAGACCGACTATCGCCTGCGTCTTGTAACTCTGGCGCAGATACTCGTTGTGCAGTGAGTTGAAGAACTCCTCGTCCATATATCCCACGTTAATCCAGTTCAGGTCGAGCGGGCGAAGCTGATAGCTGTAGCGTCCGTTGCGGCTCTTCCACGAGTAACTCCACGCCACACGTGCGAGGTCGCGACGATAATATGGGCGATCCTGATAGTTGAACGAGAGCTCCAGGTTTGTTCTCGGCATATTGATATTACGGGTCGAGAGCTGGAATGGGAGAATAAATCGTGGAAAAGCCATTCCAACAGCCAAACCAATCTCGTTGGCTTTACGCTTGATGGTGTTGGGGGCCTTCATATATTCGTATCCGAATGTGAGCGAAGTGTTGAGAGTCTCCACTCCTCGGAAGAGGTTACGGTTCTGGTAACCCACCGTTGCCGATAGACCATAGAAGCTCGATGTAGAGCTACCCTCCAGCTCCACATTGAAGCCCTGCTTGAGTGTGGGCGAGCAGAGTATCAGACAACGCAGGTATCCCTCGCGAATATCCTCAAATCGCTTGGGGTTGTAGCTCGAACGGCCATCGCCCGAGTAGTTCACCAGCAGTGTGTCGTTTTGTCCGCGTGGTAACTCCTCAAATGCTATGCGTGCGTTCTTGAAGTAGCCGAGCGACATAATATCGTTGTAGGTACGATCGATAAGAGCCGAGTTGTATGTGGTGTTGGGGCTCAGCGATATGGCCGAGTGAAGCACCGATGGACGCACGTTTGGCGTACCCTCGCTTATGATGTTCAGGCCTCGGTAATATGTCGTGTCGAGCATTCTGCGGTTCTGCTCGGCCTGCTCAATCGAAGGGTTGTAGTCCGATACTACATCAATCTCGGTGATGCGGTATATGCGGCTGTCGTCCATAATGGCACGTCCACGCTCGTCGTATCCGGTGATGTTGCGCTTGACAATCATACGGATATTCACCGTGCGGTTGCCCTGCAACGTATCCACACGATACTCGATATTGTTTACCGAGAAGTTGTAGTAACCTCTGTTGTTGAGATATTGGGCCACTCGCTCACGCTCTTTGTCCAGAGCTGTGATATCGAATATGTTGCCCACCCTGAGCAATGTGCTGGCTGAGTCACCCTCTATTACAGGGCGGAGATTAGGGTCGCGGAAGTCGTAAGATATGCCCGTAATCCTATATGGCAGACCCTGCTTTGTAGAGTAGGTTATGAAAGCTCGGTTGCGGCGACGTGTGGTGTCGATTTCATACTTCACGGTCGAGCCGTAGTAACCGCGCGAATCCATGTATGTCTTCAGGTTCTGCGCACTCTTCTGTGTGAGTGACATATCGAGCAGAACAGGCTGTTCGCCCACCTTACGCTTCAGGTTGTTCCACCAGTTTTGCTTCTCGGGGTTGGCCAGATTGTAGGCCCACACGTAGAAGTTTGTGCCGAGGAATCGCTTGTTGGGTGATTGGCGGATATACTGCTCAAGTTCCAAATCGGTGATGCGCTCCTTGTGGGGTACGCTTTTGTCGGTCTTGATATCCACACGTTGCAGAAGGTACTCGCCGTCCGAGAGTTTGCGCGTGACGCCGCACGCCGAGCATAATATGCTCAACGTCACGACCAGAATCATTCGACAGATAAACTCTCTTCTCATATTACTATCAGCTTGTCGCTCTCTCTTTTGCCAGCACAACACTGCGGCTACAATAAAACAAAAATACGAATATTTTGCGGACTAACAAACTCTTTTTGCCTACTTATTCCATTTCGAGCCACCAAGAGTTGCAAATTGGTAGCCATAGTAGATTGCTTTGGCAAAAAATTAGTAATTTTACACTCAAATAAAATCAGAGGATTATGAAAGAGCGTTTTTTGAATATTGGTGGCCATAGTGTCTATGTGGCAGATTCGGAGCGTGGCGAGCAGAGTGTGGTATTGCTGCACGGTTATCTTGAGTCGCTTCGTGTGTGGGATGATTTTGTGGGCCTGCTTACCGACAAGGTGCGTGTGGTGGCTATCGATATTCCTGGTCACGGCCGTTCGTCGAATATAGCCCCAGTTCACACTATGGAGCTTATGGCCGAGGTGGTTAAAGGTGTGTTGGACGAGTTGCAGATCGATAGCGCTACCCTGGTTGGCCACTCTATGGGTGGATATGTGTCGCTGGCATTCTGCGCAGCATATCCTGAGCGACTCGATGGCTTGGTGTTGCTGAGCTCTTCGCCCAATCCCGATACCGAGCTCAAGCGCGAGAATCGCCGCCGCGAGATAGCTTTGGTGCAGGCTGGTAAGAAGGATATGCTGGCTCGTGTAGCTCCCGAGGCGGGCTTTGCCGAGATGAATCGTGAGCGCCTTCATAAATATATCGACCAACTTGTCGAGCAGGTGCACGTCACCGACGATGAGGGCATCGTGGCTCTGCTGGGTGGTATGATTGAGCGCAAGGATCAGAACCAGATGCTGGGCAACTCAAAGGTGCGCCAGCTCTTTATTATGGGTACTCACGACGGATATATCCCTGTCGAGGCGGCGCAGCAGATTATCGAGCGTAACCCCCAGGCTAAGGTGGCGTGGCTCGATGGCTCGGGTCATATGGGCTTTATCGAGGAGCCTGAGGCGTGTGCATCGGCCCTGATGGAGTTTGTATTTGCGTAAAGAGTTGTGACGTCATAAAATAAGCCCCGAGATAGCGACTATCTCGGGGCTTGTTTGTTACTACTTATTAGACTTATTTAAATATTTCCTCCAAGAGGGAGTGTCGTTAGGACGTGGAGAAGGTACATATGTAACTATATTATCATAGACAATACCCTCATCATCATTTGTAGCAAGTGCCAAAGATGTAAACTTTTTATCCTTATACTTCCAAGTGAGTTTAATGATTTGCACACCAACTAAAGCAACACGTTCTCTTAAATTAGCTTGCTGTTTTTCGAATACTGTAGCTGCATCAAAATCTCTTTCACCTTTGATAATATCTCTATATTGAAATATCTCAAATTTCAGTTCTGAGTTGGGAGCGGATACGGCAATATATGCATCATCAGAGTATATTTCCTTCAAATATGAGTCAATATCACTTTCATTGGTAATAGCACCAATGTGTTTATATCCAAGCAATTTAAGAGGAAAATCTTTTACAACTGTATTATGCTCCATTACATAATCCAGCTCGCGTTCCCAGATGTACTTTTCGGTTCTGGTTTCGGGTTTTGACACCGACAAATCATCATTGATTGTCTTCGAATGCGATACCATTGTGCTAATTAGAACAATGGCCGTCAGTAAAGATAAATACTTTTTCATAGTTAGTCATTGTTTATTAGGTTAACATAATTTTGAGGTTTTAATCCCTCGCTCGCAAGTTATAAATATTTATTCTCATATGCAAATATTCTGCAAAAAAAATGTAATATGTGATATAAAATAAATATATTTATTAACAATAGTGTGTGTTATTATCTTTCTTAAAATATAAATCCCCTATCTACCTCGATGTTAGATAGGGGATTTGTTAATTTTGAATTTCTGATGGTTTACTCTCGGCGGCGGATATTGCCCAACATATAGAGTATGGCCACCACAATGGTAACCATCATTCCAATCTTGGCGTTGCGCAGAAAGGCGAACGTAAGCAGATAGACAAAGCTCAGTCCTACGGCCATTGTCGAGAGCGAGAAGCCCTCATAGCGGCGGTACTTTTGTCTGCGACCATCTATTCCCGACTCCGAGAGCTTGAACTCTATCTGTCCGCGCTCGTGGCGTCGTTCGCCACTGAAAGTAATCTCAGCCAGGTAGTGACGTGAGTCGGGGCAGTCGGCATCGTAGAGCGTGTGAGAACCCATTGGTCGTCCCTCCACCCAGAAACCTGCGTGCATCATCCAGCGGTCGCGACGTGGGGTGGTGTAGGTGCGTATGCCATAGCCGTGGGGGATACCCTCCTCGTCGAGCTCCCCCGTGTAGTATCCGTCGGGCATAGCCTTGTAGCGGAGCAACTTTTTTCGCTCCGACACGTCGTTCATATTGCCTATGAGTCGCTCTCGGAGCGAGGGCTTGAGCTCTCTACCCCAGAGTCGCAACTTGCGGGCTACCAAATCCTCATACCACGCGACCTCCTCTATGGCTGCCTGTTGATTCATCCTCTATAATCTTTATGAGTTATCGTACCTGCTCAAATGGTTTGCTCTGGCTGCCTGTCGATGAGAGGCGATAGAGGCGAATAGTACTGCCTTGGCCAGCTTCAATCTTGTAGTTGTGCGAGATGTAGTAGAGGCCTCCACCCAACTCGGCAAGTCCTGTCGAGCCAACGCCAAACTCCCAGCCGCTTGTGCCCGATGCTGCGTGCGAGAGCTCACCCTGGCAGAGCGTAACAACATTGCCCTTGGTGATATATGGCACACCCTTCAAAGGCTCCTTCTTGGCCTTCTTGCTGCCGTCGATGGCAAAGAGTGAGTAGTTGGGGAACTCAGCCTTGCGACCCTTGTAGACAGCCATCCACCATACGTTCAGCCCCTCGTCATACTCAATGTTCTGCACTCCATAGGTGGTGTTGCCTGTGTAGGCAAAGTATTGTCCGTCGGGTTTCTCGGGACCATATGTGTGCATATTATCCTGCGAGAGTGTGCGCTCGTACTTACGCCAATCCTTGATGTCGTACTGCAGCAGCACCTGATAGTCATTGTCGCTGCGCTTGGTGTCGCTATAGACGCCATATGTTGTTGTAAGATACATCTTGCCACCCTTCTTGCCAAACTTGGGACCGAAGCACACTCCATCAATACCGCTACAGCCCAGACGATGCTCCACCTGCTTGCCATCGAGCTCCACCTTTGCCAAGTAATCCTCCAAAACGGTGGGCAGATAGACTGTTGTCATAATGCCATCTTTCTCGGCATCCATATCGGGACGAGTGATGCGGTCCACATCGAAGATGGCGATGTAGAAGGCGTTCTGCAGCTTCTTGCTACTCTTCTCCATATGTAAAATACCTTTGCCGATGGCATCGTTCTTATACTCCAGCGAACCATACACACGGCCGTCCTCCTTGTTGAAGTCCAAATCGCCCAAGTGGCCCAGCAGGCCCTTTACCGAACCGATGATATTACCCTTCAGGTCGGTCTTGATGAGCTGTGTAGTGTAGGAGTAGTAGACATAGCCTCGCTCGGTATCCACTGCAATACCCTGAATATGTCCCGCCTTGAATGGGCCCGACTCGATTGTGGTGGGGTAGTTGTGGCTGCCTTGTGCCGAAGCAGTGAGTGTAGCGCCGATGAGCAGCGCCACGATTATAGAAAGGTTGAAAAGTCGTTTCATAATCCTGTAGGTGTTTTGGTTAATAGTCGTTATGCGAAGATAGTAATTTTTGCGCAAAAAACCTCACTCAGTCATAAAAAAACAAGGTCGCCAGCCTGGGCCGACAACCTTGTCATATTTATAACTTAAACTCTCTTCAGTGATTACTGCGCTGGCTGTGCTGGCTGAGCTGGCTTCGCATTAGGATCGATGCCGAGCTTAGTCTTTACGTCAGGAGTGATATCCTTCACTGTAGCCTCGTCGAAGTAAACCATGCTACCTGTCTCGAGGATAACTGAGTAACCACCAGCCTTTGCTACCTCCTGAACAGCCTTGTTAGCCTTCTCGATGATAGGCTGCATAAGCTCTGCTGACTTCTTCTGGATATCAGCACCTGCTGCCTGCTGGAATGCTGTCAAACGGTTCTGAAGCTCCATAATCTCCTTCTCCTTGAGCTGCTTTACAGCGTCTAACATTGTGTCGTAATTCTTCTGGAACTCCTGGTACTTTGTATTAGCCTCGACCATAATAGTCTCGTACTGACCCTGCAACTCCTTCTCGAAAGCCTCCACCTGCTTCTGAGCCTCCAAAGTCTCAGGCATAGTGTAAACGATCTCGTTTGAGCTGATACGTCCAATCTTCTGTGCGTAGAGTGATGTAGAGCACATCACGCATACTACCGCAAGGGTTAGTTTCAAAATCTTTTTCATAATCTTTTATAAGTGTGTTTTTGTTGTTATTGCTTGGTCTTAAGCAGAGCAATTATAGCCTCGGTGTGGTCGGCCTTAGGCGAGTAGTAGAGCATAGTCGCGTTCTGCGCGATGTCGATTACCATATCGTAACCCTTCTGCTTTGCATACTCCTCAATAGCGGCAAACACCTGCTTCTGGATAGGCTGGATAAGCTCCAGGCGCTTCTTCATCAACTCGCCCTCGGTGCCGAAAATCGACTCCTGAAACTCGGTAGCCTCCTGCTCCTTCTTTATGATATTCTCCTCGTTGGCCTGCTGTGATGCCTGTGAGAGCGATGCTTTGCGCTGCATATATGCGTTGTAGAGCTTCTCCACCTCCTCAAACTTGGCATCAACCTGTGCCTGATATTGCTTTGCCAACTCATCGAGCTGGGTGATAGCTGCATTGTATTTCTCAACCGACTTAAAGACCTTCTCGCTGTTTACGACTGCGTAGTTTTGCGCCAAAGCCGACGCTGCGATGCCCAATGTGAGAGCCAATGTCATAATCAATCGTTTCATAATCGTAATGCTTTAAGTTATACTTTGTCAAGTTTCAAAAATTTGGCCAATCTGTTAGAATGACTGTCCGATTGTAAAGTGGAATCGGCTACCGCTTCGCTTATCCATACCTGCGGCTGCATCGAATCCCCAACCCCAGTCGAGACCCAAAAGACCTACGATAGGCAGATACAAGCGTACACCCAAACCTGCCGAGCGCTTAATCTTGAATGGCGAGAACTCCTTCCACGACTTAAATCCGTTACCACCCTCCAAGAATCCGAGTACATAGATCTGTGACGATGGCTTTAATATAACGGGATAACGGAGCTCCATAGTATATTTATTGTATGCAACTGAGTAATTTCCGTCGATTGGGTTAAGTGCGCTATCCTCGTAACCACGCAAACCGATAACGTCAACGCCATAGAGTGTATAACCACTCATACCGTCACCTCCGACATCGAAACGCTGGAAAGGAGACTGCTTATGCTTGTTGTAGTGACCCAGGTAACCCATCTCGGCGTGAGCCATCAACACCAGCTTGCTATCGCGTGTGAGCGACTGGAACCAGCGACCACGCAACTCCCAGCGGTGGTACTCAATCCAACGGTAGCGGTCCTGATCAGACATGCTCTCGTCTGAGTAGTCCTTGCCGTCCCACAACGATACAGGAGGTGTGGCTGCCACGTTAATCGAGAACTCAGAACCATCGCGTGGGAAGATAGGCTGATTGACAGTCGAGCGACCAAAAGCGAGCTTCAACGAGATCTCGTTTGCGCTACCATCCTTCATAATGAAGTAGTCCCAGTTGTTCAGTCCATAGTGACGATACTGTGCCTCACCATAGAGTGTGAAGTATGGGTCGGGCCAGTTGAGACGTTTACCCATTCCGACTGCAACACCCGATGTACGGAAGTACATAGAGGCGCTCTGCCAGATGTAGTATGCATCGTTCTGCTCAGACCAGTAAGCCGATACGCTGAGCGAGTTAGGTTTGCGACCACCCACCCAAGGGTCGGTGAAGCTGGCTGAGATAGCCTTATAGTATGTACCGTTTGTCTGTCCCGATACAGAGAATTTCTGATTCTGTCCCATTGGATATGGAATCCAAGCTCCCTTCTTGAACATATTGCGAGTCGAGACGTTGTTGAGCGAAATACCCACAGATCCTACGAATGAACCAGAGCCCCAACCACCTGCGATGTTGAACTGGTCACTTGCTTGCTCAACCAATGGGAAGCTGATGTTTACCTTGTCGGTTGTTGCTGGCTGGATATCGGGATTCATCTGCTCGGCATCAAAGTGACCCATATTAGAGAGCTGACGAATAGTGTAAACCAACATTGAGCGGTTGTAGAGCTGACCTGGGAAGATGTCAATCTCGCGACGGATAACCTCGTCGTTTACACGCTCGTTACCCGAGATGCCAATGTCGTTGATAGTAAATGCATTACCCTCGAAGATGCGAATCTCCATATCGATTGAGTCCTGACCAACTACAATCTCCGATGGGTCGATCTGTGACATCAGATAACCGTTGTTCTGGTAGAGAGATGCTACTGAGTTCTGGTCAGGGTCCATCTCGCGACCAATTCCGAGCTGCTTGTGCATCGACTTCTTGTCGTATGTGTCACCAGGCTTGGTGCTGAAGATGCGCTGCAAATCCTCTGTGTCGTAAACCGAGTTACCCACCCAATTTACGTTGCGGATATAGAACTTGTTACCCTCAGAGATATTGAGGTGGATACCGATTCGCTTCTCGTTTATATCATAGATAGAGTCGCTAAGGATTGTAGCATTACGATAACCGCGTGAGTTGTAGAAGTCAACCAGCAGATTCTTATCCTCCTTGTAATCCTCGGTGTTGAGCTTTGTGCTCTTGAAGATGTTGATAGACTTCTGCTTAGTCTTCTTCATCGCACGGCGCAGACGCTTCTCGGGAACATTGTCGTTACCAGAGAATGTGATGGCGCCAATCTTCACCTTTGGACCGCGCTCAACATTGAATGTTACGTTTACGGCATTCTTGATCACAGAGTCGTTCTCGATATGCTCGGTAACCTTCACATTGCGGAAACCCTTATTGATGTACTCCTGCGCCAGGAGCTTCTTGTTCTTGTCGATGTTGTATGCCGAGAGCTCCAACACATTAGGCTTGAGCTTCAATTTCTCGAGCAGGTCGCGTTGCTTACCCTGGCCGATACCCTCACCAATGATGTACCAGTTGTAGACACGAGGACGCTCCTGTAGGATAATCTCCACATCGAGGCTGTCGCCCTCGATTGTAGCACCCATCTTCACGTCGGCATAGTAGCGCTGGCGCCACAAACGGTCGATGGCATTAGCGAAATAGCTCTCGTTGCCTGGCAGAGTGATTGAATCACCCACGATAATACCCGATGAAGCCTGGATTCGGCTTGTCTCGATGTACTTAACACCGTGTACGTTTACCTTGCGGATGTAGTACTTCTTGGCGATTGTGTAGGGGTTGATGGCGGGGGCATTCTGGTCGAATGATATCGAGTCGTTATGCTCCACGACCATCTTGTCGAGGTTCGAAAGGTTCTGTGCAGCGACATTCATCGCACACATTATCATCACAACTGTCAGAGCGACAATGTATTTATTGATATATCTCATCTATTTTATGTAATTACTGTACTATTTCACTAATCCGTAGCGACGGTCGCGTGCGGCATAGGCCTCGAGAGCCTTGTCGAGCTCCTCCTTGTTGAAGTCGGGCCACAAAGCATCGGTGAAGTAGAGCTCGGTGTACGACGCCTGCCACATCAAGAAGTTACTCATACGACACTCTCCGCTGGTGCGAATCACCAAATCGGGGTCGGGCATAGCGGCAGTGTAGAGGCTCTGTGAGATTGTCTGCTCGTCAATCTGCTCAGGCGAAATCTCACCTGCAGCCACTCGGCGTGCGATATTCTGCACGGCCATTATGATCTCGCTGCGTGATGAGTAGTTGAGTGCCAAGACCAATGTCATCACCTCGCCCATAGCAGTCTGTGACTCGATTCTGTCGAGCGAGGCGTTCACCTCCTCCGAAAAACGCGAACGGTCGCCAATCACCTGTACCCTTACGCCCTCGGCTGCCAAGTCGGGAGTATTCATCTCCACGCCTTTGCATACCAACTCCATCAAGGCATTTACCTCGGCCTGGGGACGACCCCAGTTCTCTGTAGAGAAGGCGTAGACTGTGAGCCACTTAACGCCAGCCTTAGCTGCATTTTTAACTGTCTCACGAAGAGCCATCATACCGGCAAAATGGCCCTCGCTGCGATCCTTACCTCGCTGCTTGGCCCAACGTCCGTTGCCGTCCATAATGATAGCAATATGCTGTGGTATTTTTGTTTCTGTGCTCATATAACTCGCAAATATAGGTAATTTTGCTTGGATATTAAAAAAATTTCCCGCTTTTATCTATAAAAGAGCCTTTTGCAGGCTCTTTTTACTGTTTTGTGTGGTGTTTTGGTGGAATGTTCCTAGTTTCTTATATCCACATCCCAGCCCATTTTACTATGTAACGTCTGGTAAAACGATATATCGTAAAACATCTCCTCGTTCGGAGCCGAGAGGCGACCAAAGTCCCCTGCCCGAGGCGGGGGATTTAGGGGGTGGGTATAATTTGCAACTACGGCCAGCGGCCGTATGCTCGGCTTACCAAGTGAATTTTGTTGAAGGTTTCGCTATCCGCTTGTTCGCTGCCTTGGTTCTTAGTTTCTTATATCCACATCCCAGCCCATTTTACTATGTAACGTCTGGTAAAACGATATATTGTGTGGTTGCACCAACAAAATTTTTTCTTTGGCTCGTTTCAAAATGATTTTCTCGCCATCGCCCAGCTTGTAGGTGCGGTTGTCGATTGAGAGCATTGCTTTGCCGTGGCGTGAGTGTACCGAGAGTACTATCTCGGCTGTGTCGGGAATCACCACAGGGCGCATTCCGAAGTTGTGTGGCGCAAGCGGTGTGAGCAGGAAACACTCGCATCCCGGAGCTACAATCGGACCACCTGCGCTGAGCGAGTATGCTGTTGATCCTGTGGGTGTTGAGACTATGAGTCCGTCACCATTGTACTGAGCAACCGTTTGCCCGTCGACCTTGGCTTCCACCTTGAGCATCGAGGCTTCCAGACGCTGAATTGCCACCTCGTTCAGAGCCAACAAACTGGTCTGCTCCTCTACGCCCTCCACACTCAGCAGGCTGCGTGGCTGCACCGCGAGTGAGCCCTTCGAGATATTCTCGAGTAGAGTCTCAATGTCGTCGCGCGTAGCCGAAGTGAGGAATCCCAGATGTCCGAGGTTGATGGCCGCTACGGGGGTTGATTTGTCGCTCAGGCGGTGTATGCCCTCCAGCAGGGTACCATCGCCACCGAGGCAGAGCATAACCGATTTTTCGGGTTGCTCACCTGTCTCAAACTCATAGATTTTCTGAGGCTCGATTTTGCGAGACGTGAGCTGCTCGACAATCTCGGCAAACTCATTGTTTATAGCAAAATCAAACCCATACTGCTCGATGAGCGAGAATATACGCTCCACATCGTGGGCGGTGTGCGCAATCAGCGGACGGGAAAAAAGTAATATTTTAGTGCTCATATCGAAAAAAATGAGTAACTTTACGTCGCCTTGGCGACGTAATCGGTCCAAATCCCCTTGCCAGAGGGTTGTGTGCCCGATTTTTGTCGACCTTGTAAGTGGCGAATTATTATGCAAATATAACGATTTTATGACAAAACTTAGTGTAAATGTAAATAAGATTGCCGTTCTGCGCAATTCGCGTGGTGGCGATGTACCCAACGTATTGAAGGTAGCTCTCGATATCGAGCGTTTCGGTAGCGAGGGTATTACTGTCCATCCCCGTCCCGATGCTCGCCATATCCGTTATAGCGACGTGCGTGATTTGAAGGCGGCTATTTCGACTGAGTTGAATATCGAGGGTAACCCCATCCCAAGTTTTGTTGATTTAGTGATGGAGGTGAAGCCTGCGCAGGTTACGCTCGTGCCCGATGCCGAGGACGCCATCACATCGAATGCCGGCTGGGACACTATCCGCCATCGCGAGTTTTTGACAGATATTTGCGGCCGTTTTAACGAGGCCGGTATCCGCACATCAATCTTTGTAGATCCTGTGGCCGAGATGGTTGAGGGTGCTAAGGAGTGTGGTGCACAGCGCGTTGAGCTCTACACCGAGGCTTACGCTGCGGGTTATGCTGCCGACCGCGAGAAGGCTATCGCTCCATATGTCGAGGCTGCTGAGGCTGCTCGCAGAGTGGGCTTGGGCTTGAACGCAGGCCACGACTTGAGCCTCGAGAATCTCGCCTTTTTTGCCGAGCGTATCGACTGGTGCGATGAGGTCTCTATCGGCCACGCACTCATCGCCGATGCACTTTATTACGGATTGGAGAACACTGTTCAGCTCTATAAGCGTTGCCTTGTTGTGGGTAAGTAGTCAAGCCTAAATCTAAACCAATGGAAGAGTTCAAACCACTAGCCAACCCTCTGTTTCGCAAGATTTCGCAGATAATCGACCGCCTGGGCGTTGAGGCCTATGTGGTGGGTGGCTATGTGCGTGATTACTATCTGCGTCGCCCCTCGACCGATATCGATGTTGTTGTGGTGGGTAGCGGAATCGAGGTAGCAGAGGCCTTAGGTCGCGAAGTGAAGGCCAAGGTGTCGGTATTCAAGACCTTTGGTACTGCTATGGTGAGAGCCTATGGTACCGAGGTGGAGTTTGTGGGTGCACGCAAGGAGTCATACACCTTCGATTCGCGTAAACCGACCGTCGAGCCAGGCACGCTGGAGGACGATCAGCGCCGTCGCGATTTCACTATCAACGCTATGGCGTGGTGCTTGAATGGCGATAGATTTGGTGAGCTTGTTGACCCTTTCGAGGGTATGTTCGATTTGGAGGATTGCATCATCCGCACCCCTTGCGACCCCGATATCACATTCTCAGATGACCCTCTGCGTATGATGCGTGCTGTGAGGTTTGCCTCACAGCTCGGCTTCGATATCGAGGAGGAGACCTTCGATGCCATCACCCGCAATAAGGAGCGAATCAAGATTGTCTCTAAGGAGCGCATTATGACCGAGCTCAATAAGATTGTTCTCTCGCCTGTGCCATCTATGGGCTTCGATTTATTGGATGTCTCTGGCCTGCTGGAGATTATCTTCCCCGAGCTGCACCACCTGAAGGGTGTTGAGAGGGTGGGTAACCACGCCCATAAGGATAACTTCCGCCACACGATGAAGGTGCTCGACAATGTGGCTCGTCGCAGCGACGATTTGTGGCTCAGATGGGCAGCCATTCTGCACGATATTGCCAAGCCGCTCACAAAGGCCTACGACAAGAAGATAGGCTGGACCTTCCACCAGCACGAGGTGTTGGGCTCGAAGATGGTGCGCGACATCTTCCGTCGCCTGAAGTTGCCGATGAACGAGCATATGAAGTTTGTGCAAAAACTGGTCTACCTGCATCTGCGCCCTATTATCCTGTCGGAGGATATGGTGACCGACTCGGCTGTGCGCCGTCTGCTGTTTGAGGCGGGTGATGATGTGGAGTCGTTGATGACTCTGTGTGAGGCCGACATCACTTCGGGAATTGATGCCAAGGTGAAGCGTTACCTTGCCAACTTCGAGCTGGTACGTCGTAAGATGAAGGATTTGGAGGAGCGCGACAGAGTGCGTAATTTCCAGCCACCTATCACGGGCGATATAATAATGAAGTGCTACAACCTTACACCTTGCGCTGTGATTGGCGAGATTAAGGAGGTTATCAAAAATGCCATTCTCGATGGCGATATCCACAACGACTACGATGAGGCCTACGCCCTGATGGAGAGGCTTGCGGCGGAGCGAGGATTGGTAAAGGTCTGCGATGTGGAGAAAACTGTCTAATGTGGCTCTTGTGGCATCTGCCTTGAGAAATTCAAAATTAGGTTTTACAACCTTTTTATGTTTTTACTTTGACGCAAAAATATAAATGTCCGATTAACTCGATGTTAATCGGATATTTTTATATATATAAAATAGAAAAGGAGAAACGAATAAAGTTTCTCCTTTTGTTGTGTTATATAATTATATAGGAAATAAATTCTGAGCAGTAATTACATCAAAAAACTAATTTTGAATTCAGAATTACTCCTGCCCCCAGCCAAAGAGCAGCATATCGCCCGGCTCAACGTAGAGCGAAGGAGAGTATTTGTTAGCAGCAACTTCTCGGCCATCGGGCATAATGCGCACAACACCCTCGGCTGCTTCAACCGTTACTCGTTGCGATTTGTAGATGTCGCGGTTTACCACCATCAGGTAGTGCTTCTCTCCATTCTTGAGGTGTGATACCAAGAGTCCCTCACCATCAGATTCGACCTTGCTGATCTGCTTTGGAAGATCCTCCTTGGTGAGTCGCTCCCTGAATGAGGGGATGCTCTCGCCCGTATAACACACCTTTATCATCTCAGCACCCAAGAACACCTTCGACAATGCCTGCACCTGGTGATTTATCTCGGCCACAAGATCGTAGACCTCAGTGCGCTGGCCATTCTCGTCGATTGGGGCATTGTGGAAGTTCCAGATTGTCCCCATCGGAGTTGTGTAGGTGAAGTATTGTATTCCCTGTGCTCCATAGGCAAGGTTGGCAAAAATTTGTAAGCGCATAGCAGCACGATTAGCCACCGGATAGGGGTCGTGAGCTGTTGACAGAGCGAATGCCCAGAATGGTACGCCCGCCTTTTTCGACTCGGCAGCCACATCTGCCAGGTTTGAGTAGAACATATCCCTCACGCCGTCGAACGTGACGGGGTAGTTGTCAAACGAAATGAAACCCAACTTCACCTCATTTATAGCTCTCCTCACATATTCGGCATAGTCGAGTGTGCCCAAATGAGCACGGTCCACATAGTTGGGAAAGAGATCCAGATAGAGCAACTTGGTGTCGTCGGCCTTGCGAATATTTTCGGCGAGAGTTGCCAAGCCAGGTAATTCGGCGCAAACAGGCTCGTCACGCAGGAAGTAACCCACAGTCTGCGGGTGGTGGCGAAAGAGCTTTACTGTATTCTCCGTATCGTCAAACAACTCCTTGCAGGTTACAAGAATCTTCACACCCGTACCCTTCGAGGCCTCCAAACCCTGCTGCACCTCCTCTATTGTGCGGAAGTGCGAGAACGAGATGTTGAATCCCGCCTCGGCCATCTCCTCATAGCGCTCTTTGGTTACGGGATTCTCGCTCAGGTGCTCCTCGGGGCGAAGCGAGAACCACGCCATAATAGGGAACTCATCACCCACAGGGTTGGTGTAGATGTGTGGCTTTGAGAGGTCGGTTGCGCCCAGCTCCTTGTTCTGGCGCTGGCAAGCGCCCAGCATAAGGGCCGCAAAGGCCACAGCACCGAGAATAAATCGTTTCATATAGGTTTTATCGTTGGTTAAAGGTTATCTCTTGAGTTCAGGCTCGCCACGCTCCACGCCTCGGCGAATGTCGTCCCACAAATCGAACTGAATCACCTGGCAGATGTCGAATACCATCAAACCCTCGCTGTCGCGCAAGCACACATAAACGGCATCCTCGATGTTGAGTTCGTGGTTGAGAGCGTAAATTGTGCCATACATTCGGCAGTCGCCTTTGGTGAGGTAGTTGGCGCGATAAATCGAGTACTCAATAGAGTTGCGGTTGGTAATGTCGTAGATGTCGTTGAGGTAGGCACCCAACATAAATGCGTCAATCTTATCGGCAAAACCGGCCTTCATATAGTCGCGGTTGCACCACTCCTCGTTGTAGGGGTCGAGGTGGATGGCGTGGCGGGGGCTTGCCCAGTTCTGCGCCGAGCCATAGAGACCATAAATCCAGCCTCCGGCCCAATAGACTACCTCTACATCCTCCTTTATTGATTTGATGGTCTGGGTTGTGCGGCCAACAAAGTCGCTTATAACCTTAGCGCGGTAGCTCCACCACTCGCGGTAGTATTTGCCTGGCACAACCTCCTGCTTCTCGCCAAATGAGAAGATGTCGGCGGGCCAGTTCTCCACAGCGTGACCGAGATACTTCTCGAAGTCCTTGCGCGAGAAATCAGAAAAATCGCCATACATATTGGGGTAGCGACAGTAGTCGAGCGAGTAGCCGTCGATGTCGTACTTCTCTACAATCTCCTTCACGAAGCTGAGCGCATACTCCTGATTCTCAGGCATTGCAGGGTTGAGGAAAGCAGCCACCTCCTTCTTGCCCATAGTGCGGATATCGACCATACCCTCGGGAGTGTATTGCAGTGTGGTGCGGCCCACAAACTCTGGCTCATCGTAGAATGCTGGGCCGAGGTGGTGGTATGGCGAACCAACGGGGAACATGGTTGTTCCGGCCGTAATCTTCATTCCTCGCTTGTGTGCACCATCAACAAAATATTGCAGATAGTCCCAGTCGCGCTCGATGACTGTCTCGCCCAGGCGTGTCATCTCGGGCACAATCTCGCTCTTATAGAGTGCCTCGCCCTCCACCGGGCGCACATCGACAACTATGCGGTTGAAACCAGCCTCCACGGCCTTGTCGAGATAGTAATCTATCGAGTCCTTCTCGGCAAAACGCTTGAAGTTGGCCGATGCGTCAAACCACAAATACTTTGGCTTGCCGCCCAACGTATCGTAATTCGATTTAGGCGCACAGCCCACGAGTGCCACAAGCAGAAGTGTGGCGAGGAGTGAAAAAACTTTCATTGTCAGAAGAGGTTATTTCTTGATATGGTTCAAATAATCGAGTACGATGCTCTGCCACATTGGCTTGTAGCGGAACGAGTCGCGCATACCCCAGCCGTGACCTCCCTCGGGCAGGATATGTATCGAGGCTGGTATTCCCAGTTGCTTGAGACGGTTGTAGAGCAGCGTGCTGTTAGTAGGTTTCACACCGCGGTCATCGTCCGAAAGTATAAGCAGTGCCTGCGGAGTCTTCTCCGAAGCGATAAGCTCGGGCGACCACCTCTTGGCCATCTCTGCAGTGTAGCCTTTGCCAAGCAGATTGTTAAACGAACCTGCGTGAGAGTATTTTGGATCGCACGAAATTACGGGGTAGAAGAGAACCATAAAGTCGGGTCGTAGTTGTGCGCGCACACTTGTATCACCATTGGCCTCCAACGCTCCTGTGCCGGTCGATGCGGCCAGGTGACCACCTGCCGAGAAACCCGAGATACCCACCTGCGAGAGCTTATCACGCTTGGGGTAGTCCTGCTTCATATAGCGGATAGCCTCGGCTGCGTCCTCCATCGGAACGTGCACATTGCCATTAGGCATACGATACTTCAGCACCGCAGCAGTAATACCATTCTCAGCCAGCCACTTAGCCAGGTCGTGACCCTCGTGACCCATTGCCAAAAGCCAGTATCCGCCACCTGGGCAGATTACGATAGCCTGACCTGTAGCTTTATCCGCAGCGGCCTCATAGATGTAGAGTGCAGCCTCTGTTGTATTTGAGATACGCACTTCTCCCTCGTCCTTTTCGGGGCCAGTGAGAGAGTTTGAGTGTGGAGCCGTAGCATTGTCCCACAACTTAACGGTCATATTTTGTGCCTGCATATTTACGCTCCACAGCAATGCAACGATTGCTGTGAGTAGATTTAGTTTGTTTGACATAGGTTGGTAATTTGTTGGGTTACATAGTATTACTCCATCTTCAATTGGCTCTTGATGTAGTTGCCAATAAGCTCCGTGTAGTTGTAGGCTCCCGTACCTGGCGATGCTGCCATCTGGAAGCAGTGCTTCTGCAGAGCCAAAGTGTGCAACTCACACTGGATACCCATACTGCGCATCTTCTCCCATATCTTCACCGAGTTCATTGCAGCCCAAGGGTCTGCGTCGCCGTGAATCATAAACATTGGAGCTGTGCTCAGGTCGAAGCTGAAGTCGGGCACAAGTACTGCGCTATCGGCATTACCTCCTGTCGTGTTGTACATATCGTGGCCATCGGTGAGGGCATACGCAGGGTATACTCCCACGCCCCACTGCACATTGCAAGGCAGCTTGTCGATATTGTCGATAGGCAAGTATGACTGGTGGCGTGAGCTTGTTACTCCCATCAGCGTCAGGTGACCACCTGCCGAGCTACCCATAATACCAATCTTGTTAGGGTCGAGACCATATTTCTCGGCCTGGCTGCGCACCAAACGAATAGTGCGCTGCAAATCCTGCCAAGCGGTGGTATGCTTTGCAAGTCCGCTCTCCTTCGATGGGCGAGGAGTGCGATATTTCAGTGTAACGACAGTGATTCCCTGCTCGTTGAGGTAGCGACGAATGGGGGCAACCTCAAAGGCGTCGGGGTTGTTGTGGTTGTAGCCACCTCCCGAATAGATAATCTGAATACCCTTGGTCTTGAGGTTCTTAGGCATATGCCACTCGATGTAGGGCTTGCACTGGTGCTCCTGGAAATCAGGAGTTTTGCCCTCTGGCCATACGTCTTGAATGATTCTGTCGGCACGAGCGTCGTCGCTGGCGAAGCGCTCCATCAGAACCTCCTCCTTATCTTCGTCCAGTTCGCCCATATAACCCATCTGGCGCATAAACTCCACCGTGCGCTCAAAGCCAAATGCTCCGTGTCCCTTGTTGGGGTAGAGATGCAACTCGGCAGGGATTTTCATCTCGCGCAACTTACGGTAAACGAGTGTTGAACCGTTGGGGCTGTATGGGTCGGTGCCTCCGTGTTGCAGAGTCATAGGGCAGGTCTTCTCGTCAAACTTAAAGACGTTAGATATCTTCACATCTACTCCATAACCATCTCTGATGGCTGGTGTGCCGCTCTCTGCATCTGTTGTAACGTATGCAGGGGCGTTTACGATTGCCCAGTTGATGTGGCAAGGCACGTCGTCCAGCTTATCGACTTTCTCATAAGCAGCAGTCTGTGAGCTTGTGGCCAACATAAGAGCCAGATGCGAACCTGCCGACATCGAGATAACACCAATCTTCTCGGGGTCATAACCACGCTTAGCCGCCTCGTCGCGTACCATACGCACAGCACGCTGGCCGTCCTCCCACGCTGTCTGATAGATGGGCAAACCTACCGGACGAGGAGTGCGATAGACAAAGTTGACAGTCTGGAAGCCGAGCTCGGTGAGCTTCTCGCGCCACATCTTGATAAGTCCCACATCGCAGCAGTTTTGGTAACTGCCGCCCGAGATGAGAATCATACAAGCGTCGTTATCCACCGCCTCGGCAGGTTTGTCACCCCACTCGAGGTATGCTACACGATGTTTGTCGGCCTTGAACCCTTTCTCCTTTACCTCGTCGGTCATTGCCGCAATCTGATGCTCCTGCTGGTTGGGCATTTTGCCCTTGGGCCACACAGGTACTCGCTCCCAAGCGTTGGCGTAGGCCACGCTCAGGATGCACAGCAACGATAATATCCACTTTGTCCTCATAGTTTTGGTCATTTAGGTCGGTAGTCAATTTACATTACGATATTGATAATCTTGCCTGGGACAACGATAATCTTCTTAGGAGCCTTGCCCTCAAGCCACTTCTGTGCGCCCTCAGTCTCGACGATAGCGGCCTGAATCTCAGCAGGCTTCATCGCAAGCTCGTAGGTCTGCTTGAAACGCAACTTACCGTTGATCATCACAGGATACTCAAATGAGCTCTCCACCAGGTACTTCTCGTCATACTCGGGGTAAGCAGCATCGAAGATAGTCTCGGCGTGGCCCATAGCCTCCCACAACTCCTCAGCGATGTGAGGAGCAAATGGAGCGATAAGCACTGTGAGTGGCTCAAGAATAGCACGCTTGTGGCAAGCGCCAAGCTCGTTGAGGCAGATCATAAATGCCGAGATAGATGTATTGAATGAGAAGTTCTCGATATCCTCGCGAATCTTCTTGATAGTCTTGTGGAGTGTCTTGAGCTCGGCTGGTGTTGGCTGCTCGTCGGTGAGAGTGAACTCGCCCTCCTTGCCGTAGAACAATCTCCAGAACTTACGCAAGAACTTGTGAACACCGTCAATACCGTTTGTATCCCAAGGCTTCGACTGCTCCAATGGGCCGAGGAACATCTCATACATACGCAATGTGTCGGCACCGTAGTTCTCAACGATGTTATCGGGATTTACCACGTTGAACATCGACTTCGACATCTTCTCGATAGCCCAGCCGCAGATGTACTTGCCATCCTCCAAGATGAACTCTGCATCGCGGAACTCTGGACGCCAAGCGCGGAACGCCTCGAGGTCGAGCTGGTCGTTCTTCACGATGTTTACATCGACGTGAATCTCCTGAGTCTCGTAATCCTTCTTCAGACCGAGCGATACGAACTTGTTTGTACCCACAACGCGGTAAACAAAGTTCGAACGGCCCTGAATCATACCCTGGTTAACGAGCTTCTTGAATGGCTCGCTCTCGCACACATAACCCAAGTCGTAGAGGAACATATTCCAGAAACGAGAGTACATCAAGTGACCTGTTGCGTGCTCGATACCACCCACATAGAGGTCCACATTGCGCCAGTAGTCATTCGCCTCCTTCGATACGAGTGCCTCAGAGTTGTGTGGATCCATATAGCGCAAGTAGTAAGCCGACGAACCTGCAAAGCCTGGCATTGTAGAGAGCTCCAGCGAACAACCATCATAGCTCCAGCTCTCGACGCGTGCCAATGGTGGCTCGCCCTGCTCGGTTGGGCCGAAGTTCTCGATTGGTGGCAACTCCAATGGGAGCTTATCCTCTGGCAATGGGTATGCTGTCTCGCCCTTGTAATATACTGGGAATGGCTCGCCCCAGTAGCGCTGACGTGAGAAGATAGCATCGCGCAAGCGGTAGTTGATGAGCTTCTTACCCAAGCCGCGTTTCTCCACCTCGGCAAACATTGCTGGGATAGCCTCCTTAACGTCCATACCTGTCAAGAAGCCAGAGTTAATCATATTACCAGCCTTAGCGTCATATGACTCAACCTCGATATTACCGCCCTCTACAACAGGGATAATCTCGATGCCGAAGTGACGAGCAAAGGCGTAGTCACGTGAGTCGTGTGCTGGTACGGCCATAATTGCACCTGTACCATATCCTGCCAATACATAGTCTGAAACATAGATTGGAATAGCGTTGCCAGTGAATGGGTTGATGGCGTAAGAACCAGTTGCAACACCGCTCACACGACGTGTCTCGGCGATACGCTCGCGCTCCGAACGCTTCTTGGTCTCGGCGATGTAAGCCTCCACAGCCTCCTTGTTCTCGGCTGTTGTAAGCTCCTCCACCCACTCGTGCTCGGGGGCGATAACCATAAATGTTACACCGAAGATTGTATCAGGGCGAGTAGTGAAGATCTCCAACTTGCGCTCCGAATCCTTCACGTCGAAGAATACCTGTGCTCCCTCCGAGCGACCAATCCAGTTGCGCTGGATCTCCTTGAGTGAGTCGCTCCACTCCAAGCTCTCCAAACCATCGAGCATACGCTGTGCATAAGCCGTCACACGCAAGCTCCACTGCTTCATTCGCTTCTGCTCAACTGGGAAACCACCACGAACCGACAAACCATCCTTCACCTCGTCGTTGGCCAATACTGTACCCAATTGAGGACACCAGTTCACCATAGTGTCGGCACGATAAGCCAAGCGGTAGTTCTGCAATACCTGCTCGCGCTTAGCCTCGTCCCAAGAGTTCCACTCCTCGGCCGAGAACGACATCTCAGCGGTGCAAGCTGCGTCGATGCCCTCAGTGCCGTTAGCTGCAAATGCCTCTTTCAATGCCTCGATAGGCATAGCCTTCTGGCTCTTGCGGCAGTAGTAGTGATCATACATCTTGAGGAATGCCCACTGGGTCCACTTGTAGTACTCTGGCTCGCAAGTGCGTACCTCGCGGTTCCAGTCGTAGCAGAAACCAATCTTGTCCATCTGCTCGCGGTAGCGGCTGATGTTCTGCTCGGTAGTTACTGCTGGGTGCTGACCAGTCTGAATAGCGTACTGCTCGGCTGGCAAACCAAAAGCGTCGTAACCCATTGGGTGAAGAACGTTGAATCCGCACAAACGCTTGTAGCGTGAATAGATGTCCGAAGCGATGTATCCCAGAGGGTGTCCTACGTGAAGTCCTGCTCCCGATGGGTAAGGGAACATGTCGAGTACATAGAATTTTGGACGGCTGTTGTCAACCTCCACTTGATAGGTTTTGCGCTGCTCCCACAGCTTCTGCCATTTGGTCTCAATGTGTTTGAAATTGTATTCCATTTCGAGTTATATTTTTTGTTTATTGTTTTCGTTTGCCGTTTTACCTTGCGCGGCCGTCGCCCGTTCGTATATACGCGTGTGCGTGCCTGCGCCTTTTTATTATTAAGGTAAATTCATTTTGCAAATATATAATAACTTGTTCGCAGTTCAAAATTTATTGCCGACTATTCCCCTTTGCGAAGTCAAATATTTTTCGTTATGCCGCGACTTTTCGGACCAAGCGGAGGCCAAATATTGCGCAAAGAGCCGAGCCATTTGGTCGCTCAAACTGCCAAAAAGTGCTCGGATTTTGCTCCGATTTGACTATTTTTTTGGGCTTTGAGCTTGCTCGTTTATGGCGGATTTTGCCCCGATTTTTCATCTTGTAGCTGTTGTCGAAATCCTCTCCGGCGGCTATCGTTTTGCCCCTGTTTTATCCTCGATTTTAGGCTGAAATTGGGAGCGATTTTTCCGTTTTTCAACTTCGGACAGGGTGGATTTAATAGCAAAATAACCCCACAATCGCCCAATGTTAAGAAAACGTTAAGACGCTGAAAAATACGCCTTTGAGTGGCTGAGTATAAATAAATGCTTATAGTTTCGCAAAAATCATAAGTAAAAAGAATCGCACACAGGCTAAAATGCTGAAAATTGCCGAAAAAAGATGCATATATATAGTGTTAATAAAATTTTTTCATTACCTTTGCAGTCCGAAATGGACGTTTTGATAACGGAAATTGATTATTAACAAGTTTAAAGGACAAAAGTTTTTACAATGCCAACTATTCAACAGTTAGTAAGAAACGGTCGAGTTAGCGCGGAGGACAAGAGTAAGTCTCCAGCACTCGCAGCGTGTCCCCAGCGTCGAGGTGTATGTACTCGTGTGTACACTACAACTCCTAAGAAGCCAAACTCGGCTATGCGTAAGGTGGCGCGTGTAAGATTGACCAATGGCAAGGAGGTCAACGCCTACATCCCCGGTGAAGGTCACAACTTGCAGGAGCACTCAATCGTGTTGGTACGCGGTGGTCGTGTTAAGGACCTCCCTGGTGTACGTTACCACTTGGTTCGCGGTGCCTTGGATTCAGCAGGTGTAGATGGTCGTCGTCAGCGTCGTTCTAAGTACGGTGCTAAGCGTCCAAAGGCTGCTAAGAAGTAAAAAAATTAAAAAGAATTAAATCAGGAAAACAAAATGAGAAAAGCTAAGCCTAGAAAGCGAATTCTACTTCCGGATCCCAAGTTCAACGATGTTGAGGTAACTCGTTTCGTGAACAATTTGATGCTGGATGGAAAGAAGAGTATTGCTTACACCATCTTCTATGATTCATTGGAGTTGGTTAGCAAGAAGATGAAGGATGCTGATAAATCTCCCTTGGAAATCTGGAAACAGGCTCTCGAGAATATCACACCCCAAGTCGAAGTTAAGTCAAAGCGTATCGGTGGTGCGACATTCCAGGTTCCTATGGAGGTTAGACCAGAGCGCAAAGTTTCTATTTCAATGAAAAACCTTGTCCTTTATTCGCGTAAGCGCGCTGGCAAGTCAATGGCAGAGAAGCTCGCAGCAGAGATTGTAGATGCATACAACTCACAGGGTGCTGCCTTCAAGCGTAAGGAGGAGATGCACCGTATGGCGGAGGCAAACAAGGCATTTGCACACTTCAGATTCTAATAAAACAGAGAGTTAAATGGCAAGAGATCTTAAATATACTCGTAATATCGGTATCATGGCTCACATCGATGCCGGTAAGACAACGACCTCAGAGCGTATCCTGTTCTATACAGGTAAGACTCACAAGATTGGTGAGACTCACGAGGGCGGCGCCACAATGGACTGGATGGTTCAGGAGCAGGAGCGTGGTATTACTATTACTTCAGCTGCTACAACTGCATTCTGGAACTACATGGGTCACCAGTATCAGATCAACTTGATCGATACCCCAGGACACGTTGACTTTACAGTAGAGGTAGAGCGTTCATTGCGTGTATTGGACGGTGCAGTGGCAACTTTCTGTGCAGTAGGTGGCGTTGAGCCACAGTCAGAGACCGTTTGGCGTCAGGCTGACAAGTACAACGTGCCACGTATCGGTTACGTTAACAAGATGGACCGTACAGGTGCTGACTTCTTCGCAGTTTGCTCGCAGATCAAGGAGCACTTCGGTACAACAGCTCTCCCAGTAGTATTGCCTATTGGTTCAGAGGATAAGTTCGAGGGTTTGATTGACCTTATATATAATAATGCAATCTACTATTACGACGACAAGACTGTTCGTGATAACTTCGAGCTTAAGGAGATCCCAGCGAACATGAAGGCTGAGGCTGCCGAGTGGCGTGCTAAGCTCATCGAGGAGGTTGCAGCTACTGACGACGCCTTGATGGAGAAGTTCTTCGAGGATCCAGATTCAATCACTCCAGATGAGTTGATCGCTGCTATCCGTACAGCTACAATGAATATGACATTGGTGCCTATGATGTGTGGTTCTTCATTCCACAACAAGGGTGTACAGAAGTTGCTCGATTACATCATGGCATTCCTCCCATCTCCATTGGATGTACCAGCAGTTGAGGGCTTCAACCCTAAGACTGAGGAGACTGAGACTCGTAACGCATCTGTAGATGATCCATTCTGCGGTCTTGCATTTAAGATTGCTACTGACCCATTCGTAGGTCGTTTGGCATTCGTACGTGCTTACTCAGGTGCTTTGGACGCAGGTTCATATGTGTTGAATGCACGTAGCGGTAAGCGTGAGCGTATCAGCCGTCTTTACCAGATGCACTCAAACAAGCAGAATCCAATTGAGCGTGTTGAGGCAGGTGATATCTGCGCAGCAGTAGGTTTCAAGGAGATTCGCACTGGTGATACTCTTACAGCTGAGAACGCACCACTCGTACTCGAGCAGATGACATTCCCTGAGCCAGTTATCGGTTTGGCAGTTGAGCCAAAGACTCAGAAGGATTTGGATAAGCTCGGTATCGCACTCGGTAAGCTTGCAGAGGAGGATCCAACATTCACAGTTCGCACAGATGAGGAGTCTGGTCAGACTATCATCAGCGGTATGGGTGAGCTTCACCTCGACATCATCGTTGACCGTCTTCGCCGTGAGTTCGGTGTTGAGATCAACCAGGGTGCTCCACAGGTAAGCTACAAGGAGGCTCTTACTAAGACTGTTCAGCACCGTGAGGTGTTCAAGAAGCAGACCGGTGGTCGTGGTAAGTTTGCTGATATCATCTTCGAGATCGGTCCAGCAGATGAGGGTAAGGTTGGTCTTACTTTCGTTGACGAGGTTAAGGGTGGTAACGTACCTAAGGAGTTCATCCCTGCAGTGCAGAAGGGCTTCGAGTCAGCAATGGCAAACGGTGCGTTGGCAGGCTACACAGTTGACGCGATGAAGGTTACTTTGAAGGATGGTTCATTCCACCCAGTCGATTCAGATCAGCTCTGATTCGAGATCTGCGCCCGCAACGGTTTCCGTCAGGCAGCTCCAAAGGCAGGTTCTGTTATCATGGAGCCAGTTATGTCAGTTGAGGTTGTAACTCCTGAGGAGAATATGGGTGATATCATCGGTGACTTGAACAAGCGTCGCGGTATGATCCAGGGTATGGGCCAGAAGTGTACAGCTCGTGTAGTTAAGGCTCAGGTTCCATTGTCAGAGATGTTTGGTTACGTAACAGTATTGCGTACTATCTCATCTGGTCGTGCAACATCATCTATGGAGTTCTCGCACTTCGAGGAGGTTCCTGCTAACTTGGCTAAGGAGATCATCGAGAAGAGCGGTAAGCGTAAGGATTTAGAATAATAAGAGTAAACAACAATATGAATCAGAAGATTAGAATTAAGCTTAAGTCTTTCGACCACAACTTGGTAGACAAGTCGGCTGAGAAGATTGTGAAGACAGTAAAGGCTACTGATGCTATGGTTAGCGGTCCAGTGCCCCTGCCAACACGCAAGCAGATTTTCACTGTAAACCGCTCTACTTTCGTTAACAAGAAGGCTCGTGAGCAGTTCCAGTTCTGCACTTTCAAGCGCATTATCGACATCTATTCGTCAACACCAAAGACAATCGACGCATTGATGAAGTTGGAGCTTCCTTCAGGCGTTGAGGTTGAGATTAAGGTCTGATATTAAGCTGACATATAGCCAACTTGGGGCGCATTGATTTGTTGCGCCCCAGAGTTGTGCGGCCTTGGCCGAGAGGGCGACACGCTCACAAAAGGCTCGCTGAGGCAAACAAAAATGAATATATACATATATTTATATAACACAAATCACTTTAATTTAACAAACGTAATTCGACAGAAAAATGTCAGGACTAATTGGAAAGAAAATCGGAATGACTTCCGTTTACAGTGCCGAGGGTAAGAACATACCATGCACTGTCATTGAGGCTGGTCC
>JAZQVY010000029.1:0-58061 GCA_045632085.1 Alistipes sp. | reverse complement strand
AACTGCTGGCCTGCGATTTCTACTATAACGTACATTTCTTTAAATAAAATATAAGTTTTGCCGTAATTCGGCCTGCAAATATACAAAAATTTTTCTGCGTGCAACACCTTCAGCCATATTTTTTTCGCAACCAGCTATTTGGCACACTATTGGATTGAGGTTTTGGGCATCATTTTTCCTAATAGAATGGCTAAAACGATATTGATTTACTCACCACAAGCCGAGGCTGGAGCTCTCATTGGAGCCATCGTGGCCGATCTGGGAGCAGAGGTAGTGGAGACAGAAAGCGTCGAGAGAGTTCTAAAGCTGGCCAGCGAGCTACGCCCCTCGCTAATTATACTGCTCGACACAGCCCCTCTCAGAAACGGCTGCGACATTGTGGCACGACTGCGCAGAGCCCGTCAGGAACAGACCACTCTGCGGGGAGATGTGGCTATATATGTTGTGACGTGGCAGCAGAGCGAGGAGTGTGTGCTGTCACTTCTGGACTCAGGCATTGACCAATACCTAACCTTCCCCATATCAATCGAGCGACTACGCCACAAAGTCTACAAACAGATTGCGACACGACAGCAGAGATGATAAGTAGCATAGTATACATATATATTATAGCAGCTTTGTCGATAGCTATGGCCTACGGCATTGCTGCCGTAGTGGCTACGGCATCACATAGGCGAGCGAAGCGGGAGAAGAGTCTCATCAACGAATATCTGCAAGAGATTATAACAGCACTGACCCAAAGCCCACACGCCCTCATCTGCGAGGATAGAAGCAACATATACACACCACCATACCACATCAAAGCCAGTAGCCGTACCAGGCGTATAGCGTTAGCGAAGGCGATATATATTACGATGAGTCACACCTACTCTACACCCAAAGATTTGATTCGACCACTTAGTCTGGAACATAGATTGGAGAGGCTGCTTCTTCGTGAGCTGGAACACTCCAACACCGCAGGCAAGGTTAAGATACTCAATATAATGAGTACCATACCACTGGAGCAGAGCACAACAGAGCATCTGTCGTCATATCTCTATTCTCACAACCGCCACATACGCATAGCGGCTCTTGTGGCTATATTGGCTGCTGCACCCGCAAGGGCCATACACACGATAGCGGATTTACCTTACCGGCTTGTGCCATACGACCTTTCGCGCATAGTGGCACTTCTAAGTCGAGGCCTGCTACCTATAGCATACGAACCTCTGCTTGCGAGCGACAATACAAACCTACTGACGCTCGGCATAGCCATCGTGCGCAACTTCGGCATCGAGATTGCCGACCGACATCTCTACAGAATAGTCTCGGAGCAACACAGCCCCGCTGTCATACGCGAAGCCATCTACACCCTGGCATCGCTGGGCTCAACACTAGAGCAGCAACCGATAATCGAACAGCTTGCAACAATGCAACCCACCCTTCGTCGGGAGCTGTGCCACCATCTCTGCTGCGAAGGTTACTCGGCAACGGCTCTGCGGGGTTTGTTCCCTGATGAAGAGCTACAACACTCCGAGCCACTGATAAACTCCTACAAACGCAATCTAATATGGTAGCAATAGAACTGGGCATAGTAGCCACACTTTCGCTGATTATACTATGGGCCATACTTCACTCGGGGCTGAGCCTCAAGGCAGAGCTTGAGCAGCAACTGCTGTCGGATAGAAGCATCGGTTGCCACAGGTCGATTGGTGGTGTGGGATGCAGTGTGGTTTGCTACCGGACAGAGAACATAGAGCAGATTGAGAGGTTACTCGAGGTGAGGTATGAGCGTTATGAAGTGATTGCAATAGTCGATTCGAGGAGCCAACCAGAACTCTTTTTAACCCTTGTGGCGAGGTATCATATGATAGAGGTCAACAACCCCGGCCGAGATATTTCGACCTCTGGAAGAGGCTCTCTTTTTCGTTCGGCGAAACGTTGCTATCGCAGGGTTGTGGTGATGGACATAGGCAACAACATCGACCGATACTCAGCCCTAAACCAAACCCTCAACATAGTCTCATACAACTATATAATACCCATTGGACCAGGTATTTACCTACGACCACACGCAATAGAGAGCATAGCCATAAAACTCTCGGACAATGGCCACCGTGAACCCCAGACACTCCTCTCACTCGGCCCTGAGCCGTGCTACATCTTCCGACGCGACGGGGTGATAGCAAGGGGTGGTTTCTCGGCCAATCTACCCCGAAAAATAGCCCGCCGAGAGTGGCTTTACACCCACCAATCATACATCTGCCCACCAACCTCAAAGAGCTCACAAAGGCTATCTACTGCGTGGCTTCTGCTACTGCTCTGTGTAGTGATATTAGCCTGGTGGCACACCAAGCAGAGCGATACTCCCAGCGACCATATATTGCAAAGAGTTTCACTGCTGGTTGCCGCCATACTATCGTGTATCGTAGCACTGCGAGCCATTGCTCTTTGGCGAAGCATAGCGCTGGGCACGATGAAGTGTTCCGCAAGGTCAATGTTGTGTTATTTTCGTAGCTTTATTGCGATTTTTTCGCGCCGAAAATTTATTATTACATAAATTATGACTAACTTTACGAAAAGTAATTAAAAAACCACTAACTAATGACTACCGACACACAGATAAAACAACACATACTTGGCCACGTACTGCCGCAATGCTTCAACGCTGCGGTGAAAGCCGGGGCCGAGATTATGAAGATTTACAAACACAAAGAGGACTACGACATCTCTCTGAAGAGCGACCACACCCCCATCACTATTGCCGACCGTGTGGCTCACAACACCATCAAGGAGTATCTGGGCCCCACACGCATACCCGTCTTAAGCGAAGAGGGTCGCGAGATGCTCTACAACGAGCGTCAGAACTGGGAGCTCTTCCTGTTGGTCGACCCGCTCGACGGCACCAAGGAGTTTATCAAAGGTAACAACGAGTTTACTGTCAACATAGCTCTGCTCTACAACAACGAGTGCGTGGCATCGGTACTATATGTACCCTACCATTGCAAGATGTATATAGCCGTGAAGGAGTATGGTTCATTCCTGATTCGCGACATTATACCTCAAGAGGAGCCATCATACCATAGCGAGCAGATAGAGAAACTGATGGAGCGCCTGCCATTGGAGTCGGCACGCCACGAGGGTTTCCGTGTGGCTGTATCGCGTTCACACCAGACTCCCGAGACCCACGCCCGCATAGAGCAGCTGCGCGAGGAGCACCCCGACCTGGTGGTGGTCGAGCAGGGAAGTTCCTATAAGTTCTGCCTGCTGGCAGAGGGACATATAGACCACTATGTGCGCACCACAAACACCTATGAGTGGGATACCGCCGCAGGTGAACTTATCCTTGCCGAGGCGGGAGGCTCAACACTCTCATACCCCGAAGGCAAGCCTCTATGCTACAATAAGGCCGACCTGCGCAATCCTTGGTTCGAGGCCCGCTGCAAACAACAGTAATTCAAAGTTTTTTTGACTTTGAGAATATAGATTAAGGGAACTTCGGTTCCCTTTTTTTGTTGCAGTACTGTTTCTGTTTCATACGTTTCAACGTGAAACAAGTGAAACAAGTGAAACACTTGAAACAAGTGAAACAACTGAAACAACTGAAACAAATCTGCCAGGTATGATAGGGTTTCAGTATATCTCTACATTTTTATATATACTCATATCTAACTACCCTACCCACCATAAAAATGTGAAACAATAATATATATATAGAGTGTGTAGTCGTGTAGTATTATATTTAGGTGCAAAAGTTAGTAATACATTGATACCTAAATACTTAAACACTTCCTAAACACCCATTAAGGGTATATACTGCACAACCACATCGTGGGGTATAATACCCAGTCAGTAATTACCCTATGGGTATCTAAGTCACTACCCTTCAGGGTGGTATATACCTCCGTAGTAATCTGTAATTACCGTCGGTGAGCCCTTGCCGCAACATAGATACACCCAATATATGACTCGATAGATACTCTCATATATAGTGTGTGGTAGTTACTTTGACTATACACCAAGCGCAGCTACACTACCCTATACAATGTTACAAGTGTTACAGCTGTTTCACTTGTTTCACGTGTTTCACCTGTTTCACTTGTTTCACTTGTTACACCCTGTAACAAACTGTAACAAATTCAAAAAACGTCATTCCACTTTGCAGTTTGAATTTTATTAGGTATTTTTGTGCCAAATATTCAACTGTGAATGAAGAGACTATGAAAAAGACTATCACAATCTTAACTGCGACAATTATGACTATTTCGCTTTCAATGCTTTCGGCGTGCAAGCCCGAGGCATCTTCAGAGAACACTCAGGCTGAGGCATCGTGGATTATCGACCGCTTCGATGATATCAAGGTATTGCGCTATGAGGTGCCAGGATTCGAGAATCTGCCCTTGCAGCAGAAGGAGCTTATCTACTACCTGAGCGAGGCTACGAAGTGTGGTCGCGACATTTTATTTGACCAGAATTTCAAGTACAACCTTACCGTGCGTCGTGCCTTGGAGACAATCTACACCAAGTATGACGGCGACCGCACAGCAAAGGATTTCGTGGCGATGGAGAAGTACCTCAAGAAGGTATGGTTTGCCAACGGTATCCACCACCACTACTCTAACGACAAGTTCCGCACAGAGTTCTCACGCGAGTGGTTTGAGAAGATGCTCGACAAGTATGTCGACGTGAAGGAGTTGCCTATCGAGA
The DNA here is from genome assembly GCA_045632085.1 of Alistipes sp. GTDB lineage: Bacteria > Bacteroidota > Bacteroidia > Bacteroidales > Rikenellaceae > Alistipes. Next base: position 53,375 of record JAZQVY010000029.1, on the reverse strand, counting down.
AGTCGCTCTTGTGCGAGGTTATCTTCGACGAGAAGCTCTACGCCTCACGCCTCAACCAGACCGACGGTGTGGATATGGTTACCGAGTCGGCTTGCAACTACTACGAGGGTGTAACTATGAAGGAGGTAGAGGATTTCTACGCTGCTATGGTTGACGAGAAGGATCCTCGCCCTATCTCTTACGGTCTGAACTCTAAGCTCGTAAAGGACGAGAAGGGTAACATCGTGGAGCGCACCTGGAAGCTCGGCGGTATGTATTCTGACGCTATCCAGCAGATTGTATATTGGTTGGAGAAGGCCGAGGCTGTGGCTTTGGAGCCTCAGAAGAGCATCATCGGCGCACTTATCAACTACTACCGCACTGGCGACTTGCGCGAGTTCGACCGTTACAACATCCTCTGGGTGGGTGACAACTCATCGAATGTCGATTTCGTGAACGGCTTTATCGAGGATTACGGTGACCCATTGGGCCGCAAGGCTTCGTGGGAGGGCACTGTGAACTTTATGGACAGCACTGCCTGCCGCCGTACACAGATCATCTCGCAGAATGCTCAGTGGTTCGAGGACAACGCTCCTATCAACCCCGCTTTCCGCAAGAAGGAGGTGAAGGGTGTGTCGGCTAAGGTTATCACAGTGGCTATGCTTGGTGGCGACTGCTTCCCATCTACACCTATCGGTATCAACCTGCCAAATGCCGATTGGATTCGCAAGGAGTATGGTTCTAAGTCGGTTACTATCGACAATATCACATATGCCTACGACAAGGCTGCTCAGGGTAATGGCTTCAATGAGGAGTTTATGCTTCGCGAGGAGGACCGTGCCCGTATCAAGGAGTATGGCAAGTTGGGTGACGACCTGCACACCGACCTGCACGAGTGCTTGGGTCACGGCTCAGGCCAGTTGGCCCCAGGTGTGAAGGGTGGCGAGCTGAAGAGCTACACCTCTACATTGGAGGAGACTCGCGCCGACTTGTTTGGCCTCTACTACTTGGGCGACCCAAAGATGGTGGAGATTGGTCTTATCCCATCACTCGACGTTGCAAAGGCTCAGTATGCCGACTATATTATGAATGGTATGATGACTCAGTTCTCACGTATCGAGCTTGGCAAGAATGTGGAGGAGTCGCATATGCGTAACCGCAAACTCATCGCCGAGTGGTGCTACGAGAAGGGCAAGAAGCAGAATGTGATTGAGTGGGTTAAGAAGGATGGCAAGTCGTACATCGTTGTAAACGATTTCGAGGCTTTGCGCAAGCTCTTTGGCGAGCTTTTGTTCGAGGTACAGCGCATCAAGTCAACAGGCGACTACGAGGCTGGCCGCAAGTTGGTAGAGGAGTATGCTGTAAAGATTGATTACGACCTTCACAAGGAGGTTTTGGAGCGATATGGCAAGTTGGGTATCGAGCCATATAGCGGCTTTGTGAACCCCGACTATGAGCTTGTTGAGAAGGACGGCAAGGTTGTCGACGTGAAATTTGTATACAAATACAACTACACCGAGCAGATGATGGAGTACTCTACAAAGTATTCGTTCCTGCCTTCGATTAACTAATCGCCACACACATCATAGAGTAGTGCCGTATAGCCCCAAAGCCATACGGCACACTTTTTATTATATTGGATAGACTAAATTTATTTGTATATCAAAATATATTTATAACTTTGCCACGACAAAGATGTGGGTTTGATGTAGATACCAAACACCCCCACTTCAAGAAGTTGTATAACAAGAGATATTTTTAGGCAGGCGAAGCCCGCAAAACCGCAGTTTACTTGGCGTAAATGAGGATTTTAAGGGCGAGTGTAACACCAAAATAGCCTTGTTAGGCAGCTTCTCTAATAAACTTAGATAGATGAAAACTTTTACAACAGTAAGCGAGCTCAGAGAGGCTCTTTCGGCAGTCGAGCGCGCAGATATTGGTTTTGTACCCACAATGGGTGCATTGCACGCTGGCCACCGTTCGCTTGTGGAGAAGGCCCGCAAGGAGTGCAAGGTAGTGGTGGTGAGTGTATTTGTAAACCCCACACAGTTCAACGACAAGAACGATTTGCGCAACTATCCTCGCACACCCGAGGCCGACGCAGCCCTACTAGAGGCAGCTGGTGCCGACTTTGTGCTGATGCCTTCGGTGGAGGAGATATATCCCGAGCCCGACACTCGCATCTTCGACTTCGGTCAGGTGGACAAGGTTATGGAGGGTGCCACACGTCCAGGCCACTTCAATGGCGTGGCTCAGGTGGTAAGCCGCCTGTTCGATATGGTACAGCCCGCCAAGGCCTACTTCGGCGAGAAGGATTTCCAGCAGATTGCCGTCATCAAGGCTATGGTTGAGCAGCTCGGTTTAGAGGTTGAGATTGTGGAGTGCCCCATCATTCGCGACACCGACGGATTGGCCCTTTCATCACGCAACACCCTGCTCGACGAGGCACATCGTGCCGCCGCACCCCACATCTATGAGGTTATCAAGCAGTGCGAAGCAAAGTCGGCTGAGATGACACCAGCCCAGCTCACAGAGTGGGTTGTAAGCGAGGTGGAGAAGAGCCCTTATCTGAAGGTTATCTACTTCCAGGCTGTTGACGCACTCTCACTGCAGCAGGTGCAGGAGTGGAGCGAGAGCCCACGCATCCAGGGTTGCATTGCGGTGCAGGCAGGAGATATCCGACTTATTGACAACGTGAAAATTAAGTAAACTATGTATATCGAGGTATTAAAGTCGAAGATTCATCGCGCCCGTATTACTCAGGCGAATCTCAACTATGTGGGCAGCATCACCATCGACGAGGATTTATTGGATGCCGCAGGTATGATTGAGGGTGAGAAGGTACAGATTCTCGACATTAACAATGGCGAGCGTCTGGAGACCTACATCATCAAGGGCGAGCGTGGCTCAGGTTGCATCTGCCTGAACGGTGCTGCAGCACGCAAGGTGCAGGTTGACGACCTTGTAATCATCGTGTCGTATGCCTTTATGGAGTTCGAAGAGGCCAAGAGTTTCAAGCCATCGGTTATCTTCCCCGACTCGGCTACAAACCAGCTTGTAAAGTAATATAGCAACGCTAAATCTGCCCTGCTATGGATTGGTTGATTAACATCTGTGCCATCGTGTGTGGCATTGTGGGAGTACTGGGTTCGGTATTACCAGTGTTGCCTGGTCCTGCATTGTCGTTTGTGGGAATGGTGGTGGCCTATCTCAATGGAGGCGACTACATCACTTCCAAAATGTTGTGGATTTGGGGCATCATCACCGTCATCATCTCTGTGCTCGACTACATACTTCCAGGCTACTTCAGCAAGGTCTTTGGTGGCACAAAAGCAGGCATTACAGGTGCTACCATCGGAGTCTTCGCAGGTCTTTTTATGGGCCCCATTGGTATTATCCTCGGCCCATTTGTAGGCGCAGTTATCGGCGAGCTACTACACGAGAAGCAGAACCTCAATCGTGCTATCACAGTCGGTTTCGGCTCATTGATGTCGTTTCTTGTCGGCTCGGGAATGAAACTGATAGTTACCGGAATGATGTTATACTATATTATAAAAGATATCTTTTAATTAGAATATAGAGCAAAAAAAATGAGGGTGTCCAACAATCGTTGGATACCCCTCATTATTTTTCAGAGGTTGTACAACAAGGCTTGCCTATTAGCCTCTCTAAAACTCCAATCCGTAAACCTCCTTCAGTTCTCGCTCGAGCTCCTTAGCTCCAACAAAGCGTATGGCTGGCATACCCTCACGAATGGAGGCGGCCACATTGTCGGCATTGTCGTCGATAAAGACTGACTCCGAGGGCACAAGCGAATAGCGCTCAAAGAGGCAGTGATATATCTCTGGTTCAGGCTTAACCATCAGCTCCTCGCCCGAAATAACCTTACCCTCCAGCTCCTTGAAGATGGGGAACTCATCACGCACCAGCGGGAAGGTCTCCATCGACCAGTTCGACAGTCCAAACACCCTATAACCCGCAGCCTTCAGACGACGCAACAGGTCGGGGGTACCATCCACCTCGCCACCCATCATCTCAATCCAGCGGGTGTGATAGATGGCTATCGCTTCGCTCCACTCGGGATAGATGGCCTGCAACTCAGCAACGCCCTCAGCAAAGGGCTTGCCCTTATCCATCTGCAGGTTCCACGAATAGCGGCAAATATTCTCCAGGAACCAGGTAGCCTTCTCTGCACTACCAAAATATTTATCATAGAGGTGGTGAGGATTCCAATCCACCAACACACCGCCAAAGTCGAATACTACATTCTTGATGTTACTCATAGCATAACGCATTTACTATTAACAACTCCCCTACTGCGAAATCTTCACCAGAGCCTCACGGTAGGCATTCAACACACGCGATTTGGAGATAAAGCCCAGATAGCGATTCTCGCGGTCAATGACAGGCAACATCCACGTACGACTCTCCTCAAATCGAGGAAGTACGCTCTGTATTAGCTCGTGCTGGTGGATCTTGTATGGCGGCTGAATCATATAGTGGGTAATCGAATGACCCCACTTATTGCGGTTAAACATATCTTCACGCAGGTCATCGAGCTGCACAACACCCAGCAGATGGCCGAAATTGTCGATCACGGGGAATATGTTACGGCGTGTGGTTGAGATAATCTGCACCACGTCGCCAAGCGTAAAATGCTCCTTAATGCGGATAAAATCGGTCTCCATCAACTCATCAAGACGCATAAACACAAAGGCTGACTGGTCCTTGTCGTGGGTGAGCAACTCGCCACGCATACGCAACTGCTTGGTGTAGATAGAGTCGCGGTCCAAACCATAATCCACCGCAAAAGAGATAGCCGAAACAATCATCAACGGGATAAACAACTCATAACCGTTCGAGAGTTCGGCGATAAGGAAGATTGCCGTAAGCGGAGCCTTCATAACTCCCGACATCACACCCGCCATACCTACCAGCGAGAATGACACTACAGAGATGCTCCAGTCGAAGCAGGCGTTGCAGACCAATGCCACGATAGCTCCCATAAAGGCACCCACAAAGAGCGATGGCGCAAATGTTCCTCCCACACCACCCGAGGCATTTGTCGTTGCCATAGCGATAACCTTGAAGAACATAATGGCTGTAACATAGATAATGGCCACCCACTCTATACCGCTAAACTTGAAGAATAGCGAATTGTCAAACAGATCAGCCACCTGGCCGTGCATCAGTGCCGTCATACCCTCGTATCCCTCACCATACAATGGAGGGAAGATAAATATCAGCAGACCCAGCACTACGCCCGCAAAGGCCCAGCGCTTATACTGAGTAGATATCTTCTTGACATATGTGCCGACAATCGAGTTTATCGAAGTGAAGTAATAGGACATAAATCCACAACAGACACCCAATAGAATGTAGAGCGGTATCTGTTTTATGAGGAACAGGTCCTGAGGGCCTAGTGTAACAGACATAATGGGGTCAAAACCACGGAACACCAGAGCGATGGTTGTAGCCGTAACCGATGCCAAAATAAGCGGAAAGACCGAAGCGGCGGTAATATCCAACATCAGAATCTCCAGCACAAAGACCACACCCGTCATCGGAGCCTTGAAGATAGCCGCCACAGCCGCACCTGCACCACAACAGAGCATAAGCGTAAGCTCTTTGTAGTTGAGTTTGGCCAGCTTGCCCACATTCGAGCCGATGGCTGCGCCCGTCAATACGATGGGGGCCTCGGGTCCCACCGAACCACCAAATCCGATGGTTGTGGCACCACCCACGATTGATGACCAGCAGTTGTGTGAGGCTATGCGTGAGTCACGACGCGACATTGCATACAACACACGCGTAACACCCTCCGAAATCTCATCTTTGACAATATACTTCACAAACAGAGTAGCCAGCACGATACCTATAGCTGGATAAATGAGGTAGAGCAACTGTGCCCTATCCACCGGGAACCAGGTCACCAGAGCTGCACGCACACCGTGCAACAGAATCTCGAAGATACAGGTACCCAATCCAGCAAGCAGACCCACCACGATAGCCAACACAGCCATCATCTGACGGTTGGTCAAGCGATTGGTCAGCTTCTGAATCCTGCTAAAAAGCCACCCAAATATTTTATCTTTCAGTTCACGCATCATAATATTGGGCACAAAGCCCACAAAAAAGTTTTCATCAGGACCAACAACAGCAAAAGTCTATTGCTTTGCCATCATCAGCCCACAAAGAGTGTGGATAATAGAAGTATTTTTAGGCTTGCGAAGCCCGCAAAATCGCAGCATACTCCTCGTATGTGAGAATTTTAAGGGCAAGCGTAACGACAAAAGACTCTATTATGCACGCTCTTTAATTATGCTATTTAGAAGCCTTATACATCTCCGACTGCTTGCGAATAAGTTCCTGATCCTCGAAGTAGTTAATCTTCATCGAGCGACGGACCATATCGAGAGTCTCGGCAGCCTCGGCGCGAGCCACCTCGCAACCCTTCTTCAAAGTCTCATATACACCCTCGATATCCTGCTCAAACTCCTTACGACGAGCACGGATAGGTTCCAACATCTCCTGCAATACGGCGTAGAGGAACTTCTTGACCTTCACGTCACCCAAACCACCACGCTGGTAGTGAGCCTTCAACTCATCGAGACAAGCGTAGTCGGGAAGATAAGCAGCAAAGTGCTCGGGGCGAGAGAATGCATCGAGATAAGTGAAGACGCAGTTACCCTCAATCTGACCTGGATCCTCGATACGGATATGGTTAGGATCGGTATACATGCTCATCACCTTCTTACGCAAATCCTCGGCTGTATCCGACAAATAGATACAATTGCCGAGCGACTTCGACATCTTGGCCTTGCCATCGGTACCTGGGAGTCGCAAACAAGCAGCATTGCTTGGCAAGAGAATCTCTGGCTCTACAAGAGTTGGGCCATATACAGAGTTGAACTTGTGAACAATCTCACGAGTCTGCTCAATCATAGGCTCCTGGTCAACACCCGCAGGAACTGTAGTAGCACGGAATGCTGTAATATCAGATGCCTGAGAGATAGGATAGGTGTAGAATCCCACAGGGATTGACTTACCAAACTCGCGCATCACTATCTCAGTCTTTACGGTTGGGTTACGCTCCAAACGAGCCACAGTCACAAGATTCATATAGTAGAACGCAAGCTCGGTAAGCTCGGGAATCATACTCTGAATGAAGATAGTCGACTTTGTAGGGTCGATACCGCAAGAGAGGTAATCCAAAGCCACCTCGATGATGTTCTGACGAATCTTCTCGGGGTTGTCTGCATTATCTGTAAGCGCCTGTGCATCGGCAATCATAATAAAAATCTTCTCAAACAAGCCAGAGTTCTGCAACTCTACACGCTGACGCAACGAGCCTACATAGTGGCCCAAATGAAGTTTTCCTGTTGGACGGTCACCCGTAAGAATAATCTTTCCCATATCTTTTAATGTTTCTAATTTTACAACAATTTAATAATCAGCAAATTATCACCGCAAAAAGAACATCTTTGCTCCCATATGGGGATATTTGCTAATAAAATAGGTACAAATGTAACAAATTATCCTCGACGAGCCAAAAAACTTGGTCGCTATAATTTTTTTTTATACTTTTGTGAATAAGAATAAACAGCAAACACTTTCCACCTTGAAAACACTAACAAAAATTGCACTTTTAGCAGGACTCATATTAGGCTGCGTCTGCTTTGCAAATTCTGCTTCAGCCAAGAGGATTCCACTCAAAGCCCTGATTGTAACAGGACAAAACAATCACAACTGGCAAGTAAGCCATCAGGCTCTGCAACTCATTATGCAACAGTCTGATATGTTCGTGTGCGACATTGTCAAAACCCCCAAAAAAGGAGGCGATATGAGCACATTCAATCCCCGCTTTGAGGAATATGACGTGGTGGTGCTCGACTACAATGGCGACCGTTGGTCAAAGCAGACCGACGAGGCATTTTTGCGCTACGTGAAAGCAGGCGGAGGAGTAGTCGTATATCACGCTGCCGACAACGCTTTTGCCGAGTGGGAGGAGTTCAACCGCATAATTGCACTTGGAGGTTGGGAAGGTCGCAACGAAAAATCGGGCCCTTATTACTACCTCAAAGATGGCAAGGTGGTGAAAGATTATTCACCTGGTCCTGGCGGCTCTCACGGCTCTCAGAGAGAGTATCCAATGAATTGCCGCAACCCCAAACACCCTATTACCAAAGGGTTGCCAGATGGATGGATTCACGCTCAAGATGAGATGTATGACCGTATGCGAGGCCCCGCTAACATCAAGGATTTGCTCTACTCTGGTTATGCCGACTCCACAAAGGGCGGTTCGGGCCGAGAGGAGCCGCTTATCTTTACTGTTGATTACGGCAAGGCTCGCATCTTCCATATTATGCTTGGTCACTGCGGACCATCGCTTGAAAACAACCCTGCAATGCAGTGTGCAGGATTCCAAACGCTCCTGCTAAGAGGTGCTGAATGGGCAGCAACAGGCAAGGTAAAACAGTCCGTACCCGCAGATTTCCCAACAGCAAAAAGTTCATCGCTAAGACGCGATTACAACGCCACTAAATAACTGCACCACCCACAATATGTATATGAATAAATTACCAATATTGGTTATATCGCTGCTTGCTTTGGCCTGCAACAATGTAGGGCATAAAGACCCTTTGCGAGTGAGTATGCCATTAGACAAACAGAGTACATATGTTAACATAGAGGAGATTATCTCCGACATCGAGATACTGCCACTCACCTATCCCGAGAGCGTACTTTTGAGTGACGATAATATGGTGAAGTTCAATAACGATGTAATCCTAATTATCGACCGCCTGCACAGTAGTAGCATACACATTTTCAACAAAGATGGCTCTTATCGTGCAACTATTGCAGCAAATGGGCGAGGCCCGGGAGAGTATCTTGACATAGCAAGTATACAACTCTTAGACAATGAGATTATGGTCTATTCACATCTGCGACAGAGTGTGTTGTTATATGACTACGATGGAAAATTCGTTACCCAAAAGGAATTATCGCACACACCATACAACATCTACAAAACGGTAGATGGCTGGTGGGGATATATGGGTTACGGCAACGGACAAATGAAGGAGCGGATTGTGAGAATGAATGCCGACGGAGAAATCATAGAGAAGTTGCACCCTACTGACGCCAATATTCTCTCGATGATGGAGATTGAAGATGTGTTTGTACCGAGCGAGAATGGGTTACTATTGAGAGAAACATTCTCAAACGGAATCTATGCGTTCACACATTCAGGAGCAAAGCAAATTGCGAATTTTGACTTTGGAAAATACTCCATACCAACAAATTACTATACCCAAAGTTCACCAATGGAGGCAGCAGAGGCCCTGCTCGAATCAGACTTTGCCACAATAAACCAACTGTTTGCAAACAAAAACACAATAGCAATATACATCGAATGTAACACAAACAGCAACCCCGATAACAAGTTTGATTCTTTTGCGTACGGTCACGAAAACAGATGGAAAAACATCAAGATAAGTAGAAACGACAACTTGTTCTACAAGACAATAAAAAATTTGACCGAAGATGATGAATTAGTCTTGCTGGTGGAAGAAAGCCACATCAACGAATTTACCGAGAAATTCCCACAACTCACGAATTTCGACAAATCAAAACTTAGTAATAGAGACAAACATCACATCGTATTATGCAAATTAAAACACTAATATTAAGCATATTAACCGCGACAGTAGCATTTGCAGGTTGCAGCAACCTAAACACCCAACGCATAGCTCTGCCCGAATGCGAAATCGCATATAACGCATATAATGAACCGTTTGAACAGATTATATCAAACGGACGGCCAAAGGTGGTTATATCCAAAATAATCTCGCCTAAGATTGATAAAAACGTCTTGTTCACCAATGTAGGGTTATTGAAACAGCAGATAGAGAGATATAGCGATTTTGATTTTATCTTCTACTTTGCGACCACCTCCGAAAACTTACCTGCCGTAAGATCAGTTGCTGAATCCACAGGGCTGAAAATAATCGCAATCGTTGATGCACAGGATAGTTTTCGCAAATCGAACAAGAAGGACGAACGCATAATTTTTTCAGCAATCGTTGTTGACAACGAGTTGAGGGGATACCATTCAGCTCTACCAGGATTCGAGCTTTCACCATTCGACGAAACGATGCAGGATTATATCCGACAACACAAAAGCAAATAGAATATTAATCCATAATAACTACAAATATATGACTATCATTCAATTACAATATCTTATCGAGGTGGCCAACTGCGGCAGTTTCTCGGCCGCTTCGGAGCATTGTTTCGTCACTCAGCCCTCGCTCTCGATGCAGATTAAAGCCCTTGAAGAGGAGCTTGGCGTAGTACTGCTCGACCGCTCGAAAAAACCCGTTATTCCCACCGAGGCAGGAGCTGTGGTGATTGCTCAGGCGCAGGAGACTTTGAAGGCCTACAACACCATCCGCGAGTCGGTGGCCGAACTCAAAGGCGAGACAGCAGGTAAGCTCCGCTTGGGTGTAATCCCAACAATCGCCCCATATCTGCTCCACAAATTTATCCCCGACTTTGTAAAGAGCTACCCTCGTGTTGAGTTGGAAATCAGAGAGATGGTAACGGCCGATATAGTCGATTCGCTGCATCGTGACAAAATAGACGTGGCACTTGTTGCAAGCGGTACTTGCGGCGAGGGAATCATCGAGAGAGACCTATTCAGCGACCACTTCTATGCCTATGTTTCGCCCTCAAATCCGCTCTATGAGCGTTCGAATATCCGCATTGAGGATATCGACCTGAAGGATTTGATTCTACTTAGCCAGGGTAACTGTATGCGTGACCAGATTATTGAGCTTTGCCAGGCACGACGTGAGCTGCCCCACCACTACTATTTCGAGTCGGGCTCATTGGACACACTTATGCGAATTGTGAATTGCACGTCGTGTATGACTATCATACCCGAGATGGCCCTGGAGTATATTCCAGCCGACCGTAAGTCTCAAATCAAGACGCTGGCAAAGGGGGCCACATCGCGCCGAATAGCCATTGCCATACGTCGTACTTACGTCAAGAACTCCATCATCAACGCACTCGAGAGTACAATCCTTGAAAAGGTAGGTAATGTCCAGAAATTTATGCACTGAAAGTAAGTTCGTAACCCGACATACAACACTGCAAAGCAAGACACGTAGCCACACTCCCTATGGGCTCGTGTCTTGTTTGCTTTCATAGGCAATGTCAAGTCTAAAATCCTGACAAAAAAGGTTACCCGACCAGCAAAAAAAGGTTTATTGTGGAGAAAGTTTTGGAATATAAGTAATCTCTACCCAATTTATTTCTTAATGTTATAAAATTATGGTATCTTTGCGGAGTTATATATACATGAGAATATGGAAAAATTGATCGAAACAATAGTAACAGCCATCCAGGACAAAAAGGGTCAGAACATTGTATCACTCGACCTCAACGGATTTGACGGAGCAATCTGCTCTCACTTCATCGTTTGTAACGCAGATTCAACAACCCAGGTAAGCGCTATCGCCGACGGTATCGAGCGTGACGTTTTGGAGAAACTGGGTGAGAAGGTATGGCGTATTGAGGGCCAGCAGAATTCATTCTGGATTGCAATGGACTACCTCGATGTGATGGTACACATCTTCCAGACTGAGCTTCGCGACTTCTACAAACTGGAGGAGTTGTGGGCTGACGCACCAATGAAAAAATACGAGTACGAGCTCTAATTTTTAATTTTTAGGCCGCCCAATAAACTGCGGCACAGATTTAGATTTTATTTGCTAACCTGCCATCAAGGCGGTTAATTTCATATGGCTAAAAAAGGAAACAATCAAATAAGGGTTATCAAAATCAACCCGATGTGGATTTGGGGCGCCGTGATTCTTATAATCATTGGCTACTCCTTCTTCTCGAGCACTCCATCGGCTCCCGTAAAGAGCGACTGGAACACCATCGAGAAGATGATCCAAGACGGAGAGGTTGAGCGCATAACAGTTACCAACAACAACTCTGCCCTAGTATATCTTACAGACGAAGCAATCGAGAAGTATCGCAATGGAGCCGACAGCGACCGTTTCAAGAATATCCCACAGAATGGCGAGCAGTTAACACTTTCGTTCGGTTCGGTGGAGATTCTCGACAAAGATGTGAAGGAGGCTGTTGCTAACTCAAATGTAGAAAACAACCCTATCAGCATAACCTACGAATTCGAGGAGTACAGCTGGACAAATATTCTGCTCAACGTATTGCCTTGGGTATTCTTCATCGGCATATGGCTCTTCCTGATGCGTGGAATGCGCGGTGGCGCAGGCGGTGGCAACATTATGAATGTTGGCAAGGCTCGCGCACAGGTCTTCGACAAGGACGACATCACAAAGAAACGAATCACCTTTAAGGATGTTGCTGGCTTGGAAGAGGCCAAGGTGGAGATTATGGAGATTGTCGATTTCTTGCGTAAATCGGAGAAGTATCGCGAGCTTGGAGCGAAGATTCCAAAAGGAGCATTGTTGGTAGGCCCTCCAGGAACCGGTAAGACCCTGCTTGCAAAGGCTGTTGCCGGTGAGGCTAATGTGCCATTCCTTTCGATTTCGGGTTCAGACTTTGTGGAGATGTTTGTGGGTGTGGGTGCTTCGCGAGTGCGAGACCTTTTCGAACAAGCAAAGCAGAAGTCGCCTTGCATTGTCTTCATCGACGAGATTGACGCCATCGGCCGTGCGCGTGGCAAGAATGCTGGTTTCTCGGGCAACGACGAGCGTGAGAATACTCTCAACCAGTTGCTCACAGAGATGGACGGGTTCCAGACAAATGCCGGCGTAATAGTATTGGCTGCAACAAACCGAGTGGATATATTGGACAAAGCACTGATGCGTGCCGGTCGTTTCGATAGACAGATTGACGTTGGTCTGCCCGATGTAAAGGAGCGTGAGGCTATATTCAACGTACACCTGCGCAACATAAAACTCGACAAACAGATAGACCGCACATTCCTAGCCAAGCAGACCCCAGGTTTCTCGGGTGCTGATATCGCTAACGTATGTAACGAGGCGGCACTTATCGCTGCCCGCAAAGATAAGAAGGCTGTTACTCGTGAGGATTTTGTCGCTGCTATTGACCGAATCGTTGGAGGTTTGGAGAAGCGCAACAAATCGATGTCGAAAGCTGAGCGTCGCGCTACAGCAATTCACGAGGCTGGCCACGCTACAGTAATGTGGCTCTTGCCAGAGTGCGACCCTGTATTGAAGGTTACTGTCATCCCACGAGGTAATAGCTTGGGAGCAACTTGGTCGGTGCCCGACGAGGAGCGCGTACACATTACCGATGCCACAATGTCGGAGCGATTGGCTGGTATGCTCGGTGGTCGCATTGCCGAGGAGGTAAATTATGGCACACTCGGAGCTGGTGCCTTGAGCGATTTGGAGCGATCTACTAAGATGGCCTATGCTATGGTGACATACTACGGCATGAGCAAAAAGATTGGCCCTATCAGCTTCTACGACTCAACTGGCACACGCGACACATTCACCAAGCCATTCAGCGAGGAGACTGCCCGCGAGATTGACAGCGAGGTACGTCGCATATTGGACGAGTCGTATGCTCGCGCTCGTGAGATTATCGAGCAGAACAACGATAAGATTAACCAGATGGCTGACCTGTTGCTGGAGAAGGAGACAATTTACACCGAGGATATTGAGCAGATTCTGGGCCCATCGGCACAGAGCCTGAAGGCTAAGGCCGAGAAGGCTGAGGCCCAAACAGAGGCCGAGCCTGCAGAGGAGGCAGAGGCCGAGCAGGGTGTTACAATTGCACCCGAAGAGCCCACCTCAGAGCAGAGTGCCGAGGTAGCAGAGGCTTAACCCAAAGCTTTACGGCGTGACAAATGCCGAGGCTGAAAAAGATTAGAAACTAACCCAAAAGAAGAAGAGTAGAAGTATGAGCGATAAAATGAAAAACCTCTTGATACGAGCGGCCAGCGGAGTTGTACTATTTGGCGTTGTCCTTGGTGCAATCCTGTGGTCAAAATGGAGTTTTGCGGCCCTGCTGCTCGCCATCATCGTAGGAGGACAGATTGAATTCTATCGTATGGCTCAGAAGGCTGGTTACTGGCCACAGCGAGCTATGGGAGTAGCTTCGGGAATACTCATTTTTATCGTGGCATTTGCATTGATGTGGCTCTTTGACAAGAGCAGCGAGCTTGATTCTCGATATCTGATGATTACAGGAGGTTTGGTATTGTATATCATCTTGCTGTTGCCACTGATGTTTATCTGTGAACTCTTCCGTAAGAGCGCTACACCTATCGCAAACATAGCCACATCGCTTATGGGTGTGATATATGTGGCAATGCCACTATCGTTGTTGCTCTTTATCCCACTTTTGCTGGGTAACGGAGAGTGGAGACCCTGGACGCTACTCTTCTACATATTCATCATATGGGCAAATGATGTGTTTGCTTATCTGTTTGGTATCACGCTCGGCAAGCACCGTCTCTTTGAGCGCATCTCACCCAAGAAGTCGTGGGAGGGATTCGTAGGCGGATTGATTGGTGCGATGGGTATGGGTTACCTGGCTGCCACAATTATGGGTGACGACCACATTGAGTGGATTGGTATGGCACTCATAGCAGCCATCACAGGCGTATTTGGCGACTTGGTGGAGTCACTCTTCAAGCGCTCGGTAGATGTGAAGGACTCGGGTCAAGTGATTCCAGGTCACGGAGGCTGGCTCGACCGTTTCGATGCACTATTGCTGTCGGTGCCATTCGCATTTATCTACCTTGTGATATGTGCAGTACGTTAATTTGAATTGATAACCTAAACTTATAAAGATATGAAAATCAATAAAGAGGGTCATAAGATAATCGCGACATCAGGCTTGATTTGCTTGGTTATTTGGGCGTTGATCTACTATTTCCTGCGTCACGACTATGGCACAGGCTTGATTATCACCAGCACTGTTACACTTGCAGCATTCTGGTTCTTCATCGTAGCATTTTTCCGCGAGCCACGTCGTGTGAAGATTCACGACTCGGAGTTGGTATTTTCACCTTGCGACGGCCGTGTGGTTGTAACAGAGGTAGTCTACGAAGATGAGTATATCAAGGAGGAGATGTTGCAGATCTCTATCTTTATGTCGGTTACAAATATCCATATGAACTGGTTACCAGTTGCTGGCGAGGTAGAGTATTACAAATACCACCCAGGTCGTTTTCTGATTGCTTGGCATCCTAAATCATCGACAGAGAACGAGCGCACAACAACAGTTGTTAGACTCAACGATGGTAAGAAGGTGCTCTTCCGCCAGGTGGCAGGTCTTATTGCACGTCGTATTGTTTCATACATCAAGGTTGGCGATAAGGTAAATCAGAACGATGTATTTGGTTTCATCAAGTTTGGCTCACGCATTGATGTGCTTGTTCCAAAGAACAGTGAGCTCTTGGTCGAGATTGGTGACCCTGTAGTTGGTTCTCAGACACCAATTGTTAGACTCAACAAATAATCAACCGGCATAAAAAAGGGAAGAGGTACTTCCAAATAGCCGGGCAGGTGAAGGACATAGAAGGTATAAAAGTATGACAGTAACACTACAAGGGGTAATGCGTTTTATGGTCGGATTGGCCATAACAGCCGCCATATTGTTTTTGATATGGTACTTCAGCTCGGTGGTAATCTACATACTGGTATCGGCTGTACTTGCCATTATGGGCCGACCTGTGGTGAGCTGGTTGTTAAAGATACGCATATCCAACCGCTCTATGCCCCGCTGGGCAGCAGCATCTATCACTCTTGTTGTGATTATGGCTGTGCTGCTGGGAATCTTGTCACTCTTTATCCCGCTTATTTTTAGCAAGATTAACGAGTTTGCTCATCTCGATTTCGCATCGGTGCTGGCATCTGTAGAGGAGCCTATTGCCCATGCACAGGCCTATATGCAGCGCACTTTTGCTATGCCCGAAACAAGCTTCTCTCTTACCGACACACTGGCATCGAAGATTAAGGAGCTAATAAACTACGACACTCTGAACAACACCTTCACGTCGATTCTGAACGTCGCATTGTCGACTCTCATCTCGATATTCTCCATCTCATTTATCACCTTCTTCTTCCTAAAGGAGGATGGCTTGTTCTACTCGATGGTGACAGCTATGTTCCCCGAGCGCTTGCAGCAGAACGTAACCCGAGCTCTCGATTCGATTACATATCTGCTCTCACGCTACTTTACAGGCCTTCTGACCGAGAGTTTAATACTAATGGTCGTGATATCTACGGTGCTGATACTCTTTGGCATGAAGACAGACAATGCGCTGATGGTGGGACTTATTATGGGTGTAATGAACGTGATTCCATATGCCGGTCCACTTATTGGAGGTGTGATTTCGGCATTTATGGGCATCGTAACACCAATCGAGGGATATACAGCAATAGCATCGGTAGTGATTATCTGCTGCACACTATTCTGCATAAAGGGATTTGACGACTTTGTATTGCAACCAACAATATACTCAGAGCGTGTGAAGGCTCACCCGCTGGAGGTATTTCTTGTAATTTTGTTGGCTGGTTATATGGCAGGTATCGTGGGAATGTTGCTCGCCATACCATCGTACACAGTATTGCGAGTTTTGGCTAAGGAGTTCTTCTCGGAGTTCTCACTCGTGCAGAAACTGACCCAAAACATATAACTTGGTCAGCTGCACAGAGCTCAGCAATTGCAATAAAACAACACGTAAATTAGAAAATGATTATAAAAGGAGAGGTGATTCACGGTGCACAACTTGGTCGTAAGATGGGTTTCCCAACAGCCAACATTGATGCGCAGAACATAAGGGTGGACAATGGCGTATACTACTCGCGTGTGGTGATTAATGGCAAGCTCTACAACGCCATGACCAACATAGGCACACGCCCATCTGTTGATGGCAACACCCGCCTTTTAGAGACTCATCTATTCAATTTCGCAGGTGATTTATATGGCCAGCAGATTGAGGTGGAACTTATCCGTAAGATTCGTGACGAGCGTCGTTTCGACTCAATAGAGGCACTGAAGGGGCAATTAGAAAAGGATGCATCGGAGTGTATCGACAAAGCAAAATAGAGCCCCAAATAGCTACTAGGACGCAGGAAATATTAGCACAACATACAAAAAAATAAACCCCACAGCCATCCGACTGCGGGGTTTATTATTATATAAGGTAATCGCAACGCGACTATCGGCGTTTTGCATTCTGCTGCTGACGCATCATCTCCTCCTGCTGACGCATCAACTCCTCGTAACGAAGCTGGAACTTCGACTTCTTCTTATTCTTCTGCTTCGATGCATTGCGAGCCATCAAGGCACGAATCTTATCATCATCCACAAAGCGACGGATGGCTGTCATCTGAATCATAGTGATAACCTGCGATACGAGGTAGTAGTAGCACAATCCAGATGCATAGTCGTTGAACCAGAAGAGCATCATAGCTGGCATCATATACACCATCATAACCTTCATACCCGCCATCTGAGGCTGTGAAGCAGAGTTTTGCTGGTAACTGAAGTATGAGAAACCAACCATCGCCATACACATCAATAGAGCAAACAAACTCACGTGGTCGCCATAGAATGGGATTGAGAATGGCAGATCAAGCACACTATCATAAGAAGAGAGGTCGTCTGCCCACAGGAACGCCTTACCACGAAGCTCGAAACTTGATGGGAAGAAGCGGAACAGAGCCCACAACAGAGGCAACTGGATAAGCATTGGGATACAACCACCCATAGGGTTGATACCAGCCTTTTTGTAGAGATTCATCATCTCCTGCTGCTGCTTCATAGCGTCCTCCTGACGAGGATACTTAGCATTCAAGGCATCCATCTCAGGCTTGATAACACGCATCTTGGCAGTCGAAAGGTAGCTCTTATATGTAAGAGGGAAGATAAGAGCCTTAACCAAAATGGTGAGAATCAAGATGATGATACCGAAGTTAGCGATATACTTGCTAAGGAAGTCAAACACTGGGATTACAATCCAACGGTTGAACCAGCCGATAAGCCAGCCGCCAAGTGGGATAAGGCGCTCCATAGAGAGCTCCTCACCGTTAGGACCCTCAACATCTGACAACACAGCATACTTGTTAGGACCACAATAAATAGACATTGAGTAGCCTGCAACCTGAGGATTGTATGCCAAGCCCATAGTCGAGGTGTAGTTCTTCAAATAGCCCGAGCCAGCAGCTTCTGTTGTGAAACCTGCATTTGCATAGGCGAAATTATCGTAAGCCACAAACACCTGAGAGAAGTATTGCTGACGGAATGCCAACCAGTTTACTGGCTCCTCGACATACTTCGAAGTCTCACCTTCACTCATACCCAAATCCTCAACTGCCTCCTCTCCTGGCAAACGGTATGAGAGTGTGGTATACATATTCTCATTCTTGTAGCTACGCTCGTTCTGGTAAGTGCGGTTGCTCCACTCTACGCCGATAGTCGACTGATCGGCCATAACTGGAGAGAGGTTCTCGAACTTAACGTTGAAATCGAGCATATAGTCACGTGATGGATTCTTCTCATCATACAATACATACTCGTAAATCAGGTAAGCACCCTCACTAACCTCTAGACGCATAGCCAGACGCTGACAACCCTCCTCGCGGCGTACTCCCTCGCTCTGGAACACATACTCTGAGGTGTTAACCTTCACGTTGTTGAAGCCTCGCTTGATATAGAACTCCATATCGAACTTAGCACTCTCTGGGTCATACAGAACAACCTTCTCATTACGCTCGTCTTTTGGTGCATACTTGGTGTACTCCTCCAAAGTAACCTTCGACATCATACCACCCTGAGTAGTAAAATCGACTGTCAAATAATCATTCGACATTGTAAATGCCTTAGCCTCCGCATTACGTGCATCGAAAAGACTCTGGCCGAACTTCTCCACCTCACGGTTTACAGCTTGCTCGGCAGCAGTGGCCAATGTAGTTGAATCAGCAGCAACGGCGGCTTGCTCGGCTGCAAGTTTAGCCTGCTCAGCCTCGGCCTTGGCGCTCTCCTCGGCCTGCACCTGCTCCATATACTCCTGATACTTTGCCTGCTGTTTTGAATTGTACATAACGTAGCCAATAAATATGGCTCCCATCAGCACAATTCCAATAATCGTTTTTTTATCCATCACTTAGTTTTAATGTCAACGTAAGTTTCGCAAGTCAGCACTTAAGCAACTTGCGAAACTCATATCGACAGGTTAATATTTTCTACATCTATTGGGTGACAAATTATCTTTTGGCACCCCTATTTTTCCTACATCGGCAACTCCGTTGCAGATACTACTCAGAAGCCTCGCTTGCGTGCTTATCGATAAGCTGAATCTTCTCGATAGTGGTCTGCAACTCACGCTTAGAGTTAGCTATCTTCTCGCGGATGTCTGCAATCATCGCCTCGGCATTCTTCGACTTAGAGAAGAAACCTATGTTGTTCTCCAACAGCGCAATATCCTGCTCCATCTGACGAACCTTGTTGAAGAGACGCTCACGCTCATTACGCAAACGCTTGTCGCCCGAGCCCTTCATACCCTGCAAACGCTCCTTGAAACGGTTCATCGTACGGTCTCGCTCCGAGCCACGCAATGTAGCGAACATTGCATCTACAGCCTCCTTATATCGCTTATGGATAGACTCCTTATGCTTGATGGGCACATAACCCACCTCGCTCCAGCGTCGCTGGAACTCCTTGATAAGGTCGTAACCACCTTCGCTAATATCGGCAGCCTTCATCTCCTCAATAAGTGCCAATTTCTTCTGCAGGTTGCTCTCGTAAACATCTTCAACACTTGCAAAATGCTGTGCCTTACGCTCGAAGAATGTATCGCACGCTGTGCGGAAACGCTTCCAGATCTGGTCGGCATAGCGACGAGATACAGTACCTACGCTCTTCCATTTAGCCTGCAATGCGATAATCTCCTCGGTTGCGTGCTTCCAGTCCTCGCTATTCTGCAAAGCCTCGGCAGCCTCGCAAATCTCCTGCTTAACCTGCAGATTATGCTCCATCTCGTTCTTCACACCAGCATAGAACTCACGCTTAGCCTCAAAGAAGCGGTCGCAAGCCTGACGGAAACGCTCATAGATGCGAGTGTTGTCCTTCTTTGGTGCAAAACCGATAGTACGCCATATCTTCTGAATCTCCAACAGACGCTCGCTCGACTTATTCCACTCCTTACGAGAGGTGTATGGTTGCTCGGCCAACGCCTCGGTTTTAGCACACAACTCACGCTTGAGCTCAAGGTTCTTAAGCTGCTCCTGCTTCAGATTCTCGAAATACTCCTGGTGCTGCTTGTTGATACGACCCGATGCCGCCTTGAAGCGCTCCCAAAGAGACTCCTTATATTCGTTTGCCACAGGACCGGTCTCTCTCCACTCATCGTGCAACTTCTGCAACTTCTGGAAAGCATCGATAATCGAAGGTTCAACCATCAAAGCCTCAGCTTGCTCACATAGCGATAGCTTCTGCTCATAGTTTCTCTTCAAATCGAGGTCTCGCAGCTCCTTGTTTATCTTGATGAAGTTATAAAAATTCTCTACGTGCAGGTTGTAGGTCTCCCACAAATCCTTCACTTTGGCCTGTGGTACTACACCTGTATCCTTCCAACGCTGCTGCAGCTCGCGGAACTTTGAGAATGTGTTGTTCAACGTCTCATCGGAATTTACCAACTCCTTCAACTCGTCGATAATGGCGAGCTTGGTGCGGAGATTCTCCTCCTTGATATTATCGAGATTGGCGATATACTCATCACGACGCTGGCGATATATCTTGAACAAATCCTTCAAACGAACCTCCAAAGCGTCAACCTGAGGTGTAAACTCAGCCTCCTCGCCCTCCGCTGCTTCAAAAGCCTTGCGAGCGGCATCCACCTCAGCACGATGGAGTTTATAGAAGGCTATTTTGATTGCCTCAACACTCTTACGCAGGGTCTGCACTGGTTCGTTCTCCAACAACTGGGTAAACATATCCACAAGCTCCTGCTTGCTCTTTCCGCTCAAGTCGTTCTTGTCAACATCATCAGCAGCCTGCTCCTCTGCAGTCTCCTCATCGAGCGACAAACCTGCTTGCTCGGCATCGAGCGCAGCATCCTCCTCAGCAAAATCTGCAGCTTCAACCACAGACTGCTCCTCTACATTCTGCTCAGCCACCTGCTCGGCAGCCTCGTTAAGTTCAATAGTTACATTTTGCACATCCTCGGCATTGCCGACAGACTCCACGGGAGTCGCAAGGTTAGAATTTTCAGTAGTCATCTTTTTCTGTTTTAGGTATTCAGTTATATACTAACGTATATAGACGTGCAAATATAATCAATTTATTGCATCGTTAACCGCTTTTTTACTTGGAATTTCGTATATTTGTAAAAATTAACCTGCAAACAGACACAATTATGGGATATCGCATTCTACTCATTGATGACGAAGATGATATTTTGGAGTTCGTGAAATACAACCTCGAACGTGATGGATATGAGGTATTTACAGCCTCAAATGGAGCAGAGGGAATCAACGTGGCGCTAAAGGCAAAACCACACCTGATTCTGCTCGATATGATGATGCCCGTTCTCGATGGTATCGAGACCTGCAAGGCTATCCGCAACTCTCCTGCGCTGAAAAACGTGATGGTAGTCTTCCTATCGGCTGTCGGTAGCGAAGAGACTCAGCTACAGGGATACAACGCTGGCGCCGACGATTATATCAACAAGCCTATCAAGATGAACATTCTGCGCAGTCGTGTGCAGGCCATCTTAAAACGCATCACATTGCCCGACACATCGAAGGAGCTTGTAATCGACACCGAGCACCATTTGGTACGCAAGGGTGACGAGACAATCATTCTGCCTCGCAAGGAGTTCTCGTTGTTGGAGTTGCTTCACTCTCAGCCAAGCAAGCTATTCACTCGCGAAGAGATTTACCGCAAGGTGTGGGGAAATATTGTCGTGGGTGATAGAACTATCGACGTACACATTCGCAAATTACGCCAAAAGATTGGCGATAACCACATCGTAACGGTGAAGGGCGTGGGTTACAAATTTGAGCCAGACAACAAGGTCGAAACCGAGAGTGAGGGCGAAAGCGAACAGGAGAATTAACCAAAATTAGAGAGATGAAGAGAATATTTCTACTTGCTGCAATGCTCTGCCTATGCCTGAGTGCGAACGCGCAGAGTTTCGGCGACTATTTTCAGGATAAAACGTTACGCATTGACTACATATTTGCAGGTAACGCAACATCTCAGATTGTAGCGTTGGACGAACTCTCTAAGAGTGATGGATGGTCTGGCCGACGTGTAAATATGAGTGAGGTGCCAGTTAGAGGTAATGGCGACGTGAAAGTAATTGACCCTCAGAGCGGAAAGACAATTTATCGCACCTCATTTTCGAGTCTGTTTCAGGAGTGGCTCACAACCGATGAGGCGCAGAAATTGACCAAAAGTTTCGAGGCTACATTCCTTGTACCATTCCCAAAACAGAAGGCCATCGTAGAGACCACTTTGCTCGATAATGAGGGCAAGGTACAGGCCTCTTTACGACATGAAATCAATCCCGAAGACAAGTTAATTCGCAAGCTTGCGGCCGACTCTCCAACGCCACACGAATATCTACTGAAAAGCGGCAGCCCGGAGGAGAAAATCGACATTGCTATCATAGCTGAAGGTTACACCGCAGAGCAGATGGAGATCTTTATGGCCGATGCCCGCACGGCGTGTGATGAGATATTCCGTTATGAGCCATTCGCCTCGATGAAAGAGCGATTTAACGTGGTGGCTATCAAGTCTGTATCGGAGCAAAGCAACGTCAGCGTTCCGCAGGATGGCCTGTGGCGCAAGACAGCTGTAAACTCCAATTTTATGACCTTCTACTCGCCTCGCTATCTCACAACAAACAGCGTGCACGCCATACACGATTGCCTGGTTGGCATAGCCTATGAGCATCTGATTATATTGGCCAATACCGACACCTACGGAGGTGGTGGAATCTACAACTCATACACCCTTACCACGGCCCATAACCCTATGTTCAAACCTGTGGTTGTTCACGAATTTGGCCACTCGTTCGGCGCATTGGGCGACGAGTATTTCTACGACCAGCCAGACCATACCGAGAACTTCTACAAGCTCGACTATGAGCCTTGGGAGCAAAATATCACTTCGCTCGTTGACTTCGATTCCAAATGGGCCGACATGCTCGACAAGGGCACAAAAATCCCAACTGAGCCAACCGACAAGCGCAAGAAAAACTACACCGTAGGAGTCTACGAAGGTGGTGGATACATAACCAAGGGAATGTATCGTCCGGCTGTTATCTGCCGTATGAGAGACAACGTTGCAACACAGTTCTGCCCAGTGTGCCAGCGCGCCATAGAGCGTATAATCAGATACAACACAGAGCAGAAATAGGCCTAATAGATGAAGTTTACATTAAAAGAGGTGGAAAAAGAAATTTTTTCACCTCTTTTCGTATAGTGTCTGCATTTATTTTGTATCTTTGTTAGTGCAAAGGGAATTTGCCAAATAATGCTTAATTTCACCTTCTCCAAATCAGACTTCCCAAAGGGAACATCTCCCCAAAGAGGGCACGATGATTGGGGCGGGGATTTGTGTTGAGTAGTCAACTTGCCACATTTTACGATTTAGGCATTTTGCAAAAACTTTTTTAAGCTGGATATACTCAATAAAATTAACAAATAACAAAGCTATGATTGTATTAGTTCTTAACTGCGGAAGTTCGTCGATTAAGTATCAGGTTATTGATATCGACAGCAACAGCGATGCTCTTTTGGCAAAAGGTCTTGTTGACCGTATCGGTTTGAGCGAGGGTATCCTCACCCACAAACCTACAGGCAAGGATAAGTATGAGGTTAGAATGCCTATACCCGACCATACAAAGGGTATCAGCCTGGTTTTAGAGGCATTGACAGATCCTACTCACGGCGCTATCAGCGATTTGAAGGAGATTAAGGCCGTTGGTCACCGCGTGGCTCACGGTGGTGAGTTCTTCAAGAGTAGCGTTATCCTCGATGAGCAGGCTAAGGAGAATATCCGCTCCCTCTTCGAGATTGCACCTTTGCACAACCCTGCCAACTTGGAGGGTGTACTATCAATCGATAAGGTGTTGCCAGGCATTCCTCAGGTGGGTGTATTCGATACATCGTTCCACCAGAGCATCCCTGCCATCAACTACCTCTACGCATTGCCAGAGGAGTACTACAACAAGTACCGTGTTCGTAAGTATGGTTTCCACGGCACAAGCCACAAGTATGTAGCCAAGATTGGTGCTGAATTGGTTGGCTTGGATATCAACAATTCAAAGATCGTAACTTGCCACATCGGTAACGGTGGTTCTGTTACAGCAGTTTTGAACGGTAAGTCATTCGATACTTCAATGGGATTCTCACCACTCGATGGTTTGGTGATGGGTACTCGTTGCGGTTCGGTTGATGCCAGCGCAATCACTTATATCGGAGAGCGCGAGGGTATGTCATACGCCGAGCTCAACTCTATGATGAACAAGAAGTCGGGTGTTTATGGTATGACAGGTCTTTCGAGCGATATGCGCGATATCGACGACGCATACGATGCAGGCAACGAGAAGGCTATCGTTGCTCGCGACCTCTACTACAACCGCGTGAAGAAGTTCGTGGGTGAGTATGCGGCCGAGATGGGTGGTGTTGATTTGGTTGTCTTCACTGGTGGCGTAGGCGAGAACTCTGCCGATTTGCGTCGCTACGTATGTCACAATATGGAGTTTATGGGCATTAAGCTCAACGACTCAGTGAACGATGTTACTCGTGGCACAAACACTATTATCTCAACAGACGACTCGAAGGTGAAGGTAGCTGTTATCGCTACTAACGAGGAGCTTGTTATCGCTACAGATACATATGAGCTCGTAAAGAATTTGTAATTCAGCATAACGAACTATATTAAACTAAAATATTGTACAAAAATGATTACACGTTTAGAAGAAATCGTATCATCTGCCGTTGCTCGTGGTAGAAAGCGTTTGGCAGTTGCATATGGACAGGACACACATACAATTGAGGCGGTATATAACGCCTGGAAAGAGGGTATCTGCGAGGCTACTCTCTATGGCGACAAGGCAACTATCGAGGCTGCTTGCGCTGAGCTCAACATCGATCCTAATATCTTCAACATCGTACATGAGCCAAGCGACGTAAACTGCGTACGTATGGCAGTGGCTGCTGTGGCCGCAGGCGATGCTGATGTATTGATGAAGGGTCTGGTTTCAACAGACAAGTATATGCGCGGTATTCTGAACAAGGAGGCTGGTTTGTTCCCTCCAAAGGGCGTATTGAGCCACGTTGCAGTTATCGAGCTTCCAGGTCGTGACAAGTTGGTTTCAATCTCTGACGTTGCCGTTATCCCTGCACCAGACTTCAAGCAGAAGCAGAAGCTCATCGGCTACTTGGCACAGACTGCCAAGATTCTCGGTGTGGACGTTCCAAAGATTGCTTGTATCTCGGCTTCAGAGCAGGTGTTGCCTTCAGTACCATCTTCAACAGAGGGTGCTATCTTGGCTAAGATGGGTGACCGTGGTCAGTTGGGTAAGGTTATCGTTGATGGTCCATTGTCGTTGGACGTTGCTCTCTACAAAGAGGTTGCCGAGCACAAGAAGGTTACTGGTTCAAGCGTAGCTGGCGAGCCTGACTGCTTGCTCTTCCCTAACATCGAGTCAGCAAACGTATTCTTCAAGGCTGCAACTCACATCGGCGGCGCAGAGTTGGCTGCTATGGTTATGGGTACAAAGGTTCCTTGCGTACTCACATCACGTGGCGACTCAGCTCTCACTAAGAAATATTCGATTGCATTGGCTTGCTTGGCAGCACGCTAATCAAGAGTATCGGCAAGCGAGAATTTAGTTTCACCTGTTAATCGACAACTATATGCAAGATTGTAACACAATGCCACACGCCGGCTCTTCGGCAAATAGCTTTTTGGTCTTGGTAATCAATACTGGCTCTACATCAACAAAGATTGCTGTATATCGAGACGATGAGCCCATTGTTGAGCAGACGCTCACCCACTCTACCGAGGAGTTGTCGCACTTTGGCAATATAATCGAGCAGTTAGATTGGCGCCGTGAGCTAATTCTCAGTAAACTTGCAGCAGAAAATATTGCAATAGATTCCCTCTCGGCTGTAATAGGCCGAGGGGGCCTTTTGCAACCTGTTAAAAGCGGTGTCTATAAGGTCAACCAGAAGATGATTGACGAACTGAGCAGCCAGCCCAAACACGCCTCAAACCTAAGCGCAATCATTGCGGCAAGCATAGCCGATAAGTGTGGTGTAGGTGCATACATTGCCGATCCGGTTGTTGTCGACGAGAGATCGGAGGTGGCGAAGATTCGCGGAATCAAGGAGATTTGCTCTCGCAGCATATTCCATGCCCTCAACCAAAAAGCCACAGCAAGAATCTATGCCAACGACATTGGTGAGAAGTATGAAAATCTCAACCTTGTGGTAGCTCATATGGGAGGTGGCATCTCGGTAGCTGCCCACAGAAAAGGCGAGGTGGTTGATGTAAACAATGCCCTCGACGGAGAGGGACCAATTGCACCAGAAAGAGCCGGC
This sequence comes from Alistipes sp., assembly GCA_045632085.1. Lineage (GTDB taxonomy): Bacteria > Bacteroidota > Bacteroidia > Bacteroidales > Rikenellaceae > Alistipes. The sequence goes on along the minus strand of JAZQVY010000029.1, from coordinate 26,796 downwards.
ACACTCCCCGCAGGAGATATCGTAGAGCTCTGCTTCTCGGGAAAATACACACAACAGCAGATAAAATCAATGATAGTAGGCAAAGCAGGTCTAGTATCATTGACTGGCTGCAACTCAGTAAAGGAGTTGTGTGAACGAGCACAGGCGGGCGACGAGCAAGCCTTGATGGCTATCGACGCGATGTGTTACACAACGGCCAAAGAGATTGGAGCTATGGCCACAGTTTTGTGTGGTGATGTGGATGCAATCCTTGTCACTGGAGGTATTGCACACAGCCAATTCATCATAGAGAAATTGAGCAGCTACTGCCGATTCATCGCCCCCATAAGGGTATATGCAGGCGAGAACGAGCTTATGGCACTCGCCATGAATGCTATGCGTGTTCTGCGAGGTGAGGCAACAGCTCAAGATTACTAATCAACCGACCCCAAATGAAAAAGATACTTATCCTGAATGGTCCAAACCTCAACTTGCAGGGGACTCGCAATGTGGAGATTTACGGCACTACAACATTTGAGCAATATACAGCCACTTTGGCCGAGCAGTATGCTGGTCGTGTGGAGTTTGACTACTTCCAGTCGAATATCGAGGGAGAGCTGATTAACGCCATACACCAGAGTGTGGGCCAATATGACGGCATCGTGCTGAATGCCGGCGGCTACACCCATACATCTGTTGCCATTAGAGATGCTATCTCGGCAGTTGCAACTCCCGTTGTGGAGGTTCACATCTCATCGATTCTCGCTCGCGAGGAGTTCCGCCACATCTCGATGATTGCCCCCGTTGCAAAGGGCTCGATTATGGGATTTGGACTCGACTCATACCGTTTGGGAGTAGAGGCATTACTAGGATAATACTCAGTACAACAACCCACTGAGCCTTCACAAAATAGGAGACAATATAGCTTTCCTATTAGGGCGGAGGCTCAATTTTTATAGTATAATCATACCATATGGCAAAGGAGCAGCAACTTCGCGAACACGTAGCATCGGGTGTGGCCTGGAGCATTGGCGAAAAGGTTGGTTCGGCATTGATGCAGATAATTGTCAGCATCATTGTCGTGAATGCCCTGGTGCCTATGGATATGGGTATTATGGCTATCCTCACGGTCTTTACTGCCTTTGCACAGGTGGTGGTGGACAGCGGTTTCTCTCAGACGCTTATCCGCAAGAGCGACCCTACGCAGGGTGACTTCCGTTCGGTTTTCATCTTCAACATCGTAACTGCCCTGTCACTCTACGCCATCTTCACTGCCATATCGCCCCTACTGGCAAACTATTATGGCTGGCCGACACTGGCGAAGGTTGCACCGGTATTGTTTCTGATTATCCCACTCAATGCGGTGTGCGTGATACAGAACACGATAATGGTGCGCGAATTCCGCTTTGCAAAGCTCTCGACAATCATATTCATCGCAGCACTCATCAGCGGCATTGTGGCCGTTACGATGGCTTTGTGCGGCTGCGGAATATGGAGCTTGGTGGGTCAGCGTGTGAGCCAGATGGTGGTAAAGGCGGCTCTGTTATGGTGGGGTAGCAACTGGCGACCAAAGTCAGGCGGCGGTAACTCCACATTCAAGCAGATGGTGCCATATAGTATGCGACTGATGGTGACCGACCTTATCACCTCGATATATAACAACGTATCGCAGCTCTTTATTGGTCGAATCTACTCGGGCGATGCGCTCGGTTTCTTCAACCAGGCTCAGAAGTTGAAGGATATGCCCACAACCTCGATGATGCAGTCGATACAGAGTGTTACGTTCCCTGCTCTGGCGAAAATCAGCGACAACGAGCCGAAGTTTATCGACAGCTACCGCAGGGTGGTGATGCTGACGGCATATATCATCTTCCCTGTAATGGTTGGACTGATTTCAACAGCCGACGATATCTACACATTGCTTCTCAAGCCGCAGTGGCATCCCGCGATACCATACTTTAAGACCCTGTGCTTGGTGGGCCTGTTCTACCCTATTGCCGCTGTGTCGTACAACATCCTGAAGGTGAGGAGCAACGGCTCGATTATTCTTCAGCTGGAGATTTTGAAGAAGGTGGTAATGACCATTATCCTCATCGTAACCATTCCGCAGAGCGTGATGGCCATTGCTTGGGGATTGGTTGTAGCTGCAGCATTTGAAATGGTAGTGAACTACGTGGCCACACGCCGTTATACGGCCCTTACCGCGTGGAGCTATATTCGCACGCTTCTACCCATTGCAACTATTACTGCCATTATGTATGGAGCAATTATGGCAGAGGCTAACTATATTGCCGAGTGGAGTGTGGGTCTAAGACTTGCAGTGAAGATAGTAACTGGCGTGGTAGTCTATATCGCCGCATCGGCCGCACTAAGAATGGAGGCCCTGGGCGAGAGTATCACAATTGCCAAACAGTTCCTGTCACGCAAGAAATAAGAGAAGATATAATACACAAAAAGGTCGCCCTCAACTGAAGGCGACCTTTATTATATATAGGAGAGTACTATTTCATTAAATTCTCCTCTGCCTGCACCGCAGCCGAGTAATCAAACTTATGACGCTCAAACTTGGCAGCAATCTTATCTAAGCAGAGATTACCGATACTACCCTCATGAGTGTGGTTCAACTCGCGACCATCGTGCTGATAAGTGCCGTTCTGCACGCGCATACCCACCTCACGATAGGCATCGCGGAAAGGTACACCCTTGGCTACAGCATCGTTGACATCCTCAACGGTAAATAGATACTTATACTTCTCGTCGGCAAGGATATCACGGTTGATCCACATCTGCTCCAATCCGGCCGAGGCCATACGAAGCACATCGACAATCTCCTTGAATGTAGGCACATAAATCTCCTTCGTAAGCTGCATATCGCGGAAGTAACCCGATGGCAAATTTGTCGAAATCAGCGTAACCTCCATAGGCAGAGCCTGCATACGGTTACACTTAGCACGAATCAACTCAAAGATATCGGGATTCTTCTTGTGAGGCATAATGCTCGAGCCAGTGGTGAAGGCATCGGGCAGCTTAACAAAGCCGAAGTTTGCACACGAATAGAGGCACACATCCTGCGCCAAACGGCCAACTGTTGCCGCTACGGCTGCAATGGCTGTGAGCACCGTACGCTCAGTCTTACCGCGCTGCATCTGGGCATACACTGAGTTATAAGCCAAATCCTCAAAACCGAGCAGGCGTGTGGTCATCTCGCGATTCAAAGGCACCGACGAACCATAACCTGCGCCCGAGCCTAATGGATTGGTATTAACAAGCGAGTAAGCAGCTTTAAGCATAAGTAAATCGTCAGCCAAAGCCTCGGCATAGGCGCTGAGCCACATACCAAACGACGATGGCATAGCCACCTGCATATGGGTATAGCCTGGCAGCAACACATCTTTATACTCCTCTGCCTTAGCCATCAACACATTGAAGAGCGACTCAACACTCTGCTGCAAAGCAATAAGTGCACTGCGCGAGAAGAGCTTGATGTCGACCATCACCTGATCGTTACGCGAACGACCAGTATGGATTCGCTTGCCAGCATCGCCACACATCTCGGTGAGCATAAATTCCACCTGAGAGTGAACATCCTCAACGCCCTCCTCAATCTGGAACTCGCCACGAGCCACTTTAGCATATATATCTTTCAAGCCCTGCTCCAGCTGCTCTCTATCCTCATCAGAGATAAGCCCAATAGAGTTGAGCATCTTCATGTGTGCCATATTACCCAACACATCGGCCTCAGCCAAAAAGAGGTCTAACTCGCGGTCTCGACCTACTGTAAACTCCTCGACAAACGCATCGGTCGAGTATCCCTTATCCCAAAGTTTCATTATATCTCTCTATTATCAATTATCAAATTATCCAACAATCGCTCATATACCTCGATAGCCTCCTCAATCTCCGAAAGGCAGATATACTCATCGGCTGTGTGCGAGCGAGAGCTATCGCCTGGACCCATCTTAAGTGTAGTGAAAGGCATGATGGCTTGATTCGACATAGTGGGGGAGCCAAATGGCGTGCGACCATCGGCCACCAGACGCTTAACGGCTGGATGCTCGGGTGAGATATATGATGACGAGAGGTGTGTTGAGCGAGGTGTAACTTCAGAGGCAACCATTGAGCGTACCTCAGCAAGAAGCTCCTCGTTGGTGTAGCACTCATTCACTCTCACATCGACCATAAATCGACATTCATCTGGCACCACATTATGCTGTGTTCCCGATTGCACTCCCGTAACGGTCATCTTCACAGGGCCCAGCAGCGGCGACACTCGTTCAAACTGATAGCTGCGGAACCACTCAATATCTTTCAATGCCTTGTATATTGCATTTTCGCCCTCGTTGCGTGCCGCGTGACCGGCCTTGCCACGTGTCACACAATCGAATACCATAAGCCCCTTTTCGGCAATAGCAGGTTGCATCGATGTAGGCTCTCCGACAATAGCGAAATCAATCTTCGGCAGCTCCGACAAAACGGTTCTGACGCCACCCACGCCCGTAACCTCCTCCTCGGCAGAGCAGAGCATAATGAGGTTATAAGGTTGCTCCTTCTTGGCCAAATGGCTGAAGGCCGCCATCATTGCAACTAGGCTACCGCCAGTATCGTTACTACCCAGGCCATACAATCTATCACCCTCTATGGTGGGTTCGAATGGGTTACGCACCCACGACGAATTGGGCTTCACTGTATCGAGATGGGCATCGAGCAGAATGGTAGGCTTTTCAGCGTCATACTCAGTCGCCATAGCCCACACATTATTGCCCTTTCTTGCAGGCAAAAATCCCATCTCGCCAAACTTGCGCTCGACAATATCGGCCACGCCCGACTCCTCGCGACTAACCGAAGGGGTCGAGATTAATGTTTTCAGTAACTCTATGGCTTGTGAGTGATTCATACTCTCTATTTTACTACTACCGTACCGCCTGTAAGGTTATCAGGCGATGTGATACGAACCTTCTCAACGCCCGCATCGATAGTCTTGTAAGCATTATCAATCTTGGGAATCATTCCCGAATGTATCTTCTCCTCATCGCGAAGCTCCTTATAAAGCTGAGGTGTTATGGTAGGGATAAGCGACGACTCATCATCCACGTCGAGCAACACACCCGCCTTATCCAAAGTAAATACAAGCTCAACCTCATACTTCGAGGCTAAGCCCATAGCAACAGCAGATGCTACACTATCGGCATTGGTATTGAGTAGCTCACCCTCCTTAGAGAATGTGATTGGCGATACAACAGGTACTGCACCAGCGCCCAGCAACATAGCCAACACATCGGCATTGACATTGTCGACATCACCCACAAAACCCCAATCGATATCCTTAACAGGACGACGGTGAGACTTCACTACTGCCATATCGCAACCCGACAGACCGCAAGCATTCACGCCACGAGCCTGTAAAGCAGCAACTACACGCTTATTAGCCAATCCCGCATATGCCATAACGGCTATCTCTAATGTGGGCTCATCAGTAATACGACGTCCCTCATGCATCTTGACCTCGACACCGAGTTTGGTGGCCAGCTGTGAACCTAACACACCACCACCGTGTACCAAAACGAATGGCTCGCCGAGCGATGCCAAACCATCACACAGGCGAGCTAATACTTCGCGATTTTCAATCAGCTTACCGCCGATTTTAATAACCTTTATCTTCATTTTGCTCTCTTCAAAATCTCACTGACCTTAGACTACATTCCCATCTCGGCTGCTGTCGCCTTGAAGGCCTCGACGAAACGCTCTACCTCCTTATCACCAATCATAAGTGGTGGCAACAGACGAAGCGTATGCTTGCCACTAAGGCCTGTCATAATGTGGTACTTCTCACGCAACACCTTTCTAAAGTCGGCCTGAGGAACAGACAAATCGATACCAATCATCAAACCACGACCTCGGATATCCTCCACACCACTTACACCCTTGATGCCCTCGATAATCTTCTCACCCATCTTTCGAACGTTCTCAACCAAGCCCTCAGCCTTAACAACGTCGGCCACAGCAATAGCTGCTGCACAAGCCAGATGGCTACCGCCAAATGTTGTGCCGAGCATTCCCTTTTTGGCAGGAATCTTTGGTGACACCATAATAGCGCCTACAGGGAAACCATTTGCAATACCCTTTGCCATAGAGATAATATCGGCCTTAATGCCCGACCACTGGTGAGAGAAGAATCGTCCGCTGCGGCCATAACCAGCCTGAACCTCGTCGCAGATGAGCATAGTGCCAGTCTTGTCGCACACCTCGCGTGCAGCCTGCATAAACTCGTCACTCGCCACGCGGATACCATTCACACCCTGGATAGGCTCGATGATAACTGCTGCGTACTGCTGACTTGCGAGTTCTCGCTGCAAGGCCTCGATATCGTTCAAATCGATATAGGCAACCTTGTCGGTCTTGTTTACTGGTGCTTGGATAGATGGATTATCCGAGATGGCAACTGCTAGGCTCGTACGACCGTGAAATGCGCCGTGCATAGCCAATACCCTCTCTCGGCCAGTAGTAAACGAAGCCAGCTTCAAAGCGTTCTCGTTAGCCTCAGCACCGCTGTTGCAGAGGAAAAGCTCATAATCCTCATAGCCCGACAACTCACCCAACTTCTCTGCCAGCTCAACCTGCAAAGAGTTGATAACGGCATTTGAATAGAAGCCAATCTTTGAGAGCTGCTCCGAGATCTTAGCCACATAGTGAGGGTGGGTATGACCAATCGAAATCACAGCGTGACCGCCATAGAAATCGAGGTACTCAACACCGTTCTTATCCCACAAATAAGCTCCCTCGGCCTTCACAGGCTCCATATCGAGCAGAGAATATACGTCAAACAGATTCATATCTTGTCTATTCTATAGTCAATTAAAAATAAGATGCCTTCAATCTAAGACCCTCGTCCTCAGGCAAACCGAACATAAGGTTCATATTCTGCACCGCCTGACCCGACGCTCCCTTCAAGAGGTTATCCACAACCGATGTGATAAGCAACTTGCGGCCCGACTTCTGCAATGAAAGGAAGCAATAGTTAGTATTCACCACCTGCTTCATATAAACCGGCTTATCGCTCACACAAACAAATGGATGCTCGGCGTAATACTTCTTGTAGATGTCGTAAAGCTGCTCCAAATCCTCATCTACACGCACCACAACATCGCTCATAATACCGCGAGCGTGGCAACCACGAACTGGTACAAACGCAATATCTGTCTGCTCGCTACCACCGACTGCCACAACAGTCTCGCCAATCTCGCCGAGATGCTGATGAGTAAAGACCTTATAGTTTGAGAGGTTGGCGTTACGATTGCTGAAATGAGTATCGGGAGTTGGCTTTTGACCAGCACCTGTAGAACCTGTTATACCTGTAACCGTCACATCCTCTGGGAGCAATCCGGCTGCCGCCAATGGCAACAAGGCAAGGTTGATTGATGTGGCAAAGCAACCAGGGTTAGCCACACATCGAGCCTTGCGAATCTGCTCGCGATTAAGCTCTGGTGCGCCATACACGAACTCTCCTGCATCAGCCTTCAAACGGAAGTCATTGCTCAAATCAATAATCTTCACACTCTCGGGCATAGGATTCTCGGCCAAGAATTTAGCTGAGTTGCCGTGACCCATACAGATGTAAAGCACGTCGATATCCTCGAAATCTATATCCGAGAATACCAACTGCGAATAGAGCAAATCGGTGTGCACCGAGCTTACTGGCTCGCCCTTATGCGACTCGCTCTGAATATATTTAATCTCTACCGATGGATGATTAATAAGCAGGCGAAGAAGCTCGCCTGCTGTATATCCTGCACCACCTGCAATACCTACTCTAATCATTACTCTTCATCGGGATTAACAGCGTGATATATCTTCAATGGTATAGATGTAATCTTGGTGAAGCCCTTCACATCGTCAGCAGTCCAAGCGTTGTTCATCTCGCCATACTCAGCAAACTTGGCATTCATCAAGTCGTGAGCCGACTCGATACCAACCAATGTGAATGTGTAAGGACGCAGGGTGATGAACACCTTACCTGACACGTTGCGCTGGCTGCTCTCCAAGAACTTCTCAACGTCACGCATAACAGGCTCAGAGTACATAGCCTCGTGCATAAACATACCGTACCAAGTACCCAACTGATCCTTCCAGTACTGCTGCCACTTAGTGAGAGTGTGCTTCTCCAACAATTCGTGAGCCTTGATGATAAGCATTGGAGCTGCCGCCTCGAAACCTACACGGCCCTTGATACCAACGATTGTGTCACCTACGTGAGTATCGCGACCAATAGCCCAAGCTGAACCAATCTCCTCCAACTTGTTGATAGCCGCTACGCCTGTCAAAGCCTCACCGTTAACTCCTACAACCTCACCATTCTTGAACTCGATCTCCAAAGGCTCTGTACCCTCCTTCTTGAGCTGTGAAGGATATGCTGTGTCGGGAAGATTTGTTGCTGAGCAGAGAGTCTCCTTACCGCCTACCGATGTGCCCCAAACACCCTTGTTGATTGAGTACTCCATCTTTGTGAAGTCGGCCTCGAAGCCATTCTCCTTGAGGTAGTTGATCTCATACTCACGAGAAAGCTTCATATCGCGTGTAGGTGTGATGATCTCTACCTGAGGAGCAAACACCTCAAATGTAAGGTCGAAACGAACCTGGTCGTTACCAGCACCTGTCGAACCGTGAGCAATAGCATCGGCACCGATAGAGTTAGCATAGTTTACGATAGCCAAAGCCTGGAATGTACGCTCTGAACTTACAGAGATAGGATATGTCTTGTTACGCAACACATTACCCATAACCATATACTTGATACACTTCTGGTAATAATCGCTTGTAACGTCGATGTTGACGTGCTGCTTTGCGCCCAAAGCATAAGCACGCTTCTCCACCTGCTCCAACTCCTCAGCTGAGAAACCACCAGTGTTTGCCAAAGCGGTGTATACCTCATAACCCAACTCCTTGGTAAGATACTTCACACAGAATGAGGTGTCTAGACCTCCACTGTATGCCAATACAACTTTCTTCATAATATTTTGTTTTTATTATTTTCTATAAATTACCCTTGATGCCTAAAATCCGCGCTCGCAACTATCGGCCAAACAGACGACTCAACCAAGAACCGCTCTTCTTTGCAGCCTTCTGCGCTGCCAATTCAGCAGCCTTCTTCTGAGCAACCTTCTCTGGATCGTAAATCATACCAGTACACAAGCACTTTGTCATATTGGTTCGCTGCAAAACATCGTAATTAACACATGACTGGCAACCTGCCCAGAAAGCCTCATCGTCGGTAAGTTTTGCAAATGTCACGGGCTCATAACCGAGCTCGGTGTTGATTCGCATCACAGCCTCACCAGTTGTAAGACCAAAGAGCTTGGCATTAGGGAAACGCTTGCGTGAGAGCTCAAAAGCAGCCTGCTTGATTCGCTTCGCAACACCCATACCACGATATTGTGGGCGAACGATAAGACCCGAGTTAGCCACAAATTCATCGTGGCCCCAAGACTCGATATAACAGAAACCTACAAACTCATCACGGTTTACGGCAATGATAGCCTTACCCGAATTGATTTTATCGGCGATATATTCGTCGGTACGACGGGCAATACCCGTTCCTCGCTGCTTAGCCGCCTCATCGATGGAGTCATTAATCTGTGTTACATACTTCAAATGCTCCTCAGAAGCAACCATTACATCAATCTTCATTACAGTAAAATGTATCTTTTAAAGCGTTAATATTTTTTGAAAGCACAAAGATTGCATATAAATCCCCATTATGCAAATTTTTCGTATTCTATTATTTTATATATGGTAAAATAGTCGCATAAATGCATAAACATAGAATAATTATGCACATAATAAGCAGTTTTAGGCAATATACATTTTGAAAAAAGATTGGAGTCATTTTCCAACATAAAATTTTAGACATGCACAGGTAAATGACTGTAAAATAGAAAATTAATCGATGAAAATTTGGAAAATTAAATTATATGCAATACATTTGCATAAATATACAATCAATCCTTAGTTCTAAATAGATGAATCAAAAAACTCAACGCTTTGCGACCATTCGCAAAATTATCCGAAGTGAACTCATAGGTTCTCAGGATGAGCTGATTAGCCGCCTCCACGATTGTGGAATTGAAATCACACAGAGCACTCTCTCAAGAGACCTTAAATTTTTGAATGTGGCCAAAGTTCCACATAAAAATAAGGGCTATGTGTATGTGCTCCCTAACGTGGCTCACCACGATGTAAATGTGTCAGCCAACATCTCCGACAACATCACAAGTCTTGCATTTTCAGGCAATTTAGGTGTATTGAAGACTAAATCAGGATACGCCAGTGCCATTTCGGTGCCCATCGATAATATGGAGTGTCCCTACATCATTGGTACCATTGCCGGCGACAATACAGTGCTGATAATTATGCGAGAAGATGCAAATCGCAACGCAGTTATTGAATCGCTCATGCGAATATTCCCCCAGCTGAGCAACATACTGTAAAAGTTTAAAACAGACAATAAGAGAAAGGCCTATCTAACACTGGCTAGACAGGCCTTTTTCATATCATCTATTCGCGATTCGACACCCCCGACAGACACCCAAAGAAGACTAATCCTCGATTATATAGATATACTCATTTGGACGCTGCATATGGAAACGTTCACGAGCATATTTTTCTAAAAACTCGTCGTAGCTAAGCTGTGATAGCATAGTACTATCCTCCTCTATTCTAGCACGATAGTGGTCACGCTGCTCCTCAAGATTCGACGTACGGTGGTGCACCTTGATTATAGTAAAAAGATTACGAACAGTGAGGGCAGCCGTATAGATAAATATCACAGCCGTCACCACTCTCCATATTATTTTACTAATATTTGATGCCATCTTATCAAGTCTGATTATTAATTACAATACCACATCTCACTCCCTAAGCACCCAAATAGCTTACTGCAACGGGCTATGGAATATGCATAAACTTATGAGTCTGAATAGAGATACTCCACTTAGGATTCTCCTTGGCATACTCAACCATAAGTGGCATAATCTGCTCGTAGACACTCCACTCAGGTTGTAAGTAGAGACGACAGTAACGCCCCACTCTGCGCGCATTCTGCTCTGCCCACTCGAAATCCTCTGCCGACTGGATAATCACTTTGAGCTCGTGTGCACGTCCAAATGCCTCGTCAAGAGGTGGCATCTGGCGCTTAGGTGAAAGACACACCCAGTCGAACTCACCACTAAATGGATGGGTACCCGAAGTCTCGAGAAATATCTCCAACCCCTCCTCCTTCAATCGGTTAGTCAACACACCCAATGGATAGAGCAGAGGCTCTCCGCCAGTGATAACGATAGCCTGCGCAGCACAAGCCTTAGCGCGTGCAACCACAACATCTACATCTACTGGTGGAAATATGCGTGGATTCCAGGTATACTTGGCATCACACCAGCGACACCCCACGTCACAACCACCCAAGCGAATGAAATACGCAGGCTTGCCAGAATGGAAGCCTTCGCCCTGAATTGTATAAAAGTCCTCGACCAATGGCAGACGGCGTCCACCATCGAGCAACTCATTATTCGTCAATGACATATATATCCTTCAAATTACGGCCCAACTGATCATAATCGAGACCATAGCCTACAATAAACTCATTACCTATAGAGAGAGCTGTATAATCGATATCATAATCATACAGGAACTTTTCTGGCTTGAAGAAGAGTGTGCAAATAGAGATACTTGCAGGATTCTTCGACTTGAGATAATCAAGCAGGTAGGTCATACTATGACCTGTCTCAACGATATCCTCAACAATGACAATATCACGTCCCTCGATATCGAAATCGATACCAAGCTGCTGAGTGACTCTTCCCGTTGACTCGGTGCCGACATATGACGATATCTTCACGAAAGCCACCTGGTTCTCAAAATTAACCTTACGAACCAAGTCGGCAAGGAAAAGAAACGAACCATTCAAAACACCCAAAAAGATAGGAGTGCGGCCTTCATAGCGCTCATTAAGTTGCTCGGCAACGCGTGTCACAGCCTTATCAATTTCCTCGGCAGAAATCAGCACGCGGAAGGTTTTATCCTTGAGTTTTATTCTGTTCTTCATTATTATGGGTCAAGTAGGTTGGCCAACAATCAATACAAAAGTATATAGTTTAAATGAGCGAGCCGCATCGCAACCCGCCCATTCTATTTAAGCCTTCAACATAGCTTTAACCTCTTCGTATACCGTCTGTCCGTTATATCCGAACTTCTCGTCAAGCACCTTAAATGGCGCCGAATATCCGAAATGGTTACAACCGTGAATCATTCCATTTTCACCAACGAGACCACTCAAGTTGAGCGATAAACCCGAAGTAAGACCATAGCGTACAACGCCCTTTGGCAAAACGCTATCCTGATATGACTTAGGCTGATCGCGGAACAAGCCCTCACTTGGAACGCTTACAACACGAACGGGGATACCATCCTTCTGCAGAAGCTCTGCGCCCTCAACCAATGTTGACACTTCAGAACCCGAAGCAAGCATCACCACCTGAGCCTTAGCTGAGTCAGCTACGATATACGCACCCTTGACAGCCTGCTTTGCCTCCTCGCGACGGCTACAGCTCAACGCTGGCAGAGTCTTGATATTCTGTCGTGAAAGGATCAACGCCACAGGACGCTTCTCGCTCATAATGTACTGCCAAGCAACCATTGTCTCCTCGGCATCTGCAGGACGCAATACTACCATTGAACGCTCGCCCTGATGGTTACGCACGTGCTCCATCAAACGAATCTGAGTCTCGTGCTCGATAGGCTGGTGAGTAGGACCATCCTCGCCTACGCGGAATGAATCGTGTGACCAGATATAAATCACTCTCAAACGCATAAGAGCCGACATACGGATAGCAGGCTTCATATAGTCTGAGAAGACGAAGAATGTACCACACGCAGGGATAACACCACCATGCAATGCCATACCATTCATAACGCAAGCCATTGTAAGCTCAGCTACACCCGCCTGGAAGAACTGACCTGTAAAATCGCCCTTTGTAAAGGCCTTAGTCTTATTCAAGAAGCCATCAGTCTTATCTGAATTGCTCAAGTCGGCCGATGCAACAATCATATTCTCAACCTTCTCGGCATATACACCCAACATTGTAGCCGAAGCAACACGTGTAGCGGTGTCAGACTTTACCTCAATCTTATGATAATCAATTTCTGGAACCTCACCAGAGAGGAAGAGATTCAACTTGCGAGACAACTCACGATTTGCAGCACGCCAATCAGCCTCAACCTGCTTCTGCTGAGCAGCCCATACATTGAGCTCGCAACGACGTGTGGCGTAAATCTCCTTTGTCTCCTCGAAGAGCTGGAAAGGATTCTCAGCATCGCCACCCAAGTTACGTACAGTGGCAGCCAAATCTGCACCTGCACCTGACAAAGGTTGACCATGAGTTGATACTTTACCCTCAAAACTCTCGCCATTTGCACCCATAGCACCCTTCGCCATTGTTGTGTGACCAATGATCAAAGATGGCATCTCTGTCTGCTCGTTAGCAGCCTTGAGTGCAGCACGCAACTCATCCACATTATGACCATCAACCTCCTGTACGAACCAACCCCACGCACGATACTTGGCAGCTACGTCCTCAGAATCAATCTCATCAACTTTAGTTGAGAGCTGCACGTTGTTAGCATCATAATACATAATCAGGTTAGCCAAACCGAGGTGACCAGCAACACGGCCTACGCCTTGCGAAATCTCCTCCTGAATAGCGCCATCAGAGACGAATGTATAGGTCTTGTGAGCCATCCACTCGCCGAAACGAGCCACCATGAAACGCTCTGCGATAGCAGCACCTACGGCCATAGCGTGACCCTGACCCAATGGTCCTGAAGTATTCTCAACACCATGCACAAAGTCAACCTCTGGGTGACCTGGCGTAATACTACCCCACTGACGGAAGTTCTGCAAATCCTCCATCTTGTAGAAACCAGACATCATCAACACCGAATAGAGCATTGGTGACATGTGGCCAGGATCGAGGAAGAAACGATCACGGAATGGATAGGTAGGATTCTCTGGATCAAACTTGATGAACTCAGTGTAGAGCAGATTGATGAAATCAGCTCCACCCATAGCACCTCCTGGGTGTCCAGACTTAGCTTTCTCTACCATAGCGGCAGCCAAAATACGAATGTTATCGGCAGCCTTGTTAAGTTTTGAGTTTTCGAACATATCTATTGGTTTTCTCTTTCAATTACACAAAGATAATAATAATATCTTTATCCCACCCTTTTTAGCTCCAAAAAATTCGAACCTTCTATCTTCTTTTTTGCATATTCGAGTGTAACGACGAAACGAGAGTCGCCCGACATAGGCACTTCATACATCGCATCAATCATTATTGCCTCGCAAATCGAACGCAATCCACGTGCACCCAACTTGTACTCATCGGCCTTCTGCACGATATAGTCGAGCACCTCGCCATCGAATTGAAGCTCAACATTATCCATATCGAAAAGACGCTCATACTGCTTAACAATTGCATTCTTTGGCTCGGTCAAAATCGAGCGCAAAGCATCCTTTGTCAAAGGCTGCATATAGGTCAAAACAGGCAGACGACCTACCAACTCAGGAATCAAACCAAAAGACTTCAAATCCTGAGGCATAATGTACTTCATGAGGTTATCTCTATCCACCGAAGAGCCGCTTTGCAGACCGAAACCAATTGCTCGGGTGTTCAATCGCTGCGCAATCTTCTTCTCGATACCATCGAATGCACCGCCACAGATAAAGAGGATATCCTTCGTGTTGACTTGGATAAACTTCTGATCGGGGTGCTTACGACCTCCCTGAGGGGGAACATTCACCACAGTACCCTCCAAAATCTTTAACAGAGCCTGCTGCACGCCCTCGCCCGACACATCACGTGTGATGCTTGGGTTGTCGCTCTTGCGGGCAATCTTGTCAATCTCATCAATGAAAACGATACCACGTTCTGCCGCCTCAACGTTATAGTCTGCCACCTGCAACAGACGCGAGAGGATACTCTCCACATCCTCGCCCACATAACCAGCCTCGGTGAGAACCGTAGCATCGACAATCGTAAATGGGACATTCAACACCTTGGCAATAGTTCTGGCCATCAAGGTCTTACCTGTACCCGTTGGACCAACTAGCACGATGTTCGACTTGTCGATTTCCACCTCGTCGGCACTCTTCTCAGAGCGACTCTTCAGGCGCTTGTAGTGGTTATACACAGCCACCGACATATATCGCTTTGCATCGTCCTGACCAATCACATACTGGTCCAAAAACTCCTTAATCTGATGTGGCTTGAGCAACTCAGCCATCTCAAAATCGCCCTTCTTGCTCTTGCTTGTATCGGCCGTGAGCTCGCTCTCTGAGAGCATCTGATAACCGCGCTCAACGCAGTTGTTACAGATGTTCACACCGCCCATTCCCTGAAACAGCAGAGCCACATCGCTACGCTTGGCTCCGCAGAATGAGCAGCAGTCGTCACCCTTCGAACCTGTACCTTTATATTTTTGTGCCATATTTTTCAGTTTTGGCTATTACTTCACTCTTTTACCCAACACCTCGTCGATAAGGCCATACTCCTTGGCCTCGGTAGATGTCAACCAATAATCTCTATCGGCGTCCTGCTCAATCTTCTCGATTGCAACGCCCGAATGTGCCGAGAGAATCTCGTACAACTCGCGCTTGGTCTTCATAATCTCGCGTGCTGTAATCTCGATATCAGATGCCTGGCCCGAAGCACCACCCAAAGGCTGGTGAATCATAATACGAGAGTGAGGTAAAGCCGAACGCTTACCCGCAGCACCCGCAGTCAAAAGCACAGCGCCCATCGATGCTGCCAAACCTGTACAGATAGTGGCTACATCGCACGAAATGAGCTGCATAGTATCGTAGATACCCAAGCCCGCCGACACCGAACCGCCAGGCGAGTTGATATAAATCTGCACATCCTTCGATGGGTCAACCGACTCGAGGAACAGCAACTGAGCCTGGATAATATTGGCTGCATCGTCGTAGATTGGTGCTCCCAAGAAGATGAAGCGATCCATCATCAAACGTGAAAAGACATCCATAGTCGCAACATTCAACTGACGCTCCTCGATGATGGTGGGTGACACATACGATGAGAGTATCGATTCAAAGTTGTGCAACTTCAGGCTGCTGATACCGCAGTAGCCCTTGGCATATTTCTCAAATTCACTCATAGTTTTTTGTTTAAATTAAAAATTGGACTCTGCAAACATTAAGCCCAGAGTCCAATTCTTAGAGTATTATGATACTTTTCCGACCAATAACCGCAATCGACCGGCCTCTACTAGCCTCCCCCCTGCGATTATTAATCTCTACAAAAACTTGATTAAGCCTCCTGAGCCAACTTTGCGAACTCCTCAGAAGATACAGCCTTAGTGGTAACCTTCACCTGAGACTTAACGTACTCAACAACCTTCATCTCATAGAGCTTCTCGTAAATCTTCTGAGCCTGCTCCTTGTTCTCAAGAATCTGCTTTGAGAAGTTTGCAATCATCTCCTCTGGTGCTGATGGCATACCATACTGAGCGAACTGAGCCTTTGCGAACTCCTTTGCCTCAGCCTCAACCTCCTCCTGGCTAACCTTCAAATCGGCAGTCTGGATGAAGTGCTTCTGCAAGTAGTTCCAAGTGAACATCTGGATAAAGCCGTCGAAGTCCTTCTCGATCTCCTCCTTAGAGAACTTGCCCTCGTTGATTACATACAACCAACGCTTCAAGAACTCTGTAGGCATCTGCAAGCCAGCCTTCTCAACGATGAACTTACGAACTGTGTTTGCAAACATATAATCTGCCTCACGAGAAATCTCAACATCAACCTCAGCTGAAAGGAATGCGTCCAACTCCTCCTCAGAGTTTACGTTACCAGCAGGGAATGCCATCTTGAAGAACTCCTCGTTGAGCTCTGGGTTAGCGAACTGACGAATCTGCTTGATCTCGAGCTCGAACTTAGGATTGATTGACTCCAACTCATCCTCCTTAACCTTCAAGATAGCAGCACGCTGTGATGCAGACTTGTAGAGCTCGTTAACATCTACCTCCATCTTAGCACCTACCTTCTTGCCGATGAATGGCTTACGCTCCTCATCGCTCATAGAGATAAGACCAACGTATGCATCGTCAACCTTGATGTCGCCGTTGTCAAGAACAACTGTCAAAGCCTCGTCCTTCTTAACCTTCTCAACATCTACCAAGCGGCCATAGCGACGCAAGTAGTTGGCCTTGTATGCTGAAAGCATCTTCTTATCAACCTTGATCTTGCTATATGTGAGCTTATCCTTAGCTGAGAGCTCTACCTCAACCTTTGGAGCCTCACCAATCTCGAACATAAACTCGTGCTCAGTGTTGTTCTCGAAATCGAAGTCGCCCTGCTCGTCTGATGGGATTACATCGCCAACGTAGTCGATACCCTCCTTCTGCAAATACTCGAATACAGAGTTTGAAGCAATACGATATGCCTGCTCTGCAACGGCGCCCTTACCGTACATCTTGCGAACGATGCCCATAGGTACCATACCAGGACGGAAACCTGGAACGTTAGCCTTACGCTTGTAGTCGCGAAGCATCTTATCTACTGCCTCACCATAATCCTGTTCTCCAACGACAACCTTCAAAATCGAAGTGCCTAACTCACGCTGTTCTCTTGTAATTTTCATAATCAGTATATATAATTTTATCCTATTTTAATCCAAATCGGGTCTGTTTCGGAGTGCAAAGGTAATTAATTTTAATTAATTAACGGCCCATATGCTATTTTTTATTTGATATTTAACGCAACCAATATAACCAACCACGCAATCTGGGCTAAAATCGAGCCTTCGAGAGAGCTCACAAAGCATCATTTAGCACCACAGACCTAAGAGATTATTACACATTATCTCTTTTGCTGCTTGCTACTCACAATCAGCTCGAAGTCGAGTGTGCGACGACGCATATCGACGCCCTTCACTCTAATCCACACCTCATCGCCGAAGGCTATCGTGCGACCTGTTGCTCGACCCACCACAGCATAGCGAGCCTCGTCGTAGGCGTAGTAGTCGCCCTCGATATCACGCAGGTAGGCCATACCCTCGATGTGAGTGTCGTTGAGCTCGACATAGATACCCCACTCGCTCATGCCTGACACATGACCCTTGAACATCTGGCCAATCTTGTCTTGCATATACTCCACCATCTTGTACTTGATAGATGCACGCTCGGCATCAGAAGCCACTATCTCACGCTCGGAAGCATATACACATTGCGACTCCAGACGCTGCTTGTCGGCCGATTTGCCACCATCGAGATAGCGGGCCAGCAGGCGATGCACCATCATATCGGGATAACGACGGATGGGTGAAGTGAAATGAGTGTAGTATTTGAAAGCCAGACCATAGTGGCCGATGTTATCGGTCGTATAGAGCGCCTTCGACATACTTCTCACAGCCAACGACTGGATAGCATTCTCTTCGGCTCTACCCTTAATCTCTCCAACCAATTTATTGATTGCCTTGGCAACAGCACGACCTTTCGATGCGCGGAACTGATAACCGAACTTCAGCACAAAATCGCGGAAACGAGTAAGTTTCTCCTCATTAGGTTCATCGTGCACACGATAGACCATCGAGCGGGCAACCTTGCGATTACCCTCCTGGCGATATGTGCAATACTCAGCCACCCTGCGATTGGCCAGGAGCATAAACTCCTCGATAAGTTGATTAGACTCCTTCTGCTCCTTGGTATAAACGCCCAAAGGTTTGCCATTCTCATCGAGGATAAACTTAAACTCGGCTCTCTCGAAGCTTACTGCACCAGCTTTGAAGCGGCGCTGACGCATGGTCTGAGCCATCTTATTGAGCACCATAATCTCCTCGGCATAGTCGCCCACACCTGTCTCGATGCGAGCCTGCGCCTCAGCATATGTAAATCGGCGATCAGAGTAGATAACACTCCTACCGAACCACTCCTCCAGCACATCACCATCTTCGTTTACCTTGAATACCGCCGAAAAACACAACTTCTCCTCGTTGGGTCGCAACGAGCAGAGCTCATTACACAATCTCTCGGGCAGCATAGGCACAGTTCTATCGACCAAATAGACCGAAGTACCTCTGTCGCGGGCCTCGCAATCGAGCACCGACTCGGGCTGAATATAATGGGTTACATCGGCAATATGCACACCTACTTCCCAGATGCCATCCTCCAATTTGCGGATAGACAAAGCATCATCGAAGTCCTTGGCATCGGCAGGGTCGATTGTAAAGGTTGTAACATCTCTAAAGTCACGACGTTCTGCATAGTCACGCTCTGTGATTGTGCCATCAATAGCCTGGGCTGCATCTATGATATCCTGCTCAAACTTATATGGCAGGTCAAACTCAGCCATAATCGCGTGCATCTCGGTATCATTGTCGCCCGCCTGACCTAGTACATCGACAATCACACCACGTGGCGACTTATCGCCCGGACGCCAGTCGGTAATATTGAAGACCACCTTGTCGCCATCGCTTACCTTAGGATACTCCTTACGTGGAAAGAATATATCGAATGGCAACTTACGCGAGTCAGCACGCACAAAAATAGCAGCACGGCTAACCTCCGCCACACCCACATACTGTTTCTTGCTTCGCTCCAAAATCGAAATCACGGCACCCTCGGGGTGGTCACCCTCACGATGCGCCTGACGTTGCAAAACGACCTCTACCCTATCGCCTTCAAGCGCATAATTCATATTGCGCTGATTGACATATATATCGGTTTCAAGCTCCTCAACCTTGATGTATGCAGCACCCGAACCTATCATATCTACCACGCCTTCGTAGTGTGGCAACTGAGCCATCGAAAGCTGATACTTATCGCGACCATAGCACTCCACTATTCCCTCTTCGACAAGCGCCTCGACTATATCTCGTACTATGTATCTGCCCTCACGAGTGTTTCCACCCGAGGCCGATGCGAGTTGCTTCATCGAAAATACTCTATCGGGAAACTCACGAAACATATTCACAACAAATGCGCTGCGAACACTCTTTGCGTCGGTCCGTTGTGCACCACCTCGGCGCAAATCCTTTTTTCTTGACTGTCTCATTTGTTCAAAATACTTAATGCAAGTTGCCACATAAAATCCTCTCCAACTTCCAGCACTCGCTCATCAGGCAGGAATGTTGGTGTATGTCTACGACCAGCCTTCTGGCCCACACCCAAACTGTAAAAAAGGGTTGGATACATCTGGCTATAGTGTCCGAAATCATCGGTTGTGGGTGTTGGTTCCAAATCACACACCTGATATCCGCAGCTGTCGGCCAAAATCATAGCCTCGTATGAAAGTTGTGCATTATTTTCTACACAAGGGTTACCGCTACGGATAGCTATCTGCACATCAACGTCATATTTATACTCTATCTCCTGAGCTATGTGATTTATCATATCCTTGATGCGACCCCTAAGTTTCTCGCCAAAGACCCTCATCACACATTCACAACTACTCTGATCGGGAATAGTATTTTCACCCTCGCCAGCCTCGACCTTACACGTCGAAAAGACACAAGCATCGCTATTGAGTGCATTTAGGCGCATCACCAAATCGGCCATAGCCACCACAGAGTCCTTTATCTGGCTTCGCATAACAGCATTGCCACCAACTCCATTTATCGTGATACGCAACTCATCGGCCGAAGCCATAAATTTACCTGGGCAGAATCCTATTTCACCAATCTCGAGAGAAGAATCAACATGCTGACCAATCACAGCCACCACATCATAATCCTTGAATGGTTCCTCCTCCAGAACCTTGGCAGCGCCACCCGAGCAGAACTCCTCAGCAGGCTGGAACAATACCATCAGGGTTCCTTCGAAATCGCGGCTCAGGTACAATCGCTTGAGCACTCCAAAAATAATTGCAGCGTGACAATCGTGACCGCAGGCGTGCATCACACCCTCACGCTCAGAAGCCCACTCCTGGCCTGTAATCTCTTGAATAGGCACTGCGTCCATCTCTGCACGCAACACTACACAACGTTTGAGATTGCCACGACGGCCCTCCACGCGAGCCAACACTCCCGTACCAGCAATTGGTCGGAACTCGATACCCAACTCCGACAGGCTATCCGAAATGAATCGAGAGGTCTGATGCTCCTCGAACGAGAGCTCGGGGCATCGATGCATCTGACGACGAAACTCTTTAGTATCCATAGCTATTGTTTTACTTATTTTCAAACTTATGTGGTCGCCAACGTGCTGCCACCTTTGCCAACGACTTGATATGCTCGGGCGTGGTACCACAACAACCACCCACGATATTTATCAAACCGGCACGACACAATTGCTCCAGTTCCTTAGAAAAACGATTGGCAGCCAACCTCTCTCTTCCGGCAGATGGATAGGCAATAATAGGCTTGCGACACGCCCCAGAGAGAATCTTCAACGCACCCACCATAGGTTTCACACCATCGCTGCAGTTAAATCCCACAACAGCCACCTCATCGAGTGGAATATCCTCTAAGAACTTGGCGATTGTAGCACCACTGGCTACTCTACCCTCGATTCTCGACAACACTGCCGAAACTACAATAGGTATTTCGGTATTAATTTTACGACACTCTTCGATGGCAACCTTCACATTTTTCGAATCCATAGCTGTTTCAATAAGCAGCATATCCACACCGCCATCAATCAAACCTCTGATAACATCGGCATAGGCCGAAGCAATAGCCTCGGGGGTGGTGTCATTGGCCAGAGTGAGATTACGGGTTGTTGGGCCTACCGAACCGGCAACATATCTTCTACGCTCAGCAGTTGAGAGGCTATCAGCCACCTCTCTTGCCACCTTCGCACCAGCCAAAGCCAACTCATACGAACGCTCCTGCAGGCCATATTCGCTCAAGCATAAGGCATCAGCGCAGGTGGTGTTGGTGGTGATAATATCGGCACCCGCATCGATATACTCTCTATGTATTGAGGCCACCAACTCAGGTTGCTCAACATTAAGCAATTCAAAACAACCGCTCTTGCCTCTAGACATGAGCTGAGTACCCATAGCACCATCCAGGGTGAGGATACCACGAACCATTGAACGTATCAATTCCATAAAAATACTATCGTTTTACGAGCTCCACCTCAAAGAGTTTATTCCACAATTTACCTGTTACGAATATGCGCTTTGTAGCAGCATCATAGGCTATACCATTGAACACATCGGTATCATCCTTCACCTCTATTTGAGAGATAAGACCACGGAAATCAATCACACCCTCAACAACTCCGCTCTTGGGATCGATGATTACAACAAAATCCGAGGTGTATACATTAGCCCATATCTTACCATCAATCCACTCCAGCTCGTTGAGGAACTCAACAGGCTCTCCGCGAAGCGTTACAGCAATGGTACCCTCTCGCTTGAACGTCTCGGGATTGATTTTATAAATTCGCTCCGAGCCATCGGACATATAGAGTTTCTCACCATCGGTTGTAAGGCCCCAACCCTCACCTGGATAGCGGAAAGTCTTTATCTCCTTACCTGTGAGATCGTAGACGTGAGCTGTATTATTGGTCCAGGTAAGCTGATATACTTTATCGCCCAACACTGTGATACCCTCACCAAACTCGCTCTTGGGCAAACGAGCCAACACCTCGGCCTTACCACTCTGCAGATCGACCTTCTGCAACACAGAGGTACCCCACTCGCCGGTGCCCTCCCAAAGCTGACCATCGATAAATTGCAAACCTTGTGTATAGCTGGTTGCAAGGTGTGGATAGACGGCTTTTATCTTGTAACCATACTGAATAGGCTCAACTATCTTAGGAGCCAAGCTTTTATTTTTGGTCTGCGAGCCACAAGCAGCCACCGCAGCCGATAAAATCAAAGTCAACAGAAAATTTTTCATTACAAAAAAGTGTATTTGGAAACAAATATAATGAAATTTCTGCAAACATCATCTATCTTCCACCCGAAGAATATAAGACCAATCGTCACTACACAAAAAAAGGCCGCCCTGATGAGCGACCTTTTTGTACGGAAAATATTCCGAAAATCTGTTAAGCTACTGCAGAAGAGATAAGGAATGTAGCAGCAACTGTCAAGATAGCGTACAACTCAGGGAACGCACCCAAGATAAGAGTCTTACCCATCACGTCGTGACCGTTACCGATAGCTGCGATACCGTTAGCACAAACCTTACCCTGGAAGATAGCAGCTGCCAAGTTAACGATACCAACCAATACACCTGCACCAAATACGGCAGCAGCCTGCAACATTGTAATCTCGGCTGTCAAAAGGCCCTTTACCATAAAGAAACAAACGAAACCGTAAAGACCCTGTGAACCAGGAAGCGCTGACAAGATCATGTAGCTACCGAAGGCGCCGCTGTTCTTCTTCATTGCACCTACTGCAGCCTGGCCGCAGATTGAGGTACCTACTGCAGATGCAATACCTGCCAAACCTACCATGATGGCAACGCCAACGTAGGCCAAAATCAAAGCTGTTGAATTTTCCATAATTGTTTTTTGTTATTAAATTTTACTTTTGTTTATTACTCTTTTTCGTTATTAGTTAAAGGCTCGAAAGAGCGAGTACCCATCTCGAACCCAGCATTTTTATAGAACTCCACGAAGGTAAGTCGCATTGGGTGAACAAACGACGAAATCGACGACATAAAGAGGTTAATTCCGTGACCAATAAGCAGGATAGCCGTAGCACCCAGAATCTGGAAGATTGTACCTACACCAAACTCTCCGATACCCGCATCAAGACCAGTGAGTCCCAATGCAAGAGAGTTGAAGACCTGAGCCAATACACCTCCTGACAAACCAATTGCGAAGAGTCGGATGTAAGAGAGCACGTCGCTCAACAAACCTGTAATATTATTATAGGTATCCCACAATCCGCTCATAAAGTTTACAATTGGATTACGCTTAATGTCACTCAAGATCAACATCAACACCGCACCTACTCCCAACGCTACATAGAAAGCAATCGATGAAGTGGTAAAGCCTGGAATCACCCAATTTGGGTTAAGCATTGGCAGACCTCCTGCCACACAACCCGCCAGCAACACGATAAACCAACCCAACTGCGCAAATACGGTTGTGATGCCAAAATATCTAGCCTTGAAGCAGATATTAAGCAGCATACCAAACAGAATCTGCACAACTCCCAAAGCCAAAGCCAATGAGAAGAAGTCGTTTTGGAAATCGAGGAATGGCGACTCAGCGATGCTCTCGTAGCCCAACATATCGGGTATGCTGAGACCAAACAATGAACCTGTGTAGAGACCAAACAGAGTGGTTGCACCACCACAAACCATTGTAAGTGTCGAAGCCTGACGCATAGCCTTGCCACCCTTCAAGAAGAGGGCAACACCAAGTGCAAGCAGAATAGCACCATAACCTGCATCGTTCAAGCAAATCGCAAAGAAGAGCATATAGAACGGAGCAAAGAATGGTGTCAAATCCAGAGTACCATACTTTGGCAAGGCATACATTCCGCCGATAAGCTCGAACAGACGTGCGAAACGGTTGTTCTTCAACTTAACTGGAGTGTTATCCTCCTCGGTAGGATTACTCTTGATGTAGATTGCATTTGGATATTCATCGAGCAACTTATCTACCTCAGCCGATTTATCCGCTTCGGCCCAGCCCTCCAAAACCACCAACTCACCATCGGCAGCCTCCTGAGCTGTACCACGAATCTTCACATTCTGCAAACTGCATGTAAGAGCTGCAAGCTCCGACTCGATAGCCTCCAACGATGCTGCACAACGTGAGAAGGTGTAGTCGAGCTGCTTAACCTGCTCGCGATTCTCCTCAGCCTCGGCCTGTGCCGAACGGTAGTCCATCAAAGGAACGCGAATCTCCTGCGCATCGAACATAATCTCCTCGTCAGCCGTAGCTATTACGACGAAATAGACGGTAGATACCGTGCGGTTAATCTCTGCAATAGTATACTTCTCGCTCCACTCCGCATAGCTCTCGTCAAAGGTTGTAGGCTGTGTTGTGAAATAACGCAACACCACACCACCCTCAGCCAATCGCTCGCGCGACTCAGCCGAGAATTCACCCCAAGGCTCCAACTCCTCGGCAAGCTTCTCTAGGCGAGCAACCTCACCCAAAAGCGTTGCCTTACGCTGTGCTGCCTCAGCATAAGCATCAAAAGCCTCCTTGCCTGAGCCATAAGCCTCTACACCTGACTGCATATTCTCAGATGCGCTAAACTCACGAAGCATATCAACAGCCTTGCGGTGATGCTCAATATCGCTCACCAACTGACGGTCCTGCTCACGGGGCTCCCAGCCTGTGGTTGTGATATCAACCAGACCCAGCTCGCGCAAACGAGCCACAAAATCCTCACTCTGCGCTGCAAGCAACACAAAGTCATAACGTGACATCTTTACTATCATAGCATAGACCCCTCCGCAGCCTGTTGTTGACGAGTTTTAACAATCTTCTGTGCCGACTTAGAGAGGTTCTCCTCGTCCTCCATAAATCGCTTAATCTTACGGATAGCGTCCTCATAGCCAGGTATCTGCACCTTCTCATAGAGGTTCACCTTCTGGGTGGTCTTTCTACGAGCATAGTCCAGGAGTTCCATCTTGCGATTATAGACCTCACACTCGATACCCAACTGTGCCAGACGCTTCAACAAATCGACACCGTCGGCATACCACACAGGTGATGAGAAGAGATCGTAAGGTCTCTCCAGAAAGTTCACCTGCTCCAGAACTGGAGTACGCACACCGGCAATCTTCTGAGTGGAGAGTACCACATCCTCCACACGGAGCAACGTGGCATCGAACTCACCCCACAGAGCCACCATATAGTCGTACTCGGCAGAGAGTGCATCGAGACGACGACGGTAGTCGCGTGCCGTATCCTTCGCCTTTTTGACCTCTGAGCGAAGAGCCGACTCCTTACTCTTGATGGTAGGGAGTGCCGTTTGGCGCATCTTCAGCTGCTTGCCCAGTTCGCCGAGCGAAGTTTTATTATATTGAAACTTAATTGCCATAATCTAATCTGTTTCGGCAAAAACTTATGCTTTCCAGTACTTTTCAATAAGCTCGGCCTTGATTGCAACCTCCTCCTTAGAGAAGTACTCAGCAAAGAGTGTCCAAGCTGTGTCGAGCATCTGCTCAATCTCGATGTTAACATCGATTGCAAGCAACTTCTCTGAGTAGTCGTGTGCAAACTTCAAAGCACGCTCATCGTAATCCGACAAATCGAAACCATTCTCGAGCTTAGTCTTTGCATTAGCTGCATCGGCATACAAACGCACGCAGGCATTCATCACCTGAGGATGATCCTCGCGAGTCTTCTTACCGATTACGAGCTGCTTCAAACGTGACAACGAACGGAATGGGTCAACGATAACCTTACCTGTATCTGAGTCGTTACGCAAGAAGAGCTGACCCTCTGTAATATAACCAGTATTATCTGGAATTGCGTGAGTAATATCACCACCCGAAAGTGTTGTAACGGCGATAATAGTGATCGAACCACCGTTAGGCAACTGCACAGCCTTCTCGTAGATCTTTGCCAAATCTGAATAGAGTGAACCAGGCATAGAGTCCTTTGATGGAATCTGGTCCATACGGTTTGACACGATAGCCAATGCATCGGCATACAATGTCATATCGGTCAAAAGCACCAACACCTTCTCGCCCTTATCCACTGCGAAGTACTCAGCAGCTGTCAAGGCCATATCTGGCACCAACAGACGCTCTACAGGAGGATTCTCCGTAGTATTTACGAACGATACGATACGGTCCAAAGCACCTGCATTCTCGAACACCTGCTTAAAGTAGA
>JAZQVY010000028.1:0-49854 GCA_045632085.1 Alistipes sp. | reverse complement strand
AACTTCCATACTCTTTACTTAATCTCGTTTAACTTAATTGACTTAGGGTTCTGTGCAGCGTGAGGGTGCTCAGCGCCAGCATAAACCTTCAAATTCTTGATGATAGCCTCACCAAGACGTGTCTTGGGCAACATACCCTTTACAGCGTGCTCAATTACGAACTGTGGCTTCTTTGCCAAGTAGTCCGCAGGAGTAGCAAAACGCTGGCCACCAGGATAACCTGTGTGACGAACATAGACCTTGTCGGTCATCTTTGCGCCTGTAAGCTTAACCTTCTCGGCGTTGATAACGATAACATAATCACCGCAATCGACGTGAGGAGTGTAGCCAGGCTTGTTCTTACCACGCAAAATCTTTGCGATCTGCGAAGCAAGACGTCCCAATACCTCGTTGGTAGCGTCGATAACGACCCACTCTTTCTGAACCGTAGCAGCGTTCAACGAGATAGTTTTGTAACTTCTTGAATCCATCTTTTACGTTTTGTTAATAACTTTGTTTGTTGTAATCCTATTCCCGCATATTTACGGGTGCGCAAAGGTAGTAAATATTTTTATAAATACCAACAACCCCGAAAATTATTTTAACTTTCTGGATAAAAGCACAAAAAAAGCCCGCTCGGCGTATGGCCAAGCGAGCTTATTAATATATAGGTATAAACCTAGCAGTTTATTATCCCAAGAATGCCAACAAGATACCAGCGGCAACAGCCGAACCGATAACACCTGACACGTTAGGACCCATAGCGTGCATCAAAAGGAAGTTAGATGGATTCTCAGCCTGACCAACCTTCTGAGATACACGAGCTGCCATAGGCACAGCCGATACACCTGCAGAACCAATCAATGGATTGATCTTCTCCTTCGAGAAGATGTTCATAATCTTAGCCAAAATCACACCAGCACCAGTACCCAAGCAGAAGGCTGTTACACCCAATACCATGATACCGATAGTCTGCCAGTTAAGGAAGTTAGCAGCAGTAGCTGTAGCACCTACCGAGATACCGAGGAAGATAGTTACGATGTTCATCAACTCGTTCTGAACAGTCTTGCTCAAGCGCTCAACAACACCACACTCCTTCATCAAGTTACCCAACATCAAGCAGCCGATAAGTGGAGCAGCCGATGGCAACAACAATGAGATAATCACAGTCATTGCGATTGGGAAGATGATCTTCTCAGTCTTCGACACAGTACGCAACTGCTTCATAGCGATCTTGCGCTCCTCTTTGTTAGTCAACGCCTTCATAATAGGTGGCTGAATAACTGGAACAAGAGCCATATAAGAGTAAGCTGCAACTGCGATTGGGCCCAACAAGTGTGGAGCCAACTTCGAAGTCAAATAGATAGCAGTTGGACCGTCAGCACCACCAATGATTGCGATAGAACCAGACTCAGCTGGAGCGAAGCCCAAAGCGGTAGCACCTACGAATGTAGCGAAGATACCGAACTGAGCAGCAGCACCCAACAACAAGCTCTTAGGGTTAGCAATCAGCGGACCGAAGTCTGTCATCGCACCTACACCTACGAAGATCAAGCAAGGATAGATACCCAACTTAACACCCAAGTAGAGGAAGTCGATAAGACCTGCAATGCGGTCGAAACCAGTACCATCAGCAGTAGTCCAGTGAACGTGACCATCGGCAAACAACTCTGTGTGATACATACCTGCACCTGGCAAGTTTGTAAGCAACATACCGAATGCGATAGGCAACAAGAGCAATGGCTCAAACTGCTTAACAATAGCCAAATAGAGCAACAAGCAAGAGATAATGAGCATAACAAGCACACGCCAGTCAGCCACGATACCGCTCAAACCAGACTGCTCAACAAAGTTCATCAGAGACTCGCCCAAGTCGATATCGGCCTCAACCGCCTCGACTGCCGCAGTGGCTACAGGAGCAACCTCAGGCGAAGCCCAAGCCTGCACCGACAAGCCTACCGTAGCAACGGCAAGAATCATCAATGTATATTTCAATACTCTCTTCATTTGTCGTAAAATTTTTCAAATTATGCCAAATCGATAAGAGCATCACCCTGCTGTACAGCCTGACCAGCAGCACAGTGAACAGCAGCTACAGTACCATCTGCAGGAGCCAAGATCTCGTTCTCCATCTTCATAGCCTCGATAATTGCCAACTGCTGACCAGCCTTAACAGCGTCACCAGCCTTAACACTTACAGATACAACGCTACCTGGAAGTGGAGCAACGATTGAGTTTGCACCAGCAGCAACCTTCTTAGGAGCTGCAGCAGGAGCTGCGGCGGGAGCGGCAGCAGCAGGAGCTGCTGCAGGTTTTGGAGCTGCTACAGTAGGAAGAGCAACAGCCTCGGCACGCTCTACCTCTACGGTGTATTTCTTGCCGTTGAGCTCTACCTCTGCAACATTGTGCTCAACCTCGGCAATGGTAGCCTCATAGTGCTTACCATTCATATTGAATTTAAGTTTCTGCATTTTTCCTAAATTGATTAGAAGGTTATACTTTTCTGATTCCATGGTGAGTAAACCACGTCATCGTGACGGATAGTGAGGACATCACTCTCCTCATCGTGCTGGTTGTAGAATGTGTGGAGGACATAAGCCAAAGCAGCCATATCCATCTCATCATCCTGAGCAGCAGCAGGAGCAGCAACAGGCGCCGCTACAGGAGCCTGAGCCTTGGGTTTCTGTGTAAAAATTACGCCGAAGAGCTTCACGATGTAGATGAGCAGCACCAACACTACAAACACCAACGCGAAACCAACGCCAGTAATAATCATTGTATTACCCCAGTTAATTGCTAACATTGTCATATATTACACAAATATTAGATTACAATGGAATATTGCTGTGCTTCTTAGCAGGATTAACCTCACGCTTAGTCTGCAATGACTCCAATGCGCGGATTACGCGGAAGCGAGTATTACGTGGCTCGATAACGTCATCGATGTAACCATAGCGAGCTGCATTGTATGGATTAGAGAACTTATCCTTGTACTCCTGCTCCTTCTCTGCAACGAACTTAGCCTTCTCCTCTGCGTTCTCGAATGCTGCCAAAGCCTTAGCGTGCAATACCTCAACTGCACCGCTTGCACCCATAACTGCGATCTCAGCTGTTGGCCAAGCGTAGTTGATATCACCACGGATGTGCTTAGATGACATCACGATATATGCACCACCGTAAGCCTTACGCAATGTAACTGTTACCTTTGGTACAGTAGCCTCGCAATATGCGAACAAGAGCTTTGCACCGTGAGTAATTACACCACCGTACTCCTGACCTGTACCAGGCAAGAATCCTGGAACATCAACCAATGTTACGATAGGAATGTTGAAAGCGACGCAGAAACGAACGAAGCGAGCTGCCTTACGGCTGGCATTGATATCCAATACACCGGCCATGAAGTTAGGCTGGTTAGCGATGATACCTACGCTCTGACCGTTGAAACGAGCAAAGCAAGTGATGATATTCTTTGCATAGCCAGCTGCGCTCTCCAAATACTCACCATTATCAACGATGCTACGGATAACCTCGTACATATCGTATGGCTTGTTTGGATTGTCAGGAATAATCTCGTTCAAGATATCCTCCTTACGTGCGATATCGTCGTTGCAAATAACGCGTGGAGCTGGCTCCATATTGTTCTGAGGCATGTATGAGAGCAAGCCACGGATCAATGCGATACCCTCCTCCTCAGTGTCAACTGCGAACTGAGCAACACCAGACTTAGTTGTGTGCATATCTGCACCACCCAACTGCTCCTGAGTTACGTCCTCACCTGTAACGGTCTTAACAACCTTAGGACCTGTAAGGAACATATTAGAAGTCTGACGACGCATGATGATGAAGTCAGTCAAAGCTGGTGAATAAACCGCACCACCTGCGCAAGGACCGAAGATAGCTGAAATCTGAGGAATAACACCAGAAGCCATCACGTTACGCTGGAAGATGTTAGCATAACCTGCCAAAGCGTTTACACCCTCCTGGATACGAGCACCACCTGAATCGTTCAAGCCGATGCAAGGCGCGCCGTTACGCATTGCCATATCCATTACCTTGCAGATCTTGTCAGCCAAAGAGATTGACAAAGAACCTGCAGTTACAGTAAAGTCCTGTGCAAAGACATATACCAAACGGCCCTCGATTGTACCGTAACCTGTTACAACACCATCACCGAAAGTGTGCTTCTTCTCCATACCGAAGTCATAGCAACGGTGAGTTACGAACATATCGAACTCCTCGAAGCTGCCCTCGTCCAAAAGCATCTGGATACGCTCACGTGCAGTATACTTACCCTTCTCGTGCTGTTTCTGGATAGCCTTCTCGCCACCACCCATACGGGCGATCTCGCGATTCTCAATCAACTTGGCTACCTGCTGTTTTTGAATTTCGCTCATAAAGTGCTAATATTGATTAAAATTTATTATTTGTTTTTATCCTCACACAACTCTGTCAAAATACCCTGAGTTGATTTTGGGTGAAGGAACGCGATAGTAAGACCCTCAGCACCCTTGCGTGGAGTCTTGTCGATCAAACGTACACCCTGTGCCTCTGCATCTGCCAACTGCTCCTCGATGTTCTCGCAAGCAAGAGCCATATGGTGAATACCTACACCACGATTCTCGATATACTTAGCGATTGTTGAATCCTCAGAAGTAGGCTCCAAAAGCTCAATCTTAGTCTGGCCAATCTTAAAGAACGCAGTCTTTACCTTCTGGTCAGCAACCTCCTCGATTGCATAACACTTCAAGCCCAATACATTCTCCCAATAAGGAATAGCCTCCTCCAAATTCTTCACGGCAATACCGAGATGTTCAATGTGTGAAACTTTCATAATTTTTGTGATTAAAATTGTTTATTGTATGTGTAAATTTTGGTTATTTTTTAGTCGCTTTTGCGCGTACACGTCTGTATACACGCGCAAAGTCCCACAAAGGTACAAGTAAATTCTCAAATAAAGAAATATTCCGACAAGTTTATAACTCTTTTTGCATTTAATTCTAATCTTTTCGCTCAACTAATCACATCACGAAGATGATACTTGCAAAAAGGCTTGTTTCTTTGCCCGAAAGTTGCTAAATTCGCTCCCGACAAATAATCCAAACAAGAAATGAGACGACTATTAGCCATATTGACCGCCGCAATACTATGGGTCACATCGGCTGAGGCTCAAAATATAATTTTGGGAGAAAAGGTCCCTGACAGTAAGATCCGCTCTTGGCTGATGGATTTACAGCCCGATGCAGCTGATTACACTTGCATACTCTTCCATAATTCCAAGAGCCCTCAGTGTAAGAGATATCTGCCAAAAATAAAACAGATGGTCAACGACTATGGCTCTAAACTCAACCTGATAATAGTCACCAAAGAGGATTACGACAAGGCCGGAGTATCACTTACCGAACATCTCGACGACCGCATCGGCGTAGCCTTCGATGATGGAGGTCGCACCTTCATAGCTTACGGTGTTAAGTTTATCCCATTTTGCGTAATTTATGACAAAAAGGGATATGCTTTGTGGTGTGGTCACGCAGGTAATTTTACCAAGGAGATTTTTGACAAAATTTTAACTTACAAACGAAAATAAAGAAGCTCTTTAAATTTTATTTCGAGGCTATTTGAGATTGATTTTGAATAGTTTTTTGGGGTTGAAAATGCAGACAATAGCGGGCTATTTTCAAATTTCCCAACTCGAAAGATATCAAAAAGAGACACAAAGAGTCCGAAACTAAATTGTTGCAGCAAAAAATATAAACTCATTTAATAAAATTTAAACAGATTCTATAATGGCTTTCACAAAGATTGAGCACTACGAAAAGGAGTACCTCGATGCTCATCACGATAGCGCACTCAATGTTACCCAGGGTGTTGACGACCAACCTATCGTCAATCCATATTTTGTACGCAAACGTCGCCGCCAACTCACCACAGACCAATATGTGGAGGGAATTCTGAATGGCAACATAACAATACTCTCGCAAGCTATCACTCTCATTGAGAGCAATAAGGCCGAGCATTACGCTCAGGCTCAAGAGATTATTGAGCGATGCTTGCCCCACGCAGGTCGTTCTGTGAGAATCGGTATCACAGGTGTTCCAGGCGCAGGTAAATCGACATTCATAGAGGCTATCGGAGGAATGGTTGCATCACTTCACCACAAGTTGGCAGTACTGGCTATCGACCCAAGTTCTGAGCGAAGCGGTGGCTCGATTTTGGGCGATAAGACCCGTATGGAGAGCATAGCATCAAACCCCGATATTTTTATCCGCCCTTCACCATCTGCTGGTTCGCTTGGAGGCGTTGCCCGCAAGACCCGCGAGACTATAGTATTATGCGAGGCTGCAGGATATGATGTAATTTTCATTGAGACTGTAGGCGTTGGCCAATCTGAGACAGCAGTCCACTCTATGGTGGATATGTTTATGATGTTGCAGATTTCGGGTGCAGGAGATGAGTTGCAAGGTATCAAACGAGGCATTATGGAGATGGCGGATATGATGGTTATCACCAAAGCTGATGGCGAGAATATCCATAAGGCCGAGCTCGCAAAAGTGCAGTATCAGGGAGCTTTACACCTATTCCCCACCCCAGAATCGGGCTGGAGACCAAAAGTATACACCTGCTCATCAGTAAACAAGACTGGATTAGAGGAGGTGTGGAAGGGCGTTGAAGAGTATCTTGACCATATCCAGGCAAACGGTTATTACGATGCAAATCGCAATCGCCAGAACAAATACTGGATGTACGAGAGTATCAACGAAACATTGAAGAGTAGCTTCTATCAGAACCCTGAAATCGCCGAGCGTATTGCAGAGGTCGAGCAGCGAGTATTGGAGGCCAAGCTAAGTTCGTTCATCGCAGCCAAGGAGCTTTTGGATATCTATTTTAAAGATAAACAATAGGCGCAACATGCATAAACATACTGCAACTTAGCAACTTGCAACAAAACTTCATTACTATTATTATTGAATAGTTTTGCAAGTATTTGAGCCAAGAATTGCATAGGTATGCATAAATCGTAATACAAAACAGACTGTATATGCAAAAATTATGCAGTCTGTTTTGTGATTTTCTTAAAAATACACTACTTTTGGGGTCATTGTAGCTTGCTCCTAGCTTTTTGCAAAGCTACGATTTAAACAGAAACACAAAATTTAAACGATAAAGACAATGTCAACAAGCAAAGTTAAATTCTTCCGTGGTGGCGATTTGCCACTCGAGTTGCACAAGGTTCGCGTTGTGCAGAAACTCCACTTGGTGCCCATTGAGCGCCGCTTGGAGGCTATGAAGGAGGCAGGTTTCAACACCTTCCGTTTGAGCACTAAAGATGTATTCCTCGATATGCTTACAGATAGCGGTACCAACGCAATGAGCGATAACCAGCTCTCAGCAATGATGCGTGCCGACGATGCATATGCAGGTTCTCAGTCATTTGAGCGTTTGCAGCAGGCTGTTTTGGATGTACTTGGTAAGAAGTATCTTTTGCCAGTTCACCAGGGACGTGCTGCCGAGAACGTAATCTGCCGCACATTCGTTAAGCCAGGTCACGTTGTGCCTATGAACTACCACTTCACCACTACTTTGGCTCACATTCAGGAGAACGGTGGTAAGGTTGTAGAGCTCTTGCACGACCACGCTACCGAGCTTAAGTCGGAGCACCCATTCAAGGGTAATATGGATATCGAGAAGTTGGAGAAGTGCATCAACGAGGTGGGTGTTGAGAATATTCCATTCATCCGTATGGAGGCTTCAACCAACCTCATCGGTGGTCAGCCATTCTCTATGGCTAACTTGATGGACGTACGTCGTATTGCCGACAAGTATGGTATCATGCTCGTTCTCGATGCCAGCTTGATTGGTGAGAACGCATACCTTATCAAGCAGCGCGAGGACAACTGGAAGGAGAATTCTATGGGCGAGATCTTGAAGATGATGACAGGGCTGGCCGATTTGGTTTACTTCTCAGCTCGTAAGCTCTCTTCATCACGTGGTGGTGGTATCTGCACTAACCAGCGCGCACTCTACGCTAAGATGGAGGCTATGATTCCTCTCTTCGAGGGATTCCTTACATATGGTGGTATCTCGGTTCGCGAGATTGAGGCTATGACAGTTGGTCTTTACGAGTCACTCGACGAGACTATGATTAGCCAGAGCCCTAACTTCATCAAGTACTTGGTTGAGGAGTTGGAGAAGCGTGGCGTGCCTATGGTAACACCTCCAGGTGTTTTGGGTGCTCACGTTGACGCTATGAAGTTCTGCGAGCACATCCCACAGGATCAGTATCCCGCAGGTGCATTGGCTGCTGCTCTCTATATCTGCTCAGGTATTCGTGGTATGGAGCGTGGTACTGTATCGAGCGTACGCGACGAGAATGGCAACGAGATTCCAGCAGATGTTGAGTTGCTGCGTTTGGCTGTTCCACGTCGTGTGTTCACACTCTCGCAGATCAACTACGTTATCGACCGTGTTGACTGGCTCTACCAGAACCGCAAGCTCATTGGCGGCTTGAAGTTTGTTTATGAGCCTCCTGTACTCCGATTCTTTATGGGTGGTCTGGAGCCTACAACAAATTGGCCAGCTCGCCTGATGGAGAAGTTCCGCAAGGATTTCGGCGACAGCTTGTAGTGGAGTTGACTGATTTCGAATAGATATCATAGATGCTTTGTGCATCACTTACCGTAGTGGCGTATTAGCGGAATTTCACCCCGCAAATACGCCATTTTACATCTAATTATTTGTCAATTATTACGTTAATTTGTATCTTTGGTCAAATAAAATCTATTATCCAATGTTGAAGTTTAAGAATAAAACTGTACTTATTACAGGTGGTGGTAGTGGCATAGGCGAGGCTATGGCATATCAGTATGCTATGAAGGGTTGTAATATTATCCTTACGGGCAGACGCTTAGACAGGCTAGAGAGTGTAAAAAAACGATGCGTAGAATTGGGTGTCAAGGCATGGTGTCAGAGTGTAGATGTGGAGAAATCTGAATCTATAGACGAGTTGGTAGCTTGGATCCACAAAGAGGGCCACCTAATCGACTTCCTACTGCTCAATGCTGGAATATCACAAAGAGCCCTGACATTGGAAACCGATATAAGCGTTGACAGAAGACTTATGGAGGTAAACTATTTCGGTGGAATCTATTTGGTGAAGGCTCTAAAGGAGATGTTTATCGAGAGAGGTGTTCACATTGCAGTTGTGTCATCTGTTTCGGGAGTCTTTGGCTTCCCCGTCAGGTCGGCATATTGCGCATCGAAGCACGCCATTCACGGATTCTACGAGACCATTGCCCTGGAGTATCCCCAAATCAAAACGACCATTATTATCCCCGGCCGCATACACACCGAGGTTTCGAAAAATGCCCTCGATGGCAACGGCAAGGCAACAGGCATTATGGACCCTGGACAGGCCAATGGTTATGATGTAAACAAGTGTGCAAAGGTTGCCATAAAGGCTATTGCCCGAGGAAAGCATCAAAAAGTTATTGGCGGATTTGATACGATAATGGTACCATTCTACAAATATGTGCCATGGCTTTTCCGACTAATTGCCCGAAATGTTTCAGCCCGATAACCTCAACCATAAGCTGCGGACTACATTAGTATAGACCAAACGTTTGCAAAAAAATTGCGCATCGAGCAGTTATGGTTGCATATTTTGTTAAATTTGTAAACATATAATACTTTATACGCCTAATACTATATACCTATGTTGCTAACCAAAGAAGTTGCTGTTGAGCTAAATCTCACCCATTGCAAGCTCAAACAGTTTATGGCTACAATGCTTAAATTGAACAATATAGACCTTACCCCAGAGCAGTTCCTACTTATCGACCTGCTATGGAATCAAGGCAGTCTATCGCAGCAACAACTTGCAGATATGATGCAGAAGGACAAGAACTCAATCACGAAACTCATAGATGCAATAGAACAGAAGGGCTATGTGGTGCGTAAACAAAATCCTACGGACAGGCGCTCCAACACAATTGTTCTGACCGACAAGGCTCACGATCTAAAATTTGAAGCCAAGACAGTGGGTATATCGCTGCTCGATAAGATGATTGAAGGTATATCAGAGGAAGAGATAAAGTCTTTTATCGAGACTATGAGAAAGATATCTCAGAATATGTCTATACCAGAAGGCAAAGAATAGCTACACTACTACCAGACTAAAAAAAATAGCGGCAGGAACTTATCATAAGGACCTGCCGCTATTTATATAACAATCTAAGACATTACATCTTCATATTTGGAATCTCCTTGTCGAATTCGCCTCTATCGAGTCTCTCCTTGATATCGCGGAATGCAGCAAGAGTACGCTCCACGTCCTCCAAGCTGTGAGCTGCAGTAGGAATGATACGGAAGATAACCATTCCTGGAGGAATTACAGGGTAGATAACAACCGAGCAGAAGATGTGATACTCCTCACGCAATGCTACAGCGATGTTTGTAGCCTGGTTCACACCAGCCTTCACGTGTACAGGAGTTACACAAGCCTCAGCAGGACCAATATCGAAACCAATCTCGCGGAAGCCCTCCTGGAGTGTACGGGTAATCTTCCACAACTGAGCACGAAGAGCATCACCCTCAGGGCTATCGATAATCTCAAGTCGCTTCAAGCAGCCCTCAACGATTGGCATAGGCAACGACTTAGCATAAATCTGAGAGCGCATATTGTACTTCAAGTAGTCGATGATAGCCTTGTCGGCAGCGATAAATCCACCGATGATAGCCATTGACTTAGCATAGGCACCGATGTAGATATCTACCTCGTCCATCACGTTGAAGTGCTCCGATGTACCGCGACCATGCTCACCCATAACGCCAAAGCCGTGAGCGTCGTCAATCATAATGCGGAAGCTATACTTCTTCTTAAGTTCAACAATCTGGTCGAGGATTCCGAGTGCACCTGTCATACCAAACACACCCTCAGTGATGAGCAATACACCACCACCTCGACTATCAGCCTCGGCGCAAGCCTTAGCCAAAACGCGGTCACAATCCTCAATATCGTTATGCTTAAACTTATATTTGCTACCAATGTGAAGACGAATACCATCGAGCAAGCAAGCGTGGTCCTCAGCATCATAAACAATAACATCGTGACGTGTCACGAGTGAATCGATTGCCGAAAGGATACCCTGATATCCGAAGTTAAACAAGAATGCAGCCTCCTTCTTTTCGAAAGCAGCCAAGCGACGCTCAAGCTCCTCGTGAAGATTTGTATGACCAGTCATAAGGCGGCTACCCATAGGATATGCAAGACCCCACTTAACAGCAGACTCGCCATCTACCTTGCGAATCTCAGGGTGATTAGCCAAACCAAGATAGTTGTTAATACTCCAACACAACACCTCCTGGCCGTTAAATTTCATATAAGGGCCGAGCTCACCATCGAGCTTTGGGAATACAAAATAACCCTCTGCCTTCTCACGATACTGTCCTAATGGACCTCCTGTTGACTTCTTAATTCTTTCAAAAATATCTTGTCCCATAACAAAACAATTTATATGTTTATTAATTTTTAACACTCTCTTTTGCAACCATTCCCATCACCCTAAACAAGAACTTTGGAAATCGTTTTCTGTTTTTCATATCAATCGAAAGACCCAACTTTTTCGCTATTGGGATCTTATAAGTCTCTACAAATTCAATAAGAGTTCCATCGGGGTCCTCGGTATAGGTGAATCGACCTGAGGCATCGCCCATATCAAACACTTCGCCGTTAGGGCAACTATCCACAGTAAACGGACAACCCTTGCTTGCGCAGAATTTACCAAATTCATTCATACCCGAAACATCGAAGCAGACCTGAATAAATCCAGGGTCACCCCAATATCGGCCCTCGTAGATCTTGCGAGGAGTACGTTCAAGCGCCTGCACAAGTTCGATTGTGGTATCGCCGAAAATTCCAGCCAATGCTCCCGTTCTCTTTGGAGCAGCGAGAATCACTCTTCTATATTTTTTATCAGACTCGGGCATCAACATACTGCTGCTAAAGGGCTCTACAACATCGCACTTGATAATATTATATCCAAGCACCTCGCTATAGAAAGCAATCGACTTTTCCATATTGCTTACGCCAATAACGGCGCCAGCAATACCACCAGTCAACTTATGCTCCTCGATGTAGATATCCTTGTTCTCTACCACCTGAAAGAGATTGCCTTTCAAGTCCTTCAAATAGAAACATGGGGTACCATCTGGCAAGCTCTCAACATCGCCACACTCCGACCACTTAGCCGAGAACTCCTTATGAAAAGCCTTCACATCGCGACACTTCAACTTAGCCGCAAAGATTCCAAGATCACCTACCGATATCTCAAATGGACACTTTTCGGGCTTACGCTCTGAGTATTGCCATATCTCAAATCCTCCACCACCCTGCAGATTCATTGCAATACAAGCATGACGTTTATGGGGCGCACCACCCGTATAACGAAGCATTCTTTCGGCTACAGTATCATCTTCCAAGATTCTAAGATCTATACCGAACATTTCGATATACCAGTCCCAAGTTGCTCTGAAATCGTCTGTACCTATGCCAACTTGTTGTATTCCAGCAATATTGAACTTATACATTTGTCTAATGTTTTATATGTATGCTAAATTTAATAAACGCTCATATTGTAAAAGCCTTTACTTTCTCCGGCAAAGGTATAAACTTTTCTTAAAAAGCTTTAATTTACGCCAATAAAATTAACATTTAACAAAACATTTTGACACAAACACTCAAAGAACAACTCTCAATTTGGCAATCTTACCTGCTATAATTTAATTCATTGAGGCATCACATCGCCTCAACCCTACATATCATAAATACAAATCACTGGGTTGCAATCTTCAGACTTTAAACCTTTCAAACGGTTATAGGTCGCAAATGGCGCAGGGATTGAATCATCACCCTCAAATATTTGGTATGGCACCAGCATTCTTCCCAACCATCGGTCAGTAGCACACTTTACAAACGGCTGCTTGTAATATAGTTTCGAGGTCTTATAACTCATCCACTTCACATTATAGTAATTACCCGTTTTATGATTATAATAGACGTTATACAACTTTTTGTTATATGAGTATTCAAAGTATATATCATCACCCTTAACATAGAAATTTGACAACATCCACACTTTTGACTCATCATTGGGACGATACTTACCAGCAAGCAATGCCTCATTACTCCACTCATTATCGCCAAAATCAAAATCCAACCAGCTCTCCATCTTACCATCGGCCAAACGCCATACCTTAAAGCGTAAGATATCTACCCACACGAGGCAATCCTTCGATGAATGCAACTGTTTCCATACCCCCAAAGTCTTCTCTTCTTCGGCTGAAGCATAGAGTCGAGTGACATTCTCGATATTCTCCAACGGCATAACATCAATCACAAGCTCCGATTTTTCGCCCTGCATCTGAGTTCCCACAACATATACATAACCTTCGCGCACAACCACTTGCGAATAGTTCTTGGTCAAGTTATAGCTCCTTATAAACTTTCCCGTTGAGGTATCATA
Organism: Alistipes sp.; assembly: GCA_045632085.1. GTDB lineage: Bacteria > Bacteroidota > Bacteroidia > Bacteroidales > Rikenellaceae > Alistipes. The sequence goes on along the minus strand of JAZQVY010000028.1, from coordinate 36,358 downwards.
GCTATGCAATTGCATTTCAGATATACAAAAAGCATATATTACTCCATCATCAATTGAGATATTCGTTAACAGAGAGTACTCGCCTGGACCGCGCCCCTTAAAACCAACGTTAAAGAGAAACTTTCCATCTCTACCAAAGCACTGCACACGCTCGCGGTCGCTCATGATATAAAATTTATCTTCGTAGAATAGTATATCGTTGAATTCGCCTCCCACTAAACACTCGCTGTGGGTCTCCAACGGGATATACTCTATGCCCTTCACCCACTCCTCATAATTGGGTGAATCATTTCTCTCGGGATCAATTACGATTTTGGTAAAATCTTCACTCTCTTTAGTTGCTTCACTCGCACAAGCTACACAAAGCAACAAAGCGCACCAAACTCCAAGGCATAGAATCTTATTCATACAATTTCACTAATCAACGGTAATACACTTAACAAAGATAATAATTTATCTTCTTTTTTACTAAAAATCTACTACTTAAATGCCCATAAGACCACTTTCTGCTCATTTCTTAGTATCTCATCAAGGATGGCCATCGATCTTTCAGAAACAACGGGACAACCCCAGCTACCAACGGTAGGCATTGGCCAAATGGGATATGATGTGGTGTGTCGCCAGCCATGCAGCACAATGCAACGTTCGCGAATAGCCGAATTACTCTCATCGAGGCCATCAAGCCTATAGGCAATACCATAACGGCCGCTATATCGTTCGCCAACTAGCGCTCTTCCTTCTGAGCTAAGATGTGAATTGGGTACATTAGAGGTTTTAGCATATGCGCTATATCTGAGGCTGCACTCATATCCGCTACCGTGTGATGCAACGAATTTTCGTTCGGCTCTACCCTCCACCAAATTCCACACCACAAACCTACGTCGACCCGAATGTACAGACAAATCCCACAACAAGACTATGCGCTCGTTGTAGCCATATTTCTTACAAAAAAGAGCTATTTCAGCTGCCTTCTCTCGAAAACGATTAATATCCATTACTCTAACTCTCTAACAAGTTTCTTCACTAATTCTGGCATACCCTCAGCTGCACGAGCCTTGATATGGGTAAGTGGGTTTCGAATCATCGCAGTATCGGGCGTTCCCGGATCAACTACATACATCGGCACACCACTCTTTGCATAGCGCACCAACATTGCCGCAGGATAGACCGCCAGCGATGTACCTACAACAATCATCAGATCGGCCGAAGCAGCAATCTCTGTTGCCCTATCGAACATCGGCACCGACTCGCCAAAAAACACAATATGTGGACGAAGCAGCGCACCATCCTCAGATCTATCATCTATCTTCTGCTCCCACCCCTCGATTGGAACAATCAAATCGGGATTACGCTCACTGCGCAACTTCATAAGGTCGCCGTGTAGATGCGTTACGCGGGTAGAACCAGCTCGCTCGTGGAGATTATCCACATTCTGCGTTACAACCTCTACGTCGAAATATCTCTCCAATTCGGCTATGGCACGATGGGCAGCATTAGGTTCAACCGAAAGCAACTCCTTGCGGCGTTTGTTGTAAAACTCCACAACCAAAGCTCTGTTATTTTTCAGAGCCTCGGGCGTGCATACATCCTCGATGCGATACTGCGCCCACAAGCCATCAGAATCACGGAAGGTAGCAAGTCCGCTATCAGCACTCACTCCCGCACCAGTAAACACCACCACACGTTTCATAGTCAAAATTATTTGATTTTTCTTCTGTTTCTAATCTGCGTGATATGCTGCAATCTATCAGCTACCAAAATCTTCTGCTTACGTAGTTTCCAAAGGCAATAGACTCCATAAACTAATGGCAGAAGCGTCACAGCTGCAATAATAAATAGGTCAACACTATCGAGGTTAGCACTATTTTTATCAATAACCAAATCCTTAAGCGCCAAACTCCCGAACAACAAAAAGAATGTAGCAAGAAGTATTGCCAAATCTCTGTATCGCTTCGTTGGCAACTGGTTATCCATTGCGGCATAGGCCCAGCCCGATATAACGAAGAACAGAATGTTAAACCACATTGGATTATCTTCCTGCTCGTCGAAGCAAAACTTCGATATCAAAATGTATATGATAAACATCACCACATAGCTAATCATCGGATAACGCTTAACTACTGTTGGTGTCCAATTTAACACATTACCTATTCTAACAAATCTAAATCCCATAAAATCAAATCTTTTTTTAGCGCTTTTTGCGGCTCTGCTGCAAGGAGTCTCTACGCTCCAAGCTATAGCGTCGCCACTTAAACGCACACACAACACCGTAGAAGATTATCAGAACTCCCACAGCAATAGCCACTCTACTTCCAGCAGTACCCTCAGCATCCATCACTCGTCCGCAAAAGAGCGCCACAACACCAAGCGATGGCATTAGAAACGACAATGTACGCCACCTCTTGCGCGGAATCATACGAGCAAACTCTACAGCAATTGCCACAGCGATTGCCACAACACCCAAAACATTACAAACGACAATACCCTTTGTTGAATGGATATCGAAATATGCAGCCAACGCATTAACAATGGCCAATGCCGCCACAGCACCCAATAGTATGCGGTTACGCAAACGCACCTGAGGATGAGTCTCTCGCTTAATATTCTTTGCCATAATCGTAAAGTTTTAGGGTTTCACATTTGCACCGATCATATCGATGCATTCACACCTTAAATTTACGAATATTTTGCGAAAAAACCGCTTCTGCCATCAAAAAAAATTGAAGCAAAAGCGGTCAATATTTTCAAACAACTACTCTTCGTGCCAATTATTAAACTTGTGGCGAGAAATATTTTCATCGCTCGCCCCGACGTATCAATCACTAGCGACTACTAATCTTCCTTTCTACACCAACGAACCATAGTAATTCCGCTTACAAGAAGCAGCACCAAACCCACCGCAAAAAGAGCTACCTTCTGCCACTCGCAAAGCACACTTGCAAAGAATTGCGTGCAGAATATTGAACCCACTCCCAGAAGGCCAAACAAACACGTTATCACCGCATTATCCCTCTTACTCTTCAATCCTCCACTCATACGATGTTTATTTTCACATTACGAATTATTCCTCGCGCCAATTCTTGAATTTATATCGGGCAAATGCTATCACAAGTCCAATCACCGAGAATACGCATAAAATCCACATTCTCGCGCTATCGCTAATCTCGGTAGCCTCGCCCTTGCACCACTTGACAACAAATATAAGTGCAAGCGTCAAACCGCCACCTACGGCGATGGCTGTAGCCGACTTCTGCCAAGTTCTCCAGAATAGTCGCTCACCTGAGCGCCACAACACCACATTGTGCCATACAAAAAGCACCACAGTCATAGGCAACATAATCCAGAGCAAAGTCTTTTCCAAAACCTCTACGACCTCACCGTGAGCCCACAAAGCATCACTCATTCGCTGAATGTAGTTTATAACCAAAGAGGCTAACAACAGTAGCGACCAAGTAATCTTAAACCACTTTCTTTCAGTCTCCCACATATATATTTAATAGTTAATTGTTTGCAAATAGTGTTTGCCTCTTAATCCTTATCAGCTATATCTTCAGCATTTTGCTCCGCAGCCGAGCTCTTCGGCTTTTTCAGTCGGCCACTCCGACGCAAAGCATCGGCTATGATCCACTGGAGCTGGCCGTTGATGCTACGAAATTCATCCTCAGCCCATCGCTCCAATGCATCCATAGTGGCAGCATCTACGCGTAACACAAAACTCTTATTTTCCGCTTTTTTTGCCATTACCGAATTTTAATGGTGCATAGTTCCTGCATTCACAATAGGCTGAGCAGCCTCATCAGCACACAAAACAACAAGCATATTGGTAACCATAGCAGCCTTGCGCTCATCGTCGAGCTCAACAACCTCATCGGCCGACAACTTATCCAAAGCCATCTTAACCATTGAAACAGCACCCTCCACAATCTTCTCGCGAGCCGAGATGATAGCATCGGCCTGCTGGCGACGCAACATTACGGCTGCAATCTCAGGAGCATAAGCCAAATAGTTGATGCGAGCCTCCACAACCTCGATACCTGCGATAGCCAAACGCTCTGCCAAGCGTGTCTCCAGCACCTCGTTAATCTCCTCACTGCTGCTGCGCAGAGTCACCTCCTCATCACCAGCCGAGTTGTTGTCGTAGGCATAACAACCAGCTACCTGGCGCAATGCCGCATCGCTCTGCACCGACACAAAGCTCTCCAACATATTCATACGAGCAGCCTGCGATACAATACCCTGAGCATTTGCTGCAACATCGATATCAAATACAGAACGGTAGATTTCATCACGTTTCAAACGCCACACAAGCACCACACCAATCATAATAGGGTTACCACTCTTGTCGTTCACCTTAATGGGTTCGGCATTGAGATTACGTGCACGAAGCGAGATATTCTTAGTAGACATCAAGAAGTTAACCCACCAGAAACCAGTGTTGTAGAACGAGCCACAATACTTACCAAAGAAAGTAAGCACACGCGCCTCATTAGGCTCCAGCAACATAAAACCCTTGCAAGCAATAAGCGTGAGAGTAAGAATCAATACTCCCGACACAATCATCACAGGAGCCAAAGGCAAAGCATCAATCATCGCACCCTTCACAATCAACCAAATTGAACCTGCAATAATGGCCAAAATCACAACCAACGCTACAAAACCGTTGATTTTCCAACCTGAATATTCAAAATTTTTGTTTTCCATAAAAGATAATTGTATTAAAGTTAAACATTAGTTTTTTAAGTTTCGGTCAGCAATCAAAAGTAATATCATTTTGATATCACAAAGATATACCATAAATTTTCAAATCACAAAATTTTTCCGCAAAAAAAATTGATTTAAAAAGAAAAGTTTTGGTCAATAGAATTTTCAATCGCCTAAAATGCGGATATTCCATATAAATAATGTATCTTTACGTGATAAAAGAAATATTCACATATAAAATATCACACATATGAAAAAGATTACACTTTTAAGTTTGATTATCGCAGCTGCATTTAGCTTCGTAAGCTGCGGCCAGAGTGGCAAAAAAGATGTTGACCTCAGAATCATGTGCTACAACACACACAACTGCATCGGCATGGATGGCGTAACCTCATTCGAGCGCATCGCCAATGTTATCAAGGCCGGAAATGTAGAGGCTGTAGCATTGCAGGAGCTCGATAGCATGTCAAAGCGTAACCCAGCAGACGTTTTGGGCGAGTTGGCAAAGCTTACAGGTATGTACCCAACCTTCTGCCCATCAATCGATTTTCAGGGTGGAAAGTATGGTATCGGTATGCTTACAAAGGAGAAGCCTCTCTCTTACCGTCGAGTATCTCTCCCTTGCCGTTCTGAGCCTCGTTCACTCCAGATTGTTGAGATGAAGGATTACTACTATTGCAACACCCACCTCTCATTGCACAACGAAGACCGCGTAACATCGGCTAAGATTATCGTAGAGGAGCTTGCAAAACTCGACAAGCCTGTTATCATCGCTGGCGACTTCAACGCATACCGTACAGAGGAGCCTATGAAGATTATGGCAGAGCATTTCGATGTTCTCAAGAAGACAGGTATGCTCGTTAACACTATCCCTGCTGACAACCCACAGAGCGAGATCGATTTCATCTGCCTTTACACCGACAAGGGTGCCACAGCAGAGGTTAAGGAGCACATTGTAGTAGAGGCTCCAGTTGAGTCTGACCACCTCCCAATCATCGCAGAATTTACTATTCACCAGCAGTCTAAATAACAAATGAAACGAATTTTTGCAATAATTGCCGCAATGGGTGCTTTTACGGGCACATTCTGCAGTTCACACACAGAACCTGCAAACGATTCACCCATCGCAGCAAAGCCCAAAGGCGCTACCCGCATTATGACATTCAATGTGGGTGCTATCGGCAAATTTGTCGATGAGAGTTTCACCGTTGAAAACAATGTAAAGCTCATTGCTGATATTGTAAACGAGTCACATACCGATGCCGTTGCATATCAGGAGCTCGATAGTTGCAACAACCGCAACAATTTCTTCCAGCTAAAAGCTGTGGCCGAGGCCACAGGTAAGGATTGGACATACTTCTATGGCCCTGCTATCGACTATCGCGGAGGAAAGTATGGTACAGGTGTTGCCGCAAAAGGCAAGCAGCCTATCAAGACGCTCTATATTCCAATTCCTGTCAAGGAGAAGTCAGAGCCTCGCGTGCTTACTATTGCCGAGTATAAGGATTATGTTTTGGCCTGCACACACCTCAACGGTGGCCAGCCTGCACAAGTTGAGTTCCTGACCGCAGAGATTATGAAGCTCTATGGCGACTCAAAGAAGCCAGTATTCCTCGGCGGCGATATGAATGCTAATGTAGGTAAGGATATGATGAACAAGTTCTGCGAGAATTGGACTATCATTTCGCAGACAGAGCTCGGTTCAACCGTGGTCACAGTAACCAAGCCTTGTATCGACTTCATCCTGCAGCTTAACAACAAAGCAAAGCCCGTAAAGGTTCTCGGCTCAGCTGTTATCAAGCAGGCAAATTCTGGCGATATGAAGAAGGCATCGGACCACTACCCTGTGTATGTCGATGTAAAATTCTAATGTAGCATCAAAACTTTTTTATTATTTGGCCGTCGCTCATCATTCGTTGCGACGGCCTATTTTTTTGTTCTCCGCCCCGTAAAATGACGAAAATTGTAGAAAAACATAGATTTTTTCACGTTTAATTGAAAAAAGTGCTTAAAAAATTTGGAAGATAAAGAAAAGCCTCTTATCTTTGCACCACGAAATCAGAGAGGTTTCGACGACATACTCCTGAAAAGGAGCCAAGGTCAGAGATTCGGGATGTAGCGCAGTCCGGTTAGCGCACCTGCTTTGGGAGCAGGGGGTCCCAGGTTCGAATCCTGGTATCCCGACAGAAAAAAAGACAGAACTCAAGGTTCTGTCTTTTTTTTATCATATTACTACCCTACTTTACGATGAGCAGAGCATATGCAGAAGTAATATAAGTAATAACAAATGTAAGGATAAAGAGCAGCACTCCTCGCGTATTCTTCACATTTGTAGACTCGGCAAATGCCTTGTATGTCCAAACGAAATACAACACCGAGAAGATAGCCGTAAAGATTCCTATAAAGGTCATCAGCTCCATATGCTGCAACACAGCATTCAGGTTGCCCTCGGTAGCCAAAGCCGTCACACTTCTTACTGATGGCACAGCATAAATCAAAAGTGCCAAATCCATCGGTATTCTTGCAAAGAGATTAAAGGCCGCCACATCTACAAAGCGTACCTTCGAACGCGAAGCAATCAAGCCCACAACATACAAAAGAACCGCAAAAAGCAGCCATACAATAATCTGGCGACACAATGCCGCCCACAATCTATCGCCCAGCAGATTTACCTGCGTTATAGAGGTCATACGCAATCCCACCTGCCAACAGAACACAGATGTAAGAATCAATGCTACTATACCCCAACACCACGCTTGACGCAGGGGTAGATACTTAAACGGATTGATAAATTTATTCCACATAGCCAGTAATTTTAATTATACACATCTTTAATTCATTTTTTCGCCCGTTGTCTCTACTCCGCCCTCTCAAGCAGAGCAATCACCTCATCGAGCCTATTACGCACCGTAGGATAGCTCAAACCGAGCTTCTGCGCCATCTCCTTCAGCGAACCACTACACCTCACAAAATCTATCACGAAGCGCTGATCCTCCTCCGAAAGTCGCATTAGGGCAGGCAATCGGAAATCGCCCTCAATTTTAGTTCCACAAGCTGCGCAGTGCATAGTCTGCACCCTAAGCACACCCTCACACGAAGGGCATAGCTTTGGTAATCTCTTCTCTTGATTCATATCTCAAAATATTTCTTACACAAATATAAGCATTTGTTTAATAAAATCAAATTACACTTTAATATTATTAAACAAAACGACCATATTTTTATCGAAAACAGCGAATAAGCTACCTCATACCTATATATAATACCACCTCAGCACTCGGCACAAAAAAAATCGGGAGCGAATACTCGCCCCCGATTTATCGAAACAAATTATATCGAAATATTACTTGTTAATCTCGTTGAAAAGCTTGTTGTACTTGTCGAACTTAGCCTGCATACCCTCCTCCTCACGAAGACGGAATGTCAAAGACTTCAAATCTCTCAAAGTACGAGCGTCCTTAGGATTAGCCTCGTAAGACTTCTCCAAGTAAGGAATAGCCTCCTTGTAAACAGCGATGATCTTAGCCTGGTCAGCCTTGAACTCGTCGTTGCTCTTGTAGTCGCGCTGGTTGAAATCGTTGTTCATACCGTCAGCCTTCAAGATATAGAAGTAACCTACGTAGTAGAGTGACTGAGCATCCTTAGGATCCAACTCAACAACCTTCTTGAATGACTCGATGCTCTGGTCATAATCCTTCAAGCTGTAGAAGATACGACCACGACCATACCACAAGCCCTTGTTCTTAGGATCACGCTTCAAAGCGCCATCAACAACCTCGATGAGCTCCTTAGGATCACCAGCACCAGCTGTGTAAACGTTGATAAGACCCTCGATGATGTTATCGTTGTTAGGGAACTTAGCCAAACCGTCCATCAAAAGCTTCTTGCACTTGTCCATGTTAGCCATCTTTACAGACTCATTGGCATTGTTGTAGTAGCTAAGGAAGAGGTAGTAGTAGATATCACCCTTCTCATCAACGTAACCAGCCTCAAGAGCCTTGTTCAAAGTCTCGATAGCCAAGTCATAAGACTTAGGGTCGTTTGCGCCATCAGCTACATAGAAGTAACCAGCATAGTAGAGGTAGTCAGCCTTCTTCTCGCCCTCGTAAGCTGGGTGCTCCTGCACCTTGTAAGCCATTGTGTAGTTGTAAGCAGCCTTGATGTACTCACCTGTCATAGTGAAAGCGTTACCAGTCTTTGAGTAGTAATCCTCCAACTTCTTTACAGGGTCCTTCAAACGAGCGATAGCCTTAGGATCCATCTCAGCAGCCTTAGTATAAGACTCCAAAGCAATAGCAGCCAAATCCTCCTTCTTAATAGTCATTGTCTGTGACCAAGTAGCGATCTTACCGTTAGCTACATAGAGCTTGAACCATGGGTAAACCATCTCAGTGTACTTCTCACCTGCCAAAACAACGCCATCCTTCTTGCTCTCAGGATCACCGATGTTTACATAAGTCTGCTCGTAATCAGCACCTGTGTAGAGGTCTGCTGTTGGGAGGTTTGCTGCCTCGTAGTAAGCCTTACCGTGGTTGATCCAAGTAGCTGACTTAGCAGCCTTCTTAGCATCCTGAAGAGTAGCATCAGCCTTCTTCAACTTTGCAATCTCAGCATCACGATCAATGTTCTGAGCGTTTGCCATTGGCGCAGCCATAACCATTACAGCCATCGCCATAAAAATCAATCTTTTCATAAATCTAAATTTTAATGAAAACGTTTTGTATTAGTTGTTAAAAATTCTCTTTATTCAGCATCGGTTGTTGTCTGCTCTGCCGCTGCAGCCTCAGCCACCTGACCCTCAACCGCTGGAGCAACGCCCTCTGCAGGTGCACCCTCAACTACCTCAAGGTTCTCAGCCGACTCAGCATCGTCGTTAGCAGGAACTGCCATAACCGAAGCAATAGCATCGCCATCACGCAAGTTGATGATTCTCACACCCTGAGTTGCACGACCAGCCAAGCGAATCTGCGACACCTCAGTACGGATTGTTACACCCGAACGGTTGATAATCATAAGGTCGTTATCGTCGTTTACGGCCTGGATAGAGATCAAATCACCAGTCTTGTCGGTAATGTTGATAGTCTTCACACCCTTACCACCACGGTTAGTGATACGATACTCATCCAAATCAGTACGCTTACCGAAACCATTCTCTGACAATACCAACACGTCGCGCTTAGCATCTGGCTCAATACAGATCATACCTACAACCTCATCACCCTCATCGAGTGCGATACCGCGAACACCAGCACCAACACGACCGATAGGACGAACGGTGTTCTCGTTGAATCGGATAGCCTTACCGCCACGAGCTGCAATCATCACCTCAGCCTCACCGCTGGTAATCTTAGCCTCGATGAGTTGGTCACCCTCACGGATAACGATAGCATTCACACCATTCTGGCGAGGACGAGAGTAAGCCTCGAGCTTAGTCTTCTTGATTACACCCTCCTTAGTACACATCACGATAAAGTTCTCGTTGATGTACTGCTCATCGTTAAGATTCTTGGTGTTGATGTATGCACGCACCTTATCATCTGGATCAATCTGGATGATATTCTGGATTGCACGACCCTTCGAAGTGCGTGTACCCTCTGGAATCTGGTAAACCTTCAACCAGTAGCAACGACCCTTCTCGGTAAAGAACATCATTGTATTGTGCATCGAAGCAACATAGATGTGCTCGATGAAGTCCTCATCACGAGTAGCGCTACCCTTCGAGCCTACACCACCACGATTCTGTGTGCGGTACTCAGCAAGTGGAGTACGCTTAATGTAACCCATATGCGAGATGGTGATAACCATATCCTCATCAGCATAGAAGTCCTCAGGGTTGAACTCCTCAGAAGAGTAAACAATCTCTGTACGACGCTCGTCGCCGTAAGTATTCTTAATCTCGATAAGTTCATCCTTGACAATCTGCATCTGCATCTCAACGCTGGCGAGAACGTTGTTAAAGTATGAGATCTGACGCTCAAGCTCAGCGTGCTCATTCTCCAACTTCTCAACCTCCAAGCCTGTCAATTGACGAAGACGCATTTCAGTAATTGCCGCAGCCTGCAACTCGCTCAAACCAAATCGCTCCTGCAAAGCCTGCTTTGCCAAATCGTTGTTACGAGAGTTTCTTATGATATGCACAACCTCGTCAATATTCTGCTGTGCAATGATAAGACCCTGTACAATGTGCATACGCTCCTGAGCCTTCTTCAAATCGAATCGTGTACGACGTACGATTACATCGTGACGGTGCTCCACGAAGTGCTTGATCAAGTCCTTCAAGTTCAGAAGCATTGGGCGGCCATTCACCAACGCAATGTTGTTAACGGCAAACGATGTCTGCAACTGAGTGTTCTTGAAGAGTGTGTTGAGCACTACGTTAGCCGATGCGTCACGCTTAACCTCGATAGCGATACGAGTACCCTGGCGGTCACTCTCATCGTTGATATGAGAGATACCCTCCAACTTCTTCTCGTTAACCAACTCGCCGATACGCTTAATCATCTCGGCCTTGTTAACCATATAAGGGATCTCAGTAACTACGATTGTCTCGTGGCCAGTAGCTGAAGTCTCAATCTCGGTACGGGCACGCATCATCACACGACCACGACCTGTCAAGAGAGCCTCTTTAACACCCTCATAACCATAAATCAACGCTCCTGTTGGGAAATCGGGACCCTTCACATATTGCAACAACTCCTCGCATTCGCAATCAGGATTATCAACATATGCACAGCAGGCATCAACGACCTCACTCAAATTATGTGGGGCCATATTTGTTGCCATACCAACAGCAATACCGCTTGCTCCATTTACCAACAACAAAGGAATCTTTGTAGGCAATACGGTTGGCTCCTTCATCGTATCATCGAAGTTGGTAGTCCAATCGATTGTCTCCTTGTCGATATCCGCCATCACCTCGTCGGTAATCTTCTGCATACGGGCCTCGGTATAACGCATAGCCGCAGCCGAGTCACCGTCCATAGAACCAAAGTTACCCTGGCCCTCTACCAAAGGATAACGCATAGCCCAATCCTGAGCCATACGAACCATAGCCTCATACACTGAGCTATCGCCGTGAGGGTGGAACTTACCGAGTACGTCTCCCACGATACGGGCAGACTTACGAGTAGGCTTGTCGGAATAGAGATTCAGCTCAGCACTCATATCGTAAAGGATACGACGATGCACGGGCTTCAAACCGTCACGCACATCGGGCAACGCACGCGACACGATAACCGACATCGAGTAGTCGATATAGGCTGACTTCATCTGCTCCTCGATTTTGATAGGAATAATCTTTCCCACTAACGAGGTATTCTTTTCTTCTTCAGTCAACATTCTTAATATATTTTCTGTTTAGTTTACTCTTGCTTTACCCACTAACTTTGGGCTTCTATTTTCACCGTTTGCCACCCCGTTTTTCGACCCTGCAAGGCTCACTTCGAAAGTTTCGCAATCTCGGCAGAAAACCACCCTTAGTTTCGCACGTATTTTAATAAGCAAAAGTACTCTTTTTTCCGCATATAACCAATTTTGTGGCTGCTTTTTTGCCTCAAAACTACGTTTTAACCATCAAACATCGCATTTTTGGCCATTTTCAGCCGATTTGAGAGTGAAAAAATTTTCTCTCGACGGGTGGTCGAGAGAAAATCTCATTTTTCATATATTTTCACTCGACGTGACAGTTCAACCCCGGCTCTGGGTACTACCTGAAATCGACCACTTCGTAGCCTCGGTATGCAGACTGGTTGAAACGCTTTACCTGCTCCTTTGCAGTGGCAATTGAGATCACATCTATTACTACACGCTCGTCGTAAAGTTCATACTCCAATCCAATTGGTCGACCCGTTTTATCGTCCAACGAAAGAATAATCACACCCTCTATATCCTTATCCTCTGCCGATAGTGTCAGCTTCGTGCACCCAGATCCAGAGAGCTCCTCCTTCACCGAATAATCACTACCCACAAAATCGAAGCAACGAGTTGGATTATCCAACACGTTACGACTGGCCGTATCAACCTCATCGATATTTATCTCTTTGCGCTCATTGTCAACCTCATAGCGCACCTTGCCATCGCAATACACCTCTGCCGTTCCCACGTTCATATAGTAGCTGTCGCCATCGACTCTAAAGTAGCCATTTGCGGAATATTCACCTGCCAAAAGCGCAAAACTCACCTCGTAGCGCCCCAGCGATTTAACATACTTCGCCACTTGTTGCAAGGTCTGCGATGCACCACCCTGAGCCATCACCACACCCGACAAAAACAACATCGCAAATATCAATAATATCTTTCGCATAACCACTCTCTTTTATAAGAAAACGGATATACCATCTCAAATAGTATATCCGCCACAATATTTCACATTAGAAAACTCCCAAATCCTGCAACTTAGCCTCCAGCGACGGCAGGTCATAGTACTTGATTTCTCGAGGCTTAGAGCCAATCTGCGGGCCTACGATACCAGCCCTCTCAAGCTGCAACATAATTCGGCCAGCACGGTTGAATCCGACCTCATAATTTCGCTGAATAGCTGAGGTAGATATCATTCCATTTGTGACAGCTGCACGAGCCACCTCACCAAACAACATATCATACTTGACCGGTGCTCCACTCTCGGAGTCTGAGCCTCCCATACCACTTCCTTCTGATGCATCGGGCACAAAATCGGGCAGAGGATATGCATCGGTATAACCCTGCTGCTTAGAGATGTAATCCACCAATCGCTCCACCTCCTTAGTCTCGACCAACGCACACTGCACACGTGTCAATTCGCCATCCTTCGAGAAAAGCATATCGCCTCGACCAATAAGCTGGTTAGCACCAGGCTGGTCGATAATAGTCTTCGAGTCCACCATCTGCATCACTCGGAACGCTATTCGAGCAGGGAAGTTGGCCTTGATACCACCAGTGATAATCTTCACATCAGGACGCTGTGTAGCGATAATGAGATGAATACCCACAGCACGTGCTTTCTGTGCCAAGCGCATAACAGGCACTTCGACCTCTTTTGCAGTCATAATAAGGTCAGCAAACTCATCGACAATAACCACGATATATGGCAAGAAGCGATGACCCTTGTTAGGATTGAGCTTGCGAGCTATAAACTTCTCGTTATACTCCACGATATTTCTCGCTGTGGCCATCTTACACAGCTCCAGGCGTCGTCCCATCTCCTCGACAAGCGAGTTAAGTACATATACAGCCTTCTTTGGCTCGGTGATGATAGCCTCATCCTCCGACTCCATCTTGGCCAAGAAGTGTCGCTCTAGCTTATTGTATATCGAGAACTCCACCATCTTGGGGTCGATCATCACAAACTTTAGTTCAGCCGGATGCTTTCTATAAAGCAGTGATGTAATAATAGCATTAAGTCCCACCGACTTACCCTGTCCTGTAGCACCGGCAACCAAAAGATGAGGCATCTTCGCCAGGTCGAACGTGAGATTTTCATTTTGAATCGTACGACCCACAACAATTGGCAACTCGGCCTTCGACGACTGGAACTCCTCAGAACAGATAGCCGAATACATCGACACAATCTGCTTATCACGATTAGGCACCTCAATACCAATTGTACCGCGGCCAGGAATTGGCGCTATGATACGGATTCCCTGCGCACGCAGACTCTGAGCAATATCCTTCTCCAAGCCTTGAATCTTTGAAATCTTCACACCCTGAGCCTGCACAATCTCATAAAGCGTAACTGTTGGACCTACCGTAGCGTTGATGTCAAGAATCTGTATACCAAAATATTTCAGAGTCTCCTGAATACGGCATTTATTGTCATAAATCTCAGCATCACTCACCTTGTGAGGAGATTTATAATCCTCCAATAGAGAGACATATGGCTTTTTGTAATTGTCCAAATCACGCAGAGGGTCATACAGTTCAAAATCAACCTCTTCCTCCGACAATTGCTTTGGCTTATTCTCTCTAACAGTCACAACAATACCATCTTCTGGCTCATCATCGACATTAACTGCGATTGTTTGCGGCATCGCGACCTTTGGGGTTGAGAAATCATACTCAACCTCTCTAGCAGGAGCCAACTCACCCGAGCCAACGCCTGACTCATCACGAGACACAACGGCAAAACCATCCTCATCGAAGCCTTCCTCTTTAGAGCTATCCAGAGACGATTGATCTCTATTATTCTGCTCAGAATAACGCTCCTTGGAGAGCAGTACATCTACATTGATTTTATTAGGGACTGCACCAACATTTGGCACTACCAAAAATCCATCTTCATCAAACTGAGGTTCAGCACTTTGCTCCACAACAGTCTTTGACTCAGGCGTTGTGCTCTCCACATAAAACTCATCTTCGTCTTCCACTACAAACTCTGTTGGACGAGAGATAGGGTGAATAGGTTGAGTCGACATTTGAGGTTGCACACTCTGAGTGCTTTGTGCTACGGCTGCGCTATCTTCGTTACCTATATTTATAAGATTAGAATTTGCAGCATATGAATCGTTTATAGTGATGTTGTGTACAGGGGTAGATGCAGGTGTAGACATAGGTGCGGCTGCGGGAATAGAGGCAGGTGCAGACTCTGGTTCCGTTGTCAACGGCTCTTCCTCTTCTGTCTCGATATCCTGCTCTGCATCATTCTCCTTGCGACTCTTTACCACCGTATCCTTCACTACTGTAGCCAAACGCTCACTCTGATGCACCATAGTATCGCTAAACCCGTTTACGATATGGATAAAGTTACGGTTGATAAATACTCCCGTAAGTACCCAGCCCGCAACAAGTGTTACTACCATTCCAAAGCCACCTATAATCTGCGACAAATCATAAGCACAGGCATGCCCCAAACGACCTCCGATGTCGTATGAAATCGAAAACTTGGTTCCAATGAAACCCATAGTAAGCGCACCCATAACAAGCAGCAGTGCCGCACTCAACGCAAAGTGATTGAGATGCAAACTCTTCTTGCGGAAGATTCTCCAGCCAAGCACCGTGATAACGATAGGAATTATAATACCAAAGACTCCAAATGAACAGTCAACACCCCAATATGCCAACGTAGCACCAAGTCGGCCACACATATTTTCAAATGGTATAACCTCTCCAGACAGCTCCTCGTTATTACGCAGAGCCGACAAATCAGACGACCAGTGCAAGAAATGTGAACATACCGAGCAAAACGATATAACTCCCACAACGAGCATCACAAACCCCATCAACCACAACAGATTGTCGTTTGATGGGATACTTGCTGCACTCGATTCCTGCACTCGTGCCTTGCTAGTTTTTTTCTTACTATTTTGTGCCATAAATCTTCACTTTGTTTGTGGGATAAACCCAATTTGTAATAGTTGATATAAAAGCGTCTAAAAGATTAATCATAACTCTCACTCCGAAAAGGCCTTGCGTCGTAAACGTTCCTCATAATCACCATCGGCAAAACTGATAAACTCATACTCAGCCTTATGCCCCACCTCGGCCCTTAGGTTATACTCATCAAGCAACGACTCCACACGCTTCTCAACGGCCTCACCAGAGTCGATAATCTCAACATTGCGCTCACCAACCACTTTTGCAATAACATCTTTGAGGAATGGATAATGCGTACAACCCAACACCAGCACATCAGCACCGCGAGCTATGATAGGTTCTACAACTGCCCTTACCGTCTGCTCGGTTGATGGCAGAGCCTCAGCATTGGCCTCAACAGCCTCAACAAAACCTTTACCCACAGCTTTTATGACCTCTACTCCATCACCATATTTAGCGAGTGTCGCTAAGAATTTATCACTCTTTAGGCTTCGCTCGGTAGCTATCACACCCACCACACCCGAACGGGTACTCTTACAAGCTGGTTTTACTGCTGGCTCCAAACCAACGAAAGGCAAATCGGGAAACATTGCTCGCAGATGCTCAATAGCGGCCGCAGTCGCCGTATTACACGCCACGACAATCATCTTGCAACCTCTCGATAATAGCTCTTGTACCGATTTTGTCGCCAAATGTCTTATCTCCTCAGCAGGTTTTTGCCCATATGGGCAATTTTTACCATCACCCAGATAGATAATAGACTCCTCAGGCAGTGCTCGATACAGCTCACGCCATACCGACAAACCGCCAAATCCAGAATCATACACACCTATCGGGTTATTATTCATCACTCTTAAGATACTCTAATATAATATTTATAATCTCCGCGTCGCTACGCTCTGCGCAATCGACTATATGCCTTGCTTGCATATAAAATGGCTCGCGCTCGGCCATATTTTGAGTCATAAAAGCTACTAGCTCCTCATCATTTAGACCTCGGAGCTTGGGGCGTTTCTGACGGCCATTGGGACTGAGTCGAGAAGCAATCTGCTGGGCCGTACGACGCAGATATACGCATTCGCCCTTGCGGTTCATATACTCCATATTATCAGCCCAGGTAGGCGCACCTCCACCAGTTGAGATAATCATATCTCCCTCTGTTTCGGCCAACTCTTCAATTAATGTTCGCTCAGCACGACGGAAGTACTCCTCGCCTGCAAATTTGAAAATGTCGCCCACCGAGGCACCTTCACGTTGCTCTATCTCGGAGTCCATATCGACAAACCTAAAATTTGTCACTTTCGATAATTTCCTACCGAGAGTACTTTTACCACAGCCCATATATCCCACCAGGAATAACTTCTTTGCCATAGCTGCAACAAATCTTAGAACAGGTTAAGCTGCGCTGAATCAATCACAATTGCAGACTCCTCCTCTGCATCTATTGACGAAGATTCGTATACTGCCTCATCGCCACCTGCATCCGTTACGGGAGCAAGCTCCATTGCATCGCCAATATCTACTCCATTCACATCCTGAGCATCTACAAACTCGGCATCGGCCTCCTCTGCACTCTCATCTATCGGAGGCAACTCTGGCTCAACGAATGTGAGCGTTGCAACATCGTAGGTAGTAATTCGCTTACCTTTGGCACGATGGCTCTTAACGCCAACAAACGAATCAACATCCACCTCATCGGCTGGACGTGATGCTTGTGCACCCTTATAGGTAACTACTAGCGTTGCACCGGCTCTATCGGTAATGGCTACAAAGTCCATCATATTATCCTCATCGAGGAACGAAAGCATCTTCTCAGTTGGTTCCAACTGGAAGCGTTTCATATAGTAATAATTCTGCTCCTTATCGAAGTAGCATACGCTATATACTCGGCCAGCCACATATCGCTCTACCTTGATTGTATCATCGGGGAAGTGCTGATCGACACCAAAGCCTGTGATATAGTACTTCGACTTCGAAGTCCATACCACCAACTTATCCTCACCCTTAAACTCGCCAAGCAACACACCACGACCATCAGTATTCAGACGACGCACATCCTCGTCGTACCAGATATTTTGACCGCCTAATGTAGATGTACCCTTCTCCTTGAGAACAATCTTATGGATGCTATAACGAGAGAAGAGATTACCCTGGCTCTGACGACCCTTGATAGCCACAGTCGAGAAATCCAAATCGACAATCACCTTCTTCAAGCGTGGACGGGGACGGAAGTATATCTTCAGCACCTCAGCCTCGCCATTTGGATTCACCGACATATAGAGCAACTCGCTCTTAGCTGTACCTTTGGTCAAATCGTACTCCTTATCGCGTGTGATGCTCTTGATTGCGCAACGCTTCATCATAATTGCGCCACCGCGACCATCACGGTAGAGTACGTTATAGATTGTGCGCTCGTCGTTGCGCTTAAATACTCCAATATAGTAGATATTCTTATCGAAGAAGGCCTTATCATCGACCTTCGTAATCTTATATCGACCATCCTTAAGGATAACAATCACATCGTCGATATCGCTACAATCGCACACAAACTCAGCATCCTTCATACCCTTTCCGATACCATAGAATCCTTCGGCTCTATCGACATACAACTTGGCATTGGTTACAGCCACCTTTGTCGCCTCGATGGTATCAAACTCTCTAATCTCCGTCTTACGGTCACGACCCTTGCCATACTTCTCGCGAATACGCTCATAGTAGGCAATAGCGTAATCAGTAAGGTGATCAATGTCGTACTGAGTGGACTTCATATCCTCCTCAATCTTCTTTATCTCGTTGTCTGCCTTCTCTGTGTCATAACGTGAGATACGGATGAACTTCAACTCTGTCAGACGCTGCACATCTTCCAGCGTAACCTCGCGACGCAACTTCTTCTTGAATGGCTCCAAGCCCTTATCGACAGCCTCATAAGCAGCCTCACGTGTGCGACAGCCCTCGATAAGCTGATAGAGCTTGTTCTCGATGAAGATACGCTCCAACGATGCTGCGTGCCAAGCCTCCTGCAACTCGAAAAGGCGAATCTCCAACTCACGACCCAACAAATAGCGAGTATGGTCGGCCGAACGACGCAAGATATCCGACACACCCATAAAGCAAGGCTTGTCGTCCATAATGACGCAGGCATTTGGAGAAATAGAGACCTCGCACGAAGTGAAGGCATATAGTGCATCGATGGTCTTATCACTCGACTCGTCATTAGCTACGTGAACAACAATCTCCACCTTATCGGCAGTCAAATCATCGACCTTCTTAACCTTAATCTTACCCTTCTCGATAGCCTTCAAAATAGAATCTTTGATAGACTCTGAAGTAGTTGAGAATGGTATTTCGGTAATAACGAGCGTACGCTTATCGACCTTCGAGATGCGAGCACGCACCTTCACTGCACCACCTCGCAAACCATCGTTATAACGGCTGGCATCCATCAAACCACCTGTTGGGAAATCTGGCAGAAGCTGGAAATCCTCGCCCTTGAGGTGCGAGATACAAGCCGAGATAAGCTCGTTGAAGTTGTGAGGCAGAATCTTCGATGCCAAACCAACGGCGATACCCTCGGTACCCTGCGCCAACAAAAGTGGGAACTTGATAGGCAGAGTTACAGGCTCCTCATTACGACCATCGTATGAACGCATCCACTCGGTAGTCTTCTTGTTAAAGACCACATCCAACGCAAACTTCGACAAGCGAGCCTCGATATATCGAGCTGCAGCAGCTTCATCGCCAGTAAGAATGTTACCCCAGTTACCCTGGCAATCGATAAGCAAATCCTTCTGACCCAACTGCACCAATGCATCCTTGATAGAGGCATCACCGTGAGGGTGATACTGCATAGCCTGACCAACAATGTTGGCAACCTTGTTATAGCGGCCATCATCGCAGCACTTCATTGCGTGCAGAATACGACGCTGCACAGGCTTCAAACCATCCTCAGCGTGGGGCACCGCACGCTCCAAAATAACATACGAGGCGTAGTCCAAAAACCAGTTTTGGTACATTCCCGTAAGTTTGCGCATATTGCCCGAATCGCTGAAAAGGCGCGAATATTTACCTTGAACGGCCGCACCAGAATCGGCAGCAACCACATCGTCCTGCTCCTCAAGATTCTGCGAAACCTCAATCTCTTCCATTATATCTTTTTCCTCTGCCATCTATGGTAGATTTTTCTTTTATTATTCAGGTTAGTTGTTTTATCTGCTGGCGTTGTTAAGCTATCATCTCATCTACAACATCCTCCTCGATTCGCAGATTGTCGATGATGAATCCCTGACGCTCGAATGTGTTCTTACCCATATAGAACTCCAGCATATCGCCGATTGGATCATCTTTTGTGAGGCGCACCTTATCCAAGCGCATATTCTCACCAATGAGATCCTTAAACTCATCGGGCGAAATCTCACCAAGACCCTTGAATCGGGTAATCTCGGCCGATGCTCCACACTTCTTGAGTGCACGCTGACGCTCCTCCTCCGAGTAACAGTAGTAATTCTCCTTTTTGTTACGCACACGGAAAAGCGGCGTGTGCAATATGTAGAGATGCCCCGCCCGAATCAACTCAGGCAAGAACTGCACAAAGAACGAGGTCATAAGCAAGCGAATGTGCATACCATCGACATCGGCATCGGTTGCGATAATCACCTTGTTGAAACGCAAATTCTCCAAGCCATCTTCGATATTGAGAGCCGACTGCAGGAGGTTAAACTCCTCGTTTTCGTAGACGACCTTCTTTGTGAGGCCATAGCAGTTTAGTGGCTTACCACGCAGGCAAAATACCGCCTGTGTCATTGCATCACGGCTCATAGTAATCGGACCCATTGCCGAGAGACCCTCTGTAATGAAAATCATTGTCTTCTCAGCCAATTCATTCTTGCTATCGGTGAGATGGACCTTGCAGTCACGCAATTTACGGTTATTAACTGCCACCTTCTTAGCTGTCTCGCGTGCCTTCTTCTGAATACCCGAAATTGCCTTACGAGCCTTCTCATTCTCGGCAATCTTCTTCTGCATCACCTGCGCAGTCTCAAGGTGTTTGTGCAGGTAATTATCGAGATTTGTTGACAAGAAATCGCCCACGAACTGTTGCATCGACACACCTGGAGCAATCTCCTTTGAACCAAGCTTAATCTTAGTCTGCGACTCGAAGACAGGATCATTCATTCTTACCGAAACGGCTGCAATGATAGATGTACGAACATCTGATGGGTCATAATCCTTCTTAAAGAACTCCTTTACCACCTTGGCAACCGATGCACGGAAAGCAGCCTGATGAGTACCACCCTGAGGGGTGTACTGACCGTTCACGAAAGAGTAATAGCTCTCACCGTAGCCCGTACCGTGAGTGATAACCACGTCGATATCGTTACCCGATAGATAGATTGGCGGATACAAAGGCTCCTCCGAAAGATTATCATTTACCAAATCGAGCAAACCGTTCTTCGAAACGTACTCCTTACCATTGAGGATAATCTTCAGTCCAAGATTCAGGTAGGTGTAGTTACGAACCATCTGCTCGACATAGTCCATATTGTAGCTATACTCGCCAAAGATGGTCTCGTCGACACGGAATTGAATCATCGTGCCATTTCGCTCGTCAACGCCACTCTCCCAGCGGTCCGAAAGCTCCACACCCTGAGCAAAGCTCACGGTGTGAGCCTCACCATCACGTACCGAGCGTGCAGTAAACTCGCTCGAAAGCATATTCACAGCCTTCACACCCACACCATTCAAACCAACGGTCTTCTTGAAGGCCTCGCCATCGTACTTACCACCGGTATTCATCTGGCTGACTGCTGCAGACAATGACTTTAATGGAATACCACGACCATAGTCGCGAACAGTAACCACATTATCCTCGATTGTAATCTCGATACGGTCACCCGCTCCCATAATAAACTCATCGATCGAGTTATCGACAGTCTCCTTTACAAGAACATAGATACCATCGTCAGCTTGTGAGCCATCGCCCAACTTACCGATGTACATACCAGGACGCAGACGCAAGTGTTCGCGGGGCGAGAGCGTCTTAATCGAATCATCATCGTAGGCCACTGTGGCCGCATTGTTGTTTTTTATATTGTTTGCCATATAGCTTTATTTGTCATCATGTGGGTATGGCCGCAAAATTACGGCCTTGCTTTGCCAATTTCTGTCACTAGCCACTATTTCTTCTCGGCTGCTACCTCCTTGCGCAACTTTGCCAACTCATCAACCATCTGCTCGCGCACCTTCTGGGCCATCTCTTTAACGTCGGTTGCAGCAATCTCCTCAACCGAGATTGGCTTCATCACGCGAATCGCAATATGGTTGGTCCAGTTTACAAGCCATCCTTTACGGAACAATTTGTTAGTACCTGTCATCACGATAGGCAGAATCTCAACATTGGCCTCCTTTGCCAAATTGAACGCACCCATCTTGAAACGGTTGATCTCGCCAGTCTTTGAGCGTGTACCCTCAGGGAAAATGGCTACACTCGCACCACGACCGAGCCAGAGCTTACCCAGCGACAGCACCTTTGCCATAGCCTCCGATGGATTGCCTCGTTCGATTGGAATATCGCCGTGAATGGTGAGCAATGGACCCATAAATGGCACACGGAACACCTCGCGCTTCGATACCCAACGGAAGTTCAAAGGAATCTTGTAAGCTGCAAAAATATCAACTCCTGAATTGTGGTTCATCACCATCACATAAGCCTTGTTTGGATCGATATTCTCCACGCCGTCAATTGTGCGCTTCATACGAGGAGGGATACCAAAGAGCCATTTGCAGATGTAGCGAGAGCACTCGTGAACCCAACGACGGCTCTTATCGAAGGGGTATGTTACACCCAAAACGATGATTGAAACAACAAACCAGAACGACACCTGCAGGAGCGTAAAAATATAGTAAAGAATAGATAACATAACTCTTATTTTGATTAAAAAAATTCTATCTCGCAAATTTACTCATTTTTAATGAGTGCCCCAAAATTTTTGGCTCATTTTTTCAAAATGTTTTCCTCAAACGCATTATAAAGCGTGGAAGATTTGAAAAACTCAAATTCTTAGCTATCTTTGTAGAGATAGTTTGCCTCGAAATTGACACTACCGACAGATGCACTAAGCAGCTACCACATCATCTTAGAGGTAAACAAAAAAGTTAATATAAAGCGAATTATAAACTAACAAAACCTAATATAATGTCATTTTTTTCAATATTCGGCAAGGGTAAAAACAACCAAGTTGAGTACCCTACCGATACCGTACAATACGGCGATGAAGAGCAGGTGAAGTTCACATTTTTCAAGCACGCAGCATTCTCGTTCGAGGCCGCAGGATTGCGTTTTTATGTTGATCCCGTCGCTCAATACGCAAAATATTCGCAACTTCCCAAAGCCGATGTAGTATTGGTTACACATCACCACTACGACCATTTGGACCGCACAGCCATAGAGGATGTAACCACTCGCCAAAGCACCATAATTTGCGACAAGACATCGGCTGAAGCATTTGACGGAGAGGCTGTTGTAATGACGCCAGGAATGAAGGCTCAGGTAGGAAAAGATATTGTCATCGAGGCCGTTCCAGCCTACAATACCACCGAGGGCCACACCGATTTTCACCCCAAAGCAAGAGAGGATAACGGTTATGTGGTGGAGCTAATTCAGGGCCTTAGAATCTACATTGCAGGCGACGGTGAGCCTACGCCAGAAATGCTTGCTTTGGAGAATATCGACATTGCATTTTTGCCCGTAAATCAGCCCTACACAATGACTGTTGACCAAGCTATCGAGGTTGTCAAAACCATCAAACCCCGCATCTTCTACCCATATCATTATGGCGAGGTGGAGGAAAAGACCGATATCGAGCGTCTCTGCCGCGAATTGGAAGGAGTGACCGATGTAAGGGTATTTCCGATGGAGTAATCCTCGTGTTTGAACACAAAAAAATAGCCAACCCTTTTCGAGTTGGCTATTTTTGTTTTTAGTGATAGATAGTTGTAATCCTATTCTTTCGACTTCTTACACAAGAAATATTCGATTATAAACGAGATAAGCATTCCCAAGCCTGCGCCCAACAATCCACCTATAAGGATAGTAAAATCGACCATTTCCCTTCCATTATGATCACTTAATTCATAATGATTCACCTCAGTTAGGATTAGCGCAAAGAACAGTCCAGCACCCAAACCAATAGCCAAAAGACCCCAACGCAAGGCCCAAGTTGCTGGGTGTGGTTGCTTGTAATCGGCCTCTTGCTGCACTACCGAATTTACAGGTTTTGAGCCACGTCCAAGACCCATTGGCATCCGTTTCAAATACTCCACCAATCCCTCGCCATCTAATCGCGAAATAAGCTCCAAACGCTCCTTCTTCAAAATCAAAACTTCAAACCATTTGTAAATAAAGAATGCGACGCCTACAAAAGCCGCGGCAACTGCAAAACTGTCTAACATAACTCTTAGATTTATTAATTAAACACTATTTTATCAATTCTTATAATCTATTTTCGTCTCAAATTTGCGACCTTTGCCCTATTAGACGCAAAACGCAGAAAAAGGTTACAAAGAAATGTCAAAAAAATTTGTTTAGATTTTTTGGGACATTTTTTCTTTGAGAGTGTAACCTTTTGGCCGAATGTACGTCTAATGGAGTAACTATGCTAAACAACGAGAAGAGACTATTACAACGAATACAAGAGGGTGAAACAGAGCTTTTCACCCAGATAGTCGACCATTACAGTCGTGCTATCTTTACGCTTGTTGTACGCATAGTAGGCTCTGCTGAGGAGGCCGAGGAGCTCACGCAGGATATATTTTTGAAGGCGTTTGAGAATTTGGAGTATTTCAGCCATCGCAGTTCATTTTCTACTTGGCTCTACCGAATCGCCTACAATACAGCTCTTTCGTTTGCTCGCCGAAAACGGCCCACGCAAATAGTTATCAACGAGCGAACTATGGCCGCAATCGGAGATGAGCAAATTGAGCAGATGGAGCAATCATTCGACCAAGAGACAATCGATGCTCTCAAAAGGTCGATCGAGATGTTAGATGCCGACGAAAAGGCTCTCATAACGCTCTTTTACTACGAAGAACGCTCCATAGCCGAGTGTGCCGAAATTATGGGACAGAGCCTCTCGAATACAAAGGTTCGCCTACACCGAATAAGAAAAAAGTTATATATACTTATAACCGAAAAGCGATATGAAAAAGAGTTATAGCGATATGGATTTTAGCCACGACACCTCAATCGGCAAGGCCACACGACAGATGCCCACGCCTGAGTTATCATACGGGTTTGATATTCATCTCTCGCGCCGAATCTGCGCACAAGCCCAAAGAGCTAAACGACGCAGAAGAATTTGGAGCATTGTAAACTCATTGACCTGCTCCGTTGCTCTGCTTTCGCTTATGGCAGCGGCCACAAAAAAGTTTTTCGAAATTATTGATATAGAGTTTTCGCTACCAAAAATAGATTTTTCCTCGATACGGAGCGATTCATTTAAAATGATTTGTATTCTAAGTGTTTTGCTGATTCTAATGCTTCTGGTGGATTCATATTTCCGCCAAAGGCTATACATCAGCCGCATCAAACAATCACTCGACAACAAACAACAGAAAAACAAATAGACCAAACGGGTTGCCAATCGTTTTTAGATTAGCAACCCGTTTTATTATGGTTTAATACAAAAGGGAGTATTCGCCACGAACCAGAAAACATAAAAAACAAAAAAAAGGAAGAACTTTCGTTCTTCCCTTTAAAAATGTCTTACACTTTACCACGGTTGCATCTAATTTAATGTCTTTTTCCTTATGCTGCGTACGCTGTACAACATCAAAGATAACCTGTATATCCTCTGGAATGTTAACGTTCTCAATCTTGATTGAAGATTGATTTTTCATTATAACATTATATTATTCATCAACAAAACTTCGTGTTGCAAACTTAACATTCGCAAAATCTATAACTACAGACTCACTCCCTGTATTTTTTATATACAAGAACAAATCATTAACAGCAAACCTTGATTTAAGGTCCTAACTGAGTATTGTTGTTATATCAAGAATTGTTTTCATATAAATACTTGTTTGAACGCAGTACACTTATTCATTTATTGCAAAAAGACTAGGCTTTAAATGCATTTACCGCTCTTCATTATTCTAACATACGGTGTTTTAAGTCCATTCTCTGATGGAGGATTCTGATAATAAGAATATCTCCATTTGTTAGGATTCGATAAAATAAGATATGTCTACCTGACCTATATCCAAGTAGCCCATCTGCGATTTCTTCATATTTAGTGCCGTAGAGTCGAGGATTCTCCGTAATCTTGTGGCAAGAATTTATCAAGGCATTATAATAATTATCAGCCTGTTGCTCTGACCACATATCAACGGTGTATTCCCAAATATTGGCGAGATCTTCTACGGCTTTGTTGGTTAGATGATAATTAGCCATTCTTGCGCTTTGCCTTTAATGATTTAAGATGTTCTTCAGGGTTAAAGCCTGCGGCGATGCCACTTTCAATGCCATCAGCAATAGCCATCTTTAACTCTTGGAGATGACTTTCATTCTCCTCCAACAATCGCAAACCAGCGCGAATAACTTCGCTTGCGTTATTGTAACGCCCCTGCTCAACCTTCATTCGGATGAAATTCTCGAAATATGCTCCGAGTGCTACTGATGTTGTCTTCATATCTCCTTATTTTTTACAAAGTTACCAATATTTGGTAATATAACAAATTTTCTGCCAGATTTATTGTGTCGTGGAGATAATTATTTCAACAGTTTACTTTTATCTACCTTGCGAAACATATCTATATCAGTCATTACAAACTCTCTCACCTCACTCTCCTTATAGAAAGTTTTATGATAAAGCATTAGGTATGGTAACCCCGATGAGCGATAGCGTTGTAGAGTTCGTTTGCTGATATTGAGCATACGACACATCTCAGCATTGTCGAGCAACTTCTCACCCTCTGGTAATATGGATGGCTTTGGCTCGGACAACGCAATGCACAACTTTTCAATACGATCTATGCATCCAACGCTCGAAATGCTGCTTGTCAATAAACATATCTATCTAATTATGGATAAGGTTGCAATAAACTGTCGCAAGCATTATTAATGTTGGTGTTCATAAACATCATAAGCTTACTTAACGAAGCGCACGTTATATAAATCTGCACATCATTTTGTCTATTGCAAAGTTCCATATAAATTAGACATATTATAACGAGGTCGTGACGACTTTATTATTTTAATTTTAAAGCACTGCAATACAATAGTTTACAGCAACATATAAAACATATAGCATAAAGAAAGATATGAAAAATATCGGGAACTATAATTAATGGAAGTTAAATATAAAAATTACCCGTTTTAGCTAAAATTAATAGCATAAAACGGGTAGAAATAAGTGAGTAATATTAAATTCCCGACCTCTGTATAATCTTATCACTTTCGTTTTTTATCAATTGAGTCCATTTTATTCAATAAATCCTCTTTAAGCTTATCCAGAAATGGAGTTTGATTATTTCTAATACGCATATCACTAAATGATCTAGAAAAATTTTTATCTAAATCTATATTGAATGCGGCTTGTATATAATTATAAAGTTGAGTCAACGGTATATCTCCAAAAGATTGCTTGCTATGTAGCGCAAATATAAGTTCTGTTAATTCAGCCTTTGATCCGTTCCATGTCAATCTTGTATAGGGGCTCCATTCATTTGATTGCCTTATATCTAACAGTTTTAGTTCGTTAGTAATATATTCTATTAACTTTTCGTGAGCCATAACCTTCGCTAATTTGAAATCGCAGTTGGTGGAGAATATCGGATCTCGCTCATAATAGCACGATTCAAGGAATAGCGTTAAATCAGCCTTACCCCTTAGGTAATATAACTCATCATAAAGAGTTAAATTAGAGCGATAATAGCGAATAAAATCAGAGCGTTTTTCGTTGTATCTACTTATTGCATTCATTTCATCAATTAAATATGCGCGCTGCGCGTCTATACCCAAAGGCCGATTCATTTCTATATTGTATATTTTCCTGTAGTATAATAGCTTATGGAAAATTCTAGGCTTAATATTCTTGAAAAAATAAATCTCCTCAGCAGAATCCTTAAACGAATAATGCACAATAAAGTTTCTAAGTTGTGAAAATGCATTTACCAACAATTCGGATGCATCATACGATTTCTTAATAATAGAAACATCTGCGCTCATGATTTTTTTTATCTTCTTATCTACCTCGCGCTCTAGATTATTTGTAAAGGTTAGCATAGTATTTATAAATTAATGATTAAACAAGATTAACATTTAACCGATATATGTATTCTAAAGCTTGATAACATCATCCATTTATTTACTTGTCGAATTGACATAGAAGGAGAAATAATAAAAACTAGACCTGAGTTAAATAGCGATAACAACACATTGATTATAGACACCATTCAAATAGATGATTCCCAAATACCAAGATAATACATATAATCTCTTAATTCACTACGTGTCGCCTTTCTGTAGAACATATATTGCTGGGGTAAAACATGATGCAGTTGGAAATGGGACAGATTAATTGTACTATGCTCTAAATATATATGATTATTCAAAGCCTTATCAAACATCCCCCAAAGACTAGTTGAAGATGGGCATTTAGGATTGTCTTGGTGAAAAAGGTAAAGTTCACCAATGAGAAACAGAGCATTGTCGATTGTGCGTCTTTTCATAGTGCATAATTTTTGTAGTTACTAATAAAAAGCGCACGGTTCTCCAGCTCTCAACTGGAAAAATAAAGAAAGATATATAATAATATTTGGCCGGAGACCGTACGCGTGGTCTCGGCTGAACATCAAATACTACAATATATCTTTCATTTTCCAGTTAAGCTGAACAGCTCGTAGTACAAATATAGCAAATTTATTCTAATCGGCCAATATTATCATATAAAACGCCCAAAATCAACAAGATTATATTGCAATATATGAGATTATTAATATTATCTATACAATGTTGACGATACAATTTACATAAAGCAGTTAATACCATAATATTTGGTTATTTCGGTATATGAATGTCCTATTTTGTTCACCTCGTGATAGGCCTTTAATGAAGTATAAGCCATCAGAGGGTAGATTAACGAAATCAAGATATACATTCTTGGCTATTTGTTTCTCATGCAACTTCCAGCCATCGTTAGACCAATAATAGAGTTCATATTCATCATCTGGGCATATATCATTACCGTCTCCGCGCCTGACATAAGCTACTCGCTCAATCGAAACAGGTTTACTAAAATCATATCCAACCCATCGGAAGCCATCCTTATTCTCAACAGTGAAATTGGTAAGCGGGTCACCATCGCACACATTTAACGGAGTATCTGTTTTTACATCTCTTATAGGAACATTTGGATATATAAGTTTACCACGAGTGTGACTCACACTATCGCGCATGTAAAAATATACTTCGGCAAAATCTGTTGGTTCGCCAGACGATGAACACAACCTCCAATAACGATATTTGGTTGAATCCCCCACATTGGTCTCTCCTGCCAGGAAATGGTTTTGCGGAAATTCACACATTCTAACCGCATTCTTGAAATCTGCTCTATTTGAGGCCTCGATTAGACCTCCCATAATTTTCTTGTAGCGGTTACTTCCATATATATGCCCAAATGCAGGGAATTTTCTATATAAACGAAGCTCTTGGAGATGAGTTGTATCAGCCTTTATAGGGTGGAGCTGTTTATCTATTCCGACAATAAACGGGTCACTAATCGGTGTTAAGATATTATCTCGATATGCCATAACAATATATAGTATATCGAGTCCTACCTTGGAAAAATTAGCTTTACCACGCTTTATGCGGCATATGTCGCTAAGGGTCCAATCCGAGTTATTGAATACAGATAAATATGCATAGCTATCATCACTAGTGTAATTGTCGTTTAACGGTACAGATATATCGGCAGTATGACCATACTCATCTGTAACATCTCGCATAAACAATCCCGCCAAAGACGATGGGATTCTCTCGCCAGACTCCACTGCTTCGAGCAATATTGGATGTGGTGCATAGGTCAATCGAAAAACTTTGGCAATGTGATTATCCGCATAATGAAGCTGGGCTGGATATTTAGTGTAAGGTTCGTAATCAAAATCTCTACGACGATCAACCTTTATATGATTCCAGTAATGAGGACTTCCTCTATCTGCCCAATTGGGTGTAAAATCGAATGAAACTGGCAGATTTTTACTACGACAAGTCATAAGGCCTAAACGAGAACGCTCTAAACAAGTTCCATAGGGCTGAGATGCCAATGCATTTATATCTAGCAGGTCAATATGTTGCATATCACTTATTTGTCGTACCTCCATCTTTAAGCTATCAGAATTACGATAGAAATATGTCACAGCCTCAACTGCTCGACGCACATTATTACGCAATTCATCAATCTGCTGCATTTGGTCCAACTCACCGCGCCATTGATGTCTCCACTCCTCTTTCCAGTTATTCATAGGCTGAAATTCCAAGCATTTATATGGCAATACATATTCACAAAACATATCAAAATCCAAATGTTGCAGAAATGGCGACTGTTGCCATTGTTCAAATGAATAATCTATGTTATGAATAAGATAATCAGCCTTAATCTCCAAGATATCAAAAATAGGAGCGAGTCGCTCTTCATATTTTTTTGATACAGATGTTGCCTTTGCTGCAATTGTTGTATCACCCTTCTCTACATCTCGAAATAAAGAATCCATCTCACGGCAGTATTCTGCATAAGCCTCTGCTGGATATGACCTATGATATGGCATATGTTTGATAAGATAGCACGCTGCTTTGAACTTCTGCTCATCAATATCGACTTTGCGATAGTGATGCAAGACAGACTCTAATTCAGATCTATTTCCAGCAGCATAGCGTAATGCTTTCTCAACATCATAGTCATAATTACCGCAAGCTGTAACAATAATAACCGATATTATCACTGCATAAATCTTTATAATATAATTCTTCATACCTAATTAATTATTATCTATTTGGATTCACCCATATGCGATTATAGCGCAAGTTGCCATCGGGATATTCCCGCGAATATGATATGCGATTAACAACGCCTACGATAAATTCCTCGGGCACGAAGCCTAGATAGCGACTATCCTTTGAATCTGCGACATTATCCCCACAGAAAAAGTAATAATTTCCTTTAAACTCATATTCGTCGATTGGTTCTCCATTCAATGTCGCTCTACCATCTTTAAACCGAAGCTTTTCACCTGTTTCATACTCAATTATAAGGCGATATAATTTACAATTGTACATATTGAGTTCAATACTAACACCCGTTTTAGGGACATATAGCGGCCCCATATTCTTAATGGTCCAACCAAACAATTTGTCATCTTTTGGAATTGACCGCAATACGCCGCGAGAGAATAGCGAATCTGGCATATTAGCTAAGTTCTCTTGTTGCTCAACACAACCAATAGGCTCTTTAAAATTATTATTAAAAAGGTGGCTATCTATAATTTGTATTGTATCTCCGGGGGTTCCGAAACATCGCTTGGCATAAACATAATTTATTTTGAACTCGATTTTGTTTCGATGATAACCATTGGGGGCATTGAATACAACTATGTCATTGGGTCGAATCCTTCGTAATCTCGGCATACGAAATGATTGCATCTTAACCGTATCATTGAAATCATAATTCTTGTATATTCTGCCTCCAAATATTAATTTGTTAACAAGTATCCTATCGCCAGGAATTAGGGTGGGAAGCATTGAGTCTGACGGCACAACAAATTGGTCGCAGACAAAAACACGTATGAAGAAAACGAAAAAAATCACTCCCCATCCTATTCCTATTCCCCATAAAATTATCTTGGCCAATCTCTCCATCTGTCAGTTTTATATGTAGCATCAAAATATGGTTTATATTTATCAGCGATTTCATGTAGTTCATCTTTTAGCTCAAGTGTCTGTTCAGACTCCACCTTTATCTTCATATGAAGAGCCTTATTGGCTGTATTATATGCTTTCAGATATTGTTCCGACTCTTCATACATCTTGGCACTGAGATACAAAGGATATATTCGTGAAGGAATCATATAGTGGGCTTTATCAAAATACGTCTCTGCCATATCCCATAATTTCAAGGCTTGATAATTTTTTCCGATTATATTACAAAACATCGGGTCACTACTATATTCTCTTCCGCGCTCCAATACTTCAATACTCCTCTGATATTCACCTTGTTTATGCAGAGCATATCCATAGTCATAAAGGAATCGATAATCTGATTTAAGGATATCATACAACTCCGCACCATCTTCTACAAGATAGTCATACCTCTCTGATGATTGCCATACACGAGTTTGCTCCCATTTATCTTGTGCTGCCACATATTTATAGCCTCTACTAATCAACAACGGCATAATCGCCATAGCTAAAATGATTATAAAAGGAGGTAAAAAAGATTGAAATTTTCTCCATTTTGAATATACTACTTCGTAATATCCCGTCCCAATTAGTCCATCGTCTGTGGTTATTGATAATGCAAGCATTACAACAAACAACACTCTTAACGAAGGTACGCCGAATGGATATGAAAACATCGCAAATACAGCCAATGCCAACAAAGAATACCCCGCAGGTGTATGCCGACTCACACCTTTATAGGCGGAAAGAGCAACCAGTAATATTAACAATATAAATCCCAAGAATCCAGTCTCTGCTCCAAATTGCATATACTCATTAAAGGCAGCTTCTGGACATCCAGCCACTATTTCCTCACTATCTGAATGAGGCATTAACTTAAAATATGTCGCCTGCTCACGCCCAAAGGCACCTGCAAACTTGCCAATACCTACTCCAAATGGGTTATCCAACATTATGAGCATATCGATTTTCCACATCAACAACCTACCGTTTGCTGAATCTTGTTTAACCGAATATGCCCACAATGCACCAACTGCGATACCAATAGTAGCGACTGCTGCAACCATAACCCCGCGCCATCGGTTGAGCGCGAACCATCGACCAATATATTCTTTAATGTGAGACTCATTTAACACGATAAATATACTTGCAACAGCGACAGCTACCCACGCGGCACGACTCATAGTGGCAGGGAGTACTATCACACTCAACATCGCTGCAACCAAAGCAAGCGCATATACCATCAACTTTACTACACACTGCGAGCTGCGAACAATTGCCGAGAAGTTTCTCTTTACGATTGCGGCAACCTCGCCGTATTCTACAATGATGTGAGTAGCAGCGCAAACCCCTATAGTCGCCATCAAACCGCCATAGGGACCTGGATTAAACAAAGAGCCCGTTATTTTAAATAGGCTGTGATTCGAGTACTCAAAACCCAAAGCTTGTCCGATGCCAAGCCAACCTTCATATATACCGAGTGTAAAAATTGCAATATAGGCCGCATAGCGCAATTCTCCCCACGCTTGAAACACGAGCCTCAACGATAGAAACTGTATCGCAGATGCCGCAAATTCATCGAGTCGCATAGTATCGGGATCTACTTGCTGAGCCTTGTAAATCCATAGTGCCACAAGTAAAATAGCCAACCAATCAATCCTGAGAAATCGAATCTTACCGAATCGCAGCGAGACGATAATGAATGAGACAAAAAGCACCCCGACCTGATACCAATACATCGGTATCAAGTTGTCGTCGATGCCTTGAGAAGGTGTATCGGCTGCCAACAACAAAAACCGGCCAAACAACACCATAAACAAAGCACCGAATAACACAACGATTATCTCATTCTTGCTCAACGACATTACTCTAAATTTGCGTCAGCTCTATTTAATTCTGCCGACCGCAAGCAATGCGGCCGACAGAATAGCAACTTTAACAAAATCAGCTTACTTCAAATCAAAATATCCTAAATACTCCTCTCCATCAGCGTTTTGGACCCAGCAGTAACAACTATTATCATCGGGTGTAACAGCAAAATTGTATGTAAATTTATCAAGCACATAATTCTTGACTTCGCGCCCTTTCCAATCAAATACGCCAAGTTGAACATTCTTGACATCAAATCCAAAGTCTGTACTATACAAAACATATATGTATTTATCAGTAGAGCGAATTTGTAATGGGCCTGCAATACAGCCATCCATTGGCATAATTTCGTTTTTCATTCTGGGTTCAACAAATCGACACTCCTGAACTGATGTAATCTTATCCTTTTTAATGTCAAATATTTCCATATAGAATCCATTATATGCAGAGTTTACAAATTTACTCTTGTCGGGTTTAACAGTGAATAGACTATTTTCTCTAAAATATTGTCTTTGCAAATCTGGGTTTTTATGCTCCGCAAAAAAATTTGATATATAATGACGTTCATCGTATCTGCCCAATGTGTCCCGCAAATCCTTTGTGGTAATTATAAAACGAGGTTGGGCCTCTGCGTGTAACAGCTTATCGTCGGAGAGATAAAATATCTCACTTGTTGAATTTACATTTTTAAATACCCCTTGCGCTTTGATATAATTGGTATCATTGGATAATATTTTTTTTAAGTCGTATATTACATATTTGTTTTGAGATATTGCTATAAATTCTTCGCTATGAGGATTAATGTCAAATGTTGAGAATTCACTTAATTCTCCCTCTCCGCGCCCTTGTGTGCCAAACGAAGCGATATGTTTCTTATTATTAATATCAATAATCTGTAACGAGTGATTGTTACGATCACAGTTAGCTCGAAGGAATATAGAAGAACCTACTATACTCATATCTCGGGTAACTGAAAATATGTAATCATCACAAAGTTTGCTTACTTCCACATTTTTTGAGATAGGAAAATTGAGCGGAGTGTAATCTAATGTACTTTGCGAGTCATTAGTACACGATACGCCAAATAATAATATTAACAATTTTGATATATAGTTAACAGACTTCATAGTACTTATAATTTTGTATAAAAATATGCTACACTTGCATATTTATCAAGTGTTATTATAGGTCTAATTTAGATCTTGGTAATTCCTCATATTATACTACTAAATAATCCATGTTTCTTATTTTTATCACCAACATGAAATAACTATTATATTAATAGTTATATGCACATATAAATTTCTAAGCATAGAGGATAGTATTAAATAATAATCACCAGTTAACACTTCTACAACTTGAGTAAACAATATAACAAGCGTAGCAAATACGCAAAAAGTTCCAATATATTATTAGTCCAAAATATAATTAAATTCGTGACCACAGGTACACTTACCTACGAGTTTTATAACTGGGCCCGTTTTAGAGCTTGGATGTTTCCATGTTCTAGGACATTCAGGACATTTCTTCTCACATTCTCTTGTTGTATATCTTCCACACGCACCTACAACATTCCCGAGTGTTTCTTCACGACTTAACGCCTCAACATTACTCAATGCAAGGTCTGACATCTGTGAACGATTGTAAGCCTTAACACCTACTACTGCGGCAGCTGATACAACAAGCGCAGCACACGCCATAAAAATTTTTTTCTTCATCTTTTAAATGTTTTAAATAAGTTAATAATAAATATAAGTATCGAGAAAATCCCGATTAGTTTAGAACTATCATTTTTGCAACTCCAAAAGAGTTTGCTTAGTCAAATTCCATATGGTTGTATTATACAATGGATCGCCAATCACTACGACTCTGTTATCTTTATCAAGTAGCATTGTATGGAAACGCGAATCCTTTGGGATTTGACTATTGCGAGATGCAAAAGCACCCTCGCGGTCTATTGCTATATTGTACTCGTTTCGGTGTAGCATCATCTCGCGCAATACTTTCTTATACTCCGAGCGCGGAGGCGAAAGCAGAAATACAGTCTCGAAATCGGGATTTATCAGTTCGGCTGAATCGATAATTGGTTTCCAATCACCCAATTTCGAGATGGCGCAGGTGTTACACAACGCTGAATCGAAATATATCAACAATCGAACTTTCTCGT
The DNA here is from genome assembly GCA_045632085.1 of Alistipes sp. Lineage (GTDB taxonomy): Bacteria > Bacteroidota > Bacteroidia > Bacteroidales > Rikenellaceae > Alistipes. The sequence goes on along the minus strand of JAZQVY010000028.1, from coordinate 386 downwards.
CACTGAAATCATATGGCAATGTATCGCGTCCCTCAACTCGCTGCAATGAATTAGGAAATGTAATGCGCGAACCCGCAAGGCGCTCATATTCGCGCCCTACGGAATTACACGCAACTGCCATTAGTGAAATCGCTACAATTGTCAAATTATGCACAATTTTCATAATGATTTAGAATTTACTTCAAATCAAAGTAACCCAAATACTCCTCGCCATCAGCGTATTGGGTCCAACAATAAGCGCGTTTGTCGTCGTGGGTTACCACAAATTCGCTTATATAGTCATTGGTAATATATCTACATACCTCACGCCCCCGCCAATCAAAAACAGCTAAATATGGATTGTGGTTTTTAGTGTCTTTAGTGTCGAAATAAGTTATATATACATA
>JAZQVY010000027.1:0-78090 GCA_045632085.1 Alistipes sp. | reverse complement strand
GAGAACCTTCTCGGCGTCATCAGCGAAGAATACTACAGGACCTGTAGCTGCACCTGGAGATGCTGGAAGACCCTTAACGATAACCTTCGCGCTCTTGATAGCCTTCTTATCGAATACAGGGTGCAAAAGCTCGTCGAGCTTCTCAGGCTCGCAACGCAAAACTGCAGTCTTCTCGTCGATAAGACCCTCGCGAAGCATATCCATAGCGATCTTCACCATCGCAGCACCGGTACGCTTACCGTTACGACACTGCAACATCCAGAGCTTACCATCCTGGATTGTGAACTCGATATCCTGCATATCTGTAAAGTACTCCTCAAGGTGCTTCTGGATACCGTTAAGCTCGGCATATACCTCAGGCATAACCTCCTCCAATGATGGGTACTTAGATGCGCGCTCCTCCTCAGAGATATTCTGAGCAGCAGCCCAACGCTTAGAACCCTCGATAGTAATCTGCTGTGGTGTGCGGATACCTGCTACTACGTCCTCACCCTGTGCATTGATAAGGTACTCACCGTTGAAGATGTTCTCACCTGTTGCTGCATCACGAGAGAATGCTACACCAGTTGCAGAGTTCTCACCCATGTTACCGAATACCATTGCCTGTACTGATACTGCTGTACCCCACTCAGCAGGGATATTGTTGAGCTTACGATAGAGGATAGCGCGCTCGTTCATCCAAGAACCGAATACTGCGCAAACAGCACCCCACAACTGCTCCCAAGGGCAAGCTGGGAAGTCCTTACCTGTCTGGTTCTTAACAGCAGCCTTGAATGCTGTAACCAACTCCTTCAAATCCTCTACTGTGAGGTCTGTATCCATCTTAACACCGCGCTTCTCCTTCTGAGCCTCGATGATCTCCTCGAATGGATCCTGATCCTCCTTTGATACTGGCTTCATACCCAATACTACGTCACCATACATCTGTACGAAACGACGGTATGAGTCCCAAGCAAAACGTGGGTTACCAGTGCGCTTAGCCACAGCCTCAACAGCCTCGTCGTTCATACCGAGGTTGAGGATAGTATCCATCATACCTGGCATTGAGGCGCGAGCACCCGAACGTACTGATACGAGCAAAGGCATCTCATTGTCGCCAAAACGCATACCTGTAAGCTTCTCGATGTTCTGGATAGCCTTCTCTACCTCAGGACGAAGAATCTCGATTACAGCCTCCTTACCCTTGCTGTAGTACTCTGCACAAACCTCAGTTGTGATAGTAAATCCCGGAGGTACGGGAATGCCGATGAGGTTCATCTCTGCCAAGTTGGCACCCTTACCACCGAGCAACTCTCTCATTTTACCATTACCCTCAGCCTCTTTGTTACCGAAGGTATAGACGCGTTTTACATCTGCCATAAATTCGTGGTTTTTAATTTTGTTTATTGAAATATTGTATTGTTTACTTATTTTCTTTTTTTGCAAAAATCATACGCAGCGATTCCCAGTCGCCTGTGCACATTGCGCGCGTACGAGCTACAAAGTTATGATTTTTTTGCGAAACAGCAAGTAAATACCCCAAATATGTTTGCGCTAATTGGACTATTATTCCACTCGCGTGAGCCTGCGTGCGAAGGGGTGGAGTAGGGTGGTTGCTCAATATTGCTGAATATCAGAGCTTTGTGTAGGGGGCGTGAACTTGCCATTTTGTAGCCAACTCCTTTGGTGGGGCAGTTGCGCTTTGCCCAAAACTCTCCGGGCCGATTTTTGCGTCGCCTCCAAGAGCACCTCCAAGCTCCGGCAGAGAGCCTCTAAAACTCTGTCGGGATAGTTTGATTATTTGGAAAAGTAGTGTAATATTGTTCTATATGACGCTATGTAGAATCGCCCCACACAGAGCTCTTTTTGCAAAAAGCATACCATTGAGACACAACTCTATCGCGGTCGATAAATCAACTCTGCTATGCCTCAATTACGCCAGAACCTGCCAGATTCTCACCCTCATACCACGCGGCAAACTGACCTGCGGCAATGCCTCGCTGAGGCTCGTCGAAGACTATGTAGAGCCCCTCGCTACGCATCTCGAGAGTGGCCTTCTGAAGAGGCTGGCGATAACGGATACGCACCATATAGTCGCGGCTCTCACCCTCGCGCATAGCATCTGATGGCTCAACCCAATGTACTTCAGATGGTTGTATGCGCAGTGCCTTGCGGTAGAGACCTGGGTGCGAATCACCCTCACCAACATAGATTACATTCTCCTTCACATCGGTCGAGATGATAAATAGCGACTCCTTGCGGCCACCAATGCCCAGGCCTTTGCGCTGACCTATGGTGTAGAAGTGTGCGCCATTGTGAGTGCCAATCTTCTTGCCGTCACGAACGGTGTAACGATATGGCTGTGCGAGCTCCTCGATGGGGCTGTCGGCCGAGAGCTTCGAATAGCCTCGCCACGAAGGTAGAATCTCGTGTATATTTCCCTGCTTGGCAGCGAGTTGCTGCTGCAGGAATACGGGCAAATCGACCTTGCCCACAAAACATATTCCCTGCGAATCCTTGCGCTTGGCTGTGGCGAGCTTCTGCTCCTCGGCTATGCGGCGCACCTCAGGCTTCTGCAAGTCGCCAATGGGGAACATAGCATACTTTAGCTGCTCCTGTGTGAGCTGGCAGAGGAAGTAGCTCTGGTCCTTGTTCTTGTCGGCACCCGCCAGCAAGCGATAGACCTTGCGACCATCAATCTCCTCCTCCGTTTTGCGGCAGTAGTGGCCTGTGGCGACATAGTCAGCACCCAATTTGAGTGCCTCCTTGAGGAACACATCGAACTTTATCTCGCGGTTGCACAACACATCGGGGTTGGGTGTGCGACCCTGCTCATACTCCGAGAACATATAATCCACCACACGCTTGCGATACTCCTCCGACAGGTCCACAAACTTGAAGGGAATATCCAATCGCTTGGCCACAAGCTCGGCAAAGAGCTGGTCGTCGTACCAGGGGCAGTCGCCCTCCAGTGTGCCTGTAGTGTCGTGCCAGTTGCGCATAAAGAGGCCCACAACCTCATATCCCTGCTGCTTGAGCAGATACGCCGCCACCGACGAATCGACACCTCCCGAGAGTCCAACTACAACTTTTGCCATAAATTTATCGCTGTTTGATTATTCTGCCGCAAAGGTACGAATTTTAGAATTCAAAATTGAGGTCTTGCGACCTTTTTATGATTCTTTTAGGCTAAAGAATTTAGGGAATATAAGGAATATAGGGAATATAGGGAATATAGGGAATATAGGGAATATGTTCTCTAAACTCCCTAAACTCTCTAAACGAAAGCAGCGGATGCTTGGCAGTATGCGACAACAAAAACTCTCCCTCTAAGTTAGAGGGAGTCCCCATTGGGGGAGGGAGTGTGTCTTTGCCTCAAAGTCGTTCTTTGCACCGCCTTATTCCCAAAGGTGGATTTCTACATTTTTATATACCTGCTCAATCTTTCTAATTAACCAAACAAATATAAAAATGTGAAATGACGGGAAATTTGTATATTAAGTAGGTACAGCAATAGAAAATATTTTCTTATCTTTGTATTGGGTGCGGAATACGCATTCTTTTATTGGTGGCATTTAGGCTATTGTTACGCGAAGTAAAACGACCAAAATTTAACAAGCAAACAGACAATAGGCACATTAAATGCTCACGCCACTTGGCGTGGGTGTGTCTATGTTTGTATGGGTACTTGGTCGTCCCTTCTTTGCGTTAGACAGTACCCACGTTTTCCTTTTTTATTGAGTTAAACGGTTGCCATCTGCTGGCTGAAAATTAATTGCTCAATAAAAAATTATATAGTTATGGAAGATGAATTATTAACGTTGTTATTTGGTTCTTTGCTGATGCTTCTGGTTTTTATTATGCCTGGATGTCTATTGTATAAAGTCATAATACAAGCTACAACAAAAAAAGAGGTATCATTCTTTAAATGTTTATTTAAGACTGTAGTAACAATTATTGTAACAACATTAGTATTTGTTTTGTTAGCTATACTTATTGCTACGCTTAGTTAGAAATAAATAAAAAGTTCCATCTTGCATCTTGATGATGTTCGATGGAACTTTTATTATTTATACGTATTGTATAATTACTTATTCATCTTTGCCCACGAGTCTTTGAGTGTCACTGTGCGGTTGAATACCAACTTCTCGGGGGTTGAGTCCTTATCCACATTGAAGTAACCAATGCGCTGGAACTGCAGGTAGTCGAGTGGCTTGGCGTCGGCCAAATACTTCTCAACATAGCACTCCGAAAGCACCTTCAACGAATCCTCGTTAATCATCTGCTTCATAGCGTCGAGTGCCTCGCAGCCCTGCTCCTTGCGGATAGCAGCCATCTCGTCGCGAGGGTTCTCCACCTTCCACAAACGGTCGTAGAGGCGTACCTCAGCCTTGATGCAGTGGTCGCAGCTCACCCAGTGGAGCGTACCCTTCACCTTGCGGTTGCTGCCTGGCATACCAGTCTTTGTGTCGGGGTCGTACTCAGCATATACGGTTGTCACGTTGCCATTCTCGTCCTTCTCGCAACCTGTGCACTTCACAATGTAGGCGTTCTTCAGGCGCACCTCCTGGCCAGGAGTCATACGGAAGTACTTCTTTGGTGCATCCTCCATAAAGTCCTCGCGCTCCATCCAAAGCTCGCGGCTGAACTCAATAGTGTGAGTACCTGCCTCGGGATCCTCGGGGTTGTTGACAGCCTCCATCGACTCCACCTGACCCTCGGGATAGTTGGTGATAACGAGCTTCACAGGGTCGATAACTGCGCTCACGCGAGTTGCTCGCTTGTTCAAGTCGTCACGCACGGCGCTCTCCAACAATGCGAAGTCGTTTAGTGCGTCGTATGTTGTGTAACCAATCTTATTCACGAAGCTGCGGATAGACTCTGGCGAGTAGCCTCTGCGGCGGAAACCGCAAAGAGTCGGCATACGTGGGTCGTCCCAACCATTCACCAAACCCTCCTTCACCAAGATAAGCAGGTTACGCTTGCTCATAAGGGTATAGTTGAGGTTTAGCTTGTTGAACTCATACTGGCGTGGGCGCTCGTCCGATGGATCTACACCCTCCTTCACCCAGTCAACAAACAGGTCGTAGAGTGGGCGGTGAGGTACAAACTCAAGCGTACACAAAGAGTGGGTCACACCCTCGAAGTAGTCGCTCTGGCCGTGTGCAAAGTCATACATTGGGTATGCCTTCCAGGTCTCACCTGTGCGGTGGTGTGCGTGCTTCACAACACGATAGATAATTGGGTCGCGGAAGTGCATATTGGGGCTGGCCATATCAATCTTGGCACGAAGCACCATCTTGCCCTCCTCGATCTCGCCTGTGTTCATCTTCTCGAACAGAGCAAGGCTCTCCTCGATAGGACGGTCACGGTAGGGGCTATTTGTACCAGCCTGAGTGGGAGTACCCTTCTGTGCGGCAATCTCCTCCGACGACTGCTCGTCGATATAGGCCTTGCCCATCTTGATAAGACGGATGGCAAAGTCCCACAACTGCTGGAAATAATCCGAAGCATAATACTCATTTCCCCACTGGAAGCCGAGCCACTGGATATCCTCCTTGATGGCCTCTACATACTCCATATCCTCCTTCGTAGGGTTCGTATCGTCGAAGCGGAGGTTACACACACCGCCATATTTAGCCGCTACACCAAAGTCCAAGCAGATAGCCTTGGCGTGGCCGATGTGGAGGTAGCCGTTTGGCTCGGGTGGGAAACGGGTCTGAACTCGTGTTTTACCCTTTGCTATCGACTCCTCGATAATCTCCTCCAAAAAATTGAGTCGCTCCTTTGACTCAGTAATCTCGCTGTTATTAATCTCTGTCATAACTCGCTATATTCTGTTGTTTCTTTTCGTTTCTGTTATTTCTTGCTCAGAGCCACATCCTTGAGCAGGCGCACCGATACCGACACAATCTGCTTGTTGCCCCAGCCTGTGCCATCATACTGCATAGCAAAGTAGCAGTTCACACGCAGCGTGTTGCTGAAGAAAGAGCGGTCGTAACCAATCTTTGTTATGTTGTAGATGTTCTCTGTTGTGCTGTAGAATGACTCACCACCATACAACTCGCCACCATAGCCGTTAGGGAACTCCTCGCTACGATAGGTGCGGTAGTAGGGTTGTAGGTTCTCACCCAGGTAGAGCTGCTCGTCGAGGTAGATGCCCCACTTCGACATACGCACTTGCAACATACCTCCCTTTGGACGCAGATACTTCTCGTCGTTGTCGCGGTCACGCTGGAAAGTCTGTATGTAGTGCAGCTTAATGTCGAAATCGAGGAATGCATTGAAGCGTGCACCCACATATGGGTCGAGCATAAGCTGGTCGTTCACACAGTTGCGAATCAGCTTGCTGCCGGCAAAGTGATACATCGAGAAGTTGTAACCGGCATAGAATCGGCGGTGGTAGTTGTCGATATAGAATCTACCGGCCGACATAATGCGGAACTTCTCGCGTGACTCCTCAGAGTACTTGCCACACCAATCGGCTGAAATCTCAGCAAAGCCTCTGTCGCCCTTGTATTGGCCCATCACACCCTGCAGGCGGTTGTCGTAGAAACGCAACGAGTCGCTCACCATAATGTCGGTGTAGTCGCCCATCATCTTCTCGCGAGGGAAGATACCGGCATAAGCAGCCACCTTCTCGCTGTCGAACTGATAGTAAATCTGAGGGCGGGCCTTGGTGAAGGTGACGGTGTTGTTGCCGAAATCCGACCACAGGTCCATACCGAAATTCAGTGAGTTGTATTTGTTCCACTCAACTCCGAGTCTGGGTGTAAGGCGTGAACTGAAGAGAGTTTGTGACTCTCCGAACTGACACTGGTAATACTCGCGGTTGTCGAAAAGCATATCGTAGTCGGCACCAACGAGCAACTTCACATTCTCTTGTGCGTGGAGCTGGCCAAAGCTCAGAAGAGCCACACAAGCTACCACTATATTGCGTAAAAAGCGGTTCATATTTTACCTCTGAATTTATTTTAACACGCAAAGTTAATGTAATTCTCGCGATTTATATTATATTTGTATGAGGAATCTTTCGAGATTCGTGATAAAATGTGAAGAAAAATGAGAAAAATAACTAACCAGGAGCTTAATCGTCCCTCTGCAGAGGAGTTTGCCCAGATGTCGCGCATACCCGTAGTGGTGGTGTTGGACAATGTGCGTTCGGCCCAGAATGTGGGAGCATTCTTCCGTACGGGCGATGCTTTTGCCATCGAGCGAGTGGCTCTGTGTGGTATTACCGCAACACCTCCGTCAAAAGATATTCACAAGTCGGCCCTAGGTGCCGAGATGACTGTGGCGTGGAGCCACTATCCGTCAACCGTCGAGTGTGTCAACGAGCTTAAGGCTGCAGGCTATCGTCTGCTTGCAATCGAGCAGGTCGAGGGTGCCGTGATGCTCGACGAGCTTGAGGTCGATGCTGGTCAGAAGTATGCTCTGGTGTTTGGTAATGAGGTGATGGGTGTCGATCAGGCGGTGGTTGATTTGTGTGATGGAGCTATCGAGATTCCGCAGCTCGGCACAAAACATTCGCTCAATGTGTCGGTTGCCGGTGGAGTGGTGTTGTGGCCATTCTTTATGCAGCTTAAGAAGATTGTTGGGTAGATGAAAACCAGTTATAAATATAGCCTCTGGCAGAGGGTGAAGGATCGCCTCTCGGCTCCGTTTCATAGCGCCAGTACCAACTATGTGAAATACCTTAGAAGTCAGGGTGTTAAGGTTGGTCGGGGTGTGGTGTTCCGCGATGCTAAGAGTGTGACGATTGATCTCACACGCCCCAGCCTTATAGAGATAGGTGACAATGTCGATATCAATGTCAATTTCACCATTATGACCCACGACTTTGCCTCGGGTGTGTTCCTTAACCATTTTAAGGAGCTTGTCAACTCTTCGGGTGCGGTTAAGTTGGGAAACAACATCTATATAGGCCGCGATGTGACCATATTGAAGGGTGTTACGGTGGGCGATAATTGTGTTATTGGATTGGGTTCGATTGTAACATCTGATATCCCATCAGGCTCTGTGGCGGTAGGCTCGCCTGCGAAGGTCATCTGCTCGATTGAGGAGTATTTCCTGCGTCGCAAAGCACGTTGCCGTAAGGAGGCTTTCGAGTATGCACGTTCCATCAGCGAAAAGTTTGGACGCCAACCCGAGATTAGCGATTTTTGGGAGGAATTTCCTCTCTTTGTGAGTGGTGACGAGGTCGATAATCCCGCCTATTCGGCGTTGCCTATCCGCCGACAGTTAGGAGCAGCCTACGAGCATTATAGGCTCACCCATAAAGCCCCCTATGGCTCTTTTGAGGAGTTTTTGCAGGCGGCCTTCGCCGAGGACAAAGAGTGATAACTTATAGCAAGATTATGCCTAAATTTGGTATACCCATTTTTCTTGTCTATATTTGCCCGAACGTTAAATAAAATTTTTTTAGAGATATATGTCAGTTGCAGGTTCAGTCAGAGCAGTTACGACTCTGCGTTTAACCGAGATGAAACAGCGTGGCGAGAAGATTGCTATGCTTACTTCTTATGATTATTCAACCGCCAAGATCGTTGATGCCGCAGGTGTCGATGTGATTTTGGTTGGTGATTCAGCTGCCAATGTTATGGCAGGATATGAGACCACAGTGCCCATCACACTCGATGATATGATCTATCACGCCCGTTCTGTAGTGCGTGCCGTAAATCGTGCTTTGGTGGTTGTGGATTTGCCATTTGGTACCTATCAGGGTAATTCGAAGGTAGCACTCGATTCGGCTATCCGTATTATGAAGGAGACCGAGGCCGATGCCGTAAAGTTGGAGGGTGGCGAGGAGATTCTGGAGTCTGTTCAGCGAATCCTATCGGCTGGTATTCCAGTTATGGGTCACCTGGGACTTACCCCTCAGTCGATCCATAAGTTCGGTACTTACAATGTGAGAGCTAAGGAGGCTGCCGAGGCCGAGAAGCTGGTGCGCGATGCTCACCTTTTGGAGGAGGCTGGCTGCTTTGCCGTGGTACTGGAGAAGATTCCAGCAGCATTGGCTGAGCGTGTTTCTAAGGAGCTTAATATGCCAACGATCGGTATTGGTGCCGGTGGTGCTACCGATGGCCAGGTGCTTGTCGTTCACGATATGTTGGGTATCACCAACGACTTTTCACCTCGTTTCTTGCGTCGCTATGCCGACCTGCACACGGTGATGAGCGATGCTATCTCCAACTATGTGAGCGACGTGAAGAGCTGCGACTTCCCTAACGAGAAGGAGCAGTATTAGTGGCATTGAGAGCGGGTGTCACACCTAATGCAGACTTAAAACTTCAAAACTATATAGAGATGCGAAAATTAGTTATTATCCCCACATACAACGAGATTGAGAATATCTCGGCAATGATCGACAAGGTCTTTTCATTGGAGGAGGAGTTCGACCTTTTGGTTATCGACGATGGCTCGCCCGATGGCACTGCGGCTGTTGTGAAGAAGCGTATGGTGGAGTTCCCCGAGCGCCTGTTCATCATCGAGCGTTCTGGTAAATTGGGACTCGGCACAGCCTATCTCGCAGGCTTTAAGTGGGCTTTGGCTAATGGTTACGATTATGTCTTTGAGATGGATTGCGACTTCTCACACAACCCCGATGATCTGGTGAGATTGTATCGTACAGCCGTTGCGGGTAGCGATGTGGTTGTGGGCTCTCGCTATGTGAAGGGAGTGAATGTGGTCAACTGGCCAATGTCGCGCCTTCTGATGTCCTATTTTGCATCGGTGTATGTGCGTGTTGTGACACGTATGCCTGTGCGTGATGCTACGGCAGGATTCGTCTGCTATTCGCGCCGTGCGTTGGAGACTCTCGACCTCGATGCCGTGAAGATGAAGGGTTACGGATTCCAGATTGAGATGAAGTATTCTGCTTGGACTCTTGGCCTGAAGGTTAGCGAGGTGTCGATTATCTTCACCGAGCGCCAGGAGGGTGCATCGAAGATGAGTGGCGGAATCTTTGGCGAGGCCTTCTTTGGAGTGATGAAGTTGCCATTTAGAAAGATTAAGCCAAGGAACTAATAAATGTGCCTAAAAATATCTCTTGTCATATACGTTTAGGGATATGAGCGAGAATGTATAACAAACATTTTGGTATCATTACCAAAAATAAGAGGTTGTCTAACGATGTGTTAGCAACCTCTTTTTCTTTTTGATATCTATTTCTTACTGGAACGTAAATATATAATTCATCGAAAAGTTCCAGAATGTTACCACACACGTCGCTATGAGTTTCACTATATAGAAATTCCACTTCACTCGGCCGTGCAGCAGGTAAATCACCAAATTGTTTATGGCAAGACCTATGAGCGAGAAACCGAAGAATCGGAAATATTGCATCACTACATCAGGGTCGTTGCTGCCAAATGTCCAGGTGCGGTTGAGTATGTAGTTCGATGTGGCTGCGCAGATGAATCCCAGCGAGTTGGCCACATATTTGTTGAACTTGAGAAACTCCTTTGCCAGATATGTAATGCCAAAATCTACCACAACTCCCGAGCCGCCAACAATGCAGAACTTCAGGAATCGCTCAATGAGGGTTTGGTTATGTAGTATCTCTTTAATCATATATCAGTTAATCGTTCTTGACTCTTGTTGAGTAACGCTTGCTGTTATACCACGATGGTATGTCGCGGTGGCGTACAGCAAAACCTACCGTATACTCTCTCTCGGGCAACTGCTCACTGTCGGGCAGAGTAAACTCCACATCGACCTTCACTCGCTCGCCAGCCTTGATGGTGAACTCCTGCTCAGTGAGTGTAAAGTATGTGCAGGGGCGTGTTCTCCAGCGCCAGCTTATTTCGAGAGTGTGCTCCTTGCCATCGACTACAATGTCGTAAGGGTAGGGGTTGTAGATGCTCAGCGCGGTTGAGATCTTCTCGCCCGAACGCATCTGCTCAGGCATCTGGAATCCCTCGGCCTCGATTTCGACTCTTCTCACGGGGCGGAAATTGGGCAGAGCAACATAATTGAACATCTTGCCATTAGTGAGTTTTACTGATTTTACTCGTTCGGCACGCTCCTGCTCTGAATAGTTGTTGGGATCAACCTCTACAATCACCTCACGACCCATAAATCTATCGTCGTCGTTGCGGAAATCCCACTGCGAGGTGCGGTGGCTTGAACTTGCCTGGCAGAATACCTCACCGCCAGTGTAGAAATCATACTTTGCACCAGTGGTGTAACGTGTGTTGACAATCACTGGGCGACCGTTGGCCTCGTTTGCCATCTGAGCATATGACTCCTCGTTGTTAAAGACCTCGGCACGCAGCCCTATAGGGTTGAAAATCAAAACCAATCTTACGATAAAGAGTAGTCCTACAGTAATCCATCCCATTCGCATCACGTAGCGTCGAGTGCGGGTGTGATTCTGTGCATAGCTCCAGAGTAGCCACACAAGACCAAATGTAGCCACAATGGTCCATTGTGGCTGTACATAACCTCTCACAGCCGACAAGCCAAAGAAGATGAAGAATGCGGCTGGGTATAGCTTCAGGGTGCGTGTAACGGCCGATGTAGCCTTCACCTTGCGCATTGCCTGCACCCACAAAGGCAGGAAGAATGGCGAGAATACAACCAAAATATTCACAAGGTAGTCTGTGATATTTTCCAACTCGAAAGCTCCGTTTCTGTCGGACAGATGGTACGAAAACGACACCCAGTCGTGGTCGTGCTGCCATATAAGGTGGGGTGTGATGATAGCCAGAGCCACCACACCACTCGCAGCCAATTCGCCAATCTTGCGGGGATTTTTGATAAACCACTTTATATTGGCCAACAGTGCGAAAATCAATACCAAAGCACCGTGATACTTGCTCAGCGCAAGCAATCCGAGCGTTATGCCCATCATCAGCCACGACCAGGGCTTCGACTCAGTGAAGCGCTTGAATAGAAGCAGGAAGATAGCTGTGAAGAACATAAGTGGTCCGTCGGGCACAGCCACCAATCCATAGAGATGCAGGATAAACATCGATGCTGTAATCATCGCATAGAGCTCTCCATCTCGACGTGAGGACTTTTGAGACGCTGCATCTGAGGGTTGTATCACTCTCCAAAAGATGTAGAGATAGATGGGTTGCAGCAGTGTGAAGAAGAATCTCACACCCAACTCTCCGCCAAAGATATGTTCGCCAAGCCATACAAGCAGAGCGGTCATAGGTGGGTGGTCGAAGTATCCCCACGCCAGGTTTTGTGCAAAGATGTGGTAGTAGGCCTCGTCATTAGCAAGCTCGCTTGCTCCTGCCACAACAAGATTTACAACCCACCATAGCGCGAGCCACAAGGCCACCACTTGGTTGGCCGTGAGCTGCTTGTATCTATCTATAATCTTCTGCATAATCTGCTCTTAAAGAGTTAAATCATATTGTTGAATGTGTGTCGGCCCAACATATATCTCACCACCATCGAACCCCTGTATATCTGATTTGATTCGGCCTTTGCGTTGCCTCTGATGGCCTGGCGCTTGCGGCTTAGATCCTTGTGCCAAGCCAGGAAATCACGATAGGCTCGGAGTGTTGCACTGGCCAATTTGAACTGCCCTTTCAGCAGGTAAATAGCCACCGACATCATATCTGCCAATGGGCGCATAATGGCAACCGTAAGGCGTTGTGCCGTTGGGGCGCATTTGTATATCATTGCAAGATTGTTGCGGTAGTTGAGGTAGAGTTTGTTGGGTGACTCGTTGGGCAATGTACCTCCGCCCAGGTGATAGACCACGCTCTTTGGCTCCGACATAATCTTGTAACCAGCCAACTGCATTCGCCAGCAGAGGTCAATCTCCTCCATATGGGCAAAGAACTCCCCATCGAAACCGCCCATTGCGTGGAACACCTCGGCCCGGCAGCAGAATGCAGCACCACTCGCCCAAAAGACCTCTCTTGCGGTGTCGTATTGTCCTCGATCCTGCTCTATGGTAGATAGTATTCTGCCTCGGCACAAGGGGTAGCCCAAAAAGTCGATAAAACCTCCTGCTGCACCTGCGTACTCAAATCTGTCTCGCTCTACATCTGAGAGTAGTTTGGGTGCAACGGCTGCGATATTTTTGTCACTTTCTATCATCTCAACAAGCGGCTCAATCCAGCCTTTGGTAACCTCTACATCGGAGTTGAGCAGAATGTAACACTCTGAATCAACTCTCTTCAATGCTCGGTTGTATCCCTCGGCAAAACCGTAGTTTTTGTCTAATTGGATAATCTCTACCGATGGATAATGCTTGCTAAGGAATGCTACCGAATCGTCGGTCGAACCGTTGTCGGCCACTATGATTCTCACCTCGGCAGGTGTGTTTTCCACCACCGAAGGCATATAGTGCTCAAGATGTTTTAGTCCGTTCCAGTTGAGTATGACTACTGCTGTCTGCATCATAGAGTTAAAATTTTTGGGCCTGCAACTCGGCTGGTGGCGCGTGCTTCCAGCGGCGGTGCGACCAAATCCACATCTCTGGAGAGTGATTTATCTCCTCCTCCAATATGCGAGCATATCGCTCGGTGATGGTGTGAGGCTCGACGCTCTCCTTGCCATCGTATATGAGTGTGAATCTACCTTCGTAATAACCAGCCTTGATTCTTCGCACCGAGAAATAATAGACCGGAAGTGAATATTTCATAGCCAACACCTCGCCACCATCATAGAATGCTGTCCACTGATGCAGGAATTTATACCAGTGGAAGTTGGGGCGGTAGGTTGGATTTTGGTCAGAGATAAGTCCGAGAATCATCGGACGGCCATTGCGGTTGTCGATAAAGTGACGCATCAGGCGGGTCATTGAGACAAGCTCCACATTTGTATGCTGGCGGATGCGCTTGAAAAGCTCGTCTACAACCTTGCTGCTAAGCTCGTGATATACGGCAACAAACGTGTGCTCGGTGAATTGTAGACTCACCACGCTGCCAAGCTCCCACGGTCCATAGTGTGCGGTCATAAACACTGCACTCTCGCCCTTTACGGCCTCCATCGCAGGCTCAGGATTGTGGAAAACCATTCGGCGGCGCAAAACCTCGTCGCTCACTCCTGCCAGACTTATGGTGTTGATAATCTGCTCGGCGAGATTCTTGTAACTGCGACGGCATATACCGCAAAGCTCCTTCTCGCTCTTGTCGGGGAAGGAGTTGCGCAGATTACTCATTATCACCTTGCGACGATATCGCAATATGTAGGTCAAGAACAGATATATAAGGCCACCTATAATGTGGTATCTTACCAGGTGGGGTAGTATCGCAACGAAGCGGCAGAGAATCCAAAGTGTCTCTAACGCCATACGCTGCATGATAGTTAAATCTCTCTTCTTCTGGGCCATTTTAGTTATTTGTCGTATTCTTGGCTACTCCTGCTCCTTGCTGTACTTGTTGTGACGCTCGCTCTTCTCAGCTTTGGGAGAGCCGGCCACAACGATTACAAACTCACCCTTAGGCTCGTGCTGGCGGAAGTACTCTGCAACCTCGGCCAATGTGCCTCTTATGGTCTGCTCAAATTTCTTTGTAAGCTCGCGCGAAACAGATACCTTGCGTTCGGGGCCAAAAGTCTCAGCCAACTGCTCCAGGCACTTCACCACTCGGTAGGGCGACTCATAGAAGATTATCGAACGACTCTCCTCGCTAAGCTCCTGCAGACGCTTTGTACGACCCTTCTTTTGAGGAAGGAATCCCTCGAAACAGAATCTGTCGCATGGAAAACCGCTCTGTACCAATGCAGGCACAAAAGCTGTTGCGCCAGGCAAGGTCTCAACCTCGATGCCAGCCTCTACACAAGTGCGTACCAGCAAAAAGCCAGGATCCGATATACCAGGTGTGCCGGCGTCCGACACCAAAGCCACTGTGCGGCCCTCGCCAATAGCTTCTGCTACTGAAGCCGATGTGGCGTGCTCGTTGAACTTGTGGTGAGAGTAGAGCTTCTTCTCGATACCCAAATGCTTGAGCAGAAAAGATGTTGTGCGTGTATCCTCGGCAAGTATGTAGTCAGCCTCAGAGAGCACCTTGATAGCTCTCAGCGTTATATCGTCAAGATTGCCGATGGGGGTGGGAACAATATATAGTTTCGACATTGTAAATCCTCTTATGAGAGCTTACGCTCCAACAACTGCATAATAAACTTTGCACCCTCTGAGTCGGCATTCCAAGCAAAATTCTCGGCGATGTAGATCAGACAATCATCGAAATCGTCGAAGCTGTCGAGTGCATCGATAGTCTCATTGTAGGCGTCAGCATCGCCATCAAACAGATCTCGAATCATAAGGAACTTGTCGTTCAAGCCGATACCCTGACGAAGCGAACGTATGCCCTGGTGCGAAATCTCCTCACCCAGAGCTGTTGGAGCTGCAATGGTGTCGGCAAGAGTCTGCGAGTTCTGCGCCATCACATCACCCAAAGTTGTTGTAGGCTCCATGTCGATTGGAGCTGTTGCGCTCTGCTTTGGCTCCTCGTAGCGAGGTGCGGCGGGACGTGGTGCAGGTGCTGGCTTTGGAGCAGGCGCAGGAGCTGGTTTTGCCGCTGGTGCTGGCTCGTCGGCCTCCAAATCAAATATCTTCGAGATGTCAACCACCTTCTCGGGGCGTGACTCGTTGTCGTTGTAAATCGACATCATTCGCTGATGCTTGTTGCGTGGCTGACGGCGTGGCTCTTCGGCACCGAACAGATTGTTCATCGGACGAGCAGGCTTGGGAGCGGGAGCAGGAGCAGGTTCTGGTTCTGGTTCTGGCTCTGGCTGAGGTGCTACCTCTACAACCACTGGCTCTGGTGTAGGCTCAGGTTCTGTAACAGGCTCTGGAATAACAATTGGCTCAGGCTCAACCACTGGCTCTGGTTCAGGTGCGACAACAGGCTCAGGCTCGCTCTTCTCGGCTGCGATAAACGATGCAACTGTGGCGCTGAGAATATCGCCAGCCGACTGGCTCTGCTCGGCCTCCTCTGCTGGGTCAACCACTTCAAACTCCTCCTGGTCGTCGGCAAAGATAAACTCTACCTCCACATCACTCTCCTCGGCCTTATTCTCCTCGATAACTGGTTCTGGCTCTGCGACAGGAGCAACGGTGGGGGCAACAACTGGTGCTGCAACCTCTGCGGTCTTCTCGTTCTCGCACTCGCACTCGGCGAAACGCACCAAGTCGTATATCTTCAAAAGCTTGTCGAGTGCCAAGTCACGCTCGATGGCTGCAACTGGCTCGTTGTCGTTCCACGCTGAGATGATTTGCGACAATCGCTCGAATTCCGATTTTATTTTCTCGATGTTCATAATTGTTAGCGCTAAAAATTATTTTCCAAAGATAGTGTTTTTTTATGGATATACCACTATTAAAAAAAAAGAAAATGGCCACTATTTGTAGCCATTTCCCTCTATTGTGATAGATATTCTCCTATTTTGTGATGAGCTGGTCGCTATATACGGCTCTTGGGAGCTCGTGCATATTGTACTCCGAAGCCATCGAACGGCCGTAAGCACCAGCCGACTTAATGGCCAACAAATCACCACGCTTGCTCTTGCGAAGACTGATGTTCTCGTCGAATACATCGGTCGATTCACAAGCTGTACCAACCACTGTATACTTCTTGAAACTCTCCTCCTGAGAGGTGATGTTCTCGATGTTGTGGTATGAGCCGTAGAGCATAGGACGGATAAGCTCGGTCATACTTGCGTCGATAATCAAAAGACGACGGCCAGTAGCAGTTGTCTTGTTATACAACACGCTGGTAATCAGCTCGCCACACTCGCCCACGATAGAGCGGCCAAACTCGAAGTGTACCTCTCTTTCGCCCACGTTCAGATACTCGTGAACGATGGCAAAAAGCGATGCGAAGTTAGGGATTGGCTCGTTCTCTGGAACATCGTAGTTGATACCCAAACCACCGCCCACGTCAACAATGCGGAACTGGAAGCCCAAGAGCGACTCCAACTTCTCTACGATGGCGTTTGCCTTGTTGCACATATTCTCGAAAACGTGCAACTCACGAATCTGCGAGCCGATGTGGATATGAATACCAATAATGTTGATATTCTCCAAAGACTTGATGGTGTCGATATTCTCGATAATCTCCTCGTAAGAGATACCAAACTTACTGTCTGCCTGACCTGTGTCGATGCAACGATTTGTCTTGGGGTCGATGTCTGGATTCACACGCAAACCGATGTCGGGACGACGGCCCAACTCGCCAGCTATCTGGTTGATTACCTGCAACTCCTCGATTGACTCGCAGTTGATTGCCAAGATGCCCTGCTCGATGGCGTAGCGAATCTCCTTGTCGCGCTTACCAACACCCGCATAAACGATTGTCTCGGGTGCAAATCCCATCTCGATAGCCTTGCGTACCTCGTTGCCGCTGGCGCAGTCGATACCCAAACCATACTCCTTGATAATCGAGAGCAAGTAGTCATCGTTGTTGGCCTTGATGGCGTAGTGAACTTTATAGTTGTATTTGTTAGATTCGTAAACAACACTCTCCAACGTCTGACGCAGGAGGTTGACGTCGTATAAATAGAATGGGGTCTCCAATTCCTTCAGCTGTGAAGCTACCTTTCTGCTAAGCATAATTTATCTCTGTTTTAATCTAATTCTTAATCACTTGTCTGGCCGCCTTTCAATTGGCCGATAAAAGCGCAAAATTAGTGGTTTGATGGCGTTTATCCAAATAAAAGGCCCTTAAAATAGTGATTGTTACCTCAATTTTTAGCATTTTTTTTAAGTTTTTGGCTCTTTTTTTTGAGGAGCAATCCCTCTCTTTATGTTGCAGATTTATGATTGAATTCAACTTTGTGTGCTCACCACACGCTAAATCTATCCCTTGTGTGGAGATAATTTCCTGTTTGGGGTCAATTTTTGTGCCTAAAATTGGGCTACTCTGCTCAAAAATCACTATTTTTGTCAAATTATTAAAGTATATAATATAAACAGAGATACAAAATGGCTTTACAATGTGGTATTGTTGGTCTGCCCAACGTGGGTAAATCGACCTTGTTCAACTGCTTGTCCAATGCAAAGGCTCAGGCAGCAAATTTCCCTTTCTGTACAATCGAGCCCAACGTGGGCGTTATCACCGTGCCCGATGAGCGCCTGGTGAAGTTGGCAGAGATTGATAACCCAAAGAAAGTTATCCCTACAACCATCGAAATCGTCGATATCGCCGGTTTGGTGAAGGGCGCTTCGAAGGGTGAGGGCTTGGGTAACAAGTACTTGGGAAATATCCGTAATACCAATGCTATCATCCACGTTTTGCGCTGCTTCGAGAATGGTAACATCACTCACGTCGATGGCTCGGTTGATCCAGTGCGCGACAAGGGTATTATCGACACCGAGTTGCAGATGAAGGACCTGGAGACCGTGGAGAACAACATCGGCAAGTGCCAGAAACAGGCAGTTGCGGGTGATAAGAACGCTAAGCGTCGCTATGAGTTGCTTGTGCAGTTCAAGGAGGCATTGGAGCAGGGTCGCTCGGCTCGTACCGTTGAGACCGACAAGGAGGAGCGTAAGCTGATTGCCGATTTGAATCTTTTGACCGACAAGCCAGTGCTCTACGTTTGTAACGTGGACGAGGCAAGCGCCGTATCGGGTAATGCTCACACCGAGGCTGTGAAGGCTGCTATCGCCGACGAGAATGCCGAGATGCTTATCGTGGCAGCTGCTACCGAGGCCGACATCGCTGAGTTGGAGGATTACGAGGAGCGTCAGATGTTCTTGCAGGATATGGGCTTGGAGGAGTCGGGCGTGGCTCGTCTTATCAAGGCGGCATACAAGTTGCTCAACCTCCAGACATTCTTCACAACGGGTGCCGACGAGAGCCGTGCGTGGACATTTGTGAAGGGTATGAAGGCTCCACAGACCGCAGGTATTATCCATACCGATTTTGAGCGTGGATTTATCCGTGCCGAGGTTATCAAGTATGATGACTATGTAGTACTTGGTTCTGAGAAGGCTTGCCGCGATGTAGGTAAGATTGGTATCGAGGGTAAGGAGTATATTGTGCAAGACGGTGATATTATGCACTTCCTCTTCAACGTTTAACAATCGCCTTGTGGATTATTTCTGCGTTACGCTTGATTTCAAAATGCTCATTTACGCCCTGTAAACTCCGCTTTTGAAATCTTCGCAAGCCTAAAAATAATCTTACACAAGAAGTTGAGTCGTAGAGCCAACAACTAAAGAATAATAGAGTCAAACAGATAACTGAAATGGGCGACAGAACAAAATGGAACAAGCTGCTGAAGGTGCTTCTTCCTGTCTGGTTTATAGCTAAGATATTGATTACAATTCTTATCCTTAAGTAGTAGGAACTGTAATCGTTTTAGGGTGGTTGATACTAACTACCCTCAGTGCATTGTTTTGTTGCATTGGATTCGCTCATTCAAGGTTTGAGTATGCTCCGCTCTGGTAGATATCGGGTTAGCACTGCAAATCAATGGTTTGATTTGATTAAAAATTAGAGTTAGAGAATAAATTATAAATACAAAAAATTATGTCACAAGAGGTTAGAGTACGTTTTGCGCCATCGCCCACAGGTCCATTGCATATGGGTGGTGTGCGTACTGCACTTTACAACTATTTGTTTGCGCGCCGCCACGGTGGTAAGATGATTCTTCGCATCGAGGATACCGATTCTCAGCGTTTCGTGCCAGGTGCCGAGGAGTATATCATTGAGTCACTCAAGTGGTGCGGTATCGAGATTGACGAGGGTGTGGGCGTTGGTGGCCCTCACGCACCATATCGTCAGAGCGAGCGCAAGGAGATTTATTTGAAGTATGCCAAGCAGCTTGTTGAGGCTGGCTGGGCTTACTATGCTTTTGATACAGCTGAGGAGTTGGACGCTCTGCGTAAGGAGGCTGAGGCTGCTGGTCAGACCTTTGCCTACAACTACACTGTTCGCGAGAAGTTGCCAACATCTCTCTCACTTTCAAAGGAGGAGGTTGAGGAGCGCATAGCTCGTGGCGACATCTGGGTAGTACGTTTCAAGATGCCTGAGAATGAGGTTGTCGAGATGGATGACTTGATTCGTGGCCACGTGAAGGTCAATACCTCTACCTTGGACGACAAGGTGCTCTATAAGAGTGCCGATGAGTTGCCAACATATCACTTGGCTAATATCGTCGATGACCACTTGATGGAGATCTCTCACGTTATTCGTGGCGAGGAGTGGTTGCCTTCGTTGCCGCTGCACTATCTGTTGTATCGTGCATTCGGCTGGCAGGAGACTCAGCCTCAGTTTGCACACTTGCCTTTGCTATTGAAGCCAACGGGTGGCGGTAAACTTTCGAAGCGAGATGGCGACAAGATGGGTTTCCCTGTGTTCCCACTCTTCTGGACCTCACCAACAGGCGAGACTGCTCGCGGATATAAGGAGGATGGTTACTTTGCCGAGGCATTCGTAAATATGTTGGCTCTGCTTGGCTGGAATCCAGGTACCGAGCAGGAGTTGTTCTCGATGCAGGAGCTTATTGATAGCTTCTCGCTCGACCGTGTGTCAAAGTCAGGCGCTCGTTTCCAGCCCGATAAGGCAAAGTGGTTCAATGCACAATATATGCACCATAAAACAGATGAGGAGCTTGCCGAGTTGTTCCAGCCTATCCTGAAGGAGAATGGCGTTGAGACCAGCGATGAGTTGGCAGGTAAGGCTGCTGGCATTATGAAGGAGCGTGCTTCGTTTATCTGTGACTTGTGGGATTTGACTTCATACTTCTTTGTTGCTCCAACCTCATACGAGGAGAAGCAGGCTAAGAAGTATTGGAAGGGTGAGAACCCTGCTCGTCTGAAGGAACTTCGTGAGGTGCTGGCCTCGATTGAAGACTTCTCGAAGGAGAATACCGAGGCTGTTGTGGGCGCTTGGATTGCCGAGAAGGAGTATGGTATGGGTCAGATTATGAACACACTGCGTTTGGCTTTGGTGGGCGCAGGTAAGGGCCCCGGTATGTATGACGTTACGGCTTTCATCGGTAAGGAGGAGTGCTTGAAGCGCATTGACTATATTTTGGAAAACCTTAAACCTATCGAATAATGGAGATTTTACAGCACATCTGGGGGGCAACTCCTGAGGGCGAGGCGATTGTAATCTATACCATTCGCAACGCCAATGGCTGCGAGGTGCAGCTTTGCAATATTGGAGCTTCAATCGTATCGGTCAAGGCTCCCGATCGTGATGGCAAGATAGATGATATCGTGCTCGGCTACAAAGATGCTATGAGCTATTTTGGCGATGGTGCTGCAAGTGGTAAGAGTGTGGGTCGTGTTGCTAACCGTATCGCAAAGGGTAAGATGATTATCGAGGGTGTAGAGTATAACCTCGAAATCAATAACGGTCCTAACCACCTTCACGGTGGCTCAAAGGGTTTTGCCAATCAGTTGTGGGAGAGTCGTGTGGAGACCAACCGCATCGTCTTTTCGCGCACATCGGAGGATGGCGAGCAGAACTACCCAGGTGAGTTGTATGTCGAGGCTGGCTACTATTTCAGCGACGACAACGAGCTGGAGATTACCTATATGGCTCGCACCAACAAGACAACTGTCGTAAACCTCACAAACCACGTCTATTGGAATTTGGCAGGCGAGGGTAGTGGCAAGGATATCCTCGACCACGAGTTGCGCCTGAACTGCTCACGCGTGCTGGAGATGGATCCAACGCAGATTCCAACAGGTGAGTATCTCGATGTGAAGGGTACTCCTCAGGATTTCACTTCGTGGCGTAAGTTTGGTGACGAGATTCTCTCGGAGTTCAACCATATGAAGGATTTCAAGGGTTATGATCACTTCTTCGTGTTGGACAACTGGAAGCCAAATATCTTGGCCGAGGTGGGCGAGCTTCGTTGCGAGGCTACTGGCCGTAAGGTCGAGGTTCTTTCGTCGCAGGCAGGTGCTATGGTCTATACAGGTAACTGGCTTGAGGGTGGCTGCCCCGTAACAAAGTCAGGTAGCCGTTATAAGGATTATGCTGGTGTGGCTATCGAGTGCCAGAACTATCCTAATGCCGTTAACGAGCCTCGTTTCCCATCGGTTGTTTTGACTCCCGAGCAGACCTACTGCCAGAAGATTGTATTTAAGTTAGGCTTGATGTAATTATGGAAGATAAGGATTTACAATTTCTAAATTCATTTACTGAGAAGTTGTCGGATACGCTCGTTAAGCAGTGTACTGCCGACGGTATGTTGGATGGCAAGATGCTCTTGGTCGAGGAGCTTAACGAGAAGTGGCGTACTTCTGCTCCCGAATATATGGTAGATGCCGTTCCTCAGATTGCCGAGTATCCATCGGCAGCTATTGCGTGGGCCTGCTATGTGGGTATGGGTGCTGCTGTGTTGTGGGACAAGTCGTGGGGCGATTATAAGGATACCGAGGATTGGTACTCGCTTATGTCGAAGCCTCGCGGATTTGATTGCCTTGATGAGTATGTCATTGAGTGCTTGGTGGGTTACTCGCTCGATAGTGAGGAGAACCAGAAGCTTGAGGGAGTTATCCGCAAGTGTGCCAACACTGCCCAGACAATGATTCGCAAGGAGGGTATCGAGCCACAGAGCGTGATGGCATTCCATCTGTTTGCTCGCGTTGTGAAGGTATTCTTCGAGTTGGGCGTATCGCTTGAGCTCACACACCGAGGCTATAAATATGTAAAGGTAAACCTCAATGTCGAGGGCGAAGCTCCTGTGTCGTAACGATACTATACATTTATAAATATATGAATCGCATTCATATGGTATATGGAGAGTCAGGTGCAGCTATGTTGCGCTTGACTCTCTCTGATTTAGATAGTGGGCACGAATGGGTCGCTGCTTTTCCGGAAATTCTCCAATATGCCCCGTTATTCTCAGATTTTAACCACCGTGAAGTTGGTGAATATGCAACGCGGTGTGCTAAGATGGGAGTTGTCCGGAGTGAAGATTCCAGCCAACTAACAAATGCCATCTTGAAATTTTTGCAGATAGATTTTTCTGCTTATGACGAGGTCGTGCTGTGGCGAGGTGAGAGTGCGGGCGATAGATTGTTTGGCTATATGGTGTGTGCGCTTGTGGGTAGAGATTTGTCGGTGGTAGATTTAGCTCCTCTCAGGGGTGTCTTGCCAAATCCCCATGTGACGGCTCTCTCGATGGCGCATTGCTCGGGTGAAAATTTGAAACAGTTGCTTGGTAATATTGTGCCACTTGCTGAGAGTGAAAAATCGGCTAATGCAGAGCTTTGGCTTAAATGGTCTAAGTCTGTGGCTGATTTGCGATTGCTGGCAGATGGTGGCGAAATTGTTGAGGCAGACAGGCAAATATTCGACGATGTAATTATCTCCGCCTGCCGTGGTGAGTGGCAACCGGCTGCAAGAGTGATGGCGCAGCTACTTTGCAAGGTGGATTTTACTGTCGGTGACGGTTTCCTGCATCATCGCATTGTGGAGCTTGCGCGAGATGGCAAGATAATGGTACAACCAAGCGATAGATTTTCTGCCGAACCCGATAGGTTCGCAAAAGAGATTGTAGTTGGTGGTGTCGATGTTACAGAGCTCCGCCGATTCTGTGTGAAATCATAAAACCTGCATATTTATTCGCTTTGTTATGCAAGAAATTAAATTTTTTTGCAAATAGTGAGTAATTATTGAGATTAATTTGTATATTTGCTATAACAAACAGTGAGTTATGATTACAACTATCAATATCCATCATCACCGCCATATCTTGCAAGAGGTACGGTAGGTCGTTGTGTGTGGTTTTGATATCAATAATATAAGGCTTACCGTAGAGGTAGGCCTTTTTTGTTAACGAGCTTGCTGAATGAATCTCTCAGTCTAAATTTTGGTGCAGAGATACGAAGATAGTAATAGTTAAAATGTAAATAATAAATAGTTATGTTGAGAATAGCAATCCAGACCAAAGGTCGTTTGAACGAACAGAGTATCGAGCTGCTGCGTGAGATTGGTATCGATGTCGAGGGTGCCAAGCGTAAGTTTCTCTCAAAGGCTTCTAATTTCCCTATCGAGGTGTTGTATCTGCGTGATGACGATATCCCTCAGGTTGTAGCCGATGGAACCGCCACGTTAGGTATCGTCGGTATGAACGAGGTTGCCGAGCGTGGCTGCGATGTTGATGTGGTGACTAAGCTCGGTTTTGGCGGTTGCCGCATCTCGTTGGCAATTCCCAAGGCTGATGAGTATAATGGCGTAGAGTATTTCCAGGGTAAGAAGATCGCCACATCATATCCTGCTATCCTCTCGAAGTTTTTGGCCGACAATGGTGTCGAGGCCTCTATGGCGGTAATCACGGGCTCGGTGGAGATTGCCCCTGCAGCGGGTATTGCCGATGCTATTTTCGATATCGTTTCATCGGGTGGTACGCTGGTGTCTAACGGATTGAAGGAGGTGGAGCGTGTCTTCGAGTCGGAGGCGGTGCTTATAGCCAACCGTAATCTCTCTAACGAGGAGCGTGAGGTGCTGGATGAGCTTCTGTTCCGTATCGAGTCGGAGCGTGTGAGCCGAGGTAAGAAGTATCTTTTGATGAATATCCCAACAGCATCGCTCGACGAGGCTGTGAAGATTCTGCCTGCTATGCGAAGCCCAACCGTTATGCCATTGGCCGTTGAGGGTTGGTGTTCGCTCCACTCGGTTGTGGATTCTGCCGATTTGTGGGATAAGGTGCGTCAGTTGAAGGCCATCGGTGCCGAGGGTATCCTGGTGCTTACGTTGGACAAGATAATTCCATAGCAGTATGAGAATATTTGAAAATCCCTCTCGAGGTGAGTGGGCCGAGTTGTGTCGCCGTGCCGAGCAGGATAATAGCCAGATAGCCGAGCGTGTTGCCGCCATCGTTGAGCAGGTGGCCCAGCAGGGTGATTCTGCAATCAAATTGCTTGCCGAGCAGATTGATGGTGTGCAGATAGAAAATCTGGAGGTATCGGCCGACGAGATAGCTTGGGCCGAGTCGCAGGTAGCGGATGAAGTTAAGCAGGCTGTGGAGGTTGCCGTTAAGAATATCTCGGCTTTCCACCAGGCGCAGATGCCAAGCGAGGTGAGGGTCGAGACCCAGCCAGGAGTGGTGTGTGTTCAGCGACCAGTTGCAATCAATCGAGTGGGATTGTATATCCCTGGCGGAACAGCTCCGTTGTTCTCGACAGTGCTGATGCTTGCGCTTCCAGCCAAGATTGCAGGTTGTAAAGATATAGTTTTGTGTACCCCCACCAACAAGCAGGGCAAGGTGGCTTCGGAGGTGTTGTATGCAGCATCGCGTTGTGGAGTGTCGCGCATCTTCAAAGTTGGCGGTGCTCAGGCAGTGGCAGCTATGGCCTATGGTACAGAGTCGGTGCCTAAGGTAGATAAGATTTTCGGTCCAGGCAATCGCTATGTAACTTTGGCCAAGCAGCTTGTGAGTGGCCGTAACACCTCAATCGATATGCCTGCGGGCCCATCAGAGGTGATGGTAATGGCTGATGCGTCAGCTAAGGCCGATTTTGTGGCCTCGGATATGCTCTCGCAGGCTGAGCACGGTCGTGATAGTCAGGCGATGGTTGTCTGCAACAGCGTGGCATTGGCTGAGGAGATTGCAGCCGAGGTAGAGCGTCAGGCTGCTCAGCTCGATAGAGCCGACTATGTAGCCGAGTCGTTGGCACATAGCCGATGCGTGGTCTTTGATGATGAGCAGATGATGATAGATTTCGCCAATGAATATGCGGCCGAGCATCTTATAATCTCGATGTGTGATGCTTGGGGCGTAGCTTCGCAGATTACAGCTGCGGGTAGTATATTCATTGGTAACTACTCTCCCGAGAGTGCTGGCGATTATGCTTCGGGTACAAACCACACCCTCCCCACTTCGGGTTGGGCGCACTCGTGCAGTGGTGTGAATATCGATAGCTTTATGCGCAAGATGACTATTCAGGAGCTATCGAAAGAGGGTATCCAGTCGCTTGCTCCCACCATCGTGGCTATGGCCGAGGCTGAGGGTTTGCAGGCGCACGCCAACGCCGTAAAGGTGAGAATAAATAAACTGTAAGTTATGAAAAGGGTAACAATAGAATCTCTCGTCAGAGCCAATATCGCTGCTCTGTCGCCATACTCAACAGCTCGCGACGAGTATCAGGGCGAGTTGGGAGTATTTCTGGATGCTAACGAGAGTCCATACGAGAACGGATATAACCGCTATCCCGACCCTCATCAGAAGAGTCTGAAGGCTCGACTTTCCGAGGTTAAGGGTGTCGAGACGAAGAATATCTTTGTCGGCAACGGTAGCGACGAGGCTATAGACTTGATGTTTAGAGTATTTTGTGAACCTGCGCAAGATAATGCAGTGGCCATCGCCCCCAGTTATGGTATGTATAAGGTTTCGGCAGCAATCAACAATGTAGAGATGCGTGAGGTGCAGCTTGGCGAGGATTTCTCTTTGCCGGTAGATGCTCTGCTTGCGGCTTGTGACCAGAATACTAAGCTGATGTTTATCTGTTCGCCCAACAATCCTACAGGCAACTCGTTCCCTCGTAAGGATATCCTGCGTCTGGCCGAGGAATTTGAAGGTATGCTCATAGTCGATGAGGCCTATATCGATTTTGCTGAGGCTGAGAGCTTGAAGAGTGAGATTGAGCAATATCCTAATATCGTTGTACTGCAAACTATGTCGAAGGCGTGGGCTATGGCAGGTTTGCGTTTGGGACTGGCATTGGCCGATAGCAGAGTAGTGGAGATTATGTCGCAGGTGAAGTACCCCTACAATATCAATAAAGCGGCATTGCAGATCGTAGAGCAGCTTCTCGAAGAGTCTATCGATGATAAGGTGGCTGAAATCGTGGAGCAACGAGGTGTTGTGGCTGAGAAGTTGGTCGCGATGCCGTTTGTGAGCAAGGTTTATCCCAGCGATGCAAACTTTGTGCTTGTAAAGGTCGATGATGCCGATGCCATCTATGAGCATCTTATAGCCGATGGAATCATCGTGCGAAACCGCAATCGTGTGCGTGGCTGCGAGGGTTGTCTGCGCATTACAATCGGAACAAAGCAGGAGAATGAGAAACTAATTAAATCACTTGAGAGATATGAGTAAGAGAGTGCTGTTCGTTGATCGCGATGGAACTATTCTTGTCGAGCCACCTGTGGATTATCAGGTTGATTCGTTGGAGAAACTAGAATTTGTTGCTGGCGCTATATCGGGTTTGAAATCTGTGGCGGAA
Source organism: Alistipes sp. (assembly GCA_045632085.1). Lineage (GTDB taxonomy): Bacteria > Bacteroidota > Bacteroidia > Bacteroidales > Rikenellaceae > Alistipes. The sequence continues at coordinate 51,011 of JAZQVY010000027.1, read as the reverse complement.
CTCGACTACGAGCTTGTTATGGCATCAAATCAAGATGGACTCGGTACTGAGGCCTTCCCCGAGGAGACTTTCTGGCCTGCTCATACCAAGATGTTGCGTACGTTGGCCGGTGAGGGTGTCTTCTTCGATGATCAGCTTATCGATCCTACCTTCCCTCAGGAAAATGCGCCTACCCGCAAACCTGGTATAGGTATGTTTGGTAAGTATCTCTCGGGCGAATATGATATGGCTGAGAGTTATGTCATAGGCGATAGATTGACCGATGTGGAGCTGGCTTATAACCTTGGTGCTAAGGCAATCCTGTTGCAGCCCCGCGAGGTTGGAGTCGAGATGCTTCAGGATAAGAGTTTTGCTTCGGCTTGTGTGCTCTGCACTCATCGTTGGGCAGAGGTGGCAGAGTTCCTGCGTCAGACAGAGCGTCGTGCCGTAATCGAGCGTAAAACCTCGGAGACCGATATCCGCATAGAGCTCGACCTCGATGGTAAGGGCGAGTCGGGAGTGGATACAGGCCTCAAGTTCTTTGACCATATGCTCAATCAGATTGTTCACCACTCTGGAATGTCGCTCAATGTGATGTGTAAGGGCGATTTGGAGGTTGATGAGCACCACACTATCGAGGATGTAGCTATAGCTTTGGGTGAAGCAATTTTGCAGGCGTTAGGCTCGAAACGAGGCATCGACCGCTATGGTTTTGTGCTTCCTATGGACGAGTGTAGGGCTATGGTACTGATTGATTTTGGTGGCCGAGCCGATTTTGTGTGGAATGTGCCATTTACTCGCGAGAGAGTGGGCGACGTGCCAACCGAGATGTTTAAACACTTCTTCAAATCGATGTGCGTGGCTATGCGTTGCAACCTGCACATAGAGGCGCAGGGTGAGAATAACCATCACCTTATTGAGGGTGTATTCAAAGCTTTTGCTCGTGCGTTGAAGATGGCTGTTCGCCGCGATGTTTTTTCGTATCAACTTCCGTCTAGCAAGGGAGTATTGTAATAATAAACACACTCCTCCGCCACTATGTGGCACCTCCTCTAACTTAGAGGAGGAGTTGTAGAGCAGTTATGAATAAAAGTAAGGTAAGATTAAATAATATTACCGAGCATAAAGAAAAACGCCGTTTACTTAGAAATAACTCAACGCCTGCCGAAGCTGTTATGTGGCAGATTTTGAAAGGTGATAAGTTATTGGGTACGCGTTGGCGTAGGCAGTTTTCTGTCGGACCATACATTCTGGATTTCTATTGTCCAAGTTTGAAATTGGCAATTGAACTCGATGGCGCACTCCATTATACCGATAGCGGATACCATCACGATAGTGTAAGAGAAAATTTTCTCTCCGATTTGGGAATAGAGGTTCTTCGGTTTGAGAATAAAACAGTATGGAATGGTCAAGAGGCAATAATTGAGAGTGTAACACGAAAAATTGTGGAGAGATTAAAAAACTCTCCCTCTAAGTTAGAGGGAGTACCCTTTATGGGGGAGGGAGTGTGTAAATAAGAATTAAACGAAAATTATATCATTGAAAATATGATAGCTATAATAGATTATAAAATGGGAAATCTCCGCTCTGTGGAGAATGCTCTCAAACGATTGGGTGCTGAGTTTACCGTTACGGCCGACGCTGATGTTATTCGTGCAGCCGATAGAGTGTTGCTTCCTGGTGTGGGCAATGCTGCCGAGGCTATGGAGAATTTGCGCAAGGCCGATTTGGTGCAGGTCATCCGCTCGTTGCGCCGCCCGGTATTGGGTATTTGCGTAGGTATGCAGGTTATGTGTCGCCACAGCGAAGAGGGTGACTGCGACTGCCTTAATATCTTCGATGCCCGAGTGAAGCGATTCAAGGCAGAAGGCGACTTGAAGGTGCCACATATGGGCTGGAATCAGATTGGCAACCTCGAGTCGAAGCTCTTTAAGGGTATCTCGGGTGGCGAGTATGTCTATTTTGTCCACTCATACTATCCTGAGCTATGCCCCGATACGATTGCAACAACTCGTCACGGTGCGATGTTCAGTGCAGCGCTTAAGTATGAGAATTTCTACGGCACGCAGTTCCACCCCGAGAAGAGTGGCGACGTGGGCGAGCGTATAATTGAAAACTTCTTGAAGTTATGATAGAGATAATTCCTGCAATAGATATTATTGATGGCCGTTGCGTGCGCCTCTCTCAGGGAGATTATTCCCGCTCGAAGGTCTACGACGCTTCGCCAGTCGATATGGCCAAACGCTATGCCGATTGTGGCATCAAGCGCATCCACGTTGTCGATTTGGATGGAGCGAAATCATCATCTCCCAAGAATTTGAAGACCCTGGAGAAGATGGCCGTTGGAGCATCGGTCGAGATAGAGTGGGGTGGTGGCATCAAGAGTGAGGAGTCGCTCAGAGCACTGTTCGATTATGGTGCTAACTATGCTATCGTTGGCAGTGTGGCAGCACGCACTCCCGAACTATTTGCCGAGTGGCTTGATGTGTTCGGTGGCGAGAAGATGGTGCTTGGCGCCGATGTGCGCGAAGGTAAGGTGTCGGTAAACGGCTGGTTGGAGGATCTAGGCGTCAGCATCGAGGAGCTTGTCGATGGTTTCCTGCCTCACGGCTTGAGCCAGGTTATCTGCACCGATATCACCAAAGATGGTATGCTCGAGGGCCCTTCGTTTGGCCTCTACACCGATTTGCAGAGCCGCTATGAGGGTGTCGATTTCACCGTTTCGGGTGGTATCAGCTCGATGGCAGACATCGAAAAACTCAACGAGTTGCAGTTGCGTAAGGTGATTGTGGGCAAGGCAATTTATGAGAACCGTATAACCCTAAAAGATATTGAGCGATGGTTGCTAAACGCATAATTCCCTGCCTTGATGTAAAGGAGGGACGTACTGTTAAGGGTGTAAATTTTGTAGATTTACGCGATGTGGGCGATGCTGTGAAGCTGGGTCAATATTATGCGCGCAGCGGAGCCGATGAGTTGGTTTATCTCGATATCAGCGCCACGAAGGAGGGTCGAAATACCTTTACCAAACTTGTGGAACGCATTGCCGACGGTATCAATATCCCATTTACTGTGGGAGGTGGTATCTCGTCGCTCGACGATGCTTCGCGATTGTTGGATGCCGGTGCCGATAAGATTTCAATCAATAGCGCAGCTATAGCCAATCCCTCGCTGATTGACTCTATTGCGGCTCGATACGGCAGTCAGTTTGTGGTTGTTGCTATCGATGCCCGACTGATGGAGGATGGCGTGTGGCGCGCCACAACTCACGGCGGTAGCCGCCCCAGCGATAAGGAGCTCTTTTCGTGGGCTTGCGAGGCGCAGGAGCGTGGTGCGGGCGAGATTCTCTTTACCTCGATGAACCACGATGGTACCCGTTCGGGTTATCCCTGCGAGACCTTTGCCGCGCTCTCGGAACATATATCTATTCCTATTATCGCTTCGGGTGGCGCTGGCTCGGTGGCCGATATTGCCGATGTGCTCACTAAGGGCAAGGCCGATGCCGCTTTGGCAGCAAGTATCTTCCACTTTGGCGAGATTACGGTTGGTGATTTGAAAACGGAGTTGAAACGATTAAATATTGATGTAAGATGCTAAAGTTCGATGATTTCAAACTCGATAAGTGTGCCGATGGTCTGTTGCCTGTCATTGTGCAGGACGCTGTGACATTGAAGGTGCTGATGCTCGGTTATATGAACCGCGAGGCTTTCGATAAGACTGTTGCTGAGGGTAAGGTGACCTTCTACTCTCGCACGCGTAACACTTTGTGGACCAAAGGTGAGACAAGTGGACACTTCCTGAATGTGGTGTCGATGTATGCCGACTGCGATAGCGATACCCTGCTCGTTAAGGCCAATCCAATAGGCCCAACCTGCCATCGTGGCACAACGAGTTGTTTCGATACGCCTGCTGAGGAGGGTTTTATCCGCCATCTGCAGAGTGTAGTGCAGCAGCGCCACCGCGATATGCCCGAGGGCTCATATACAACCAAACTCTTTATCAAAGGAGTGAAGAAAATTGCGCAGAAAGTGGGCGAGGAGGCAGTTGAGAGCGTTGTGGAGGCAGTCGATGGTAATCGCGATAGATTTATCTACGAAGCATCGGATATGATCTATCACTTGCTGGTGCTGATGGAGCAGATGGGTTGCTCGATAGAGGATATGGAGCGCGAATTGGCCCTCCGTCACCGCTAAAAAAGTTGTAAAATTAGGGATAGAGTGCGGAAATGGTAATTTATTTTGGATAAAAGAAATAAATGATTTATTTTTGCACCGCAAATGCCTCATAAACGAGCATTGTCGATGGTTCCGTAGCTCAGTTGGATAGAGCAACAGCCTTCTAAGCTGTGGGTCGTGGGTTCGAATCCCGCCGGAATCACGAGCGCAGAGAAAAGCGCAAGCAGCACCAATGGTGCAAAAAAATAGCAGAGAGAACATGTTGAGTTTACTCAAAGATTGTTCTCTCTGTTGTTTTTATTATCGCTATAAGCGATGCTTGCGCTTATCTATGCCGAGGATGCCAAGGGAAAGGTGTTAAGCGGAGCAGACTATAGTCTGCGAAGTAACCAATCCCGCCGGAATTACCTTGAAAATCAGCCATTTACAGCAATATAGGTGGCTGATTATTTTTTGATTTGCACACAATTTGCACACAACTAGTGTTTACGATTGTTCCTATAGATGAGGACTGAGCATCTTTGATGATTTTTATCGATTAACCGTAGAATAGCCATCGGGTTTTGTGTGGGTCTTATCCGATTATCCTAAATTGATAGCATTGATATGAAGATATGCTTTAGTATAGCATCATGGCAACAGAGAGGATTGTGACGATTTGAATAAAGCGGCGGAAAGCCTTTTCAGGAAATAGTTTAACGATGATAATACCCAGCCAAGCGCCAATGCCGATGATGGGCAGCATAGCAAGATTGAGCGAGAACGTGTCCCACGAAATATTATTCCACACGAAGATTTGGAGGGGCACTTTGAGCAGGTTTACCACCAGGAAAAACCAAGCATTTATGCCGATATACTCCATCTTATCCTTTCGCATCGATAGCAGATAGACCGACAGTACAGGTCCTGCGGCATTGCCAATCATAGTGGTAAATCCTCCGAGCAGTCCGAACAGAGCCGAGTACCACCACTTTTTCATCCACTTATTCTCCTTACCAAATAGCTCGCTCCATATCATAACGCCCAGCGCCAGCGCGAGAGTCCAGCCCATAAGCTGACGAAATTCGCTGGCAGCAATCAGTTTATCGACAAATATGGCTACAAAGAAGCCGATTATAGCTGTGGGAAGTAGTTTTGCGACCACTTTCCAGTCGGCTATGCGTTTGTAATATACAACGGCAATAATGTCTGCTATGCAGAGCATCGGCAGTATGACGCCCGTCGATTCCTTTGCGCCAAAAGCCATAGCCATATAGGGCACAGCCAGTAGCATCAAACCCTGCACGCCGGTCTTCGACATGCCGATACATAGCGCCGTAAGCGCAAGAATAGTCCACTGAAATATGGTAAGTGTCTCCATCATCTCTGCCAAATATCTTTGTTCGCGGCGCAAAAATAGGCCTAATTTCTCGAATGCCAAAATCACCACTCAAAAATGATAGATGTGATGCAGCTATTAGGTGTTGGGCAATCTAAAGTAGAAATTTTGGGATAGAATTTCGTGTCCGCAAATTCGGCTTTGTCGCTATATTAGATGGAGAATCCTCTCTAGTCAGCGTCTTAGACCGGAGAGGATTCTGGGCTTTAGCCAATAGGCTTGGCCTACGGACTAAAAAAAATCCACTAATATTCAAACAATGAATATTTGTCTATCCTGATTATTAATCGACATTATAATCAGGTTCGTTGAACGATGGTTCGATGAGAATATTTACATCGATAGAGCTTGTAAGGATTGAACCGAAAATGTTTGTGCGATAATTGCGTTGCACGGGTATAAATGTATAGCTACGGTCATACTCATACTCTCCATTGCCATATGCAAATAATATATCGATTGTACTTTTATCTGAGCCTACGAGCAGATAGTTCATTGACAGGTATTCATACCCATCGACTGGGAAGGCCTCAGTCTCGGGGATAGCATTAAAGTCGTATACGACGTCCACTTCATTTGAGACTGCACCCGACATCAGATCCAACGTCGTAGGAGTTTTTACAGCTATTTTTGATTCAACAACAGTCATACCTGCATTTGAAGCTGCTTCGATATCGTTAGTTCCGATGTTTAGTTGTGCAAATGGTCGATACAATGCTACTGTTTTAGACATATCGTTTTCCACCTTAAATGGTTCTACATATGCCCAGAACGCATCGTAGGCTTCCATATTAGCCTTTGTTGGATTAAACGACATTGTACGCTCAACGAAGTCTACATCGCACACTCCGCTCGAATTGTCAGCCCAAAAGATTATGCTATATGTATTACCTGTAACTAGACGGAAATTAACACTCTTTGTGATATTGATACTCTCTTTGCTCTGCTCGTCAACCTTCGAGATAGAGCTGATAAGACTATTATTTTCGTCGTAAACACCATAGTACAAATCGCAGGCCTTGGTTCCGTCTCCGAATGCCCTGGTCGATATCTCTGGCATTTCAATAGTGAATACCACATCAGAAACCTCTCTTGGCGATTCCTTATCGAAAGTTTTCTCACAAGATATATTCATTGCTATAGCCAACAACAAGAAAAATAATATTTTTTTCATATAATATTAAGTTTAATTTTTTAATTTACAATTAGTTAACCTGAATATTGAAATCTCCGTCAAAATCGGGAATGATTGTAACGCCACCTGTTCCAGATGTAAGGAAACTAGCTTTAATGGTGGTCAGATGGCTGCGAATCAGCGGTACCTCGATAGGCTTGAATCGCGACAACAGCTCTCCATCATAATCATAGACCTCGACTGACACACTGATAGAAGACTCTGTCCCATTGACAAAAATGTAGTCAAAGCCCAACTCGGCATCTCCATTCTCTAAGATTTTAATCTTTGAGTCGAAGCTAACTCCCGTCGATGCATCAGAAGGTTTACCAGTATATGCATTAAATGAATCTGGCATAAAGCCGTTGTAACGGAACAGAATATTGAACTCCGAAAAATCTATATCCTCTATTCCAACAGTTCCGCTACTCGAATTATTATCATTCGATTTCTCATCACCTCGGCTACGTTGTTTCTCAGCCCTGGTGGATTTAATGTTTGACACAAACTCCTTAACATCATTAGAGATAAAGTTAAATTTGGCCATAGGGCGTTGCATATCAATAGTTGCTGAAGTTACAAACTCCGACACCTCTGATGTTACCGTACCTTTGAATGCATCTCGGAAATCGTTACTTCCATTGTGGTTATCGCCACGGAGTGTAATCTCTTCGAATACCTGGGTGTTATAGTACAAGTCATTATCGTTAGCCTTTACATAATCAGACCATACCACAAAATTGTATGCTCCCCTCTCAAGAGGAATCTCGACTCTATAATCGAGTGTTGAGACATCCTCTTTGATAAACACAAAACGATGCAACGTAGTGCGACCCTGACTCTTGTTTTCCTCATCTGCCGGATATACTTCTATTACATAGCGAATGTTATGTTTCTCACTTTCGTTAACAGTGCGAGAACCATTATCATGAGTGATGACTTTATAGAGAGGCAGGGATGTATCATAACTCAAATTTATGGTAAATGAAATCTCCTGCTCAATAGGGTCTGGAAACTCGTGAACATCGCAAGACGATAGAATCATACTACATATTAGTATGTATCCCAACATTAGTATATATCGTAATGCTCTCATTTATCTGGGTATAAAAATATTATAAAATGTTACCTCTTTGATTCAACATCTCTCAATGGTATGCGATATGAAACCCCCAAAAGAAGATTATCTAATCCAAAATAGGTCTTCTTGTGCGTTTCGTGCAATTGCCCATTGTATTCGTTGTGAAACACGTCATAGCAAAGCGGGTATACTCCTGCGCCAACAGCCATCTCCAGTTTCCATCTATTGTCGCGACTTAATGGCATTCTATAACCAAGCGACAAACCACCGCCCAAGGTTGGAGTTTTACCATCTTTATCCTGATATCTCCACTCTTTGTTGAATGCAAAGTTGTAATAAGCAAAACCGGCGTGTGCACCGATGAAAATGCCGTCATTATTCTTAGTAGGCCAAAATCTTAGCTCAGGTTGTAGCGAAAAAGTACGGAACTTTATCGTATGACAGAAGTAATTTACCGCTGAATAATAGATAGGAAGATTGAAAGAAAGATAGCTTCCGATATCAAACTCCACTCCTAAATTCGCCATCAGCAGACCTAGTCCCACAAGATTCGATTTAACATACATATAGCGATTCTCGAGAATCGAGACTGATTCCGAAGCACCCAACTTAATAGACATATCCTCCATATGTAATTTCAGGGGAAGCATTGGCTCTAAGGCAATGGTATGTTTTAACGCCGGTTCGCTAAATTCAACCATTTGGGACTTACGAGTTATCAACACGGTGTATGCATTTCGCAAATCCACAAAGAACGTATTGTAAAGCTTTCTCCAGGTAACCCCGCCATCCATATTTTTTAGATCGCCAATACGGCTGTCAAGTTGTTCGCCCGTAGATCGATTCTCACTATTCAGTATATCAATGATATCCTCCTTGTTGGCCAAGTCTGATTTAGAGACCAATTCCTTTAACTCATCCCAAGCGATATAGTGGTCATTTCGGACGATAATCTCTTCTGGAATTTCGACTCTACTGCGTACATACTTTTCCAACGCCTTTAATCTGGCATTACTCAAATAGTGGTTGAATCGTACACTTCCTTCGGGAGATACTGCACCACAAAACTCTACACCGACAATATCTATCGTACTATCTTGCTGCACACGGCCCACCCATGCAACGATTCTCTCCAGTGAATCTGCATTGTTCATGTAGCCTGGATTGATATTGCTTGTAGAGACGCGGAATCGAATACGCATTTCGTCGCGTTGTAATTCAGATTTGACTACCTTATGCTTCTCGGACTGTTGAGCAAAAGCATTTTGCCCCAAAGCAAATATCATCGCACACAATAGAGGAAAAATGCGGCAGATAATTTTACGATTGGGTATAATGCCTGTTCGGCATGTCGTTTTGCGCTCAATATTGATTAAATTATTACTGTTATGCATAATAATCTTATTATAAGCCCATTGCACTTCTTAATTCTTCATATGTGTATTCTACACCATTGCAGGTTATGGACCCAACATTTGCACCCTCTTCGATAATAAGGAACTCCACATCGGTCGATACCAACTGAAGTGAGCCAACGGTTGCACCAGCCTTGATGGTCATTGTTGTGGAGTACTCCTTTGTGCCATATGGGCAACGAGGTTCACAACATATGACTTTGTTGATTTTGGTTCCCGACTCGATGGTCATCCACGAATGTTTTGTAGAGTCGCACGTACCGCAATACAATGTCTCTATCTCGGCGTCGAAAATATTTACCACTGCGTGAGTCCACGCAAATACATTTTCATACTTACCTCCATTAATTATCGCATCAGATTCATTGCGGACACCCAAATCCACTGGAATAATATCGTGTGTTACCCCGTGGGCATCTGTTATGCTCTTATTTATAGAGGTTGTTCCTGTCATTTCGCAGTTATTCAACACTGTATTTCCATATGCAATAATTGCAGGTGCAAAGTACCACTCATGACATTCAATGCAGGCTGAGACAGACAGATTATGCAATACCACGTTGTTCACGGTATTGTTGTAATTGACATATGACTTACCGCGATACTCGCCAAACTCTATGGTCCAGATACTACCCGTAAAATACAGATTCTCTAGGGTTATCATCTGGCCATCTTCGCTTGCGAACTGCAGACCTGCATTATAATCAGAGAAATTGTATATCTTGTCTTTGATGGTGGTGGGCTCTGAGATATTGTAGTAAAGATATTGCGGATATTTCTCATTTGCTCCGTTACCTCTATCGTAATACTCACGGATATTTAATTCTCCATAATCGCTTATCACCTGTCCAACAAGGGTATTGGCATGGTTTCGCTGAATAGATACATCCTGCTCGATGGTTACAGCGCAATTTTGGTCGTCCATGAAAAAGAGTGTCATCTCGTGAGTCGAAGGTTCTGTGTCGGCCAACACATACGACATCGACAGATATGTATACTCTTCATCGGCGCCATTTTCATCAACATCGGTGCATAGATACTCTGAGGGCATATTGGCTGGCGAGAAATGCGCATCGACATTTCCCGACACACTTCCGTCCAACAAATTCATCTCATTGGCTACGCCATAAATAATAGCACCCGACTTGATAGCATCAAACTCGTGAAACTCCTTAACCCATTCCCAATCAAAGGGATATGCAGCTGCATTCACCTGGGCAAATGGGCGTTTTAGTGAGACCGGAACATTTGCTCCAGCCCTTGCCGTAAACGATCCTGAGATACCCCAAAATGCATCTCGGTTCTCATCATTATTCTCGCCATTATAATCGACCGTGAGGGTCATATCATCTGATATTGTATAAGCATCACACTCGCTATTTTGAGCCCAAAAAGCTGCTTTATAGCTACCGCCGGCAGGCAGTGTCAACATTAAAGTTGTTGCCGTACCATTAGCCGCTATCGTCACATTATCCTTAACCGACTTGGGGACAACGACATCACCCCTTTCGTTAAAAATTGCATATGTGAGTTGATTAACACTTTTTCCGTCACTTATAGCGCGTGTATAGATCTCATTGTCAGACTCTAAGATAAATGTTATGGATACACTCTCAACGGGTTGAAAATCTGTTTCAACTTTTGAGCAAGATGCCATAAAAATAGTACAAATAATGGGGAGAATGTGTAATAAAAATCTCTTCATTATCTTAATTTAAGTCCACTATTGTGTTGTATTTCAGTAGATATGCTAAGGCTCTGTGACTGTTGGGGCGTTGGGGATAACATCAACTGCATTGACAATCTCGCCAATGTTTGCACCCGTCTCAATAATCACAGAAAGATTGCCGTTTTTATCGAGCGATGGGCGGTTATTCATATCCAGACGCTTAACAGTGGCACCGGCCTTAATGATAAGCGATGGGGCCCACTTATCGGCAGTAAGAGTCTTCTTACCATTGATAGTTACGAATTTTGCAGTGCCTGAACTTGATACAAAAATCTCGTCGATGACCGAACCTGCATCGATTGTAAGATGTGCGTTAGAGTCTGAATTTCGATGTGTGCTACAACGGATATACTTCATTGTAGTATTTTTCACAGTAATCTGCGAGTGGCTCCACGCATAGAGTCTGTCAACTATGCAATTATCAAATGTAGCCACGCAAGAGTTAGGCACGCCACAATCATATGGTAACACCTGGTGATAATCACCATTGTAATCTATTTTCTCTGGAGCCACTGAGGTCGTGCCAGTAAATCTACAATCGGTCAATGTTGTCACACCACGCAGAAAGAACAGAGGTGACATATAATCAACAGGCTCCACGTTTGCAATACCTGTGGGGTGTGTTACTACCATATTTTCAGCAACGACATTGGTCATGTCGTTTCTGAATTCGACATAATTACCCTTGTCGCGATACTCACCCATTGCGATTTGCTCAATCTTACCCGAGAAGGTTACATTTTTCATAGTAATAAGATTGTTATTCTCAGAGGTGAATGTCGCGCCATCTGTTGTATTAAATGCAAATACCTTATTCTCGATAGTGGTATCCTCGCTGAAATTGTAGTACAATCCAGCAGAGTTAATAGTTTCACCCTCGTAAATTGGGTCAATCTTGATGTTGAATGAGGTAGTTCCAGAGAGAATCTGGCCTACGATATTGGTTCTGAAATTTCGCTGAATGGGAACAAACTCAAGACCCTCATCAAAGGTTATGACGTTAGAGTCATTATCGTCAGAAAACGAGAATGACATTGCATGAGTAGTCTTTGTTCCTGCGAGAATATAAGACATTGAGAGCCACTCATATGACTCTTGAACACTATTCATATCGACATCTACCAATAGCTTCTCGCTAGGGCATGCGTTCAGGGTGTATGTTACATCAACATCTCCGCTAACCTCGCCATCGAGTAGATTCAAATGATTTGCAACGCCAGATACTGTGGCGCTTGATTTGCGAATCTCTACACCCATATCCTCTACTAGCTCCAGATCAAATGGGTATGCACCCACATTAACCTGTGCGAATGGGCGTTTGAGAACTACCGAAACTGTTGTTGATGAGCCAACCTTAAACTTCTCAGTTACTGCAAAAAATGCATCACGAGTCTCATCGTTGTTGATTCCGTTGTAGTCAATAGTTACTTTCATATCGTCCGACACAGAATATGCGTCGCAATCGCTATCCTGAGCCCAGAATACGACTTGATATGTTTGGCCTTTGGCCAATGATATTGTCATGCTGTATCCGCTGCTACTTGTTAAGTTGGATACACCATTTTTCACTGCCTTGGGAATAATCAATTCATTGTCATCACTGAAAACTCCATACATCAGCAGGTCTGCACCTGTACCATCACTAATGGCACGAGATGCTATCACATTTTCTGCTCCTAAATCAAATGTGACATCAACAAATTCTTTCATTGGGGGATTTTCTACCTCTTTTGTGCAAGAGGCAACAAGCATTGTACACATTGACAATGCGATAAGGATTGATTTTTTCATTGTTTTTATTTTTTATAAGTGGATTTTGCTTGCTTGAAAAACAATTTGTTTGTTGTTTGTTGTCAAAGAGCGTGGATTTTATTTCGTTTACCTTAGGAGTGGCCAAGGGGGGGATGCCAGTGTAAACGAACGGTACGATACGTAATACTCGGATAGGCATATAGCGTCGAAATGCAGCATTGCACTTCGTCGTCTATAATCTAAGCAAGAAAAAGAGTGTTGTTTGTGCCCTTTTGCATTTCGAAGAGATTTGCCTCTTTGATTAAGAGCAGTGAGAAAACACTATTTAAGTACGTATAACCTGCGCTTAGAGCGCTTTACGCAACAAAGTTAAAAATTAATTTTCATATTCAAACAATTTTTGTAAAACTTTTTTAGATAATTTTTTACTCTGTGGAAGTTATTCAAATAAACTTTTTATTCATTATCCTCTGGCTGAAAGATCTTTTCGGAGGGATGAGAGAATATCTTAGCCGAGTTTTGACATTTTATAGTATCTTTGTGGTATAATCCGTTATTTGGAGTCAATTAAAACTTAGAGATATATGAAAATTAGAACTTTGCTTTTTGTGTCAATGATGTTGCTGGGTGCGACCTCTCTGTTTGCACAGCAATCCAAAAAGCCTGTGGATTATGTTAATCCTATGATTGGCACCGATGGTATGGGCCACACTTTCCCTGGAGCCTGCGCACCGTTTGGCATTGTGCAGCTGAGCCCCGATACCGATACAATCCCCCATAATATAGATGGAAAATACCAAAAGAAAGTCTATGAGTATTGCGCTGGCTACCAGTACAATGATACAACTATCGTGGGTTTCAGCCATACTCACTTTAGCGGTACGGGCCACTCTGATTTGGGTGATATCCTAATTATGCCTACAACAGGTGAGTTGAAACTCAATCCCGGTACCGAGGAGAATCCCCAGAGCGGTTATCGTTCTCGTTTCTCGCACGATACCGAAATATCGAAGCCGGGATATTATGAGGTGATGCTAGATGATTATAATATCAAGGCTCAACTTACGGCTACACAGCGTGTAGGTGTTCACAAATATACCTTCCCCAAGGATAGTGATGGACGTGTAATTATTGATCTTAATCACGGAATATATAACTATGATGGCAAAACATTGTGGGCATCTATTCGTGTGGAGAGTCCGACATTGATTACGGGTTACCGTATCACCAACGGTTGGGCGCGTACTAATTTTACCTACTTTGCAATCTCATTCTCGCAGCCTATTACAAACTATGGTTACAAGGATTTTCAGAAGATTCTCTACAATGGTTTTTGGCGTAAATTCTCGGTCGGCAACAACTTCCCCGAGATGGCAGGACGCAAAGTGGTTTCATATTTCGAATTTGATACCAAGTCTAATCCCGAAGTGGTCGTGAAGGTTGCTCTCTCGGCGACAAGTACCGATGGCGCGGTGAAGAACCTGAGGGCTGAGGCCGAAGCAAAAGATTTTGCGACTATTGCAGGCGAGACATCCGAAGAGTGGAACAGACAACTCTCATCTATTGAGGTCGAAGGTTCTGAGGATCAGAAATCGATGGTCTACACTTCGTATTATCACACGATGATTAACCCTTCGGTATATATGGATGTCGATGGCAAGTACCGCGGTCTGGATCAGAATATCCATCAAGCAGATGAATTTAAGAATTATACGATCTTTTCGCTATGGGATACATACCGTGCCGAGCACCCATTCTTGATGCTTATGAAGCCCGCCCAGGCTCGCGATATGGTTGTCTCGATGATTCGCCACCAGCAGCAGAGCGCACACGGGATGTTGCCAATTTGGAGCCATATGGCCAACGATAACTGGTGTATGAGCGGCTATCACGCGACATCGGTTTTGGCCGATGCCATCACCAAGGGTGCCAATGTCGATAAGGCCGAGGCATTGAAAGCTATGGTTGCGACATCGAATGTCCCCTATTTTGAAGGTATCGGAGAGTATGTCAAATTGGGATATGTGCCTTTGGAGGCGACCAAAACTGCAGCATCGACCACTTTGGAGTATTGTTATGACGATTGGACAATCTACCAAACAGCCCTCGCCGCAGGTAATAAAGAGGTGGCAGACGAGTATTATAAGCGTGCGTTGAACTATCGCAACATCTACGACGGAGAGTTGGGATTTGCACGCCCTAAATATCGCGACGGCTCATTTAAGGAGGAGTTTGATGTGTTGCAGACTCACGGTGAGGGTTTTATCGAGGGTAACTCGTGGAATTTCTCGTTCCATGTGCCACACGATGTCATGGGAGTAATCAAATATATGGGTGGCGAAGAGGAGTTCCTGCGTAAACTCGACGAGTTGTTTGCGATGCACTTGCCTGAGGAGTATTATGCGGCAAATGAGGATATTACATCAGATTGCCTGATTGGAGGATATGTGCATGGCAACGAGCCTAGTCACCATATCCCATACCTATACGCCTGGACTTCACAACCCTGGAAAACACAGTATTGGGTGCGAGAGGTGATGAACAAAATGTATAAGAATCATATCCGAGGCTTGGGTGGTAATGATGATTGTGGTCAGATGTCGGCTTGGTATCTATTTGGTGCTATGGGATTCTATCCCGTATGTCCAGGTACCGACCAATATGTGCTGGGCGCTCCATATGTACCATATCTGAAACTCTCGTTGGCTAACGGCAAGAGCTTCGAGATTAAAGCTCCTGAAGTGAGCGATAAGAATCGCTATGTGAAGTCGGTACTTTTGAATGGTAAACCTTACACCAAGACATATATCACACACGCCGACTTGCAGGCTGGTGGTACATTGGAGTTTGTTATGAGCGCCAAGCCCAACAAAAAACGAGGCCTCGCTATTAGCGATAAACCATACTCGCTGACAAATGGCGAATAAATCGAATTGCAGAGATTATAATGTGCAAAATACCCAGGCATAGAGAATCTCAAAACTCTTACCAATAGGGCGTCTATTAAAACCCTATGCTAAATATTAAGCCTGCCTAACGTTTTTCTTTGTTAGGCAGGCTACTTTTTATTCAATATTGGGTCGAATGTACTTTGTTTGGTGCTGCTGCACTAATACTTCTTGCGATAGGTGGGCCATTTGCCGCCCAGGTTGTAGGTTTGGTTGTTGGGTAGCCCCTGCTCGCCAGCACCTTGCTTCATCAGGGCTATGAGCGAGTTGAGGTGTGAGGTGTATACATCGCGAGGCAGTGCCTTCTGTTTGTGGCAAATCGAAGCGGCCATACCTACCACCTCGCCCATCATTCCGCAAGTGCGCATAACTCTCACCGTACCCAGACCGATGTGCGTTACGCTGATGTCGCGTCCTGCCATAAAGAGGTTGTCGATATTACGTGAGTAGAGACAACGATATGGCACAGCATATGGGTTGGTTGCTCCGTGAACGCAGATTGACTTAAACTCCTCGCCTGGGAAGTGTTTTGAGTTTTGTGGGTCGGGGTAGTGCAGATCAATACTCCACGATGTTGTGAACGATGCGTCGGGATAAGCCACCTCGCCTACCAAGTCGTTCTCGGTGAGCACGTGATCACCAAGCAGTCGGCGTGATTCGCGCTTACCTGCAATGTAGGCCACCCAGCCAAGCGTGCGGTTGCGGTACTTCTCGTTCTGCTCCAAGCGATTCTTCAGAAAACTCCAATTTGAATATACCACCATCAGGCCGTAGTCGCGTATGCGCTCAAACTCCTTACATTGGTCATAGTTCATACCTGTTTCCCAGGTCCATTCGCCCATCGTAACTCGCTGGCAGCTCTCCTCGTTGAATTCGAGACCATACTCAAAAATAGGGAATTGACTCTCCTGCTTCTCCTCCACTGAGTACCACTGCACCGATGAGCCCATTGTCATCTTGTCGGCCACCTCGGGAGCCGATGGCTCACCATAGTCGGCACGACTCTCACGCCCCATAGTGTTGTCGGCACCTGCCAGATAACCAACTGTTCCATCGCCCGTGCAGTCTGAGAATATAGGAGCACGGAATGTTACGATCTCACCTGTTTCAATATGCTGGGCCTGTACAGAGTTGATATGACCGTTGCGGCTATCAACGGCAAACACTCTGTATGATGGGTAGAGTGTGAGGTTCTCCTCAGCCTCGAGAAAGGCTCGCTTCTTGTCGTCTTCGTAATACTCTGCGGGTTTGGCATTACCACCACGCAGTGGGCCAAACTCCTTAATCATATTGCCGAGGTTGGTGTAGGGCTCCATCTCTATGTGGCCGCCCAGGTGTACTCGTGTCTCCGAACTATTCGAGCCGCCCCATAGTGGTCGGTCGTTGATGAGTGCCACCTTGCAGCCCAGGCGTGCAGCTGCTACAGCCGCACACATACCCGAAATACCACCGCCTACAACTACAAAATCATACTTAGCAACCTTTGTCTTTGGTGGGTTGTGGGTTGTGCGGAATTGTGCGAGTGGGTCGATGTCTGTGGGTGGTGTGACGTTTTTGTCGAGCGTGATATATATAGCATCGCAACGTCCGTCAAAACCTGTCATATCGTGCAAGCGTAGGGTTTTTCTTCCAGTCTTGGTTATATTGACCGAGCCGGCGTATTGCCACTCCCACTTGTTGCCCGTTGAGCCTAACTCGTTAGGTAGCATCTGATTGTCGATACTTATGCCGAATGCTCCTGCGCCACGCCCCTTGCTCCAAGGTGATGTCCAGTTGTAGGTGCGTGCGTAGACGTGATATTCGCCTGCTTTGCGGAATATGACTTCGGTAGATGCATCTTTTACAGCTTTGCCCATTCCGTGTGCGATAAGGTATGGCGTGCCCATCTCGAAGGTAAACTGCTGGTCGGTTGACCAACCACCTTTGTCGGCGAAGCTCTCGGCCTCGATAAGCATGCTGCTTGGCGCGTGGCAGGCAGTTAGGACTACCAGCAGTGAGAGTATGGTTAAGTATCGTTTCATTGGCGAAAAATGTTTTAATTTGGCGGTTAGCCTACAATATATTTTGCCCAGCGAGGAGCAATTTTATAAATCAGTGCGGTCAAAGCCCAGCAGATTCCAAATACCAATACCACGCTGCAAAGTATGCTGAGTGGGGTAGGCAGGCGCAGTGGTAAGACTGTCAAAATCACAGGGCCAATTATAGCATAGTGCATCAAATATGCGCCAAAGCTGCATTTTGTGGTGCTGGCCAAGATAGCCTGAAGCATTGGAGAAGTGATTTTGATGCGTTGCACTACAAGGAATACTCCGATAGCCATCAACGCCACATTTGGCGAACAGAACTGCCAGAAGAGCTGCGATAGCTCGGGTGCCTCGGCATAGGTGTACTGTGCAGCAACGGTTGCAAAACCCTTGTAGGTAACAAGATATCCGGCGGTATAAAGTATAGCTCCGATGACAACTATTTTGCGTGTTGCAATAGTGTTGCCCTTCGCCAGCAGATAACCGAGCAGCAGATAGCCAGTAAATCCTGCAAAATAGTGGAGTGTTCCGTAGGCATTCCAGTGGCACTCGCCGAAGATAAATGGCGAGATAGCGATGGTCAAATATGGCAACATAAGCGATGCTCCCCACAACATTATGTAGGTCTTGGTGAGGGCCTTATCGCCCTTCTCAACCCATGCCGAGAAGAATGGCAGGAAGAGATAGAGGCCGATAAGCATATACAAATACCACATATGAGTGGTGTAGAAGTTGAACGTGAAAGGAATCATCGAGATATTACTCAATGCCTCGCCCAGTTCCTGCGATGGCTCATAGACGTAGGGGAACATAACCGAGATAACCGATTTGTCCATACCCAGCAAGCCTGTAAAATATGGAATCAGATAATTTATTACCGACCAAATGACCATCGGCACGACAACGCGAGGAATACGCTTGCGATAGAACTCTGTGGCCGAGCCTTGTGTAGGCAGCAGCAGAAGACCTGTCATCATCGCGAAAAGCGGTACGCTTGGTCGCATAAACGAGCCGATGAAAGCGCCCCAAAATCCGCCCATAGGGTCCTCTTGCGGTGCGGCGTTATACATATCGGTGCAGTGGGCCGTGATAACCATCAGCATAGCGATAAGTCGCAATAAATCGACCCATACAATGCGGTTTGAGTTGTTGTTATTCATTTTTGTTGGTGTTAGTTAGTTGCAATATTATGGTTTCTATTACTCTGGAAAAGGCTTTTTGGGTGTCTGGTTCGACCTCGTGTTTAACGCTTTGCTGCCTTTACGAAATACTCAAACAATCCTAAAAAGTCATCGTCTCCAGCCGCAACAAAGACCTCAGGGTGGAACTGAATGCCAAATATAGGTTTGCCGCTCTCCATCTCGATTCCCTCTACCACACCATCCTCTGCCATAGCCGTAACAATGAATCCCGGTGCAAGCTTCTTTACCGATTGATGGTGGACCGAGTTTACTATTGCCTCATCACCGAGAATCTTGTGGAGGTTGCTCTCTTGTTTAATCTCTATTTTGTGGGCGCGTTTGGTGCCGAAATAGTGGTCAACCTTACTCTGAGACAACTGCGATGGGATATCTTGGTATAGTGTTCCTCCAAATGCTACATTCATCACCTGCACACCTCGGCATATTCCCATTATGGGCAACCTCTTTGCTGCGGCCAGCTGAATCAGTTTGATGTCGAACTCGTCGCGCTCGGGATAAACTCCTCCCAACTCTGGTATAGGCTGCTCGCCATAGCGCCAAGGCTCAACATCTTCGCCGCCAGTCATCACTACGCCGTCAATTCTTCTCAGCACAGCCTTTAATTCGGCCTCGCTGGTTGTGATAGGGATAATTATCGGTGTGCCGCCCGCCCGTCGAATGGCTTTGATATAGGTCTCTGTGGCGCTCGATGGCTTAGAGGCCGATACTCCTATCACCACGCCCTTCTCGCGTGCCTGCGATACGGTTGCAAAGCAGACGAGCGTACAAAACAAAAAAGTTATAAAACGCTTAAAATTCATAATCATATAATCGGGGTTTAATCTACGTAAAACAAAGATAATAAAAAAATAGCGACCTTACAAAAGTGCAAGGTCGCTAATGTGTAGCTATAATATTTAATCTTATATCACCCGATTAAAACTCTGAAGTGAAGTGGAAGCGGATATCCTTGAAGTTCTCCTGCGCCAGAGCCAGTGCGTAGCTTGTGTCGGCGAGGAATACATCGCGGCCGTGCTTGTCAATTGCCATATTTGCGTGCTTGCGGCGTTTGAAATCGGCAAGCTGCTCGGCGTTATCACTTTCAATCCAGCAAGCCTTGTGAATCGAAATAGGCTCCCAGCGGCACTTTGCACCATACTCGTGCTCCAGACGATACTGAATAACCTCAAACTGCAACTGACCCACAGTACCGATAATCTTGCGGCCATTGAGTGAAGAGGTGAAGAGCTGTGCCACACCCTCGTCCATAAGCTGGTCAACACCTTTGGCAAGCTGCTTGAACTTCATTGGGTCGGCATTCTCGATATAACGGAAGAGCTCAGGAGAGAACGATGGGATACCTGTAAACTTCAGCTTCTCGCCCTCGGTGAACGTATCGCCAATTTTGAATGTTCCTGTATCGTGCAGACCTACAATATCACCAGGGTATGCAAAGTCGATAACCGACTTCTTTTCGGCCATAAAGGCAGTAGGCGATGAGAACTTGAGCTGCTTGCCCGAGCGGACGTGCAGGTAGTTCTTGTTACGCTCGAATGTGCCCGAACATATCTTCATAAAGGCCAAGCGATCTCGGTGGTTGGGGTCCATATTGGCGTGAATCTTAAAGATGAAACCTGTCATCTTCTGCTCGTCGGGCATAATATCGCGTGTCTCGGTTGTCGAAGGACGTGGCGATGGGGCGATGCGGATAAAACACTCCAGAAGCTCTCTTACGCCAAAGTTGTTCACGGCTGAACCAAAGAAAACAGGAGCGAGTTTACCATTGAGATAGGCCTCGCGGTCGAAATCGTCGTATACGGCCTCCACCAAATCCAAATCGTCGCGCAGCTGCGATGCAAATTTGGCTGTGATATACTTATCCAACTCGGGAGAAGATATATCCTTGAAATCTACAGTCTCGGCGTCGGCAGTCTGGCGTTCGTCGCTTGTGAAGAGTGAAAGATTCTTCTCGTAGATGTTATATACACCTCTGAATGTATCACCGCTCGAGATTGGGAAAGCCAATGGGCGTACGCGAATCTGCAACTCACGCTCCACCTCATCAAGCAAGTCGAATGGATCCTTGCAAGGGCGGTCGAGCTTGTTGATAAAGACAATTACTGGCGTGTTGCGCATACGGCAGACGTTCATCAACTTCAAAGTCTGTGCCTCCACACCCTTCGCGCCGTCGATTACGATGATAACAGAATCAACAGCGGTGAGTGTACGGTATGTATCCTCGGCAAAATCCTCGTGGCCAGGGGTGTCGAGGATGTTGATTTTAACATCTTTGTAGTTGAAACCCATTACTGATGTAGCAACCGAGATGCCTCGCTGTCGCCCAATCTCCATAAAGTCGGATGTAGCTCCCTTCTTGATTTTGTTGCTCTTTACAGCTCCTGCAACGTGGATAGCTCCACCGAAGAGCAGAAGTTTCTCTGTGAGGGTAGTCTTACCGGCATCTGGGTGCGCGATAACTGCAAATGTTCTTCGCTTTGTGATTTCGTCGATTAACGCCATAATTGTTGTTTTAATTGGCCGCAAAGATACAACATCACAGGCGCAACACAAAATTTCTTTTATGATTATTTAGTGAATATTTTCTCTTCTTTGGGCTAAATTTCAAAAGCATTTCAGAATTGGGGGCTATTTTTGCACAAAAGAGATGAGTTTTTTGCACAAATCCTTTGTTGCGTAGCTTTTATTTTGTTAATTTTGTAACGAGTGAATCTGAAATCACTAACCTTAAAACAAATATGAAAAAGTTTTATTACATTCTGCTGGCAGTTGTGGCTACATCGTTATTTGTAGCTTGCGGCGGTGATGATGATCCTGGTACTGAGCCTATCCCAGAGCCTAGTACTAGTGAAAACGTCGCTATCAAAAAAATCACATTCCAAAA
Organism: Alistipes sp.; assembly: GCA_045632085.1. GTDB lineage: Bacteria > Bacteroidota > Bacteroidia > Bacteroidales > Rikenellaceae > Alistipes. The sequence continues at coordinate 29,273 of JAZQVY010000027.1, read as the reverse complement.
AGTTAGAAACAAGGATTTGGATAGAGATCTTGTTTTCAAGCCAGATGCTAACAACAAGATTACGGGTCGTATCTACACTTATAAGCTTATCAACAATAAAACTTATATGCAACCTGTAGACATCCGAGGTATGATTGCTACATTCGATACTGATGCCTGGAAGTTGTATTGTGGTGATAAGGAGATTATAAGTGGATCTACACGTCTGGATTGTTCTCGTCCGTTTCAAATCAAGGCTATGGCCAAAAGCGGTCAGACCACTGTATACAACGTAGACTTGTCGCATTTTACCAAGTTGCCTATTATCTATCTCAATACTGATTCTGGTCAGGAGGTTAAGCGTCGAAGCGTCTATGAGGGCGCTACTCTCGAGATTCTCGGTGTCGGCGATATGAATGATACTGAGTTCCAGAAGATTCAGATTCACGGTCGTGGTAATGCTACGTGGACAGTTATGCAGAAGAAGCCGTCTTACACGTTTAAGCTCGAATCACGTCAGAAGATACTCGGTATGCCTAAGCATAAGAAGTGGGTGTTGATGGCTAACTATCGTGATAAAACTTTGATGCGTAACAGTGTTTCGTGGTGGATCTCAAGAAAACTTCCAGCATTGAAATATGTACCTAAGTATGTGCAGGCGGAGATGATTTTCAATGGTGCTCACCGTGGAGTTTATCAGTTGGCGGAGCAGGTTCGAATAGATAAGAATCGTGTGGCAATCAATGAAATGCAGATTACCGATACCGAAGGTGAGGCTATCACTGGCGGTTATATCATTGAGCTCGATAGAATTGCCAACTCCGACCTATATGAGTGGGTGATGCCTAATATGCACGGCTCGGCTCATCGCTTGAGTATCAAGAAGCCTAAAATCGATGAGATGAACCAGCAGCAGCACGACTACATTAAAGCTTATGTCCATAAGATTGATGAGATGTTTGGTGACCCATCGAAGCTGGAGGAGGTTATGACCAAGTATATCGATATGCCTTCTTGGGCAGCTCAGTGGTTGGTGTTTGAGATTTCAGGTACACCCGAGCCCAATGGACCAAGTAGTTGGTTTACCTATAAGGAGAAGGGTGACGATAAGTGGTATTGCGGACCACCCTGGGATTTCGATTATAAATCGTTTGTGCCATCTACAGCTAACCAGTGGATAAATGCAGGTGCTATCTATATGCCCGAGATGCTTAAATATCCTCCATTCAAGGAGGAGCTTATCAAGCAGTGGAAGAGTATCCGTGGTTGCCTTCCTGAGTTGATTAGTTACATCAATCAGGAGCGAGAGTATATGCGACTTTCGGCTTCAGTAAACTGGGCTATGCACGAGCAGAATCTTATAGATGATGACCGTCGTGAGAATGGTGATGAGTTTATCGAGAGCGAAAAGGCTATTGACCGTATGATTGAGTATCTCAAGGCTAAGTGGGAGTTTATCGATCAGAATATTGTTCACTTGTAGATTATAGCTCTTTTGAGCGATTTTAAGCGCCTAGGCTGCCAGACGTTGAGTTTGGTAGCCTTGTTGCTTTATTTAAAGCATATTGCCTAATTGTTGGGTAGTGGGAAAATAAAAATCCCGCAGAGCTAGGGATTTCTGCGGGATTATAATGAAGAAATATTTGTTATGTTGTTACCAGAATTAGATTATTGTTATTTATATGTCAACAAATCTTTCTTCAGCCACAAAAGTACAATAAAATATTGTAACTGACAAATATTTTGCGGTAAAAATTATAGTATTGCCTCGGATTGGTTATCTTCTTGTGCGATATTGGCGCTACCTGGTGTTTTATTTGGTCGGTAGATGCCTAACTTTAAAAAAAAATAAAGATTGGGCAAATCCCAATCTTTATCGCAAATTATTTATCTCTGTTTGCAGGTTATTTAGGAATTTGGCAGCGTGAGCACCGTCCATCTGTACGTGGTGGAACTGGAACGAGATGGTGAGGGTGGTCTTTAGCCAGTGGCGTGTGTACTTACCCCAAATCATAAATGGATTATTAAAAATTCCACTATACATTCCCACAGCTCCATCTATTTCGTATTGCGCTAATGCTGAAGTGCCGATAATCATACTCTCTTGCGATAAATCGTGGTCTGTGCAGCTCTTGGATACTTGCTGTGTGAGCAGCATATAATCGCGGTTAAACTGAGCCAAATCGTCGTTAAATGGAATATCACACGAACTCACCTCGCCCTTGCTGTTGGCAACGATGGTATTCACTGCAATTTTGTCGTATTGCATAAGTTTCTCGCCAACGGGTAGCATATAAAACTCTTTTACGCTGCTTGCTGCACGACCAATGCAATAACACATCAGCATATTGAATTTAAGGCCCGATTTGCGGCTGAACTTTACTGCGCGCGATACATCGAGTCTCTTGAAGAATGTAACCATTGGGTTGGGCGCTTTTAGCCACATCTCGTATGCGTAGGCACGAGTCGTCTCGTTTGGATTAATCTCTTTCATACATTTGATTTTTTTGTTGGTGGGTAATGATTAGTTGGCTAATCGAGAGTGCAGACATCGTAAAATTTTAATGCCCACCACACCTTTTATTTTGCACCCTTGGCATTGCGGCGCATAGCAAAAATCGTAAGATTGCCCGATGCTATCTCGACGCTCTCTTTAAGCTCAAATCCGAATCGCTCATACAGACCGACATTCTCGGGTTTCAGTGTCTCCAAATAGCAACCCTCGCCCTTCGCATCGAGATAATCCAGCAGTGCCTGCATCAAAGGCTTGCCATAGTTCATTCTCTGCTTGTCGAGGCGTGTTGCAAAGGCCATCAGATAGCCATCGCCAGCGGTCTTATACTTTTTGGCTATTGCTTGGGCCTTGGTGTCGAAGCTAAGCAATCTCACAAGACTTTTCAATCCTATACGAAATAGGTTCAAACCGCCAAGTCGCATATAAGCAATCGGGCTGGGCTCCTTGCTGCCGGGGCGTATGTAAACAATCACAGAATTTATCTCCTTGCTGTCGGCTATACATATCGCATTGTCGGCATTCAGCGCAATCGAGAGCGCCCAAAATAGACTCATCTTGCGATGGTCGTATACACTGTTGTAGACATACTCGAATAGACTGTATCGGCTAAACCCATCGGCCAAAGTGTCGGCAAACTTTTTGATGTCGTCACTCTGCATTATGTAGCAATTCTCGAAATTGGAATTTTTCTTGCTCTTCATAGTTGAAAAATTGTTGTATAGCTTTTGGTCAGTATATTGCTGTGAAAATTTGCAGTGAGTGAGAGTTGAGGATTGGCTACTGCGCAAACCTGCGGTTTGCTCCGCTTAACGCCTTTCCGTTGTGCTCGCCGCTGGGGCCCTTACAAAACGTCGCAAAGCAAAAACCGAAGACTCGGCGCCCATTTTGTTTTCTACACCGCATCTGCAAACAAGTTTGCTGTGTGGTATAAAAAACAAAAAGATGTTGATTTCTCAACATCTTTTGCTTTGCTTGTTTAGTGGGAGTTGACGGATTCGAACCGCCGACCCTCTGCTTGTAAGGCAGATGCTCTGAACCAGCTGAGCTAAACTCCCGAAAAGCGCCTGAACAAGGACTTGAACCTAGGACCCCATGATTAACAGTCATGTGCTCTAACCAACTGAGCTATTCAGGCATGTAATGAACGTTTTGCGTTTGTTTTGTTTTGCGAGTGCAAATATAAGAGCATTTTTTTTATTGTGCAAGAAAAATTGCAAAAAAAATGAAAAAAAATTAATTTTGTCCCCGAAATGAGAAATATACTATATATAATAATAGCGATAGGTGGGATTTTTTTGATGCCCACACAGATTTTTGCCCAAAAGCAGGGCGTGAGTTTTGATGAGCAGAAGTGGCACTTTGGCCAGATAAAAGAGGACGGCGGCAGTGTCGAACATAGCTTTTTCTTCACAAATTCCACTTCAAAGCCTGTGGTCATACTCGATGTTACGTCGGGTTGCGGCTGCACAACGCCAAAATATTCGCGTAAACCTGTTATGCCAGGGCAGAAGGGTGAGGTGGTTGTAGCCTTCGACCCAATGAACCGACCAGGCCACTTTTCAAAGGGGGTAGCAGTGTATACCTCCGATTCTTCTGAGCCTCTCAATCTTTTTGTAGAGGGCCAGGTTATGCCGCGTGTTAAATCTGTCGAAGAGATGTACCCCTTCGATATGGGGCAGGGTGTGAGGTTTAGTTCCAACTTCCACGCCTTTGCTTATGTTGGTCGTGGTGAGAGCGTATCGGAGAAGATAGAGTGGATCAATACCTCGGAAAAAGACCTTACCTTGAAACTTGTGTGGCGTGAAAAGAGCGGTTTGCTCAATGTAGAGGCCCCCACGCTTTTGAAGGCGGGTAATTGTGGCGACATAAAACTGAAGTATAAGATTCCAGTCGGTAGTGACCGCTATGGTACTTTGGAAGATGTTATGTCGGTTGTTATAGGTGGCAAGGAGGCTCGTCCATTGCTTAGTTCTCACGCCATTGCAATCGACAAATATGACCGTGATACTGAGGATATATCGCAACCTGTTGCGCAGTTATCAAAAAATTTTATTAAATTTGGCGATGTAAAGCAAGGCCGAAGCGTAGAAGATGCCTCGGTGGAGTTGGTTAATGAAGGTAACAGTGATTTGATTATCAGGGCGGTAGAGTGGCAGAATGATGCCCTGTGGTGCTCGCTCAAGGCGGGCGATAAGGTGCCTGCTGGTCAGAAAATTACGCTGAAAATCAAGTTCAATAGCTCAGACTGCAATTTTGGAGTGTGGGTTGATCGTATTAGAATCATTACCAACGACAAGTCGCGACCAATGCAGTCTGTGAGAGTTACGGCCGTTGTTATAGATTGATTTGCTGAGCTTTGCGTTATAGGCTTGGCATCAAAAAGTTAGGAATAGAATGAGAAACTAATGAGTCCACGGGACTCACAATGCTTATGTTTAAGATTGTAGAAAAAAGAGCGTTGGCAGAGAATATCTATCTGCTGCGTATCGAGGCCCCACGAGTTGCCCAGAGCGCTCTGCCAGGCCAGTTCGTTATTGTTCGTGTTGACGAACAGGGCGAGCGAGTACCCCTCACAATTGCCGATTTCGACAAGGAGCAGGGTACTGTAACTATTGTAATTCAGACTATCGGAGTATCTACCCGTAAATTGTGTGCTCTTGGCGAGGGCGATTATATTGCCGATTTCGCAGGTCCGCTGGGTAATCCATCAGAGTTTGTACATATGTCGGCTGAGGAGTTGGCGAGCCGTCGTTTCTTGTTTGTGGCAGGTGGTGTTGGTACAGCTCCTGTCTATCCTCAGGTTAAATGGCTCTTTGAGCACGGTGCTAAGGTCGATGTAATCATCGGTGCAAAGACAGCCTCGATGCTTATTTATACCAAAGAGATGGCACAGGTGTGCGACAATCTCTATATCGCAACAGATGATGGTAGCGAGGGCTTCAAGGGTATGGTTACAGCTAAAATCAAGCAACTCATTGACGAGGAGGGTAAGCAATATAACGAGTGTGTGGCTATCGGCCCAATGATTATGATGAAGTTTGTAACACTCACCACCCGTGAGTATTCGCTCCGTACGACCGTATCGCTTAACGCCCTGATGGTTGATGGCACGGGTATGTGTGGCGCTTGTCGAGTGAGTGTGGGCGGAAAGACCCTCTTTACTTGTGTTGATGGACCAGAGTTTGATGGTCATCAGGTAGATTTCGACGAGGCTATGCGTCGTCAGGCTATGTACCGTTCTCAGGAGGGTACAGCCACCGAGAAACATAATCATAAATGTAACTGTTATGGCAAATAAGATTCCTAGAGTGAGTGTTCGCGAGCAGGAGCCCGCGTTGCGAGCCACCAATTTTGAGGAGGTGTGCTATGGTTACAATGTCGAGGAGGCTCAGTTGGAGGCTTCGCGTTGTTTGAACTGTAAGAATCCACGATGCGTTGCGGCGTGTCCTGTGGGTATCAATATCCCCGCTTTTGTAAGCAAGATTGCCGAGGGCGATTTTGCAGGTGCTTCATCTATTATCGCCGAGGATAGCTCTCTGCCAAGTATCTGTGGTCGTGTGTGTCCTCAGGAAAATCAGTGCGAGGGTTCTTGTATTTTGGGTATCAAGAGCGAGCCTGTAGCAATCGGTAAGCTGGAGCGTTTTGTGGGCGACTGGAGCCTCGAGAATGAGTGCAAGGGTTGTCAGAAGGAGCCAGCCAATGGTCACAAAGTAGCCGTTATCGGTAGCGGTCCTTCGGGATTGGCTTGTGCCAGCGACTTGGCTAAGTGGGGCTATGAGGTGACTGTATTTGAGGCATTGCACAAGTTGGGCGGTGTGTTGGTTTATGGTATCCCTGAGTTCCGTCTGCCAAAAGAGAAGATTGTTGCTCGCGAGATAGACTCGCTGCGTAAATTGGGTGTTAAGTTCGAGACCGATGTTGTTGTTGGCCGCACAATCACTATCGATTCACTGATGGATGAGGAGGGCTTCGATGCCGTATTTATCGGCTCGGGTGCTGGTCTGCCTCGTTTTATGGGTATCAATGGCGAGAATTTGAATGGCGTGGTTTCGGCTAATGAGTTCCTCACACGTGCCAATCTTATGCGTGCCTACGATGAGGAGTACGATACTCCAATCTATGTTGGTAAGCGAGTTGTTGTAGTAGGTGGTGGTAATGTAGCTATGGACGCTGTGCGCACAGCAAAGCGCCTGGGTGCTGAGTCGGTTATTGTATATCGTCGTAGCGAGCAGGAGCTTCCTGCACGTCGCGAGGAGGTACACCATGCCAAGGAGGAGGGTATCGAGTTTAAGATGCTCACCAACCCTGTTGAGGTACTTGGCGATGATAAGGGCTGGGTGCGTGGTCTTAAGTGTGTTGAGATGGAGCTTGGTGAGCCCGATGAGAGCGGACGCCGTTCGCCAGTCGAGAAGCCCGGTTCTGAGTTTGAGGTTGAGTGCGACGTTGTGATTATGGCATTGGGTACATCGCCTAATCCATTGCTCAAGAGCACTACCAAGGGACTTGAGACCAACCGTCGTGGCTGCATCGTTACAAACGAGCAGGGTGCAACTTCTCGCGAGGGAGTGTTTGCCGGTGGTGATGCTGTGACAGGTGCTGCGACAGTTATCCTTGCGATGGGTGCTGGTCGTACTGCGGCTAAGGCTATCGACGAGTATATAAAAAGTAAATAGGTTTTAGACTGCATCTAATGGGCTCTTTCTGCGTTATGCTCGCTCTCAAAATCCTCATTTACGCCCAGTAAACTGCGGTTTTTCGAGCATCACAAGCCTTGAAATGCATTCTTGGGCAATTTGAAATGCAGAAATATTATGTCTAATGTGCTCTTTCTGCGTTATGAGCTTTGGGTTTGTTAGATTGCGTTTCGTCTGAAATATATCTCAGAATTGAGATTGTCGGCAGTGTCGGCAATCTCTTTTTTTTACATAGAGGGTTGAGAATGCAATAATTTTTGATTAACTTTGTTTGAAATAACACTAATTTGAGTGAACGATATGAAAAAACTTATTCTTCTTTTAATGTTGGTGAGCGTATGTGCTACAGCAGTAGCTCAGAAGAACGCTAAACCAACTCCCGTTATCTTTGAGACCGATATGGGCAACGATATCGATGATGCCATTGCACTCGACCTGTTGTTCAAAAATGCCGATAGTGGCAAGATTGATTTGCTGGGTGTGGGAGTTCACAAGAATAATCCCCATTCTGCGGAGTTTATCGATATTATGCGTGTGTGGTATGGCTACGAGAAGATGCCTATCGGTGTTAACCAAAAGTGGGTGACAGATATGGAGTGTGTGGACTACTGCACCAAAGTTTGTAAGCTTACAACGTCCGATGGTAAGCCAATGTTTGAGCGTTCGAAGAATCCTAAATACGAGGATGCAGTTACCATGTACCGCCGCCTGCTCTCTAAGGCTGAGGATAAGTCGGTTGTGATTGTAACTGTCGGTTTCTCAACTACTATGGCCGAACTGTTGCAGAGTGGTGCCGATAAGTATTCCAAGTTGTCGGGCCGCGATTTGGTGGCTAAGAAGGTTAAATACTTCTCTGTTATGGCTGGCGAGTTCGAGAAGAATAACTATGCCGAGTATAATGTGTGGAACGATTTGTTGGCAGCAAAATACTTCTTCGATAAGAGCCCATCGCCAATGATTATCACTCCATTCACATTGGGTACCCAGGTGCTCTATCCTGCCAAGAGTATCGAGAACGATTTCACGTGGGCCGAGCATCATCCAATGGTCGAGGCTTATAAGGCTTATGACAAGATGCCATATAACCGTCCATCATGGGACGTTATTGCTGCTTATTACGCTTGTGAGCATAACGAGGATGCTATCACACTCAGCCAGCCAGGCGAGGTGAAGGTGGTAGACAAGGGTGTTACACGCTTTACGCCAAAGGCCGATGGTCGCTATCGTATCATTCAGGCAACGCCCGAGCAGCGAGCATTGATAGTAAAGGACTTTTTGAAGTACGTCCCAAAGAAACCCGCAAGCAGAAAATAGAGGTTTGTATTAAAGTATATAATGTCGTAGCATTTGTGGATGCTGCGACATTTTTTTATGTATGCAGTATCTGGGCGTTAACAATGTGGTGAAAAAGTCTAGTTTATGGCAGATGTTGCCGATTTGTGGTAAAAAAAATAAGGGGCGATTTGTTATGGTAGAAAAATTGTATTACTTTTGTGAAGTCATAAAGGCAATCGGTCGATTGCTTTTTCAATCAGAAGAATTTACTAACGTTATACTATATGCAAGATTTTGATGCCCTTGAAGGCAAAACATTAGTTGAGTTGCGTGAGATTGGTAAGGTGCTTGGCATTACCGATACAACGCTTCGCAAGAAGGAGTTAATGGATAAAATCGTGGAGGTCGCAACAGGTGGTGCAGCCTCGGCTGAAGCTCCGGCTGCGGTGAATGGCGACGCTGCGACAGATGCCCCCAAGAAACGAGGCCGTCGTCCACGTATGAATACCCTTCGTGTTGAGGAGAATAAGCCTGCAGGCGAGGCCCGTACTAATAGCGAAGATGAGGAGCATCGAGATGAGTCAAATAGCGAAGCTCAGCCTTCATCTACAAAAAAATCAGAGGTGGCTGGGGCTCCAGCCGAGCAGCCCAAGCGTCGTGGTCGTAAGCCAAAGGCCCTCAAGGAGCAGGAGGCTCGTGAGGCTGCCGAGCGTGAGTCGGCTTCTAATGCCGAGAGTGTGGAGGCTGATGCACCTTTGGCCGAGGAGCCAAAGCAGGCAGAGGAGATTGAGGCCAGCACTAAGACAGATTCTCGTCGTGAGCCGGTGCGCGAAATCTTCTCAGGCGAGGTGATTGGCGAGGGTGTGTTGGAAGTTATGCCCGATGGATATGGATTCCTTCGTTCTGCAGATTACAACTATCTCAACTCTCCCGACGATATCTATGTATCTCCATCGCAGATTAAGCTTTTCGGCTTGAAGCCTGGTGATACAATCAGTGGTATAATCCAGCCTCCAAAGGAGGGCGAGAAGTACTTCCCTCTTATTCGCGTTAATGAAATTAACGGCTTGCAGCCTGAATATATCCGCGATCGTGTGCAGTTTGAGTATATGACTCCACTCTTCCCAAGTGAGAAGTTCAACCTTACGGGAAATGGTCATAATTCGCTCTCAAATCGTGTAGTCGATTTGTTCTCGCCTATCGGTAAGGGTCAGCGTGGTTTGATCGTGGCGCAGCCTAAGACTGGTAAGACAATGCTGTTGCAGTCTATCGCTAATGCTATTGCCGATAACCATCCCGAGGTATATATGATTGTGCTTCTTATTGACGAGCGTCCGGAGGAGGTTACCGAGATGGCCCGCAATGTTAAGGCCGAGGTTGTGGCCTCTACATTCGATGAGCAGGCTTCACGTCACGTCAAGGTTGCCGAGATGGTATTGGAGAAGGCAAAGCGTATGGTGGAGTGTGGCCACGATGTGGTTATCTTCCTCGATTCTATCACCCGTCTTGCTCGAGCATATAACTCAGTTCAGCCAGCATCAGGTAAGGTGTTGTCGGGTGGTGTTGATGCCAATGCTCTGCATAAGCCCAAGCGTTTCTTCGGTGCGGCGCGTAATACCGAGGAGAAGGGTTCGCTTACAATTATCGCTACAGCATTGATCGATACAGGTTCCAAGATGGATGAGGTTATCTTCGAGGAGTTCAAGGGTACAGGTAATATGGAGTTGCAGCTCGACCGCAAACTCTCTAACAAGCGTGTTTATCCTGCTGTTGATGTTATCGCATCGGGTACCCGCCGTGAGGATTTGTTGCTCTCGCGTGAGGTAATGAACCGCACTTGGGTTATGCGCAAGTACCTCTCTGAGATGACAACTGTTGAGGCTATGGAGTTCCTGCAGAAGCAGATGGGCTTGACCCAGAGCAACGAGGAGTTCCTCGCAACTATGAATCAATAATAGTCGGTGCAGGTGAAGCGATTAATCCTTTCAGTTCTGTTGGCTCTTATGATTGTTCCCAACGCCTTTGGCTGGGGACAGAAGGGTCACGATGTGGTGGCCTATGTAGCCGAGCAGAACCTCTCGCGCCGAGTGCTTAGAAAAGTTATAAAGGCGCTCGAGGGTCATTCGGTGGTCTATTATGCCAACTGGATGGATAACGCCAGCCACACCCCCGAATATTCTCACACCTCGACCTGGCACTATGCCAATGTTGATGAGGGCTACACCTATCAGACAATGCCCAAGAATGAGGGTGGCGATGTGGTGACGGCTATTGATAAGCTTGTCGCCCAGCTTAAATCGCGAAAACTTTCGCCCGACCAGGAGAGCGTGGCTCTTAGGATGTTGATTCATCTGGTGGGCGATTTGCACTGTCCGATGCACGCAGGCCATAAGTCGGACTACGGTGGCAATACCATCGAGGTTTTCTACTTTGGCCGAGCGTCAAAACTCCACTCAATATGGGACTCATCGCTGGTTGAGTCGGCTCACAACTGGAGTTATAGCGAGTGGCAGCGAGAGATTGACCGCCAGCGCCGTGCGTTGGATCGTAAGATGCAACGAGGTACGGTCGAGGAGTGGTTTTCCGAGACTGTCGAGATTTGCGACGGGGTATATAAGTCTATGCCTGCGGGCGCAAAAATCTCATATAACGAGGTTGCTGCATCGGCTCCGCTTATTGAGCAACAACTTTTGAAAGGAGGACTTCGATTAGCAAAACTCCTAAAAGAGATATATTAGCAGCAAAATTTTATTCGCCATCCGTTTTGGGTGGCGATTTTTTTTACAAGAATATTTTTGCTTTGTCGTCAGATAATTTGGTGAATCGGCAAATTTTTGTTAGCTTTACATAGATTTTGTGAAACAGAATTATCAACTTAAAACTTTAAATATATGGACAGAAGAGATTTTTTGAAAGTGTTTGCGGCATCGGCTGCATTCTCTTTGGTTAAGCCTTTGGGCGTAATGGCAGGTGAGAAGATTAACCGCCCAATCCGTATTGGTTTCATCGGTACAGGTAATCGTGGTACATATGGCGTGATCACAGCTATGAGCCGTAACAATAATGTTGAGTTGTACGCTTTGGCTGATTTGTTCCGTGACCGTATCGATAAGGTGCTTCCTCATTTGAACAACCTGAACAAGGCTAAGGGTCTTCCTAACATCGCAGAGAAGAATATCTACGTTGGTAAGAATGCCTACAAGGAGTTGTTGAAGGATGACAATGTAGATGCAGTAGTTATCGCTACTCCAGCCTATGCTCACCCATTCATCTTTGAGGCTGCTGTTAAGGCTCACAAGCACGTATATTGCGAGAAGCCAGCTGCTCCAGATGCTTACGGTGCATTGCGTATGATTAAGGCTGCCGAGGGTGTGAAGGATCGTTCGCTTGTTATGGGCTTCCAGGTACGTCACTCTTCTGCTTATGATGAGATGATTCGTCGCGTTCACAATGGTGATATTGGTAAGATTGTAGCTGCACAGCTTTACTATAACTCAGGCGGTGGCTCAGGTAAGAAGCCAGCTGTTGAGGACGATGAGTTCCGTATCCGTCACCACTTCCAGTATTTGGAGCTTTCTGGTGGTACATTCAACGACCAGGCTATTCACGTAATGGATATCTGCCGCGAGGTATTGAAGGCTAATCCATTGTATGCAGTAGGTCACAGCAGCCGTAAGGGTGTGAAGATTGAGTATGGTAACTTCAATACTAACTATCAGGTGCTTTATAAGTATCCAGAGGATATCAATGTGATGGTTCAGCAGACCTCTGTTGGTTCGGCTACAGGTGGTGTAGTGGCTCGTTTCTTTGGTGAGAAGGGTACTGCCGAGGCTAAGTACGACGGTGGTGTATTTATCACTGGTCCTAACAAGTGGGATTCAGGTATTGACAACGCTTTGGGTGATGCCGATCCTAACAAGGGTAGATCGTTTATCGATAGTATCGTGAGCGGCAACTACATCAACCAGATTGAGGCAGGCTGTAACTCTACATTGATGGCTATCCTCGGTCGTGAGGCAGCTGCTAAGGGCGAGAAGCTCACTTGGGATGAGCTTATCAAGAGCAAGCAGCGTTATGGTAACCAGCCAGATTTGAGCAAATTTTAGTCGTTGAAACATTAAACTATTAAAGTGATGAAATTCTTTAGCAAAATATTGTGTGCATTGATGCTCTTGGTAGGCGTAACTGCACAGGCACAGAACGTAACAGTTGGTTTGTTGGGTGGTATGGGTAAAGACCCAGAGGCTACTTTCAAGAAGTTGCAGGCTGCTGGCTTCAAGGCTTGCCAGACTGGCTATAATGCAAACTGGACTCAGAAAGATGCCGACCTTTTGAAGGAGTTGCAGGCTAAGTACGATGTGAAAATCAGTACTATTATGTATTGCACTCCTAATAGCCGCTGGAACTTCACTGAGGGCCCATCGACTATCGGTTTGGTGCCACCATTGAACCGCATTAAGTATTTGGATATGCACAAGAAGGCTATCGACTTCTGTGCTATGGCTGGCATCCCAGCATTCCACTCTCACTTTGGTTTTATCCCCGAGGAACCTACAAGCGAGTTGTATGTTAGCTTTATCGAGGTGATGAAGGATTTGTGCCAGTATGCAAAGGATCGTGGCGTGATGATCTTCTGCGAGACAGGCCAGGAGACTCCAACAACCCTTATCCGTGCTATTCAGGATATTGGTACTGGTAACATCTTTGTAAACTGCGACACTGCTAACCTTATTCTTTATGGTAAAGCTAATCCAGTAGATGCTATCTATCAGTTTGGTCCATTGCTCAAGGAGTTGCATATCAAGGATGGTAAGTATCCAACCAACCCTTACCACCTCGGTCGCGAGACAAAGATTCCTGAGGGTGATGTTGATTTCCCAGGTGTGATTAAGGCTTTGGCTGATATCGGTTTCGAAGGCGTTGCAACTATCGAGTGTGAGCTTGGTGGCGACAACAGCGAGTATATTGCCCAGACTAAGAAGTACCTTGAGAAGCTTATCAAGGAGGCTTATAGCAAGAAAAAGTAATAACTCTTTAATTAGAGTGTTAGTCCGCAGGGAATCCTTGCGGACTATTTTTTTTATAATTATGAGGCATAATTTAAGCCTCTTTTTTTGTTGGCATTTCCAAAAGGTTTTATCTTTGTTGTAGTAATGCGAAAATATAATAACGTATGATAAAGAAGATATTTCAAAATCTCGGTTTCTGGATACTCGTGGCTATGGTGGCGGGTATCGCTGTGGGTGCAGTGATGGGCGATGCGGCTTCGGCTTTGGCTCCGCTTGGTACGCTCTTTATTCAGCTTATTAAGATGCTTGTCGTGCCACTTGTTGTGGTGTCAATCATCTCGGGTGCGGCCGCTTTAGGTGGCAGTCGTTCGGCGGGTAAGATTGGAGCGGTGAGCATAGGTTTTATAATGATTACAACGGTTATCTCCATCGTAATCGCCATCGTTGCGGGTAATCTATTCAAGCCCGGTTCCGGCCTTTCGACCGATAGTGTAGGTGCTATCATGGCCCAGGCATCATCTGCCAACTATGAGCAACCCGAGATGACATTTTGGGGTACTGTTATCGATATGATTCCAGCCAACCCAATCAAGGCATTGGTTGATGGCAACATCCTGCAAATCATCCTCTTTGGCCTTTTCCTTGGCTTTGGAATCGCCGCTATCGAGGAGCAGAAGCGCTCGAAGGTTATCAACGGTCTGAACTATATCCTTGAGGCCCTTATCTGGTGTATCGGCAAGGTTATGCTGGTAGCACCAATCGGAGTCTTTGGACTTATGGCTGAGGCGACTGGCACATTTGGATTTGATATTCTGCTCAAGGTTGCCAACCTCTTCTGGGTTGATTTGCTGGCGGTGTTTGTTATGGCGCTTGTTGCCTATCCAACCCTGTTGGCTCTGTTCTCAAACATAAAGGTAGGTGATTTCTTCCGAGCTATGGCACGTCCGCAGATTATTGCCTTCTCGACAGCCTCGTCGATGGCCACTCTGCCCGTAACGCTCAATGCTTGCGATAATCTCCGTATTTCGAAGCAGACTTCGGGCTTTGTTATTCCGCTGGGTGCTACAATCAATATGACCGGTAATGCCATCTATTACACGCTTGTGGCTATATTCTTTGCACAGTTCTATGGTATCGAGTTGGGCTTGGCTCAGTATGTGGCCATCACCATCACGGCTTCGTTAGGTAGTATTGGTCAGGCGGGTGTTCCAGGTCCAACACTTATGGTTGTAGCTGTGCTTGCCGCAGCGGGTATCCCAATAGAGGGCCTGCCAATGCTTTATGCCCTGGATAGACTCTTCGATATGGTGCGTACGGTGCTCAATATCACTGGCGATGTGGCGTGTGCAGCCGTTACTGACCGCTTGGCTGGTGTTCGTTGTGAGTAGCGCTACGGCAGTGTAGTATAGGTTTAGTTTATGTTGTCATAAAAATTATTGATTTGACAAATAGCTATTTCTGTATTATATTTGCATAGAGCAAACAAAATAACAATAATTATAAACCTATAATAACTAAGAACTATGTTAAGTGAGAAGTTACACGCTGCCATAAATGAGCAGATCAACGCCGAGTTGTGGTCGGCTTATCTCTATCTTTCAATGTCGATGGACGCTGAGGCTAAGGGGTATAAAGGTGTTGCTAATTGGTTCTATGTTCAGTGGCTTGAAGAGCAGGATCACGCCCATATCCTGATGAATTATCTCAACTCGCGAGACTGCAAGGTTGAGTTGAAACCTATCAAGGAGGTTCGCACCGAGTGGAACTCTATTTTGGAGATGTTCCAGGAGACTCTTCGCCACGAGAAGGTTGTTACAAGCCTTATCAACAATCTGGCTGCTATTGCTGCTGAGGATAGAGATTTTGCTTCGTCGAATATGCTTGTGTGGTTTATCAACGAGCAGGTAGAAGAGGAGGAGTCAGCTCGCGACAAGATTTTCGCAGTCGAGGCTGTTGAGGGCAATAAGTACGGAATGTATCAGCTCGACAAGGAGTTGGCCAGCCGAGTGTACACCCAGGCTTCGCCTTTGGCATCGTCGGCAGAGTAAACATTCCTAATTTTTAGTATTTGATTAATTATTAACTCATTGTAAAATGAAGATTGCAGTTCCTACACGCGATGGTCGTATCGATGATCATTTCGGCCATTGCGACCACTACACTATCTTTGAGATTGAAGATAAAAAGGTTGTAGCACGCGAAGATTTGCCCTCACCACAAGGCTGTGGTTGTAAGTCGGGTATAGCTAATGATTTGCAGAATATGGGTGTCGAGGTTATGCTGGCAGGTAATATGGGCGAGGGTGCAAAGAATAAACTTGAGTCTTGTGGCATTAAAGTTGTGAGAGGTTGTATGGGCGATATCGAGGCTGTTGTGACTGGCTATTTGGCTGGTTTCATTCTCGATTCGGGTCACGGTTGCGCAGGACATAGTGGTGAACATCAATGCCCAGGTCATTAGCGCACACCCGCAATGATTCTTTTACACTAAAATTTATACTATTATGGCAACAAAATTTTATAAGTGCCTCCATTGTGGCAATATTATCGAGAAGGTAGTTGATTCAGGAGTGTCTGTTGTATGCTGTGGTGAGCAGATGCAGGAACTCATCCCCAATACAGTCGAGGCAAGCGGCGAGAAACATATTCCTGTTGTGGAGCGCATTGATGACTGCCGTATCGAGGTGAAGGTGGGTAGTGTGGCGCACCCGATGCTCCCTGAGCACCATATCGCCTTTATCTATGTCGAGACTGAGAGAGGTGGTATAAGGGTAAATCTCAAGGATAAGCCTGAGGCTATCATCTGCACCTGCAACGATAAGCCTATTGCGGTATACGAATATTGCAACCTTCACGGTCTTTGGAAAACAGAGTTGTAGAGACACAAAAAACTGCGAGATAGACAATCCTATCTCGCAGCTTTTTTATTATGACGTCAGCCAAGATTACTTCTGACGGAAATAAATCTGAATTGGAACACCCGAAAAATCCCACTGCTCACGCATCTTGTTCTCCAAGTAGCGGCGGTAAGAATCCTTGATATACTGTGGCAAGTTCACGAAGAATGCAAACTGTGGAGTAGGTGTTGGAAGCTGTGTTGCATACTTGATGCGGATATATTTACCCTTTGTAGATGCTGGTGGGTAATCCTCGATAACTGGCAGGATAAAGTCGTTGAGCTCCGATGTAGGGATACGACGCTTGCGCGAGTTATATACTCGGATAGCCTGCTGCAGTACCTCCAAGATACGCTGCTTGTTGAGCACCGAGGTGAAGATGATTGGAATATCGTTAAATGGAGCGAGTTTCTTCTCCAGGAACTCCTTCCACTCCTTCATTGTGTTGCTCTCCTTCTCGATGAGGTCCCACTTGTTTACAACAATCACACATCCCTTGCGGTTGCGAACGATCAGGTTGTGGATATTCAAATCCTGTGACTCCAGACCCTGCTGTGCGTCGAGCATAAGGATACAAACATCAGAGTTCTCGATTGCTCTAATAGAACGCATCACAGAATAGAACTCCAAATCCTCCATCTCCTTGCCCTTCTTGCGCATACCGGCTGTGTCAACCAGATAGAAGTCCATGCCATACTTGTTGTATCGAGTGTGGATTGAATCACGTGTAGTACCGGCAATGTTGGTCACAATGTTACGCTCCTCACCCAAAAGTGCGTTTGTGAGCGATGACTTACCAACGTTAGGACGACCCACGATTGTAATGCGTGGCAGATCATCAAACTCCTCAGCCTTTGTATCCTCTGGCAGGAGCTTCAAAATCTCGTCCATCAAATCACCCGTGCCGCTACCAGACATTGAACTGATGCAGAATGGGTCACCCAATCCGAGTGAATAGAATTCGTGTGACTGGTATATGAGATCGTAGTTATCCACCTTGTTGCAGACAACAATTGTCTTTTTACCCGAACGGCGCAATACATCGGCCATCATCATATCAAGGTCGGTGACGCCTGTCTTTACCTCCACCATAAAGAGTATAAGGTCAGCCTCTTCGATTGCGAGCATCACCTGACGACGGATGTCATCCTCGAAAATATCATCGGAATTAACGGCATAACCTCCCGTATCGATAATCGAGAACTCCTTGCCATTCCAATCTGTTTTACCATAGTGGCGGTCGCGTGTTGTACCGGCTGTTTCGTCCACGATGGCTTGACGATGTCCTACCAAGCGGTTGAAAAGTGTCGATTTGCCCACATTTGGGCGGCCTACGATAGCTACTAAACTCATTCTATTTCTTTGTTATATCAGTTTCCGAGCGCAAAGATAATATAAATTCAAGTTACGGAGATTGAAAATTAGAGAATATTTCACCCATAATCTTCGTTATATGGTAGAAAATAGACTCTTGTGTCAGCTTCCATTCAAAAATGGGACTACAATTAGGAGATTTGCCGAAAAAATCTTATCTTTGAAAGATAAACTACCCAATTTCGTTATTACGAAGATTTGCATAGGCTTGAAAGTTATTCGATGAGAGCATTTGTAAGAAATATAGCACTCTTTGTCGTGGCTCTACTCTGTTGTGAGTGGGCTTCGGCTAAGTCGCTAGGCTCGTCATACCTGCCATATAACTATGGCGAATATGGTGGGGTTGGGCGTTCTCGCTCATCAATGGAGATGGGTATTCAGCTGGGTGCATCATATCTATCATCAACTGCCGATCCTGTTGCTATGAATGCAAAAATGGGTGTCAGAGGAGCTTTGGCTATGTCGCTCTGTTGGAGTGAGGATTTTGCTTTGCAGTTGGAGATGGGTTATATCCACAATAAGATTGATGCCAATCTCATCGGTCTCGATAGCTCTGCCCAATCTGTAAAGAACGGGATATTTGAAGTGCCTATTCTTTTTTCGTATAGGGGATTTGGGCCACTTCGCCTCAATTTGGGGCCGGTGTTGTCGCTAGCAGGTACAGCACGCTATGATTTGGCCGAGGAGCGAGTAGAGTTTGGTCGTTTGCGTCCTACATTGGCCCTTGTCGTAGGCGTAGGTGTTGAACTCTCGCGACACGTTGTGTTGGAGGCTCGATGTACAAGTGGTTTTGTCACTACGCTCAACTATTTCGAGGGGACAGAGTTCTCTACACGAAGCCATTGGTTGGGTTTTAATTTAGGATACGTGTTTTAATTATATATGTCAATAGAGTCAATAAATAAGGAAATTCTTATCGAGGGTGTCGATACCCGCGAGTTGTATGGTCTGCAAGATACCTATGTCGAGCAGATGCGTACACTCTCTCCAACAGTGAAGATTGTGGCACGCGGCTCATCGCTCAAGGTGCTGGGTGCACGACGCGATGTGGAGGCTTTCGAGCGTAAGATGAATGCCCTTGTAGAGTACTACATCAAGTATGGCCATATCTCGCGAGAGGTTGTTACTCAAGCTTTTTCGACTGGCCTTAGCGAGTGTTCTGAGCCAGTGAATGAGAAAGATACAATCGTCTATGGCAACAATGGCAACATTATTCGTGCTCGTACAGTCAATCAGCGTCGTTTGGTGGAACTTTACGAGAAGAACGATTTATTGTTTGCCGTAGGTCCTGCAGGTTCTGGTAAAACCTATACTGCCATAGCTTTGGCCGTTAGGGCATTGAAGGATAGAGAGGTCAAGCGAGTTATCCTTACACGTCCGGCTGTCGAGGCGGGCGAGAAGTTGGGATTCCTGCCTGGCGATATGAAAGATAAACTCGATCCATATCTTCAGCCTTTGTACGACGCCTTGAATGATATGATTCCTGCGGCTAAGTTGCAGCGTTATTTAGAGGACGGCACTGTGCAGATTGCACCACTGGCCTATATGCGTGGCCGTACGCTGGATAATGCATTTGTGATTTTGGACGAGGCGCAGAATACCACCAATTCGCAGATTAAAATGTTCCTCACACGTATGGGCCGCAACGCTAAGTTTATCGTTACGGGCGACGTTACGCAGATTGATCTGCCACGCAAGAGCGATAGCGGTCTTACAAGGGCTATGGAGACCCTGCGAGAGATAGAAGGCATAGGAATGGTGGAGTTCGACAAACGTGATATCGTGCGTCACCACCTGGTGAAATATATTGTCGAGGCGTTCGACAAGCGAGCTGCTCAGGAGAGTGGTGAGCATCAGGCCCCCGTGGTACGAATGCCACGCGCTAGGAAAGATAAAGAGTAAGAGATTTATAAACAATAAAACCTAAAGAATTATGAACAAGAATTTAGCAGCATTGAATCCACAGCTCGTGTGGAAGCACTTTGCAGAGATTTGTAATATTCCTCACCCATCACACAGCGAGGAGAAAATTCGTCAGTATGTGGTAGATTTTGCCGAGGCTAACGGCATTGAGTATAAGGTTGATGAGGCTTTCAATGTATATATGACAAAGCCAGCAACCGCAGGTATGGAGGATCGTAAGGGTGTCGTTTTGCAGGCGCATCTCGATATGGTTCCCCAGAAGAACAACGACAAGGAGTTCGACTTCATCAACGATCCTATCGAGGCCTATATCGATGGCGAGTGGGTTACAGCTAATGGCACAACTTTGGGTGCAGATAACGGTATCGGTGTAGCAGCTATCTTGGCTGTTTTCGAGGACGATAGCGTTGCTCACGGTCCTATCGAGGCTCTCTTTACAGCTAGCGAGGAGACTGGTATGTGTGGTGCTTTTGGCTTGAAGGGTGATTTGTTGAAGGGTGATATCCTTCTCAATCTCGACTCTGAGACCGAGGGCGAGTTGTATGTAGGTTGTGCAGGTGGTACCGATGCTAATGTGAAGCTCGCATACTCTGCAGAGGCTGCTCCAGCAGAGGGCTACTCAGCATTGGAGTTGTCGGTTAAGGGCTGTAAGGGTGGTCACTCTGGTATCCAGATTGTTTGCCAGCGTGCTAATGCCAATAAACTTTTGTTCCGTTTGTTGCGTCAGCTCTCAGCTAAGATGGAGGTTAAGCTCTGTTCGGTTGATGGTGGTGGTTTGCGTAATGCTATCCCTCGTGAGTCTGTAGCTGTTGTGATGGTTAAGAGCGAGGCTATGGCTGAGGTTAAGCAGGCAGTTGCCGACTTCGAGGCTATGATAGTTAAGGAGTTTGCGGGTATCGAGGACTCTATCGTTGTAGCTGCTACAGACGTAGCTGCTCCTGCTGAGATTATTCCTGATAGCGTAGCCAAGAATCTTATGGCAGCTGTTGTCGCTTGTCCTGATGGCGTAGCAAAGATGTCAATCGCTATGGAGGGTTTGGTGCAGACCTCTAACAATCTGGCACGCGTGGTATCAGATGGCCAGTGTGTGAAGATTCAGACCCTGATGCGTTCATCTGTTCGTTCAGAGAAGGAGTCTTTGGCCGACTCTATCAAGGCTTGCTTCGAATTGGCTGGTGCTGAGGTTGTCTTGTCTGGTAGCTATGATGGCTGGAATCCAAATATGGAGTCACCAATCTTGAAGGCTATGTTGGCGTCATACGAGGCTCTCTATGGCGTAGCTCCTGCAGTTACAGCTATCCATGCAGGTTTGGAGTGCGGTATCATCGGCTCGAACTATCCCGAGTTGGATATGATTTCGTTTGGCCCAACAATCTGCTATCCTCACTCTCCAGATGAGAAGGTAGAGATTGCTTCGGTAGAGAAGTTCTACGACTTCTTGCTCCATACATTGAAGAACGCACCTAAAAAATAACGAGCGTGTATCCTCATACAGATATCTCAAAGACGTGGTTCGTCATCGTTAACCCTGTGGCTGGCTTTGGCCGAGGGTTGGAGGACTTGCCCCACATCACCAAGCTGATTCGTGAGAACGAGATTCCCTATGAGTTGGTCTTCTCGCAACATAAGCACCACGTTACGGAGCTTACGGTGCAGGCGGCTAATGAGGGTTATCGCCAGATCATTGTAATCGGAGGTGATGGCACGTTGCACGAGGTTGTAAATGGTCTCTTTATCCAGAAGAGTGCCCCTATCGAGGATATCACCGTTGCGGTTATTCCTGTCGGTACGGGTAACGATTGGATAAGAATGTATGGTATCCCAACCCGTTATTCCGAGGCTGTGAGAGCGATCAAGGAGGGACACACCTTCTTGCAGGATGTGGGTGAGGTGAGCTACGAAGAGTCGCAATATACCCAAACCCGATATATGGCTAATGTGTCGGGTGCGGGTTTCGACCCCTCGGTAACGAAGATTTACGAACACTATAAGGCTAAGGGCCGTCGTGGTCGCCACCTCTATGCCCAGGGTTGTGTGAAGAGCTTCTTTAAGTATCACTCAACCGGAGTAAAGGTGTGGATTGACGGCGTGTTGGTGCATAATAACCTGCTCTTTAGTGCAGCCATCGGTATTGGTAAGTTCAATGGTGGTGGTACCCAGCAGTTGCCATTGGCCGTAGCCGATGATGGTCTGTTCGATATCACACTCATTAAACCTATGCACTGGTGGCAGATTATCTTCCGCCTGCGCCGATTGTTCAACGGTGATATCTATAGTATCGGCCACGTTGCGCACTATCGCGGTCGACATATCCGCATTGAGTCAACTCCCGATATTATGATTGAGGTCGATGGCGAGCTGCTTGGCCACTCACCACTCGAGTTCAAGATTCTCAACCGCTGCGTTAGGGTAGTGGTTACCAAGGAGTTTTTGGAGGAGGTGAAATAGAGGTAAGCCCTATTCTAATATATAAAGGGGATTGTCGAAACTTAACTATTCGACAATCCCTTTTTTTACAACCCTATGGGCTGCATCGAAGAGAGTATGAAATACTATTTTGTCTGCTGTGTGGGTGCGTTTGGCTGATTAGGTTGTGGTGCAGGAGTGATTATATCCACCTCATCAACTTCCACGACCCAATTAAATAGGTCGTTGGCACACTCGCGCTGGAATTTTGCTATCTGCGACTGACTTGAGTTGTCGCTCAACATAGCGGCAAAAAACTCGCCAACAGTGTTGTAGTAGTTGTTTACCTTTTGAGCAAAACATCTGTAGAATTCGCGCTGCTGCTCGTGCGTAAGTTTGTTGGGCAATATGCCCTGGCTCACAAGGTAGCGGTAAGGGAATAGGTGACGCATATTGTGGGCGTCGGCATTGAGCTGCTCTATGATGCCCGTCATCACAAACATATCCACCGTGTCGTTAACGCCTGGCATCTCCACAAATGTTGTGTAGACAGGGTATGCCTCCTCTATGGCAAATGCTACTCCATCTGTAAATATCACAAACTCCGGCTCAGTCAAATCCTGCAAGTATACCATATCCCGATATTCGCGCAGAGCCTCACGCATAGCTTGTTTCTGCTTGTGATTCCATTTAGCCTTTTGCGAGCAGCTGGTCATTGCTACTATTGATAGCAGCATTGTAATAGATAGTAGAATTTTTCTCATAGTGCTTACTGTTTTAGTGTATTTCCGCCTTGAGTAAAACAATTGATGTGCCAAACATCGCTTGCCTCTTGCCTTGTGAGTTAAAACAATTAAGCTGTGGATTTTTCTGCCCTTCAGGAGTATTAGAAGAGTGGGGTAGTTGGGCGAGTATTATAATGCAATCAGCGTCCTCTTTAGTATAAGGGGGAGGACTCGAAGCGAAACTCGCGCGGATACCACTTTATCCAATAAGCAAAAAAAAGAGGAAAACCTTACGGTATTCCTCTATGGTAGGACATTGCATCGAAATCTCTAACCCATTCCTGAAAGACTTTGAACTTGTTACCATCTTTGTAGAGAGTTTTGAAAGCCCCGCCCTTTGTCAAAGGGAGGAGACAGAGGGGAGGGAATGTAGGTATAGTTGAGGATATAAGTCCTCCTCCCGCAACGAAAAAAGGAGAAACCTTTAAGTTTCTCCTTTTGAGTAGCGGGGGGAGGACTCGAAGCGAAGCTCGCGCGGATACCGCATAACTCGCTATTTATAGCGAAAAATAAAATTTATTATCCGCGCAACCTCCACTAAAGTGAGCAGTGCTCCATTCGCTGCGTATTGCCTGTGGGTGTTTTTTTTGCGAAGCAAATGCTCATAAAGTGTGATGGGGTTGAGCTTGCTCATAATCATATCGCACTTTATGAGTAAAAGACTTAGTCAGTAAGTCAAACACCCACTATAACCTAACCGTCTGCTCTTTGCCCAACAAGCAAAAAAAAGAGGAAAACCTTACGGTATTCCTCTATGGTAGCGGGGGGAGGACTCGAACCTCCGACCTCCGGGTTATGAGCCCGACGAGCTGCCAACTGCTCTACCCCGCGATGTATCGTTATATGGGTTAAACCCGATATTTCTTATTTCGTGGTGCAAAGATAGGTAAAAAAATCATATACGCAAAATATTTCACTGTTTTTATTGAAATTTCTTGCTCTATATCCTCGAACTATCTTATCCTACGATATTATCTATATCAAATTTCCTGCCACAACCTCCGATAAATCAACCACTTTGTTCTTTGTGCCACGTGCTATGGCCTTTTTACATAGCGGGCAGGCCGTAACGAGTGTTTTTGCGCCTGTAGCATCCATCTCCTCGGCTACAGCACTCGCAATGCGGAGTTGCTGTCCATCATTGATGGTGGTATTAGCCAATGACGAACCACAGCAGTAAGCATCTTTGCGGTTATGCTTAGGCTCCAATAGCTGACCTATGGCTTCAATCACTGCGCGTGGCTGTTCATATATGCCACTGCCTCGTCCCAGCTCGCATGGGTCGTGGTAGGTGAATGTCTCCTCGGCGCTATGCTTCACCTTCAGCTGTCCCTGCTTGATTAATCGCAGAATGTACTCCGAGTGGTGCAGCACCTCTATACCATCAAGGTTGTACTCCTCGCGGAATACCCTCAGACATATCGGACACGATGTCACCAGCGTTGTTATGTTGTGCTTCTTGAAGAGCTGCTTGTTGAACTCCATCATCTTGCGTGCCGAATCGACCTCGCCCGTGAGCATCATCGGGCGACCGCAACATACACCACCCTCCTTGTCGGCCCACCACACCTGCTCACGCGCAGCCTCGAATATGCGACTCATTGCGCTGAGCGTGTTGGGCGTGAGCAGTGTCATACAACCCGCAAAATATCCCACTCGGCCCGTGCCGCTCGAACTATCCTTGCCACGCAGGTAGTTGTAACGTCCTTCGTTGGGAATGTTACGCATCGTTGTGCGCGAGTTGAGTCGCAGGGTATTGAGATTGATGCCTACGGGGCATATCTGCTCGCATCGGCCACACATTAGGCAGTTGTGTGCAATCTTCTGCTGCAACATATTGTAGCGTCTGTCACGCAGGAAATAGACCGACTGCACGTCGTTTATGCCGAGCTGCTGCTGTAGCTGGCAGGGGTCTATGCATATGCCGCAACGTGAGCAAGCCTCCACCTCGAAGTTGTCGTACGACTTCTCTTTATCTTGTGGACGCAGTTTGTAGTGACGCAGGAATATAAGCGGTATCTCGGTGAAGATATGCATATATCGCGAGAATGGCATCGCCATAAAGAATACACCCAACGCCAGCGAGTAGAGCCACCATATAGGCTCATAGAACCAGCCCAGCACCTCGCCATTTACAATTGTCGACAGAACCTTACCCAATCCTCCCGTGAGGAAGCTGCCACCACCATATATAGCCGATGTTATGCTCTCGGCAATCAATCTTACGGGGAAGACAAACCATAGAGCCGTCAGAGCCACCTTGTCGAGAAATATATGCTGCGTCGCACGCTTCATTCCGAGCTTTGCCGAGTTACGGCGCTTATACCACGCCATCATCACTCCCGAAAGTACAAACAACAGCAACGAGTCCATCACAAAGTCAAATGCCGCAATGTGGGCATCAATACCATTGAGTGCTGCAAAATATTTGAAAAAGACGTGTCCTTGCAGTGGTACAAACCTCGCTCCAAGGTATGCCACAGTCTCAATCCAACCCACCGTGATAAGCAAAAACCAGCCAAAGGCTAGGCTCATATGCATATATCCCAATCGCTTATTCACACGGAATATTCGACGGTGCAGCAGTGACTCGCTTACCACCTCCCATATAGCCGTAATGGTGCGAGTCGAAAGTATCCCCTTATTTATCAATCGCTTGTCGCTCGATGGCAATGCCCTGAGCCACGATACATATTTAA
Organism: Alistipes sp.; assembly: GCA_045632085.1. Lineage (GTDB taxonomy): Bacteria > Bacteroidota > Bacteroidia > Bacteroidales > Rikenellaceae > Alistipes. Next base: position 3,718 of record JAZQVY010000027.1, on the reverse strand, counting down.
TCGCTATCGCGGCGAACATCACCGTACTTCCAACGATGAATGGTATGCAGAAATTTGCAAAAAAGGTCATATTAAAAATCTCCCAATTTACGTTTAATAAGCATAATAACACCTCTTGTGTTGATTCCGCGAGGGCACACCAGGCGACACTTGCCGCATAGCATACACTTGTTCAACTCCTCATATGCACCTTGATATTCGCCACGGCGAACCAGCGTATGCACCTTGCGGAAGTTGTACTCCGTCAGGTTACCCGCTGTGCATGTGGCAGTACACGAACCACAACCTATGCAGGCCTGCAATTCGGGCATCTCGGCTATAATCTCCTTGCTCTTGTTGAGATTATTACGGTCGATGTCGATTACTCGCGGACGGCTTATTGAAAATCCAAAATTTATCATCTTTGTTGATTTCGGGTTTGATCAGTCAGGTTATTTTGTGAGCCACTCCATCACTTTGAGTGCTGCCGATGAACCATCGTTGAGCGACTCTCCCACATTCTTTGGAGCAGTTATGGCTCCAGCATAGAAGATACCCTCCACATTACTCTCCGTATTGCCCAGGAATGAATCTTTTGGTTGCATAAATCCGTTGTCCTGACGCTTAAGCCCACACTCGCTTTCGAGTTGAGGATTCAAATCATTGGCACGCATACCCGTAAGTAGCACCAACATATCGACTCCAATCTTAAGCGGACGTCCTGTTAGTGTATCCTCTGCCTTGATTTGCAGACGGTTGTCGATGGTGGGGCTCACCTCTGATATTCGACCTCTTACAAAGTGTACGTTATATCGCTGTTGAGCTTCGCGGTACATCTCCTCATAGCCTGGGCCAAACATTCGTATGTCCATATAGAAGTTGAAAATGTCGGCCGATGGGAATAACTGCTTGAGCTCTATGGCCTGCTTCACGCCCGTAACACAACATACCTTCGAGCAGTGGCGCTGGCACACCTTCTCATCTCGCGAGCCCACGCAGTGCAATATTGCGATTCGATGTGGTACACCTCCATTTGCCAATTTCACGCTATCCTTGTTGAACATCTCCTCCAGGTCGACCGATGTGATTACGTTGTCATAGATGCCATAACCATACTCCTCCTTGATACGAGCATCAAAGATGGTAAAGCCGGTTGCAACCACTACAGCATCGCACTCAATGTTTTCGCCCGATGAGAGTGTAACACATTTTGGTGTGATTTTCACAGCCTCGCAGTTTGTTCTGACGCTGATGTTGTCGGTTGCCGCAATCTTGTGCCTTAGAGAACTTAGCACCTCGCTCGCTGGCGTGAATGTAGGGAAGAGTTTGTGCCAACCCTTTATCTTGCCACCCGTATTGGCCTCTTTTTCGAGTATGGTCACACGTGCGCCATGTCGAGCCAGTTCGCTCGCACACTGCATTCCGGCGACTCCTCCGCCTATGATTATAATGTGTCTGTTTACCATCTTTTCATCATCTTGTAAAGTGTATCCTCCGAACAACTATTTACTATTGCGTGCTCTGGACGACCGATATATTTTCCATTAAGTCCAAGATATTTGGCCGAGGGGTCATACTCCACACCCATCTTGTCGAGCAATGGCTCCACATCAACCTGGTGCATCTGCATTCCTAACTCCCAGGGGTCATATCCCAGCACCAAACCAGCCATCTCCTCGTAGGTCAGCACGGGAATACCAGTGCCTCCAGGACCATAGGTGATGCCCTCCATCTCGGCTATGGTGTATTGCCATTTGTCAAGGAACATCGAGCAGCCGGGGCAGTTACATACAATAAAATCGGGTTTGTATGGAGCCATACTCTCCAGTTTTTTATGTGAGTTGGCTATTGAGTAACCTCTGTTTGCCTGCACCAGATAGTTGCGGAATCCAAATCCGCAACAGTGGCGACGCTCGGGATAATCGACCAATTCACCTCCCCACGACTCTACCATGCCGGCCAAAACGTATGGAAATTCCGAACCTCCGATGCCCGATTTTGGGAATATTTTGGCATAGTGGCAACCAATGTGCTCTACAACCTTCAGCGGCTCACCAGTGTAGCAATTCACCAATTTACGCACAGCCTTTTGGGCAATCTCCTCGCGATGGTGGAAAATCACATCCGATGTGTGCGCCAAATTTTTGGGTTTGGCAAACTCTCGGCCAGTAGCTTTGTATAGATTCTCACGAGTCTTCTCCTCCAACTCTGGGAACTCCTCCCAGGTGGCAAGTAACTCGGTGTAGATGCCAAACGATGTGATGCACGACGAGGTGAAGTTTTCGTAGCCTGCCTCATTCATCAGCGCGAACTGTCGAGCCACCACAGTCATAATGGTCTCCAGAGGTACCACGTCGGAGTGATAACCAATGCCCGTACACGATGTGTGTAGTGGGTCATCAAATATGTCGCGACCGAGTTTGTTTCCCAAAATATCGAGAAAAACCTTCTCGCTGCCAGGGAAGAAATTTTGGCGGATGCACGAACGAGCATAGTAGTAATGGTCGTCGGCTATCTCTTTCTGATAATCTGTCCAGCTTGAACGTTTCATATCTGCTAATAATGTTCGTTAGAGTTGTGGGTATATACCTCCATAAAATACTCTTCGTCGGCTCCGTCAAATCCCATCTCGCGAGCCTTCTTATCAGAAAATTTCTCTATGGCCTCGAACATCTCTGTTCCACCCGTAATTTCAAATATTTTGTTTATCTCTTCAAGTGTTTCGTCCGAAACTTTTCGCAATGCACCAGCACCCTCCTTGCCGTAACACGATGTGAATTGGCCAAAGACCTGCTCGTCGTTATCGATAATCCATTTCCATATTGTTCCCTGTTCGGGGTGTAACTCGGGGCGGATGTTGCGAGGAGTCAGGCAGTAGCCAGTGCGTAGGATGTTGTCGCCGATGGCACGTTTTAGAGCCAATTGCTGACGACCCTTCTCGCTCTCTACGAAGAATCCCAATTTCTGCGACAAAGTGCGCAAGGCCTGAATCACATAGCCGGGAGTATTACCTCTCGGGCAACGTGGACGGCACGACATACACTCTCCGCAATACCATATAGTCTCGCTCTTGAGTAGCTCCTCAATAGCCTCATCGTCGCGAGTCTGCACGATGCTAACTATCTGGCGAGGATCATAGTTATAGAATGCTGCTGCTGGACATACAGCCGTACAAACTCCACAGTTCATACAGGCGGTGAGCCCCTCTTTCAGGCGCACATCTTCCATCAGCATATCGAAATATTTGCTCATAAAAAAAGTAACTTTGCTTGTAGGCAAAGTTACTATATACAAACGATATGGTAGGTAGTATAAATACCTATTTTATCTCTTATCTTACGGGGAACTCAGCAATGCGGAGTGTTGTACAGCCATAAGGGATTAACTCAATCTCCACAACCTCGCCAACTTCACCCTTAGGTGGCTGTTGTGAGTAGTATGCAAAGTCTGCTGCCGAGTTGTGAGCCATGCCCCAAGTTGGCAAAACGTGTGCCGAGGCCTTAATCTTGATTGGAGCCTTCTCCAATGACCATGGCTTATTAGTGCACTCGCTCTTCTCTACAACAAATGCCTTTGCTATATTGTTGGCTGCCAAGTCATTCTGACGCAATGCTACATTCCAACGGGTTGGTGATGTTACCTCGTAGTAATACTCTCCATACTTCTCCTTGTCGTCACCCTCGCAGATGTGCTTCTCCCATTTTTCCTCCATCTTCAGCGCATATACCAATGGACCATG
>JAZQVY010000026.1:0-5705 GCA_045632085.1 Alistipes sp. | reverse complement strand
CTCCGAGCAGGCTCTTTACAATCTCATACATATCTATGCTACCCTCCAAATGGTTGGCCTCATAGAAATTTCCCAACTCATCACGCTCCGTGCTTCGCAAATGAACGAAGTTGATTCTATCGCCTAACTCCTCCGCCATTTGGGGCAAATCATTATCGGGGCGGATACTAAACGAACCCGTACAGAAACAGAGTCCATTACTCTTGTTAGGCACAGCCTCGACAAGCTCAAGAAAATCCTCCTTGGTGCGCATAATGCGTGGCAGGCCCAGCAACTTGTAGGGTGGATCATCGGGGTGTATTGCCATCGCCACACCCACCTCATCTGCCACAGGAGTTACCTCGGTGAGAAAATCTACAAGATTGGCTTTAAGTTGAGCCTCGTCAATATTTTTGTATAGCTCCAAACCCTCCAAGATAGCCTGCTCCGTGAAGCTCTCATCAGCGCCCGGCAAACCCATCAGCAGACTATCCACCAGCACTTTCTTCTCCTCGTCGTTCATCTCGGCAAATCTCTGTTCGGCCCTTACTTTCTCCTCCTGCGAGTAATCCATCTCGGCGCCTTCCCGTTTGAGGATAAAGAGGTCAAATGCCACAAATGCAGCCCTCTCAAAACGGAGAGCCTTCGAGCCATCGCCCACATCATAGGCAACCGATGTACGGCTCCAATCAAGTACCGGCATAAAGTTGTAAGTTACCACCTTAATGCCACACTCTGCCAAATTTCGCAAGCTCTGCTTATAGTTCTCTATATGGAGCTTCCAATCGCCTGTTTTCGATTTAATCTGCTCACTGACGGGCAGACTCTCCACAACGGTCCACGTGAGGCCTGCGGCCTCGATTATTGCCTTGCGTTTGAGAATCTCCTCAACGCTCCACACCTCTCCGGGAGCGATTTGATGCAGTGCATTGACCACGCCTGTGGCTCCAGCCTGACGAATATCGGCTAACGAAACCACATCATTAGGACCATACCAGCGCATAGTCTGCTCAAAACGACAACTTGCTTTATTCATTTTTACGCTAAATCAATGTTATACACCGCTGAAGATACTGAAACCACCATCGATAGGCAGCACCGTACCCGTTACAAACTTCGACGCATCGCTGGCATAGAACACCACTGCACCGTGTAGCTCGTCGGCCTCGCCCAAACGTCCAAAGGGAGTGTTTCGAATAACATCTTTGGCTCTATCCGAGTGGCTACCATCGGGATTTGTCATCAATGTTCGGTTCTGCTCGGTAATAAAGAAGCCGGGGGCGATAGCATTCACTCTGAGTCCCTCGCCAAACTTCTTGGCCATCTCCATTGCACACCACTTTGTGAAGTTGTCTATCGCAGCCTTTGCAGACGAGTATCCGCACACGCGTGTAATCATCTGCTGTGATGACATAGATGAGATATTTATGATTGAGCCCTTACCATTTTTAGCCATCACCTCACCAAAAACCAATGTAGGGATAACCGTACCAACCAAATTGAGGTCCAACACCTTACGATATGCTTCTATATCCAAATCAAAGATATTCTTGTCGGGCATAATCGTAGCACCCGGCATATTACCACCGGCGGCATTTATCAAAACATCTATGCGTCCCCACTTCTCAATAATAGCCTCTCGAGCCGCAGTCAAAGCATCCTGATCGAGAACATCTGCCTTGCAGAAGAGAGCCTCTGCACCCAAGGCCGACAACTCCGAAACCAAAGCTTCGCCCTTCTCTGCCTTACGGCCTACAATAACTACGTGAGCACCCAACTCCGACAAACAGCGAGCCATCGAAGCACCCAAAACACCGTAACCACCTGTGATTACTATAACTCTGTCTTTAACGTTAAACATATTGCGTGATTTTTAATTGATTTCAACTAACTTATATTTTGGCACTAACGCCTTCATAATAATCCAACCTATGAGATATGCTCCCGAACAGATTGAGAAGAGAATCATATAACCCGACTCTACACCCACGAAGCCCAAGAACTTCATCTGCGACTGCTCGGCATAGTCAAAGAGCACTCCCGAGCCATAGTTGATAAGCATTGAGCTTATACCGCCAGCCATACCGCCAATGCCGACAATCGTTCCCACCGAACTCTTCGGGAACATATCACTAACCGTAGTGAAGATATTTGCGCTCCACGACTGGTGGGCCGCCGCAGCGATACCGATAATAACTACCGGAATCCAATACGAATAGACTCCGAGAGGCTGTGCCGCAAGCACAAGCAGAGGGAAGAAGGCAAATATCAACATCGCACGCATACGACCTTCATATGGCTCCATACCGCGCTTGTCAACAAAGTATTTAGGCAACCAACCACCTATGATAGAGAGCATACTAATAACATAGAGTACAAATATAGCCCACTGCGAACGGGGATCAGAGGTCGGGATATCATACACCTCGCTTAGGTATGCAGGTATCCAGAACAAGAAGAACCACCACACGGCATCGGTCATAAACTTACCTACGATAAAGGCCCACGTTTGACGCTGACGCATACACTGCGCAAAGGTCAATTTCACCTTATCGTAAGCATTCTCCACCTCCTGGGCCTTGTCGGCATCTTGGTTTATATATGCCAACTCCGCACTATTTACTCTCGGATTCTGCTCGGGGTGTTTATAGACGAATACCCATACTCCCATCCAAACGAAGCCCAATCCACCGATGATAATAAATGCAAGTTCCCAGCCGAAATTGATAGCCAAAACGGGAATTGTAAGCGGAGCAATCAACGCACCAATCTGCGCTCCGGCGTTAAACAAACTTGTTGCGAAAGCACGATCCTTCTTCGGGAAGTACTCCGCCGTAGCTTTAATTGCCGCAGGGAAGTTTCCAGCCTCTCCGATGGCCAATATAAGTCGTGCAAAGACGAAAAACGTAACACTTACAGTGACAATAGTACTGACAATCTTCACATCTTTGACAGCCTCCAGAGCCGCAGCGCTATCAACGCCAATCCAATACTCGGTAGCCACACCGCACAATGCGTGTAAACAAGCTCCTATGGACCATATACCAATCGACCACAGATAACCCTTGCGCGTATCAAGCCAATCGACCAGACGCCCTGCAAACAACATACTCGCAGAATAGAAACCCGTAAAGAGTGAAGCAATCAAACCGTAGTGGGTGTTTGTCCAGTGAAATTCGGGCGCAATAAAATCGCGCCACGTAAGCGACAACACCTGACGATCCATATAGTTAATGGTCGTGGCGAAGAAGAGCATCGCACATATCACCCAGCGATAGTTTGTCATTTTAGTCTTCATCTCATCTCGGTTTTAGGTTGTTTCGATCTTGTAGCACCTCTCGTTTACACGATTCACACGAGGGTAGTTATCAATTCTATACAAAGTTAAAAAATCTTTTGAAATAATGGAATTACAACTTCCTTGAAAATAACTACAAAAAAAGAGCCTGCCAACTATTGTTGACAGGCTCAAAATACCAATGCTTGAAACACCCGAGGATCAGGTGCCAATCATTTATAAATGCCTAATTACTTGCTACGAGTAATGATTACTGAACGGCTCAAGCGAGGATCGTCGTAGAACATATTGTCCACACCACCCTTGTAGTCGATTACGAGCTGCTTCTTATCGACACCGAACTCGTTAATCAAGCAGTTGTAAACATTCTCGGCACGGCCCTTACTCAAGTACTCGTTGTTCTCCTTGTTACCTGTACCTGAATCCGCATAACCAGTGATAGTGTAAACGATATCAGAATCACCAGCCTTGATAACGTCAGCAAGCATACCCAAGTTTGCACGAGTCTCGTTAGAGAGGTCAATCTTGTTAATCTCAAAGATTACGAGGTAATCACCCGCGATCTTCTTTGTAACAGTCTCAATCTTTGAGTTGTCATTAGCATTCAAAGCCTTCTGCAACTGCTCGTTCTTTGCGTTCAACTCGTCAAGCAAACGACGCAAGTTCTCCTGATCGCGGTACTCTGTACGGTAAACAGTCTTACTGCGGCCCCAACCACGAGGTTTGAACTTGAATGTCAAGCCCAAAGATGCAGAGAGGTTACCCTCGCCTGAACGACCACCAACCTCATTGTCGAAGCGGTCACTAACAAGCATACCGCGTACATCAAGGTTCAAAGCAACAGCTTTGCTGAAGTTCCAAGCTGTCAATACACCGGCATTACCAGTCAACTCCTTTGTCTTGGGAGAATCATACACGAAAGCCATACCCAAACCAACATAGGGACTGAACTCCCACTTACGGTCCTCTTTGTAACCACCGAAGAGGTTGACCAAGTTGATCATAACATCAGCGTGGATATTACCCATCTTGAATTTCTGTACATCCAGGAAACCATATTCGTGAGTATGCTTACCGGGAACAGGCTTGCCTGCATTGTAAGAACCACCATTATGGCTATCGGGGTTCCAAGTCTGTGTAGCGCCCTTAAGTGAAAGACCGCTATACATAACACGCACGCCAATCTCGGGAGTAAACCACTTACCCAAAGCAACATCCAAAGTAGGTGCAATACGATTCTTGAATGCAGCCTGCTTGTCGTGGTCACCGAAGTAAATCTGGCCACCACCACCTACGCTAAGGTACCAGTTGCTCCAGAAACTGCTTGTCTCCACACGATGCTTGTTTGAGCTGTACTCTACCGTCTCAACGTTGGTAGAGGTCTGCGCATTGGCCTGACATACCGCCAAGCCGATGCACATTACCAATAAAGCTAACTTCTTCATTATAAAATTGTTTTAGAAAATTAAGTCCGAAGTCATCCTATTAAGCGAAATTACTCGCTGATAGTCTTCTCGAAGCTGAACTTAACTACAATGGGCATATGGTCTGCAAGGCCCTTGAAGTTATCGTAGTCACGCAAGTAGCTCTCCGCCTTAATCTGAATAGGAGAGTTGGGTGTGTTGATGTAGATAATCTTATCAACAACCTCGCCCTTCTGTGTATCTGCGCAGATAATATCTGTAGAAGAGTCTGTTCCTGTTGCGTCGCTTACCATAAGTGACTTAGAAGGATATGTAGGATAAACACCATTCCACTGGAAGTCTACCCAAGGATCCGAATATGTAAGGTTGCTGTTCAACACGCTCCAGAAGTAAGTCTTGAAATCGTGGCGTGTGTAACGGCAGTTAGTATCACCCATCAAAATCACGGGACGGTTGTTTGTAGCCACCAAGTTGTTGATGTACTGTGCGAGCTGCTTCAACTGCGCGTGCTGTGCGTTGATGTGGCCGCTACCTGATGAGCTGTAAGTGTTCATATGTGTGATGATAACATCTACAACTACACCCTCTGCAACAGTTACAGGGTAGTGACGAAAGCCCTTCTTGATACAAGTATTAGCACCGCTTGTCAAACCACCATAAGATGATGAGAAAGCAGTGATGTTCTCGCTTGACCAGCTGCAAGTAGCCTTGCGAGCCGCAAACTCCAAACCGTCTGTATCAATAGTCTTGTACAATGCTGAAGATGAGATCGAGCCACGGTGCTTACCCCACTGGTAGTTACCCAATGAAGATATCAGGTTGCTGTGGTATGCGAAGTCCTCGCTGAAACCTACGAAATCCCAATTCTGTGATGCAATCTTAGCACTGATGTTATTTGTACCAGATGAACCGGGACCATCAGAGTTGATTGAAATAAGAGATATCTTCTGGGGCAAACCATCTACGTTGTATGTTGCACAAGTAAACTGACCTGTCACCTTCTG
>JAZQVY010000025.1:0-71054 GCA_045632085.1 Alistipes sp. | reverse complement strand
TGGATTTCAGACGATTCAAACGCTGCAGACGGTATCTTGGCGGACTGGGAGTTGGTAGGTACTTACGCTATCGTTAAGGCCGCTACAGATGCTGAGGCAATGCAGGAGGCTATCGACGGTCACGAGTTCTGGATTTACCCAGCCGATGTAAACTTCACACGCTAGTTCCAGTACTATACGCTCCAAGCGTGGAGCCAACAAAAAAGGCTGGCACGCGCCAACCTTTTCATTTGTCTATATATTCCTATCCTTATCCCTTGAGTGTAACGCTCACACGGCCTATTTTACCGCCCAATGGGGGCGCGAGCTTCGCAACGGTACACTCCACCTCCACAATCTGCTCAAAGCGCTCTTTCACCGCATTGATAATGTTCTGCGCCACACGCTCAATAGTGCGCTGTGTGACCTTCATCTGCTCGCTAACAACCTCATATACCGTAAGGTAGTTTACGGCTTTCTCCACCGCATCTTCGTCAGCCACGCTGCCGAGGTGTGTGGTGATGAGTAATTCAACATTGAAGCGGTTGCCCACCTTCTGCTCCAAATCGTAGCAACCGTGGTAGGCACGAAACTCCATATCTTGCAGACGGATAGTGTAAAGCATAGCTCGGCAGAAATTACTCAACGATAATGAGGTAGTAGTTCTTCTTACCGCGCTGTGCAATCATATATTTGCCGGCGATAAGATCATTCTCGGTAACCTCGCGCATAGGGTCTGCAACCTTCTCCTTGTTGAGCGATACGCCGCCACCCTGTACCATCTTGCGGCACTCACCCTTTGAAGGGAATACCTTTGTAAGGTCGGCGCAGAGGTCAACGAACGACACTCCCAACTGCTCCTTGCTGATAGTAAACTGTGGCACGCCCTCGAATACCTGCAAGAGAGTCTGCTCGTCGAGGTTACGCAATGCCTCAGATGTAGCACCGCCGAAGAGAATCTGCGATGCCTCTACAGCCTTCTCGTACTCCTCAGCTGAGTGAATCATAGTTGTAACCTCCTTAGCCAAAGCCTTCTGCAATGCACGCATATGTGGAGCTGCCTCGTGCTCGGCGATAAGGTTGTCGATAGTCTCGCGGTCGAGAAGTGTGAAGATCTTGATGTAACGCTTAGCGTCCTCGTCGCTCACGTTCAACCAGAACTGGTAGAACTTATATGGCGATGTGTACTTTGGCGAGAGCCATACGTTACCGCTCTCGGTCTTACCAAACTTAGTACCGTCTGCCTTGGTGATAAGAGGGCAAGTGATAGCAAATGCCTCATTCTCTGAACCCAACTTGCGGCGGATAAGCTCGGTACCTGTTGTGATGTTACCCCACTGGTCGGCACCACCCAACTGAACCTTGCAGTTCAGGGTCTGATAGAGGTGCAAGAAGTCGTAACCCTGCAAAAGCTGGTAAGTAAACTCTGTGAACGACATACCGTCGCCCTCGCCGCTGAAACGCTTTTTAACAGAGTCCTTGGCCATCATATAGTTTACGGTGATGCACTTACCGATGTCGCGAGCGAAATCGAGGAACGAGAACTCTTTCATCCAATCGTAGTTGTTCACCAAGAGTGCCTTGTTCTCAGCGTCTGACTCAAAGTCGATGAGCTTGGCAAGCTGTGCCTTGATAGCCTCCTGGTTGTGACGCAATGTAGCCTCGTCCAGCAAGTTGCGCTCCTGTGATTTGCCACTTGGGTCACCAATCATACCAGTTGCACCACCAACCAAAGCGATAGGGCGGTGGCCACACATCTGGAAGTGCTTCAAAATCATCACACCAACCAAGTGGCCGATGTGCAATGAGTCAGCTGTAGGGTCAATACCCAGGTAAGCTGTCGTCATCTCCTTCTCGAGCTGCTCCTTGGCGCCAGGCATAATTGTGTGGATCATACCACGCCATTCCAACTCCTCTACAAAGTTCTTAATTGCCATTTTTTTCTATATTATTTTATCGTTATATATTCTTTAATTTTGGGATGGTGGTACTATTCGTACTCCATATCCAAAGCCTTTTTAAGCTCGAGAAGAAGCGGATTCTTCTCGGTCATAAACTTGATCCTATCCTCCAACTTGATTGGACGTGAGGCCTTTATCTCTTCGTTGATGGTGATATCCATCTCCAGCATACCCTCCACACCAGCTGCACGGGCCATCTGCATCAGTATCTCGGTTTTCGAGCGCATAATCTCCTCGTAGAGCGTCTGCGATGGGACCTCCAGTTTGATTGTGTGACCTTCGATTTGCATCGATTCGAACGCAACAACAAATCGAGGGCGCTCCTGCAGGATATCTTCCACAATCTTTTGACGATTCTCGTTGAGCTTCCACTCGCTCTGCGGGTCGATGACTACATCGGCGGCACTCTTCTTTTTCTCCTCGGCCTTCTCTACAAGTGTCGTGGTGGAGTTGAGTAGCTCCGAGAGCGATAATCCTGCCAGCGCCGAGCGGCGTGGGGCTGCGGGCTTAGCTGGCTGTGCCTCCTTAACACTACTTTGCTGTGTGGCCGAAGCCGTAGGCATCGTTGCCGGTTGTGCTGCGGGCGTTGCGGTTGTTGCAGTGGCTGGCACCTCAATCTTGCTGCCCGATGTCGCACTATCAGTCGCTGTTACAACAGGTGTCGCAGTGGGACGTACTGACTGAGCCACCGTAGTGGCCGCAGGGGTTATATTCTGGGGAAGTTCGGGCAGAGGATACTCTTCGGCGATGGTTATACCGTCGTCGTTATTTTTTTTTTTGCCGAGACCTGCAATCTTCATCAGTCCCAGCTCAACCAACAATCTTTGGTTTGATGATTGTTTTATCTTGCCATCAGCCTCTGTGAGCAAAGATATCGCTCCAAAGAGGAATTCTGGAGCGCACTGCTCGGCCTGCTGACGATATCTGTCGAGAAGTGAACCTGTGAGTTCGATAAGTGAGATGGCTGGGCCCTTTGCCAAGAGCAAATCACGCATATGCTGGTTCAGGCCGGCCATGAATGTCTGGCCTGAGAAGCCCTTCGATAACACCTCGTCGTAGCGGATAAGTGCCGAAGTGTAGTCGCCTGCAAGCAGAAGTTCAGTCATCTGGAAGTATGTGTCGTAGTCGAGTACGTTCAGCGTCTCGGCCACCTGCTTATATTGCAGATTAGCGTTGCAGAACGAAACGGCCTTATCGAACATCGACAAAGCATCTCGCATACCACCATCGGCCTTCTGGGCAATGAGGTTGAGCGACTCCTCGTCGCAGGTTACGCCTTCGTTGTCGGCGATGTATTTCAGATATTGCACAGAATCCTCCACTCTGATACGCTTGAAGTCGTAGACCTGACAGCGAGAGAGGATTGTGGGGATAATCTTATGTTTCTCGGTTGTGGCGAGGATAAACACTGCGTGCTTAGGAGGCTCCTCGAGCGTCTTAAGGAAGGCGTTGAAAGCCTGCTGTGAGAGCATATGTACCTCGTCGATGATAAAGAGTGAATAGCGGCCCACCTGAGGCAGGATACGCACCTGCTCTATGAGGTTACGGATATCATCAACAGAGTTGTTCGATGCAGCATCGAGCTCGTGGATATTCATCGAGCGACCCTCGTTGAACGCCTTGCACGACTCGCACTCATTGCAAGCTTCGGCTCCGTTAGGGTTCAGACAGTTTATCGCTTTGGCAAAGATACGCGCACAGGTGGTCTTACCTACACCGCGGGGGCCGCAGAATAGGTATGCGTGCGCCAACTGACCACGCTCGATTGCATTTTTCAACGTCGAGGTGATGCTCTGCTGACCCACTACCGAGGCAAATGTGGCTGGGCGATATTTGCGTGCTGAAACGATAAATTCACTCATAGTAGCGCAAAGGTAATAATTTTTCTTGAAGGATATGCTTCGAGAGGTTCTTTTTTACATTTGGTTTATATCTCAACTATCGAAACCTCTATTCCACGCTGCTGCAATGCCTCCAAAGTATGCGAAGGTATAGCCGAGTCGGTGATGATCTGATCAACGTCGTCGATGCCACATATGCGGCTGAAACCACGACGACCAAATTTTGAGCTATCGCACAGAACTATAGTCTTTTGCGTAGAGCGAATCATAGCGCGATTGAGATTAGCTTCCAGTAGATTTGTGGTCGAGAGTCCATACTCGATGTCAATTCCGTCCACGCCTATGAAGAGTTTGCTGCTTGAGAAGTTTTCCAACAGGTGCTCGGCATCACTGCCAACTGCCGAGAGAGCAGTGCCTCGCACAATACCACCGAGTTGTACCACCTCGTAGTTGCGGTTCTTGGCAAGAATAGAGGCTACGTTCAGAGCCGATGTGATTACGGTAAGGCGACCAAGATTCTCCTCGGCATATACCTCGCGGGCAAAGTACTCCACCGTCGTACCCGAAGCAATGATAATCGAGTCGTTAGGCTCGATGAGCTCTACTGCTCTCTTGCCTATGGCGGTCTTTTCGTTTGGGAACTGCGAGAACTTGACATTCACGTCGCGGTCGTTGATGTAGGGGCTCATTTTGATAGCCTTTCCGTGCGCCCTGTAGAGGCGGTTGCTCTGCTCGAGCAGGGTGAGGTCTTTTCGAATCGTAACCTCTGATACGTTGAGCATAGTGGATAGCTCAGTGACGCTCACCTGGCCTTTTGAGTCCAACTCCTTTATAATCAAATCGTGTCTTTCGTTGATGGTCATATCGCGAAGGATTTTTCATTTCACAGCGTAAAGATAGTAAATATCGCTTAAAAGTGAGCCTCAAAAGCCCTAAAGAGCTAAAAAACTGCAAAAAAAAGAGATTATTTGGCGAAAATATTTGTCTATATTTTGAAATAACACTACTTTTGTTTCGTAATGAAAACAACCTGAAGCATTGTTTTCGAGCGATGCTGCCCTAAAATATCATTCTCGTTGCCTTGTGTGGCGATTTGTGGCTCTTGTTTGCGAGGTTTTGTTTCGCAAGTGGGGTGTTCTGATTTGGGCTCGGTTGTCTCTGGCTTTGGAGCGAAAAATATAATAATACACATATTACAAAATGAACAGAACAGGTCTTTTATCTCGCCTTGACGATACTAACAAGGTGTGGGATGTTGTCGTAATTGGAGGTGGTGCAACTGGTTTGGGTTGTGCGGTCGATGCTGCGGCGCGTGGTTATGATGTGGCTCTTTTTGAGCGTGAGGATTTTGCAAAGTGTACATCGAGTCGCTCTACAAAGCTTGTGCACGGCGGAGTACGCTATTTGCAGAAACTTGAGGTTGACTTGGTGCGCGAGGCACTCCACGAGCGCGGTCTTATGAAGCAGAATGCTCCTCACTTGGTGAAGGACCAGGCATTCGTAATTTCGAATTATAGCCATTGGGACAATTTCCTCTACTTCTGCGGTCTGTTGTGCTATGATATCCTTTCGTTTGGTTTCGGCTATGGCCGTTCGCGCTTTATCTCAGCTAAGAAGGTGCTCAAGTATCTCCCTACATCAGAGGTTAAGGGCCTGAAGGGTGGTGTGGTTTACCACGATGGCCAGTTCGATGACTCGCGTATGGCGGTCAATCTGGCACAGACAGCCGTTGAGCAGGGTGCTGTGGTTGCCAACTATACAGCTGTCGAGAAGGTTTTGCACGATAGCAACGGCAAGGCTTGCGGCGTTGTGGTGCGCGATCTTTTGAACGACAAGGAGTATACCGTAAAGGCTAAGGCGGTAATCAACGCTGCTGGTATCTTCGTTGACGAGGTGATGCAGATGGATGAGCCTAATATGCCAAAGATGGTTGTTCCAAGCCAGGGTGTTCACCTTGTGCTCGATATGAAGTTCTTGCAGAGCGATTATGCTATCATGGTACCTAAGACATCTGATGGCCGTGTGCTCTTCGCAGTGCCTTGGCACGACAAGGTGGTTGTCGGCACAACCGACATCCAGCGTCCTGTAGCCGAGAGCGAGCCAAAGCCACTCGAGGAGGAGATTGACTTCATCCTCGGTACGGCTGGTCTCTATATGAATCCAGCTCCTACCCGCAAGGATATCGTGTCGGTATTTGCTGGTCAGCGTCCTTTGGCGGCACCCAAGAAAGAGGGTAAGAGCTCAAAGGAGGTATCGCGTAGCCACAAAATTATCGTTTCGGATCACGACCTTATTACCATCACTGGTGGTAAGTGGACTTCATATCGCCGTATGGCCGAGGATACAGTCGACAAGGCTATCGAGTTGGGTAAGATCGAGAAGCGCAAGTGCGTAACTCGCAAATTAAAGGTTCACGGCTGGCGTCCAAATCCAAACTTGGCCGACCATATGTATGTATATGGTAGCGACGAGCCTGCTATCCGCGCAATGATTAAGGAGAACCCAGCTTTGGGCGAGCTTATCAGCGAGAAGTATGGCTACACATTGGCCGAGGTTATCTGGGCTATCCGTAATGAGATGGCTCTCACTGTAGAGGATGTTTTGGCACGCCGTGTGCGTCTGTTGTTTGTCGATGCTCGTGAGGCCCAGAAGGCTACCCGCAAGGTTGCCGAGGTTATGGCCGAGGAGATGGGCAAGGATAAGGCTTGGATTGACGAGCAGGTTGAGTCGTTCACTAAAGTGTCGAACAACTATATTGTTTGCTAAGAAGTCGTCTAACAAGGCTCTTTTGGCGTCTGGCTCGACCTCGAATTCCTCATTTACACTTTAGTAAACTGCGGATTCTCGGTCTTCGACCAGCCTCAACCGACGCTGCGGAGCGAGAGCAGAGTAAACTTGTTTACTTTGCCGAGCCGCGAGGAGGAAACACGACCCTTGCGGTCGGGTAAAATAGCTCTTGTTATACAACTTCTCAATAATCGCGACAGGCATCACACTTTGTGTGTGTCTTGAGTTATTGCATAAACTAATAACCGTTAAGCTATGTTTGACTTTTTTTCTCCGCCTGCTCCACGCGAGCGTTTGGCGGCCGATAAGATTGATAAGGAGTACCGCTCAATGCGATTGAAGGTGTTCTTGGGTGCATTCTTCGGATATGCGGCCTACTACCTTGTGCGCAAGAACCTCTCGTTGGCAGCCCCAGGTATGATGGCCGAGGGTCTGCTCGATAAGGAGAGTGCAGGTTTTGCTATGGCGGGTATCCCCATCGCTTATGCATTCAGTAAGTTTTTGATGGGTAGTCTGTCTGACCACTCCGATGCCAGAAAGTTCCTCGTTGTGGGCCTTATCATCGCGTCGAGCGTGATGATGGCCGTGGGCTTGGTGCCTTACTCGGCTTCTATAGCTGTGAATGCCGGAATCCTGTTTGCCTTTATGTTGGCAGTGGGTTGGCTATCGGGTATGGGCTGGCCTCCTTGCGGTCGAGTTATGGCTCACTGGTTCTCGCAGAATGAGCGCAGCTTCAAGATGTCGATTTGGAACTGCTCACACAATGTGGGTGGTGGCTCGTTGGCTCTGCTGGTGTCGTTGGGTATTACGACCTTTGCCGCTATGGGTATTGCGGAGAGCTGGCGTGCAGCCTTCATCTTCCCATCTGTTGTGGCGTTGTGCTTTGCTGCGTTCTGCTGGTGGACTTTGCGTGATACGCCTGAGTCATGCGGTCTGCCTTCTATCGAGGAGTATCGTAACGACTACACAAGCCGCAAGGCTGCTAAGGGCGAGGAGCAGAAGATTCCTTTCCGCCGTCTGTTTGTCGATTATGTCTTCAAGAATCACCTCTTGTGGATGATTGCCATAGCCAATGTGTTTGTCTATTTCATCCGCTATGGTGTGAGTGACTGGGCTCCAACCTATCTGCAGGAGATGCAGATTCTCTCGCCTGATGAGAGTCGTTTTGCATTCTCTCTGTTTGAGTATGCCGGTATCCCTGGCACTATTATCTGTGGCTGGATGTCGTCGAAGTTCTTTAGCGGAAGATGCGCTCCGGTGAATGTTATCTATATGCTGATGGTGCTTGTGGGCATCTTGTGCTACTGGCAGGCAGAGGCCGTTGCAGGTGTTCTGGGCGGTGGCGAGGCTATGCTCAAGGCGGTGGTATATCTGTCGCTCGGCCTCACAGGCTTTGCAGTCTATGGTCCTATCGCACTTATCGGTATCCAGGCTCTGAGCTTTGTACCAAAGAATGCGGCTGGTACTGCAGCAGGATTCGTAGGTCTGTTTGGTTACTTGTTGGGTGATGCACTTTTGTCTAAGATTGTCGTGGGTCAGGTTGCAGGTAATGTAGAGCTTGGCTGGGGTGCAACATTCTGGTTGTTTATTATTGGCTGCGTGGTAGCCACTTTGATATGCGCCGTAACGTGGGGTAAGGAGGCTCGTATAATGCGCGAGCGTCGCTTGCAACATTAGTCGTACGGAGCAAGATATAGAGCCTCGGCGGCTTTTCACACACTTTCTCAATATGCCGCTGACTCTATGCTGGTTTTTTGTGGTCCCTCTGTCTTCGGGCAGAGGGAATTTTTTTGTGCCAATCGAAGAGGTGGGCATAAGAAAATGTGCTGAACTGTCTCGATATGTCAAAATGTCGGATTGCGTCATATTTCATCTGACAATGTATGTCATAACGGCGGTTCGATTGCCTATTTGGGGGCGTGGCAAAGGATTTGTTCATCTCAGTTTGGCAAACGGATTGCCACCAGATGCAATCCATATATTGATAGTAAACAAAACCAAAAACCCTTATAAACTATGAACATCAACACATTAACCATCAAAGCGCAAGAGGTGTTGCAGAGTGCAATATCGCTTGCTCGCGAGCGTGGTCAGCAGGCTGTTGAGCCTATGCACCTGCTCAATGCTATGATTTCTGAGGACGATTCACTTGCAGCATTTCTGCTGGGTAGAGTGGGTGTGAATGTAAAGATGTTGCGCGATGAGGTTCGCTCGGCTGTGGATTCACTCCCACGCGTTTCTGGCGGTAATGGCGAGCAGTACTTTTCGGGCGATACATCGAAGGTTATTCAGCGTGCTGTGGATTTCACCCGCACCTTCAACGACCGCTACGCTTCGGTTGAGCATCTGGTACTGGGCCTTGTTGCCGAGCGAGGAGCTGCGGCCGATATGCTCAAGCGCAATGGTGCCACCGAGAAGGATTTGATTGCCGCCATTCGCGAGTTCCGCAAAGGAGCTACTGTCGATTCGCAGACCTCATCGCAGGAGTTCAATGCGCTCGGTAAATACGCCATAAATCTCAACGAGCAGGCCCGCAATGGCAAGCTCGATCCAGTAATCGGTCGCGACGAGGAGATTCGCCGAGTGTTGCAGATTCTCTCGCGCCGAACAAAGAACAACCCTATCCTCGTTGGAGAGGCCGGTGTTGGTAAGACCGCCATTGCCGAGGGTATTGCCCACCGTATTGTAAATGGTGATGTACCCGAAAACCTCAAGTCGAAGTCTATCTTCTCGCTCGATATGGGTGCTTTGGTTGCAGGAGCGAAGTATCAGGGTGAATTCGAGGAGCGTCTGAAGGGCGTGGTGCAGGAGGTCATAGCCAGCGACGGCGAGATTCTGCTCTTTATCGATGAGATTCACACACTTGTTGGCGCCGGTAAGTCGAACGGAGCTATGGATGCCGCCAATATTCTCAAGCCTGCATTGGCTCGTGGCGAGCTTCGTACCATCGGAGCTACTACGCTCGATGAGTTCCAGAAATATTTTGAGCAGGATAAGGCTCTGGAGCGTCGTTTCCAGAAGGTTTTGGTCGATGAGCCAACCACCGAAGATGCCATCTCTATCCTGCGAGGCCTGAAGGAGCGATACGAGAATCATCATCAGGTGCGTATCAAGGACGAGGCTATCATTGCAGCCGTTGAGCTTTCGCATCGCTATATAACCTCTCGCTTCCTGCCCGATAAGGCGATTGACCTTATCGATGAGGCTGCGGCACACCTGCGCTTGGAGATGAACTCGGTGCCCGAGGAGATTGATACTCTCGACCGCCGTATCCGTCAGCTCGAAATTGAGCGTGAGGCTATTCGCCGTGAGAACGACACTAAGCGAGTGGAGACACTCACCCGCGAGATTGAGGAGCAAAAGTCGAAGGAGGCGGCACTAAGAGCCAAGTGGCAGGGAGAGCGTGACCTCTTGCAGAAGATTCAGCAGAACAAGGACTCTATCGAGCATCTGAAAATCGAGGCTCAGCAGGCGGAGCGTGCTGGCGACTACGGTCGTGTGGCCGAGATTCGCTATGGCAAGATTGTCGAGGCTGAGAAGCAGATTGAGGCCTTGCAGGAGCAGCTGCGTATGACTGCTGCGGGTGGCGATGCTATGATTAAGGAGGAGGTCGATTCGCAGGATATAGCCGAGGTAGTATCGCGTTGGACTGGAATCCCCGTACAGCGTATGTTGGCATCGGAGCGAGAGAAGTTGCTCAATATGGAGAGCGAGTTGCACCGCCGAGTGGTGGGTCAGCAGCAGGCTATCGAGGTTATCTCCGATGCTGTGCGCCGCTCGCGTGCAGGATTGAGCGATGGCCGCAAACCTATCGGCTCGTTCATCTTCCTCGGCACAACAGGAGTGGGTAAGACCGAGCTTGCAAAGGCTCTGGCCGAGTTCCTCTTCAACGACGACTCAATGCTTACGCGAATAGATATGAGCGAGTATCAGGAGCGCCACAGCGTATCGCGCTTGGTGGGTGCGCCTCCGGGATATGTGGGTTATGATGAGGGTGGCCAGCTGACCGAGGCTGTTCGACGTAAGCCCTACTCGGTGGTACTGCTCGACGAGATCGAAAAGGCACATCCCGATGTGTTCAACATTCTGTTGCAGGTGCTTGACGATGGCCGCCTTACGGACAACAAGGGTCGCACAGTCGATTTCCGCAACACGATAATTATTATGACCTCGAATATGGGCTCACACATCATTCAGGAGAATTTCTCACACGGATTCGATGGCGAGCAGATTTCTGCCGAGGTGGTGGAGCGCACACGCGAAGATGTGGTGGAGCTCTTGAAGACGCACCTCAAGCCAGAGTTCTTGAATCGTATCGACGAGATTGTGATGTTTGAGCCGCTCACGCGAGGTGATATTGAGCAGATTGTAGATATTCAGATGGGCATCATAAAGCGTATGTTGGCTCACAACGGCATTACGCTGAGCTACACCCCTGCGGCAAAGCAACTCATAGCTCGTTTGGGATACGATGCGATGTATGGCGCACGCCCGGTAAAGCGAGTTATCCAGCGCGAGGTGGTGAACGACCTCTCGAAGCGAATACTTGCGGGTGAGGTGTCGAGCGAGCGAGAGATCGTGATTGATGCTGATGGGGAGCGATTGGTGTTCCACAATTAAGAGAACGCATCTAATGGGCTCTTTTGGCATCTGCCTTATACCTGAAATCCTCACATACGCATAGTATGTGAGGATTTCAAGCTTTATTTAATAGGGAATTTAGGGAATTTAGAGAAATTAGTTTTCCTTATATTCCCTAAACTCCTTAATTTCCTTATCGTTTTACCTTTACGGGGCGTACCTTAAATGGCTTCTTGGCGGCCAGCTCGGCAGCACGGCGGCAGTAGGCGGCACACTCACCCTCGGCCTTCAAGATGCCCTTGTCGTGGATTTCGAGCGTTGAGGTCGAGACCTTTTCGCCGTCGAATGGGCGCACCAAAGTCTCATACCACACGCAAGCAGCGGCATATCGGCCAGCGCCGTAGTCGAGGTGGTAGCCGTCGCGAGTGAAATCCTTGGGGGCGTTGTTCACAGGCGAGAGGCGAAGCATACGAATCGCAGTACCCGATGGAATAAAGTAGTCGAAGCAGTCGAAGTCGCTACGAATCTGCATTACCGCCTGCATAATGGCGGCGTCCATCTTAGACTGCGAGTTGTCGTAGTGGGGGAAGTGCTGGTGCTTGCTCTCGGTTGAGTACGACCAGGTGATATGCCACGCAAGGTGGGCCTGTGGCTGTGCCTTCTTCACTACAGCTACCAATCGCTCCAAGTGGGGCTTGATGGTCTCGTACTGGCCCGAATAACCCGATGCCTGCTGCATAGTGATAACGTCCCACTCGCCCATAGCCAATGCCGACTGGATAGAGCGTTTTTCGGCGTGCTTTACCCACTTATTCTCGCCTGCCTTCGAGGTATAGAAGGTGTAGGCCGACTGCTGCTTGTCGAAGAACTGCATGTGGCGTTCCACCGAGCAGCCACCCACATAGAGGCGGGCTAACTCAACCTTTTTGATGCCCATATTTTCCAACAAGGCGGGCAGATGCTCCATACCATCGTCCGAGAAGCTGTTGCCGATGGCCAAGATGCGAAGCACTCCATCGCCATTGGCATCGGGGTTACGCTTGGCCGAAGCATCGGCAGCAGTGGCACACAAGGCCACGCAGAGAATAAGCGAGAAAAGTCGTTTCATACTAATTTGTATTTAGTGTATCAATCTGTAAATCATTCTTTTGCGGTAGCGATGGGCTAATCATTGATAGTATCTCTTTGTAGCCAACAGCACCATAGATATCGCACACTAGAGACTGCTTGCCGCTTGATATAAATATCAGATACTCGTTCAAATCTCTAAGAGCAGTTCTATATATCTCATATTTTACACCATTGGTGGTAAATATTCCAGCTAAATCATATTTGCCTTCCCGAGTGATACGTTTTAGTGTGCTAATAACATTACCGCCTGTACCCGGTGTATTGTCTTTTATTTTTATTTGATAAATCGAATTTATTCGTTTTATCATATTTTGGGTTTTGGAGTCGTCGCTTTTAACCATTATCTGCAACATTTCACCCGTAAAATGGGTTAATTCTATTGTTCGGGCATGTATTGGGTTAGTTTGCCATTGCAGTAAACGGTTGTATTCATTAAGGAATACCTTTTTCTGCGCCTTACCTTCGTATGCCGAGCCTATTGCTACAAGCATTACAAATATAATAAAAAATCTTTTCATAAGGCGTATATTTTAGAATCCAATACCAATTGTCCATTGCTGAGCTTCGGGGCCACGACCTGTTTTGAAGATTTGGGTGGGCTGATATGAGCAGAATATCGAGAAGTCGTGGAAGCTCACACGAGCCGTAGCACCCGCCTGAATAAAGTTGGTGGGGAAGTTATGCACCTTCTCCTTGTGGCCACCGTGATACTTTATTTTCGTGTGGGAGTTCATCACCAAATCGGCATAGCCACCCACCGAGAATGCAAATCGGCGAGGGTTGCCAAATGTCACTTCCATAGGGATATGCAGCGATGCGATGTTGAACTTGCTCTTTTTCGACGAGCGGCCATTGTATGGCTCAATCTCATAAGGCATAATCACACCATCGACCTTCTGCCACGATTGGCTTGGGGTCAGGCGGTAGTCGTTGGAGCGAATACCGAGTGCTGCCGAGAAGCCCACCTTGTGGAGTCGGTTGTAGGCGTTGAAGTTGAGCAGATTGACCGTCACCTGCATCGATTTCCACTCGCGAATTTGGAAGAAATTGCCAACCGAAGCGTCAGCATAGGCGTTGTAACCCACATTCGAGAGTACATTCCAACCCAGCTCGAGCGTCGGAATCGATGAGATGCCATTTGTCCATACATAAAGCTTTGTCTTGCTTACATTTATGCAGGGCGTCAATTTAACGCGAGTGTTGCTATCCTCCGATGCCTCCTCAATGGCCATTTCCGAGAGAGGGACATCCTTGTCGTTGTATTTGAAGGTCAAACCATCGATGCCCAACTTGAAATTTTGAGCTTGAGTAGAGTTGCTAATGCCGAAGAGCGAAACGGCAACAAGGGTTAGAAGAAAAATCTTTTTCATAATCTAATTTATATTTTTAAGTTGATTGTTTGTATCGTTTTTTTTGCGTGATTAGTTCAATTCAAACAGATTCTCCAGCGAGTTCATCTGTGGCAGTTCGGCCTGTGCTAAGTTGTTGAATATATCCTGGGCGTGAGCCTGCGCCTCAGCAAGCGAGGTGATAGGCTCGCCGTTATAGTAACCATAGACGGTGGGTTGCGATAGTTTGTAAATCGGTATAAGCATAATCGCTATTACCGCTGCGGCTGTGGCAAGTTTTATGCGCCACGAAACTTTTTGAGGGGTGTGCAGACGGACAAAGGTGCGCTCGGCGTGGCGCTCATCCGCAACCTCCAACATAACCTTAACAGCCTGCATATCTGGGCTGAGCATATCAGCATCGAGGTGCAGCAATGCTTGGCGCAAGACTTGCTCTTCGTTGAGCGAAGTTGTGCCAGCGAGGTATCGCTCACAAAGCTCTGAAAGTAATCTATTGTCCATTGTTTATGATATTTAATAGTTGTTGTTTCACTTTTTGTCGTGCGCGGCTCACTGCCACTCTTACTGCCGCCTCGCTTTGGTGGGTGATGGCCGCTATCTCATCGAATTCCAGCCCCTCGCAATCTCTTAGGTGCATCGCCTCACGTTCTCGTTCAGGCAGGTTGCGAATCAGTCGGCGGGCAAGTTCGGCCATACTCTCGGTGGAGTCATCTTTGGCAGAATCATCGTCGAAAGCGATGGAGGTTGATTCTGCCGCTATCCTCTCACGTTCTCGACTTCGATGGCGCAACACATCGAGGCATATGTTGCG
Source organism: Alistipes sp. (assembly GCA_045632085.1). Lineage (GTDB taxonomy): Bacteria > Bacteroidota > Bacteroidia > Bacteroidales > Rikenellaceae > Alistipes. The sequence continues at coordinate 56,614 of JAZQVY010000025.1, read as the reverse complement.
AATCGAGACCAGCAGAAGCGATTTGAATCGCCCTCGGCGGATAAAGAGTCGCCTGCGCCAGAGCTTTTCGTAGAGGTCTTGCGTGGCATCTTCGGCCGCAGAGCTATCGTGCAGAAGAGCTACGGCATAGCGGTATGCCGTATCCTTGAATTGGAGAAATTCATTATTAAACTCTTCGATATTCATCTGGGTCTATTGTTCTGTCGTTGCCTTTTCTGCGCTTGTTGCGTATATAGTACGACGGGGAGGGTGATTTGTAACATCTAAGTTACATAAAATTGTAAAAAAAATTGCAACCGCTTGATTTTTGGCGATTGCAATTGTTGTTTGAGTCTGTTTTGCGGTTTTGCTACTCCACTATGCGACGGTTTAGAAGCGCGTGGGTGATGGTGAGCTCATCGACATACTCCAACTCGTCGCCAAAGCCGATGCCTCGGGCGATGGTCGTAACCTTCACCGAGGGGTATTTCTTCAGACGATTCATTATATAGAATAGTGTGGTCTCGCCCTCGACCGAAGTGGAGATGGCTAAAATAACCTCCTTCACACCCCCTGCTGCAACCTTCTCGACCAGCATATCAATCTTCAAATCCGACGGACCAACCCCCTGCATAGGCGAGATAACGCCACCCAAGACGTGGTATATTCCACGATACTGGCGGGTGTTCTCGATCGACATCAAATCGCCCACCTGCTCCACAACGCAGATGGTAGAGTGGTCACGCTCGGGATTCTGGCAGATGGGGCAACGCTCCGAATCGGAGAGGTTGTTACACTCCGAGCAGTGGCGAATCTCGTTGCGAAATCGCGATATGGCCTGCGTCATCTGCGCAACCTCCTCACGCTCCATCTTGAGCAGGTGCATAGCCAGACGCAATGCTGTGCGACGGCCTATGCCTGGTAGGCGCGAGAACTCCGAAACGGCATCTTGAAGCAACTTCGACATAGCTAAATGCGTTCAATTCGTTTATCTTCAATCCAACCCTTGCGACCGTCGGCAATACGTACCTCGGCCCAGCCATCGGTGGTCTCGCCGATTGAGACCTTTGTGCCCTCGTGCAGAACGAAAAGCTCTGTTGCTGAGCGGTCGGGAGAGCTCTTGACCGATGCTGCTGTGCTCATCACGATAGCCTCCGAGCGACCCACAAGCTGGTTGCGTTCGCTGATTGCGAAGGCAGAGGTTGCAATAAAGAGCACCACAGCCACAGCCATAGTGTAGAAGCCCACCTTGCGGAGCGACATACGCTGTGCCAAAAGATATAGCAGAGCCATAACGAGTGCAATGGCCAGCATCACAATCGAGAGCACGGTCCACGCTGTGCAGCTCATTGCACCACGCACCGAACGAAGCCAGGTAATAAGGAAAAATTCTGGAATCTTCTCGATGCTATCCTTGGTCATCTTCTCGGCGTACTCCTGATTGTGGCGGATATCCTCGTCGCCAGGGGCAATGCGTGAAGCGCGGTTGTAGTTCAAAAGAGCCTTGCCCAGCTCGCCCTGCTTGAAGTAGGCGTTGGCCAGGTTGTAGTAGAGTGCTGCTGAGTGGAGATTCTGCGAGAGGATCTGCTCATAGGTTGCGGCAGCCTTCTCGAAGTTACCCTCGTTATAGGCCAAATTGGCCATATCCCACAACTCCTCGGCATCGGTTGTTGTGGGTTCGGTTGCGGTTGGCTCGGCGGCTGTCTCGTTGGCAGACGTAGGTGTGGTAGTCTGCTCAGCGCCACCCTGTGCTGCGCCCTCCTGCGCAAAGGCAGAAACAGATATAAGCAGTGAAAATATAATCGTAAGAAGTCTCATAGTTGCTATCGTTTAATTCTCGATTCGATGTGTGAGATGATGTTTACACCGTCGGTATACACATCGTCCATCTGCACCGATTCGGCTGGTGAATACTGAGCTTCGTCGCAACGTGTGATGATGTCGGTGAAATGCTGGGCCTCGGTAGGCTCGATGCCTCGACGCTGCAACTCCTCGCGGATACCCTCCTTCGTGAGGTCAGCAACAGGGATATTGAGCTTGTCGCCCATATAACCCCACAATGCACGCAACATCTCTTCGAAGAACGAATGGCGATTACCCTCTTTCATAAACTTCTCGGCTGCGCGGAATCGCTGCACGGCCACCTTGTTGGCTCGGCGGTTACGCACCAGAACACTGTTCTTGCTGTTGCGGATTTGCTGGCGAAGTGTGAAGTAGGCCACGATGAACATCACCAATAGTAGTGCTACAATCAAGAAATATGTACCACTGAGCATCAGCGGTGCTGCAGTTGTGCGCAGAGCGGGGCGTCCCAGCTTGATGAAACGGATATCGCTGCCGAGCTGACGCACATCCTCCTTCGATGAGGCTGAACTCACAACCTGGGGAGTCTGTGTTGCGCCGGCTGATGTGTCGGGCGAAACCTTCATATCGAGTGGATCAGTCGAGAGAGTCACGTATACTCCCTTTTCGGGACTAAAGTATGAGAACTCAACGGGGGCAATGTTATAATCGCCCTCGGCACGAGCAATAAACGGATACTCAAATTGGCGGAAACCTGTCATGCCCGCAGTGGTAGAGCGAATTGACTCGGTGTTGCGGACGTTGTACTGCTCAAACGATGTAGGCAGCGAGAGTGTTGGCGCCTGGATAAACGAGAAGTTACCCGTACCCGAGATTCTTACCGTATAGGTTGCGGCTGAGTTGGCCTTGAGCTCGGTTGCGGGTGGGGTAGATGAGATTGTAAACGAACCTACAGCACCCTTAAATGAGGCGGGAGCGCCAGCAGGGAGCTCGTTTACAGTCACATTGATTTTGCCGGTCGAGAGCGCTCGACGCACGTTGTAGACCTCGTTGCCACCTCCGAAGAATGGGTCGAAGTTGCGGTTGCTGCGAACCACCACCTGCGCAATGGCCGTAAGGTCGGTTGACTCGATTGTCACCTGGCCACTCTGCTGTGGGTAGAGCAAGTACTCCTTGATAATCTGTGAGTTGTAAATCTTGCCATTCTCATTTACGCGCTCTGCCTGATAGTTGTCGGTAGGCAACTCCTGCGACCAGAAACCGTTGAACGATGGGAGCTTCACATTCTCGAAACCTGCGATGCTGGCACGAGTGTAGAGTGTGAGCGAAGCACGAATAGGCTCGCCTTTGTAGACTGTTGTGCGAGAGAGATTCATCTTGAGCAGGATGTCGTCTTCTGCCAGCTGATTCTGAACGGCTGTGCCGTGCTGAGCGGCTGCGGCCTCCTGCTTCTGAGTGTCCTGTTTCACCACCTCGATAGGCGTAGCCTTGGTGCGGTAGGTCTTGCCGTCGGAGACGATCTCCGCAGCACCGATGGTGATGTTGCCCTCCTTCTGCGCCACAACGGTATATGAGATGCTCATTGTGGTTGTGGAGCTGCGGTTGCCGTTTACAATCTGCACCGAGCGGCCTTGCGATGTGACAGGGCCTGCCAATACGTCGAGTCCTCCGAAGTCGGGGGCCTTGAAGGAGCCGTTCTCGGCATTGCCGTTGGTGAGGGTAAACTCCACCCTAAACATCTCGCCTGTGGCAACCATCATTGGAGTGCTTATCTCGAAGGTGGTTGTTCCATCGGCCAGTGCTGCAGTCCACACAAAGAGGGCTGCAAAGGTGAGTGCGATGTGTCTGAAAAATCTCTCTATTCTTTTCATAACTATCATTTCGTTCTGCTTCGAGCTGAGCTTCGCACGCGTGTGCGAGAAACTGTTACACACTAGAACGTAACAAGCCCCGCATTTATTTTGCCGCGAGGCTGAAAAACAAAATTTTGCGCCCCATTGCGAGGCGCAAAACTCTTTTATTGTGAAATTTTATTAGTGTGCGAAATCTGCGAAGAAGTCGTTACCCTTATCGTCAACGATGATAAAGGCTGGGAAGTTCTCGACATAAATCTTACGCACAGCCTCCATACCGAGCTCAGGGAAGTCAACCACCTCCACACTCTTGATAGAGTTCTTAGCCAATACAGCCGCTGGACCACCAATTGAGCCGAGGTAGAAGCCGCCGTTAGCCTGGCAAGCATCGGTTACGGCCTTCGAGCGGTTACCCTTAGCTACCATAACCATTGAACCACCAGCCTTCTGGAAGAGATCAACGTATGGATCCATACGACCTGCAGTAGTTGGGCCAAATGAACCTGAAGCCATACCCTCTGGAGTCTTTGCAGGACCAGCATAGTATACAGGGTGCTTCTTGAAGTACTCAGGCATTGGCTGACCCTCGTCGAGCATCTGCTTGATGCGTGCGTGAGCGATGTCGCGAGCTACGATGAGCGTACCCTTCAAATTGAGACGTGTCTTGATAGGATACTGAGTGAGAATCTCGCGTACCTTGTCCATACCCTCGTCGAGGTCGATATCAACGGCTGGGCTCATAGCTGGAGCCTGTGCTGGCAAGAAACGTGCTGGGTTCTTCTCCAACTTCTCAACGAAGATACCCTCTGGAGTAATCTTAGCCTTGATGTTACGGTCTGCAGAGCAGCTTACGCCGATAGCAACTGGGCAGCTGGCAGCGTGACGTGGCGCGCGGATAACGCGTACATCGTGTACATAGTACTTACCGCCGAACTGAGCACCCATACCCATCTCCTGGCACATCTTTGTGATCTTCTCCTCCCACTCCAAATCGCGGAAGCAGCGGCCACCCTCGTTACCTGATGTTGGCAAGTGGTCGAGGTAACCAGCCGAAGCCTTCTTCACTGTTGACAAACACATCTCAGCCGATGTACCGCCAATGCAGACTGCCAAGTGGTAAGGAGGACAAGCCGATGTACCCAAATCCTTCAAGTGCTCCTTGAAGAATGCTGTGAGTGAATTCTCGTTCAAAAGAGCCTTTGTCTGCTGATAGAGGAATGTCTTGTTTGCAGAGCCACCACCCTTGGTGATGAAGAGGAACTCATACTCCATTGAGCCTGGGTGGCCAGCATAGATGTCAATCTGAGCTGGGAGGTTAGTGCCAGAGTTCTTCTCATCGGTCATTGTGAAAGGTACAACCTGAGAGTAGCGCAGATTACGCTCCTTGTAAGTCTCGTAAACACCCTTTGCGATGCACTCAGCATCGTCAGCACCTGTGTAAACATCCTCACCCTTGTGGCCGATACAGATGGCAGTACCTGTATCCTGGCAAGTAGGAAGCTCGCCCTCGGCAGCCACAGCCTGGTTCATAAGCATTGTGTAGGCTACAAACTTGTCGTTGCTCGATGCCTCGGGGTCCTCAAGAATGTTTGCGAGCTTCTGCAAGTGTGCAGGGCGCAAATAGAACGATACGTCGCTGTAAGCACGCTTTGAAAGCAACTCAAGACCCTTAGGGTCAACTTTCAAAATCTTACGTCCGTCGCACTCAACAACCTTTACATAGTCGGTTGTAACGAGCTCATACTCGGTGGTGTCCTTCTCGATTGGATAGGGCTCCTGATAGATGAAATCAGCCATAATTGAATCTATTTTATCTGTTTTGTTGAAATTTTCTTGTCGTTAGCTCTCTGCTACAATATGCCACAAGCACAGAGCAGACCATAATCCTTGCAAATTTAATAAAAAATGTGAAATCATCAAACAATTGGGGTGTCACAAATTAATGCAACACCCCGATAGTTATGATATTTTTTTCTCTTATTACTTCTTGTTGCGGATAATCCACTCGGCAATCTGCACTGCGTTGAGCGCTGCGCCCTTCTTGATCTGGTCAGCAACACACCAGAATGCAAGGCCATTCTCGTTGGTGAGATCCTTGCGGATACGACCCACATAGACAGGGTCCTTGCCAGCAATGAACAATGGCATAGGATACTTCTTCTCCGCTGGCTCGTCCATCAACACGATGCCCTCGCTCGATGAGAATGCCTCGCGAGCCTCGTCGATTGAGATTGGACGCTCGGTCTCCACCCAGATGCTCTCAGAGTGAGCGCGCATAACTGGCACACGTACACAAGTGGCTGAAACGGCGATGTCTGAGTGCATAATCTTGCGTGTCTCGTTAAACATCTTCATCTCCTCCTTAGTGTAGTCGTTGTCGGTGAATACGTCGATGTGTGGGATTACGTTGTAAGCCAACTGATATGCAAACTTATTTACCGTAGGCTCCTCGCCTGCAACAAGCTGCTCGTGCTGCTGCTTGAGCTCGGCCATAGCCTGTGCGCCACCACCACTTGCCGACTGATATGTGGCAACGTGCACGCGCTTGATGTGAGAGAGTTTCTCGATAGCGTTCAACGCCACAACCATCTGGATAGTTGTGCAGTTTGGGTTGGCGATGATTCTGCGTGGTGCGTTGAGGGCATCCTCGGGGTTCACCTCGGGTACAACCAAAGGTACATCGGCATCCATACGGAAAGCCGACGAGTTGTCGATCATCAATGTGCCGTGCTTTGTAATGGTCTCCGCAAACTCGATAGAGGTAGAGCCACCAGCCGATGTGAGGGCGATATCCACACCCTTGAAGTCGTCGTTGTGCTGCAAAAGCTTCACCTCGATCTGCTTGCCGCGGAACTCATATTTTGTACCTGCGCTACGAGCTGAGCCAAAGAGCAACAACTCATCTACAGGGAAGTCTGTTCTCTCGTTAAGAATGGTCAAAAACTCCTGACCTACAGCGCCACTTGCGCCTACAATTGCAATTTTCATATTCTCAATAACCTTTTCTCGGAATCCGGCCCGAGTGTGTGTAACCTGTTAAATATCTGTTTGTTGTGTAAATAGCTAATCGAAGAATTCGTCGTTTGCCGATGTCTGTTCTGTTGTTACTCCAGCTGCCGACATCTCCTTAGGACAATCGTACGACTGCCAGCCCTCAGGGCGTGAAAAACGAGCCTCGCGGTTCATTCCGAGCGAAGGGTCGGCATAGGCTTTTGTGAGGAACTCACCCACGATAGGCAGAGCCATCACACTACCTTCGGCGCTGTATGAAAGGTGTACCGACTGATCCTCGCCTCCAACCCAAGAACCTGCCACAAGGTTTGGTGTCACACACATAAACCAAGCGTCGCGATTCTCGTTCGAAGTTCCTGTCTTACCGCCAATCTCCATATCCTTCATTCCAAACTGCCAGCCGAGACGACCACCAGTACCCATCGTGATTACTCGCTGCAACATAGTGAGCATTGTGTAGGCGGGATGTTTGTTCACGGCATCGTGAGACTGTGGAACGAAGCTCGAGATTAGGTTACCCTGTCTATCCTCGATGCGAGTGACAAAGATAGGGTCGATATGCACTCCCTCGTTTACAAATGTCGAGTAGGCACTAACCAATTCGTAAACATTCGACTCAAACGCACCCAGGCAGAGAGCATAAGCGGGATAGATGTAACTGTTGATACCCATATTGTGCAGGAAGTCGGCTACCGTTTCGGGCTGCTTGGCCTGCTTCATAATCCACGCTGAGTAGTTGTTGCGTGAGTTTGCCAATCCCCAGTAGAGAGGGTGCTGCACACCATCATACTCCACCTTGCCAGCCTCCTTTGGTGACCAAATACCTGCTGGAGTCTCAATCGATACAGGGATGTTGGGGGCGTAGGTGCAAGGTGTAAGACCGAGCTGGTCGATAGCGAAGGTGTAGATAAATGGCTTCACTGTCGAACCAATCTGTCGCTTGCCCTGCTTGGCCATATCATACTTGAAGTAGCGGAAGTTAGGACCACCCACATACGCCTTCACGTGGCCAGAACGTGGGTCCATAGCCACGAACGATGCACGCATAATACGTTTGTGGTGGAGGATAGAGTCTCGAGGGGTAAGCATTGTGTCGCGCTCGCCCTTGTAAGTGAAGATGCGCATCTTGCACTTAACCTCAAACGAAGCATATATATCCTTCTCCGAGATGCCATCTTTCTTCATCTCGCGGTAGCGGTCCGAGTTTTTCATCGCACGCTTGATGATGGCCTCTCTCTCCTCGGGCTTGGTGTCCTGGAAGAGTACACCTGTGGCCTTCACCTGACGATCCATGCGAGGCTGGATAACGCTCTCCATCTGCTTCTGGATAGCCTGCTCAGCATACTTCTGCATAGCTGGGCTGATGGTGGTGTAGATTCTGAGACCATCACGATAGATGTTGTATGGGCTGCCGTCAGCCTTCTGGTTTTTGTGGCACCAGCCGATGAGCGGGTTCTCGTCATACTCCTTTATGGCCTGCTCGTAGTCCCAGTCGGTTAGGAACTGACGGCGTACAGGACGCTTGGCATTCATCGTGTTTCGCAACATTTCGCGGAAGTATGTCGCTTCACCGCTATTGTGAGTGATAGGTTTGTAGTTGAGTGAAATAGGCAGAGCCGAGAGCGAGTCACACATCTTGCGCGAGATAGCTCCCGAGCTGCGCATACGACTCAATACCACGTTGCGGCGATTGAGCGAATTCTGAGGGTTGATAATTGGTGAGTAGCGTGTTGGGGCATTCACCACACCAACCAATACTGCTGCCTCCTGGATATTCAGCTCACTGGGCGACTTACCGAAGAATGTGCTTGCCGCCGACTTGATACCATAGGCATTTGAACCATAGCCCACAGTGTTGAGGTACATAGCTGCAATCTCGTTCTTGGTGTAGTTGTGCTCGAGCTTGATAGCGGTAATCCACTCCTTGAATTTCGACTGTACGAGCTTTGCTGTTCGTGCCACTTTTCCTCGGTTGCGCACGGTGTCACGTGGGAAGAGGTTCTTGGCCAGCTGCTGAGTGATGGTACTACCACCACCCTGCGAAGAGTTGCGCATAGCGATAGTCTTGATACCCACACGGAAGAGCGAAGGGATGTCGATACCCGAGTGGCTGCGGAAACGTACATCCTCGGTCGAGATGAGAGCAGCCACGATTGGTGGTACAGCCTCGCCGTCTAGTTTTAGATGGTTGGCAGGGTCCTCGGGGAAGAGCTCTTCATACTGAACATATGAACGGTTTTCGACGAAGAAGGTACCAATTACGTGGCCATTGTCGCCATAAATCTCGGTTGCGAGATTGCTCTTTGGGTTCTCCAACTCCTCGAAAGATGGCATACGGCCAAAGGCTCCCGTAGCAGCCAGGGCCAGCATAATGAAAATCAGGGCAACGGGGGCCATACATACCACCCACATCGCTTTGATTTGATTGTTCTTATTCTTGAAATACTCTTTTATGGTCATACTCTTGAATTTGCGCTTTAATCCAACGTACAAAGGTAGTGAATAATTCAAAATTCAGAATTCAAAATTCAAAATTATTTTGCCTTTGCTGTAAGTTTGTTTTGCTTGGAAGCGCTATAAATGGCCGAATGGGGCGTTTTTGCACAAATATTTCTCGTGCAACGCCCTCAAATAACGAAAAAATGGACGATTTGTGATTTTGATTTCCGCCCTTAGAATGGCAACTCAATGCCTGCCGAGAAGTAGAATCCTCCCTCGCTTGGCTGATAGAACGATAGCTTTACGGCTGTGGTAGCTGCGGCAGGTTGGCTCAGGAAGTTGACGTCGAAAATCAAGTCGCCACCCCACGAATTCAGGCGGTGCCAGTCGCGGTAGATTCTGTCGTTGAGGCGGTCAATCTCTGTGCCGTAGTATTGCGCAATGTCAAAACCGAGGTTCATACGTATTCGCTTCAAGAAGAATATACCCTGTATTCCGCCATCGGGGTAACAGATGGGGAACTGGTAGTTGAGCGACGCGGCCATATAGTTGTTGTTCTCGATTTGTGACGAGTCGAAGCCTCTGAGTAGCAGATTCGACGACTTGAAGGTGAGAGCCGAGAGTGCATCCTGATTCTTGAATCCGCCAATCGAAGTCTGGTAGGCCAAAGCGAGGCTGAGGCTATTGTGGGCGAAGAATCCAGGTGTGTAGAATTTGGTGTAGATGGCCACCAGGTCGCTGAAGCTGCCGTCTGCCGGGTTGATGGCATAGTTGGCTGTAGCCACCACTCCCCAAGGTGGGGCAAAGTCGCGATGTGAGCGGCTCACCATATCCTGGAATCCCAGTGCAAACGATGTGAGGTAGAGGCCCTCTTTGTAGCCGATGGTGGCCACATTGCTGATGCTGTCATCAAAAGTGAGTCGTCCCGTATTGGCAACCAATCCGTTTGAGTAGTTACCCTCCACATCCAAAATCAGGTAGCGGGTATGGTAGCCTCGCTGGAACAGCAGCGGGAAGGTAACGTCCAGCCCCACAGAGTAGTATTTGTCGCGTGTGGGCGGTATAGGAAACTCTATAGAGTGTTTTTCGGGGTTGTAGACATAAATCGGATAGATGTTCTGGCTACCTCCATAAGTTGCGTTGAGGCTTATGGTGGGCCCCAGACCATAGTAACGCAGCGAGGTCTTTACCATATGTCCCTCCTTGCGGCCATAGCCATAGGTCACAAATCCTTGCAATGACGAGAGGATGTTTTGTGTCATCAGGGTGGCTCCTGCATTCATCACGATCGAACCCTCCTCGCTCAGTGCGAATGGGTCATACGAGAGTGGGGCCCAACTGTGGAAGTTGAACTGATGCAGCCCCTTGTGATAGCGCTTCTCGCGACGAGGCAGATTGGCCTGCGTGGTGTCAATCTTAGCTAAGGGGATTGTGTCGAGGTTTATGAGGTTCCAACCCTTGCGTTTCGGGATGAGTATGTCGCTTGGTAACTTAGAGTACTCCACCTCGCGGATTATGCGGTCGGCAGACTGAATCGAGGGGTGATAACCCATCGAATCATAGGTCGTCATCACCACCTGACCATCGCTTGTTGCGACTGGCGAGAACGAGCCGTAGATCGATTGTGAGAATTGATACTCCTTGCCACTCTCGATGTCGAAGCAGTGCACCTCGTCGCGACCCGAAGCAATAGAGCCATAGTAGAGCTTGCCATCGGCAGCTCGAAGGTCACTGATTGTGATATATGCTGGGCGAGTAACCTGCTCCAGCGGAGATGTTATATCGCCGGGTTTGCTGTTGCGTGCAATCCACATACCTTCGTCACCCGTGATAATGCAGTAGAATCGCTCACTCTTCTTGTCCCACGTTAGCGAGTGTACCTCCTGTCCGAATGGGAGCGCGAGGGTACGCTCTATGCCTTTGCTGTCGCGATGGTGAAGCGAGTAGATGCCCTTGGGCGAATATTGCACCCAGGCCAGGCCACCGAGTTCGTCGGGGGTGGGGTAGAGTATATTCTGCTTTCTCGATTTAGCTGTGCGTGGATGAGCTTTGTCGAGCTCCATATAGCAGAGCGACGATGTCACCTTCTGCTGGAAGAGGGGGCTACGACGATACTCGGTCCAATAGAGCTTGCCGGTTGAATGGTCATAGGCAGGGCGTGTGGAGATTGAACCTGTGTAGGCCAGGCGTCGCTCCTTGCCCGTTGAGGGGTCGAGCATTACAAAACGTGATGGCTTGGCCAGGTCTGTCTTTGTGAGAAGAATCTCGTTGGGCGAGATGCTTACAGGGTGGCTATATGTGGTGTAGCTCTCGGCGTGAGGGGCGGGCAACATAGTGCTGCTGTTCTCCAGCTTCGGGAGCGATGCCCAATGCTCAGACAGTCTATTGAATGTCGATTCGAAAAGTTGGTGGGTGCTGAATCCGAATAATGCCTTCATTCGCCAGGCCTCGGATACTATGGTCCAAGGGTGGCGAGGTCCATATGCGGCCATATCGTTGGCCATCACTCTTCCCGTAAGCTCGTTGCCGTGAACCACCATCTGGTAGCCGAGCTGGTAGTGGTCGGGGATATAGTTGCGGTAGGAGCCACAGAAGTACTTATCCATATTGGGATAGCGACTCACGATGTCGCTCATAGCACGGAACTCCAGCGTGAATCGAGGCTGCTTGCCACGACCAAACGACGAAGCCTCGGTCTCGAATTGTGTGGCGTCGCCCTCCATCATCCATTGTGGCATATATATCAGACCAATGGTCGAACTCTGCTGCCCCAGCAGATAACTCAGAAACTTCACAAAACCCACATTGAGGTTGTTGTACTGCGCCGCGTGGCGATATTCGTGGGCCACAAGCTGTTTGATCCAAGGCATTGAATAGCCATCAATTGCTGGCGATGAGAGGAATTCAATGCGTTTTGGTAGCCACATAACAAGACCATTGGAGCGCATATTCTCGGGGTGAACGACAAATGGCAGCTTCAATTGAGGCAGTTTGAATCCATACGATATGTATGGGTTTAGTTTGTCGGCATAGTAGAGAGTGGAGAGTCCTATCTGCTCAGCATGGCGCGGATAGACTACCTTGACATTGTCGGTCTTGGCAATATTCCACTTAAAGTGCACAGGGTCGGCTCCCCAACTATAATACTGAGCCTTGGCCTGTTGCACGGTAAGTAGCGCAGCAAGCATCACGCAAAGATATGTAAAGAGTCGTTTGAACATCGCCAGAGATTTACAACATTGTATATTAGCTGCCAGATATATTAGCTGCCAGCCTTTTTGCACTTGTAGCCAGCGGCCGAGAGAAGCTCCACAACGCGGTCGCGGTGGTCGCCCTGGATTATAATCTCGCCATCTTTGGCCGAGCCACCCACGCCGCAACGGCTCTTGAGCATACGGCCAAGCTCCGTAAGATCCTCCTCGCTGCCCACAAAACCCTTTACCAGGGTGACCTGCTTGCCTCCTCGCTGCTTGCGGTCGAGCCATACCCTCAGATTCTGCTGTGCTGGAGGGAGAGTGGCGGCCTGCTCGGGCTCATCGGTTGTATACTGAAAATCGGGATTGGTCGAATAGACCATACCGAGACGCTGTTTCCAATCGCTCATAATAGGTTTTTAAGTTCTGTCGTTCTGTTTCGCTGGTGCAAAGTTCGGGTCAAAATGGTCTAAAATTGAGAGATTTTTTCACTCTGCGTCACAAAACGTCGGTTAATGTTTGGTGCAAATTTACTATTTTATTATATTTACAACAAATTATGAAACGAGCAACAGCCGAAAAATTGAAATTTGAGACCCAGCAACGTCATCGTTGCGATTGCCAGATGTCGATGCCTCAGTCGTTAGACGATGGCCGCAGGGTGGTGCAGGTCTTTGTGGAGGGTTACGAAGATGTGGCCTTCTGGCGTGCTATTTTCGACCATTTCGACAATCCTTTTTTGCGTTTCGAGATATCGGTACCCAACCGCGAGGATTTGCCTAAGGGTAAGAAGGTGCTGATGTCGATGATTCCTCAGTCTGGTGAGGATATGCTTTTGTGCGTTGATTCCGACTTCGACTACCTCTTTGGTGACAAGACCGAGCAGTCGGAGATAATCAACAATGCTGAGTATATGTTCCACACCTATACCTACGCTACCGAGAACTATCTCTGTTATGCACCCTCGCTTCATAATGTATGCGTAAAGGCCACCAAGAACGATTGCAAGATATTCGATTTTGTGGAGTTTATGGCCGAGTATTCACGCATAATCTATCCTATGTTCCTTTGGTATTCATACTCGGCCCAGCAATCTTGTCAGTCGGCTTTGCCACTCGTTGATTTCAAGAATGCAGTGCGATTGGGGTATCTCGAGGTTGAAAATAACGGAGCCGATACTCTGGCGTGGCTTGAACGCAATATCGCCCGCCGATTGATGCGTCTTGAGCGAGACTATCCCGATATAGCAAAGGGCTTGAATGCCTTTGCCGAGGAGTTGCAGCATAAGGGTGTAACACCCGAAAATACATACCTCTATATGCACGGCCATACACTGATGGATAATGTGGTAATGGTGATGCTCAATTCGGTGTGTGATAAGTTGCGTACAATGTCAATCGCAAAAATCAATTCGTCGAGCAAGACAGGTCTGCCTCTTAAAAACGAGATGAGCAACTATGTCAATACTCTGCGTTCGATTCGCGATGTATTGCTCGACAACGAGAACTACACTTCGTGTCCGCTCTACACGCTTCTGCAGGCAGATATTCAGGCCTACTTGACTAAAACCATATCGAGTATGCAGCAGCGACGTGATTCGATAAGAATCATAACCCCCGAAAACTATAATTCAAACAAAAAGTAATATGACAAGAAGACTACTTAAACCTCTCTTTATGGTTGTAGCCCTGCTGGTTGCTACACAACTGGTGGCTCAGGAGTCAGCGTTGAGCTGGGCCGACAAGCGTGATGGTTGGCTGAAAAAATCTACTGAGAGTATTCCTGAACTTAAGAAACAGAATATCAAACCCGTCGCCATTGTGCGTCCTGTGGCCGACAAGAGTGCTTTCCAGGGATGGCGTATGGAGCCTACTGGCGAGCCGGTGGAGGTGCTCTACAAGGAGTCGTTCAAGCCTCGCAAGGAGGTTATCCTCGACTTGGGTGACCACTATACAGGCTACTTCTCGTTCAAGGTGTTCGATATGAATATGCCGACCGATGCTCCTGTGCGTTTCAAACTCACATTTGCAGAGGTGCCAGGCGAGCTTAACACTCCATTCGACCCACTGCCAGTGGGCAGCTTGAGCCGTGCGTGGTTGCAGGACGAGATTATTACCGTTATGCGTATGCCTGCCGAGGTGAAGGTAGAGCGCCGATTGGCTTGCCGCTATGTGAAGATTGAGCTTTTGGCCGAGTCGTACTACGACTTTGTCTTTGCGGATTTCAATTTCCAGGCTCAGACATCGGCGACAGGATCAGTTCCTGAACTGGCCGAAGGTACCGATCCTATGATTAAGAAGATTAACGACATAGGCTTGAAGACCCTGGCTGAGTGTATGCAGACAGTCTATGAGGATGGCCCAAAGCGCGACCAGCGATTGTGGATCGGAGATCTCTATTTGGAGGCTTTGGCTAATGCCTATTCGTATAAGAATCATACTCTTACACGCCGTTGCTTGTATTTGATAGCAGGTATGACTCCCGACAATGGATTTGTGCGTGGTACCGTATATGAGCACCTGCCAGAGCGTCCCGATATGGGTCTTCACGTTATGGATTACAGCTTGCTCTATGGCGTGGCACTCTATGAGTATTTCAAGGAGACTGGCGACAAGGAGACTGCCGATGAGTTGTGGCCTGTGGTGAAGCACCAGGTGGATTTCGCAAGAAGCTACCTTAAAGATAATATCTTCGATGTGGAGAAGCAGCCACAGTATTGGTTGGTATTCGACTGGAAGGACGAGCTCAACCGTCACGCGCCTATGCAGGGCCTTATGACATTTGCTATAGAGCAGAGTTACGAACTGGCCAAAATGCTCGGTCGTGAGGCCGAGGTGGCAGATTGGCCAAAGGTGCTGAAGGATATGCGCAAGGCTTCGCGCGAAACATTCTACGACAAGAAGCTGGGTGTGATGAAGTCGGGTCCCGATGCCCAGATCTCATATCTCTCGCAGGTGTGGATGATTCTCTCAGGTACGCTCGACAAGAAGGAGGCTGTGAAGGCTTTGGAATATGTGCTTGCTGACGATACTGCTTGCTACATCGGCTCGCCTTATGCCTACCACTACCTTATCGAGGCTATGATTCAGTGTGGTATGGAGGAGCGCGCACGCGAGATGCTTATCACCTATTGGGGCGATATGGTCAGCAAGGGTGCAGATACCTTCTGGGAGGTTTATGACCCTAACGATGATTTCAAATCTCCTTACAAGTTCCACCCAATGAATAGCTATTGTCACGCGTGGAGTTGTACGCCGGTGTATTTTATTCATAAATACAAAACCCTCTTCCAGAGATAATTTGGCTTGTTGGCTCTTTTGGCGTCTTGCTTGGCCTCGAAATCCTCATTTACGTTTAGTAAACTGCGGTTTCTCGGCCTTCGGCAATCCTCAAAATAGCTCAACAATCCGAAATTATCTGATGGGGTAGCTGAAAGAGAACAGCTGAAAACATATGCATACAAAAACCAAGGGTGAAGACGATGGTCTTCACCCTTGGTTCATTCTGCTAGTTGCAGTCTACTTTTTTATTCTCTGCCAGTAGAGTGTTACACCCACACCCATAATCGTACCGCGAAGCTTGAGTTTATCTGCGGTTTCAAACTGAGCCGAAGCATTTACCTTGATACCCTTTGTTGGGTCGTAAATCTTTGCGCCACCCCAGTTCTTATCCTCAGGGTTGTACTTCAAACCCTCGACGATTATAATCTGGTCGACATCTACATTGCGAAGGCTCTTGTCGGGATTCTTTACATCCTTACGCTTCTTGCCATCCTTGTCGTAGGGGTTCTCCACCCAGAAAACCTGAGCGTTGTAAGTACCGTTGGCATTCTTCGTAACACGAACCTTGCTTTTGCTGCCGCCACGATCGGTGAGGTACTCTCCGATAATGTTGTCGCCCTTGTCGTTGATACCTTGAGCCATCGAGGGCAAAGCGAAAGCCAAGGCGCACAAAATTGATAAAACAAACTTTTTCATCTCTGTTTTAATTAAAAAAGTGAAACAAAAAATTGGTGACAATCTGACGCGAAAGATTGTCCGTGTTGATTGGTTTGTTTTACGTTTTTGTTGTTGGTTATTGCCTAAAAATTGGTCTCACGCAATACCACACGCACCGACTCGGGGTTCACCTGACGCACGATGTGTTTCTGCATCTTTACGTAGCGGTGATATAGGTCGTCGTTGTAGTTGCGGATTGTGAGCAAGCCCACATTGTCGTGCTTCTCCACCTCGAAGTTCTCGGCCTCCAAAGCCTTAATCAGCTCGTCGATATGCCACGAAGCATCGATGCAGAGACCCAAATCGACAGCCGAGTTGTTGATAAGGTGAGTCTTGATGCGGAAGTGGTCGAGCAGCGAGAAGATAACTGCAAACTTCTCCTCCATCACAAACGAGAAATCCTTTGAGCGAATGATGAGCAACACCTGGTCGCGCTTGTAGATGAGGATTGGCAGTGTAACGTGCTCAGCCTCGCCATTGATTACGGTGCCTGGCTTCGACTTGTCGCCAAATGGACGTACGTACAATGGGATATTCTTGTTCTGCAAAGGCTTGATTGTCTTTGGGTGGATAATCTGTGCACCACTGTAAGCCAGCTCGATTGTGTCGAGGTAGTTCAGTGCATCAATCTTTACAGCATCTTTAAATGTCTTAGGATCGGCATTCAACACTCCGTCCACATCCTTCCATACCGACATCGACTCTGCATTGAGGATGTGAGCTACAACGGCAGCCGAGTAGTCCGAACCCTCGCGGCCAAGAGTGGTTGTTGTGCCATCTGGTGCAGCACCGATAAAGCCCTGACCAACAAATACTCCCACACCTGTATTCTCCAGAGCGGCCTTCAGGCGAAGCTCAGAAGCCTTGATGTCAACATTGGCGTCCTTGTGGCGCTGGTTTGTGATGAATGTAGTACGCATATCAATCCATCGGTTGCGAAGTCCAGAGTGGTTGAGGTACTTCGAGATGATGGTTGTAGAGATAAGCTCACCAAAGGCCACGATTGTGTCGTACCACAACTCTGCGTCTGATGGGCGATATACAATGTCGTTCACAATGTTACGCAACTGACCGAAGAGGAGTGTAACCTCGTTGATGTCGGTGTGCTCACCCCACAAATCGTCTATGATTGCGGCGTGGTACTCCTGAATCTGCTTAATCTCCTGGTTTGCGGCCTCCTTTTCAACCTTCTGCATATGGGTAAACACACGCTCCAAGGCGTTGGTTGTCTTGCCCATTGCCGATACAATGATGAATAGGTTGTCCTCGCCATCAACAATATGACGTAAGTTTCTCACACCGTCGGCATTACGTACCGACGCACCTCCAAATTTATATACTTTCATACTATCTGTCTGTAAATGTAGAATAACAAGTTGCAAAGTTAGAAAAAAATGTTTTCGCCGACCTGCTTTTGCCTAATTTTATCTATCTTTACACCACAAAGATTGAGTTTTTATCCCATAAATGACCTTCGTGACTCTCAAAAAGGGTTGGCGGGGGCAAATAATGCGAAAAATGAGCATTCAACGACCAAAACATCGCCCCTGGAAGGTGCTTTCAAGCGAGTATCTGGCCAAACGCCCCTGGTTTACAGTGCGTCGCGAGAGTGTGCAGCTGCCAACGGGAGCCGTTGTGCCCGAATGGTATATCTTCGAGTTCCCCGATTGGGTAAATGTCATAGCGATAACCACCAAAGGTGAGTTTGTGATGATTAGCCAATATCGTCACGCCCTGGGTGAGACCCGCTATGAGCTTGTTGCGGGGTGTTGCGATGATGGCGAGACGCCCGAGCAAAGTGCACGCAGAGAGTTGCTTGAGGAGACAGGTTATGGCGGTGGCGTGTGGCGCGAGTTCTTCATCACGTCGGCCAATCCTACTAACCACAACAACACAGTTTACACCTTTTTGGCCGAGGGTGTAGAACCTGTGGATGAGCAGCATACCGAGCAGAGCGAGGATATTCAGGTGCATATTATGTCGCCCGAGGAGGTGCTTGAACTTTTGGAGTCTAATGAGATTATGCAGTGTACCCACGCCGCTCCGCTATGGCGATATTTTGCCGAGCGAGCGATGAAGAGATAAGCGATGATTTACCATTTCGACATACTCGCCTCGACCAATGACGAGGCAGCCAAACCCATCTACCGCGAGGGCGATATCATCTGGGCCGATCAGCAGAGTGCCGGCCGAGGTCAGCGTGGCCATAAGTGGGAGAGCCGCAAAGGTGAAAATATAACATTCACGGCTATCTTTGAACCTCGATTTGTGCCGATTCTAAGGCAATTCCTGCTCTCTCAGGCGGTTGCTTTGGCCGTGGTCGATGCTTTGCGCTACTATGGCATTGTGGCAAAAATCAAATGGACCAACGATATCTATGTGGGAGACAGGAAACTGGCCGGAATCCTTATTGAGCATAAGTTGCAGGGTAGTGAGATAGGCCGTACAATAGCAGGTATTGGTCTGAATGTTAATCAGATGGAGTTTTCGCCCGATTTGCCTAATCCGGTGTCGATGCAGCAGCTCACAAGGGTGGAGCTCGATCCTGAAGAGGTGCTTGGCCGTGTGGTTGAGGCGCTGATGGCTCGATACGAAATGTTGCGCCAGGGTGGTGAGCAGCAGATTCAGGAGGATTACCACGAACTTCTCTATCGTCGCGACGCTCTGCATTGGTATTTCCTGCCCGATGGCAAGCGTTTTCGCGGCACGATACGTGGTGTAGAGCCTTCGGGAGCCCTGCGTGTTGAGAATGAAAAAGGCGAGGAGCGTAGCTATCAGTTTAAAGAAATTGAATTTTCTGTTAAAAATATAACAAAATATACCGAAGATTAGAAAAATACTCCTATCTTTGTGTAGATTATACCTTTGGTATACCTTTTTTACGCTAAGACACTAATAGAAACAATTTATAAACCATAACGATTATGAATATTCCTTCTAATTTGAAGTACTCGAACGACCACGAGTGGTGCCGTGTCGAGGGTGAGTATGCCTATGTAGGTATTACAGATTTTGCACAGAGCCAGTTGGGTGACATCGTATTTGTTGACGTTCCAACAGTGGGTGAGACTTTGGCTGCAGGTGAGGTTTTCGGTTCTATCGAGGCTGTTAAGACTGTTAGCGATGCATTTATCCCTGTAGGTGGCGAGGTTGTTGAGTTCAACGATGCGGTAGATGCTGACCCAGCATTGGTTAACTCTGATCCTTATGGTGAGGGTTGGATGATCAAGGTTAAGATGTCTGATCCTGCTGAGTACGATGCTTTGCTCTCTCCAGAGGCTTATGCAGAGCTTATCGGCTAATCTGATTTGAAATAAGAGATTATTTAAACAATAAAAGAGAAGAAAATTATGTCAAAAGTAACAGTTATCGGCGCTGGTATGGTGGGCGCAACTTGCGCAAACGTATTGGCAGCTCGCAACATCGCTGACGAGGTTGTATTGATCGATATCAAGGAGGGTCTTTCTGAGGGTAAGATGCTCGATATGTATCAGGCATCAGCTACAACTGTTTTCAAGACTAAGCTCACAGGCTGCACTAACGTCTACAAGAAGTCAGCTATCTCTGACGTAGTGGTTGTAACTTCTGGTATTCCACGTAAGCCAGGTATGACTCGTGAGGAGCTTATCGGTACTAACGCAAACATCGTTAAGAGCGTAGTTTCACAGGCTTTGGCACACTCTCCACGTGCTATCTTCGTTATCGTATCTAACCCAATGGATACAATGGCTTACCTTACACTCAAGTCAACAGGCCTTCCTAAGAACCGCGTAATCGGTATGGGTGGTGCTTTGGATTCTTCACGTTTCCGTTGCTACTTGGCTAAGGCTGCTAACGCGAACATCCACGATGTTGACGGTATGGTTATCGGTGGTCACGGCGATACAACTATGATTCCTTTGACTTCAAAGGCTACTATCAAGGGCGTTCCTGCTTCTCAGTTCCTTTCTAAGAAGAAGCTCGCTCAGGTTGCTGCTGACACTATGGTAGGTGGTGCAACTTTGACAGGCTTGCTCGGTACATCAGCTTGGTATGCTCCAGGTGCCGCTGCAGCATCAGTTGTTGAGGCTATCTTGGGCGACCAGAAGCGCATCATCCCTTGCGGTGCTTACCTCGAGGGCGAGTACGGTCAGGAGGACATCATGATCGGTGTACCAGTAGTTATCGGTCGTAAGGGTATCGAGAAGATCGTAAAGATCGACCTTACTGCAGAGGAGAAGGCTGCTTTCGAGGCTTCGGCAGATGCAGTTCGTAAGGTTAATCAGATTCTTTACGATACAAACGCAATCTAAAAATGTTTTTAACGGGCAATTACTGCGTTATGCTTGCCCTTAAAATCCTCACATACGTCAAGTATGCTGCGGTTTTTCGGTCTTCGCAAGCCTTGTTCTTGCCTCGTTAAAATACATTTTATCAATAGAGAGTAGGCTATCCGCAAGGGTGGCCTACTATTTTATTAGAAAGAATCTAACACAACTCTTTCGGCGTCTTGCTCGTGTGCTAAATGCTCACATACGCCAAGTATGCTGCGCTTTATCCCACTTCGGCAATCCCCAAAATAGTTTGCGTTATATCCTTTCGAGAGAACAAATAGTAGGGTAGGCTATCCAAATGGGTAGCCTACCTTTTTTAGAAAAAGAATCTAACACAACTCTTTCGGTAGGGAGGAAATAGTAAAGCGAACTATTCAAAAGAATAGCTCGCTTTTTTCGGTTTATAGATCTTTTGAATGAAATTATCAGACTCTACTCAATTGGAATCTGAATGATAGATAACCACTGCTCGGGGTTTTCTTGATTCCAAACACCGTCAATGTAGCAAGTGCGCATAGTTCCTGCAACCTTATAGCCTTGCTCATCCATATAGGCAAATGCTTCTGTGAACGATTCGTGGAAGCGCTCGTATGGTCCCATATGTTTCATACAAAGCGCCTTAGCTACAGCCGGCAAGCGCTTAAATTGTATAATGTCGCTATCCTCGCCCATCTCTTCCACCTGCTCGCAATACTCAATGTCTATGTCCGTAGGATGATGCTCCTTCCCGTGTTCTATGGTAAAACAGTACCCAGGAGGTGGGCATTTGCAGCCCAAACGCAGCATCTCGGGACCAATCTTATTCACACACAACATTCCCAACGCGCTATAATCAGGGATTATTTCGCGATGGCTTGCCACGATAATCTCTGGCAATGATTGAATGTTAAATTTCTCCATAGCGTTAATTTGTTTGTGAGAGTCCATCCATTTGAGCAGTTGACTACGGCGCTCCATCAGCAATTGCAGTTGACGCTCAGTCTCCTCTATTTTTTGTGACAGTTGCTCAATGCTCGGCATTTGCGCTCCATCCTCTAGCAGCTCCTTGATCTCCTCGAGTGTGAAGCCCTGTTGCTGTAGTCCACGAATGGTGCCCAGTCGCTGCATCTGCGCAATGCTATAGTAGCGATACCCTGTCCACTTATCCACCTCATCGGGCAGGAGCAAGCCTCTCTGCTCATAGTGGCGCAAGGTCTTCACCGTCACCTGCATCATCTTTGAGAACTCTCCGATTTTTAACCTTGTTTTGTTACCCATAATCGTACGATTTATTTGCTAGCCATTGCAAAGTTAATATATGCCCTTAGGTATGAGTCAAGAGAAAAATGAAATATTTTAGCAAAAAAAAGGTTGCTCCACTCGGGAACAACCTTTTCTATTATCAAATTTACGCTCTTAATTTATCGACTTGCGGTCGGCAGAGTTATATTCGGGCGCGGCGGCCTCCATCTCGTTCTGCATCCTTACCATCTCCACCGCATCGGCCGCTACACCCACGCCTCCAATCAGCACAGGCATATTCCACAGCATCTGCAGGCGGGTAACGCCATAAAGCATCGAGTTATACTCGGCGGTCTGGTCGTTCTCGGCCAATACAATCACCGCATCAACATCGGTGTACTCGGCGAAGAACTGCACCGTGAGCGGAACATTGTATATCGAGGGCGAGTGGCGAACAAGAATATTCTGCTCGCTGCAACCCATCAGGCGAAGGCTCTCGCTGAGTGGCGATAGATTCTCGTGGGCAAACTGTGCCTGCGAATCCACTACAATTATACCAACCTTGATTGACATCTGAGCCCGGCCTGTGTTAATTTATTTTAGAGCGTATATCGTTTTACAGCCTGATTACTCAGTCAACTTCTCAGCCTCGCGAGCCTCGATAGATGATGGGTACTTGTCTGTGATAATCTGCAAGCACTTCTTAGCCTTATCTGCGTTGCCAGCTGCCTCGTAAGCCATAGCTGCCTTGCGCAAGTACAAAGGTGTAGAGTAGTTGTTGTCGCTAACGTTTGCTGCGTTCTCGAAGATAGCTGCTGCACCAGCGTAGTCGCCCTTCTCAACTGCGATCTCGCCGCGGATACCAATTGCTGTAGCGTTTACGAGCTCACCAGTTGCACCCTTCACGTTAGAGTACTTTGCCAAGTAGCTCTCAGCTGCGTCGAAGTCACCAAGACGCAATGCGCAAGCTGCTGCGTAAACTGTTGCCAAGTTACCTGCAGGTGTGTTACCATACTTCTCGATCACCTGTGCGAAGCCTGGAACGTTCTCGTCACCATTGAGTGCCAATGCGAAATCAGCGTTCTGCTGCTCGAAACGATACTGTGCCTCGTAGAGCATCTCCTGAGCGTCGTTCAAACGTGGCTCAACGATAAGTTTCTTGTAACCGAAGATTGCAGCTGCCAAAACAAAGATAACTACAATCGCTACGACTACCATTTTGCTGTTCTTCTCAAAGAAGTTCTCTGTCTGCACCTGTGCGTTATCGAGAATCTCCTCCTGTGGGTTTACTACCTCTTTTGCCATAATATTTGTAATTTTTCAGTTAATAATCTTCTGATTCAAAATGCAAAAATATAATAAAAAAAGCAAAAAACATATAATCTATGACGAAAATAAGAATATGCCGAGCCAAAAGTCACGAATATCGCCGAAAAATTGTAACTTTGAGGAGTGAAACACCATTTTGAGGTAGAAGATTACAGCTATGAGACTCAAAAAATTATCGCTTATAAACTTTAAGAATCTGTTGCAGACCGAGATTGCTCTCTCCGAGGGCATCAACTGCTTTGTGGGCGATAATGGTGCGGGCAAGACAAATGTTTTGGATGCCATCTACTACCTCTCGATGTCGAAGTCGGCACTCACGATGACCGACGGCCAAAGTGTGATGCATGGCGAGGATTTCTTCGTGCTCGATGGCTCGTATGTTGCCGAGGATGAGAGGGTAGAGAGCGTAAACTGCTCCTTCACTAAGCGCGCGGGCAAGGTGCTTAAACGCAATGGTAAGGAGTATGAGCGTATGTCCGACCACGTGGGTAACTTCCCCGTTGTAATGGTTTCGCCTCAGGATACTGAACTCATCACCGATGCTGCCGAGGAGCGCCGCCGTTATCTTAATGCTTTTATTTCGCAGCTCGACCGCCAGTATATGGTCTCGCTGATGCGCTACAATGCAGTGCTTGCCGAGAGAAACAAGTTCTTGAAGTGTTCGAGTGATGAGTCGATGTTGCAGATTTACGATATGCAGCTTTCGGAGCACGGCACCCGTGTTTATGAGCGCCGCCGAGAGATTATCGAGCAGATGCAACCTCTTGTCGAAGAGTATTATAAGGTGCTTTCGGGCGATAGGGAGCAGATCGAGATAATCTTCCGCAGCGAGCTTGAGGAGTTGCCGATGAAGGATATTTTGATTCGCTCGCGTGAGCGTGATATAGTCAATCAGTTTACCACCTCGGGTATCCATCGTGATGATGTAGTATTCAAAATTTGTGGCTATCCGCTTCGTAAATATGGTTCGCAGGGACAGCAGAAATCATTCCTTATAGCGCTAAAATTGGCGCAGTATAGGCTCATTGCTGAGGCAACGGGCGAGAAGCCCATCTTGTTGCTTGATGACTTGTTCGATAAGCTCGACGTTGGTCGTGTGGCAAAGCTCTTGGAGGTTGTGTCATCTAACGATTTTGGACAAATATGTATTACCGACTGTAATAATATTCGTTTGAAGGAGTTGTTGGGTCGAGCTGATAAAGAGTATAGATTGTTTAATGTTGTAGGGGGTGATGTGCAGCTATGAAGCGTAAGGATGCTGTTCTCTTCGGAGATATATTAGAGGATTTTTTTTCGTCTCCTTACGTTGCCGCAAAGGTTGCTGAGGGGCGCCTCCCCGACACCTGGCGCGAAGTGGTGGGCGAGAGGGTTGCCTCGCTGACCTCTTCGATAAAGCTGGAGAATCGGATATTGTATATAAATCTTACATCCAGCGTGGTGCGTTATGAGCTCTTTTGCCGCCGCGATGCTCTGCGTGATGAGATTAACCGTGTGTCGGGAGTAAAGCTTGTAAACGCAGTTATAATTAGATAATATATAATATATGTGTATGATGAGAGTGTCGAGATGAGCGGCACTCTTTTTTTTCTACAACATTTCCCATTTGCAGATATTCAGTATACCTACATATCTACGAGCCAGAGATGGGTTTTGTATATGTAACAAAAAAGGGCTACCGTAATGGTAGCCCTCACTGTTATCTTAGTTTAAATTACTTTACGATAACTACACGGTTTGTGCTGTTGATAGGGAAGATGTTCTGTGAAGAACCAACACCCTTCCAAGTCAACTGATCCTTGTTTACGCCGTTCTCAACGAGGTAATCGTAAACAGCCTTAGCACGCTTCTCAGAAAGCTTCTGGTTGTACTCAGGTGAACCAGTCTCATCGTCAGCGTGACCAACGAGTGTGAATACCTGATCCTTTGGAGCAGCTGCGATTGTCTCAGCCAAGATCTGCATTGCAGACTTTGCACGATCCAAAAGACGAGCGCTGTTGAGGTTGAAGAACAAAGCTGTAGAAGAAACTACAGAGTTCTTACGCTTAGCCAACTCAGCACGCAAAGCCTCGTTGTCCTTCAAAGCCTGATCTGTAGCAGCCTTCTGAGCAGCCAAACGCTCTGCGAGCTTGCCCTCGTTGCGGTGAGCCTCAGCCAAACCAGCCTCCAAAGCTGCGATAGATGCCAAGTAACCGTCAACCTCCTCCTGTGAGTAAGCCTTGCTCCAATCACGCTTGTTGAAGCGGTAAGCGATACCCAAAGTAGCAGAGTAGATCTGACCATACTTGCCAGCTACTGGAGCGATGTAAGCAGGCATATCGTGACCAGCTGAAAGGATACCCTTC
Source organism: Alistipes sp. (assembly GCA_045632085.1). Lineage (GTDB taxonomy): Bacteria > Bacteroidota > Bacteroidia > Bacteroidales > Rikenellaceae > Alistipes. The sequence goes on along the minus strand of JAZQVY010000025.1, from coordinate 31,131 downwards.
AACTCGAGGTTGATATCCAACTGCTTGCAAACGCGGAATGTGTTGATCAAACCTGCTGTAGCAGCGAAGCCTGAACCACCCTGAGCGTTGATGTCAACGAAGTTAACACCAGCACCAGCGAACAACTTAGCGTAGTATACGCGATCCTCACGGTAGCCACCAATCCAGTTAGAAAGGTTGATAACCGCATCAGCGTGTGGCATAATCCAGTTGCTGTTAACTGCCTTGTTAGACTTGTTGAGCTCACCACCGATCAACTGAACGCGAGCACCTACGATAGGGTTGAACCACTTTGTAAGGCCACCCTCAATCTGCCAACCGAGGTCACCAGTTACCTGGTTTGTTGCAACGCCATCCCATGCAGTTGCGTTAACGCCACCTGCTACAGAGATCTCCCAGTTTGACCAGAAGCCGTTGTTCATAATACCCTTCCAGCGGAGTTTCTCTGCTGAAGTCTCCTGTGCAGCTACGTTAGCTACAGAGAACGCTACAAGAGCGATAGAAAGTAAAAATTTTTTCATAATTTAATTAGTTTATTGTGCTGTTATTTTATAACCCTGTTTACACATATATATTAAGTACCTCGCATAGCGCATTTCCCTTGCGAAAAATGCGCCGAATACGATTTAATACCGCATATACAGATGCAAAGGTGGAAATAAAAATATTAAAAAGCAAGAAAATCAATTATTTTTTTGCGGTTTTTGATAAATTTATCCCATTCACAGCCTCTTTTTAACCACATTTTGAGTATCCGCACGACATACAAGTCAAGCAGCCATTCTGGTAGGCCATCTCCTCCTGTCCGCAGTGTGGGCATTTGCCCTTAGAGCGTGTTCCGTCGGCGATATACTGTTTAAGAGCTCGTTGCACACCATTTTTCCAGGTGTTGATACTCTCGCTATTGAGGTGCAAACCATCGATAAGGTGTACCACCTTGTCGATAGGCATTCCGTGGCGCAATACTCCTGAGATAAGCTTTGCATAGTTCCAGAACTCCTCATCGAACAAACGTGAAATACCACCAATTGTGTTGGTATAACCATAACGGTCTGAGTACTGGAAGTCATAGCGCTTCGAACCGTCCTCCTCGCGAACCTTCAAGATCCAACCCTTTGTAATCTTGCGAGGAATATACATTGCATCCTCCTCAATCTTACCGGTGAAGATCTCATATGGACGTCCGTCCTGAATACCTACAAACGCAATCCAATCCTCGCTGCCGTTCTTGAAACGAACGATGTCGGCTGGAATAGACTTTGGACGCTTCTGTGCAGCTGTGCCCGAATCGCACTTCTTGCCACTCTTGCTCTTGGTGTCGAGCAACACGCCTGTACGGCATCCGTCGCGATAAACAGTTACACCCTTACAGCCGCACTCCCAAGCTGTGCGATAAACCTCAGCAACCAACTCCTCCGACACGTCGTTTGGAAGGTTTACAGTTACCGAAATAGAGTGGTCAACCCACTTCTGGATGGCACCCTGCATGCGAACCTTTGCAACCCAGTCGATATCGTTAGCTGTTGCGCCGAAGTATGGCGACGCTTTCAACCACTTGTTGAGCTCATCGTCGCTGATGTTCTGCAACTTTGAAGTGTCATAGCCATTCTGCTCCAGCCACTTAACAAACTGGTGGTGATATACATAATACTCCTCAAACTTCTCGCCCATCTCGTCGATAAAGTCGGCCTTCTTGCCTCTGTCTGATGGGTTGATCTTGCGGCGACGCTTATACACAGGACGGAATACAGGCTCGATGCCCGATGTTGTCTGCGACATAAGCGATGTTGTGCCGGTAGGAGCGATTGTAAGCATAGCGATATTGCGGCGACCGCTCTTTACCATCTCCTCGTAAAGCTCTGGATCGTTCTCGCGGATGCGGGCAATCATAGGGTTGTTTGCCTCACGAGCAGCCTCGAAGATAGGGAATGCACCACGCTCTGCCGCCATCTTTGTAGATGCGCGGTAAGCCTCCAATGCCAATGCACGGTGTACCGATACTGCAAACTCAATAGCTTCGTCAGAACCATATCGCAAGCCCAAGGCTGCCAACATATCACCCTCGGCAGTGATGCCGAGACCGGTACGGCGGCCCTTGAGAGCCATATCCTTAATCTTCTTCCACAACTCAAGCTCAACACGGCGGATATCCTCCTCCTCGGGGTCGCTTGCCACCTTGTTGATGATAAGCTCCACCTTCTCCAACTCCAGGTCGATGATGTCGTCCATCATACGCATCGCCTTGCCAACGTGCTCCTTGAAGAGATCGAAGTTGAACTTAGCCTCTGGAGTAAATGGATTCTCCACATAGCCTAACAAGTTGAGTGCCAACAATCGGCAGCTGTCGTATGGACACAATGGAATCTCTCCGCAAGGGTTGGTTGAAACTGTTGTAAAGCCCTTGTCGGCATAGCAATCGGGGATAGACTCACGAATGATTGTATCCCAGAACAATACACCAGGCTCAGCTGATTGCCAAGCGTTGTGGATAATCTTGTCCCACAGCTTCTTAGCATCGATTTCAACCTCCATCTTAGGCTCCTTCGAGTTGATTGGGAACTGCTGCTTGTAGGGCTTGCCCTCCTTGGCGGCCTTCATAAACTCGTCATCAACCTTGATAGATACGTTTGCGCCTGTCACCTTGCCCGACTGAGTCTTAGCGTCGATAAAGCGTTCTGCATCGGGGTGCTTGATTGAGAGCGAGAGCATTAAAGCTCCACGGCGGCCATCCTGAGCCACCTCACGTGTAGAGTTTGAATAACGCTCCATAAATGGAACGATACCAGTTGATGTGAGTGCCGAATTGAGTACTGGTGTGCCTGTTGGGCGCAACTCCGAAAGGTCGTGACCCACGCCGCCTCGGCGCTTCATAAGCTGCACCTGCTCCTCGTCCATACGGAAGATACCTCCGTAAGAGTCGGCATGCTCGCGGTTACCAATAACAAAGCAGTTAGAGAGTGATGCCACCTGCAGGTTGTTACCAATACCTGTCATTGGGCCACCCTGAGGGATAATGTAGCGGAAGTGGTCGAGCAAAGCGAACACCTCGTCGCGACTCATTGGGTTGGGGTAGTTGTTCTCGATGCGCTCAATCTCGGCTGCAATACGGTGGTGCATATCTTCGGGTGTGCGCTCGTAGATATGACCGTATGAATCCTTCAACGCATACTTACTCACCCAAACCGTAGCGGCGAGTTCATCGCCACCGAAGTACTCTTTCGACGCGGCAACAGCCTCGTCGTAGCTAACTTCGGGAAGAGTAGAGTTAGGTTTTGTCATGGTTTTTTGATGTATTTATTTAATTTTCTTATGTTTACGTCAAAATAAAGAGTGTTGTGCCCTTGTGATAGGGCAACTTTCACCACTACAAATTTCCGAAAAATTGGGGTGAGTTGTACTCTCTTGGCAGCGGATTTTTCGACAAGTTATTAACTTATTAATGAAATATGCGCCGGAGGCTACTCCGACGCATATTAACTGTCGTAGTACTAAAAATTATTTAACTGCGATGGCGTCAATCTCCACCTTTGCTCCCATCGGGAGCTTAGCAACCTCATAGCATACGCGTGCTGGCATCTGCTCAGTGAAGAATGTTGCATATACTCCGTTCATAGCGGCGAAATCACCGATGTCATCGAGCAGCACTGTTACCTTTGCAACGTCAGCATAATCGTAACCAGCCTCTCGAAGAATATGACCGATGTTTGTTAGCGACTGGCGAGTCTGCTCCTCGATGCCCTCGGCCATCTTACCTGTTGCGGCGTCGATGGGGAGCTGGCCTGAAACATAGATAGTGCCGTTATTTTCAACTGCTTGTGAGTATGGCCCAACCGCCTTTGGCGCGTTGGGTGAAGCTATAATCTTTTTCATACTGTGTTAAATTTATGTAATCGATACGCAAAGATAACAAAAATCCCTATCTTTGCCATACTGGAATGGCGTTTGATGACGTTATTTTTTTGTAAAACGCGAATTATCAATATCTGGTAAAATAAATTTGTATGAAAAAATTTTTCACATTGTCGATTATGACCCTCTTGATTGTGGCTGTTGGCGTAGGTTGCTGTGCTTGTCGCAAGGGTAAAAACAATAAATCGCTCACAGGTCAGAAGTGGCATATGGTAAAGATGATGGAGCAGGAGCTGAGCATCAAGCCCGAGCAATTCCTCTTCTCGTTTGAGCAGGGTGGTAAGTTTGCGGGCGTTGCAGCTTGCAATACTTTGATGGGTGAGTATCAGATCACCGAGCGTGGCGATATGAAGTTTACAAACGTTGCCTCTACTCGCCGTATGTGCCGTGAGGCAGAGCTTGAAAGCCAGTTTTTGGCTATACTCGGTCGCACAACCCACTATGAGATTGATGGTGATATGTTGATGCTGTTGTCAAATGGCGAGGTTCAGGTAATCTTACAAGCTAAATAGCTCTAGTTATACAACTTCTAATTCAATAGAATAGGGTTAAGATAAAGAATGGATAAAGGGTTGTTCGATGTTTTCGGACAACCCTTTTTTTTGTTTTATTTGTGGAAAAATTTATCACTTCTTTAGCGGTATAATCACCACCTCGTAATATGCTCCGCGGGCATTGGCCTCGACTGTGAAATGAGGCTTACCGCCAATTATATCCACACCGTTGGCGTGAACGTGGCCGGCAAACGATGCCAACAGGTTGGGGGCTGATGTTATGGCGTTATAGAAGTCATAATCGGTCTTGGTGTGTCCCTCCTTTGGCCACTGCTCACGACGTTCAATTTTGTAGCCACCATCGTTATCGGCTCCCCAATTCGGATTGCCGATGCCATACGACACGCGTCGCCCGGGGGCATACAATGGAATATGCATCATCAAAACAAAAGGCTTTCCCGATGCTATAACCTCTTTGGTGAGAGCCAGCTGCTCGGGCAGTACATCGTAGGTCGAAGTATCGAGAATAAGAAGCTGGATTCCATTCATCTCAACTACATATCCATTAGGGTTGTTGCCGCCAAACAGAGGCTGTAATCGCTCCTTGCGCCAAGTATCGCGCAATGTTAATCTGTCGCCCTCCATACCTTCATAGTGCCAATCGTGATTGCCACAGGTATAGTACCATGGAATACCTGCCGCATTCATTACCTCCTGCACCAACTCTACACCTCGCTCCGAGGGGTAGCTTACCATGTCACCAAGCAACGTAATAACGTCGGCTCCATTTTTCTTTGCCAAATCTATCGTAGCACGTAACGACTCCTCCGGATTTGTCGGCTTGCCAGTCTGGAAATGCGAAGTTCTATTATAGGCCGCCGCCATTCGCTTGCTGTTTGCGCGATATGGCTCCTCGCGCTCATCGCTTATCCACAGGTGGGTGTCGGAGATGACGAACAGACGAGTGGTATCCTCCACCGCAGCCGAGTAGATATTGATTGTGGGGGCGTTGTACGAGAAGATAACCTCGCTCTGTGCCTTATGTTTTATACTTTTGCGTGCCGATCTGGATTGAGCTGCAACGGTCAACCCAGAGGCGTATATTGCCACCAAAAGTATTATTCCCAAGCGACAATTTAATCTCATAGACTAATTTATTAATTTATTTATGTGTTTTATAGCCTTTGACGGTTATTGCTTTGATAGGTGTTGCGGGGCAAAGGTACTCGCAACGACCGCAGCCGATGCAGAGAGCCTTCTCAATTTCGGGGTAGGTGCGACGGTCGATGGGTGATTTTACCATCTTGATAGCCTCGGCAGGGCAGTGCTCGGCGCAGTTGCCACACTCCACTCCGTCAACCGAAACTATGCATCGCTCGCGGTGAAAGAGTGCGTGGCCGATGAATGTCATCTTCTTCTCCTCGCTGTCGAGCAGGTTGATAGCCCCTGTTGGACATACCTCGCCACATAGGGTGCAGTCATATAGACAATATCCTTTGTCATAGCGCATTACGGGTTGCATCACTCCCTGCAATCCATACTCGGTTATAGCTGGTTGCAAGACGTGTGTGGGGCATTTGCTTACGCAGAGGTGGCAGGCGGTACACTTGGCGTGCAGGTTGCTCAGGCTTCCTGCTCCAGGGGGCGCAACGGGACGTGGCCCACCATTGCCATTACCATTGCTCTTGCCCTTGTGATGACCTTGAGCCAGCACATTTTGCGAAAGTGGCAGGGTGGCAGCTATTGCCATCGACGAGAGGAACTTTCCTCGCGACATATCGGCTGTGTTCTTTTCGCGGATGGACTCTGCCGATTTATCCTGAGAGTTCTTCTTTGCTATCTCGATTGGCGAAAACGATATCGCCTTTTGTGCGCAGTTGTCGATGCAGTCGAAGCATACAACGCAACGTGTTGCATCGATGGTGTGTGTTGTGGGGTCGATGCACTCGCTCTTGCATTTGCGGGCGCAGAGTCCGCAGGAGTTACATTTTGAGGTGTCGATTTTCACCTTCATCAACGCCACTCGGCTCACCTCGCCAAGCAGAGTGCCTACGGGGCAGAATGAGTTGCAGTAGCGTCGTCCCCAACGCCAAGCAACAGCTCCGATTGCGAGCATCGTGGTGAGTGCGATGAGCGAACTGAGCCAACTGATGGCTATGGTCTCGCGGCCAAAAGTGTCGCCAATGGTGAGGGCCAGCGCATTGTTTATAGCCTGTGCTATAGGACGCAAACCGTCGTAGATGATTCGTCCGAATATGCTATATGGGTCTACGAAGGCCACCAATGCGCCCACACCAATCGCAATGCCGATGGCTGTGATAGCCAAAATGGTGTATCGCAAGATATTGTCGGCCTTGCGGAAGGCAAAACGTGTGGCAGCAGCTTTGCTTCGGCTATTTCGCAGAGCATTCACACCATCCTGCGCAACGCCCAGCGGACATATAGTCGAGCAGTAGATGCGGCCGAAAAATAGCGTGACTAAGAGTATCAGCGTTACGGTTGTGATGCTGATGTTCAGCAATGCGGGGATAAATTGCCAGCGAGCAATGGCCGAAGCCGTGCGGTGCAATCCGTCAATAAAGGGTGTGCCGTTGCCCCAGTCTGCAAAAGCAACAATAGCCAGCGCGAGGCAGGTCAGCGCCACGGCTATACGCACAATTCGCAATGGATTATATATCTTTCTTACTCTGCTCATAATTTTTAGGAAGTTTTCTTGCTTCTATTTCCACTCTTTTCGGACTGTCTCAATCAGTTTTTCTACTCGGCTGAGCTGCTGCGGAATATTCAGTCCTTGAGGACATTTCGGAGAGCATTTGTTGCAGCCCGTACAACGATCTACTCGACCCTTTTCGTTCACTGCATTCTTGTAGCGGTTGAGCAGTATTCGGCGGCGACGCAGATACTCCTTGTCGTGTGTGGCCGATGGGTTGGGCAGGACTCTGTCATCAACACATCGGTTGTAGATACGGAATATACCAGCAATATCAACCCCATAAGGGCACGGCATACAATAGAGACAGTCGGTGCAACCTATTCGGCTATTGTTGCGGTAGAGGTCTGCGGCCAGATGAAGCATCTCCATCTGTTCGTCGGTAAGAGGTTTGAAGTCGGTGAAGGTCTGACAATTCTCTACAACGTGCTCTATCTTCGACATTCCGCTCAGTACTGTCAGTACATATGGATATGTGGCGCAGAATTTCAGTGCCCACGCTGCGGGTGATAGCTCGGCATCGCTCTGCTCCATCAGCTCCTTCACGGCAAAGGGTACATCAATCAGCGAGCCGCCACGAATGGGCTCCATCACGATTACGGGTATCTTGCGCTCTGCAAGCATCGTGTAGAGCGTTTCGGCCTGACGCACATTGTCCTTCCAGTCGAGCCAGTTCATCTGTATTTGCACAAAATCCCACTCGATGGGTAGCGCCAGTAGCCACTCAAAGAGTGCCAAATCGCCGTGGAACGAGAATCCCAGCTGGCGAATCTTGCCTGCTCGTTTCTGCTCCAGCAGAAAATCAAGCACACCCTCATCTAAATAGAGGTTCTGGAAAACATATTGGCGGCTGATGCTATGGCAGAGGTAGTAGTCAAAATAATCAACTCCGCAACGCGATAGCTGAGTCGTAAAAATCTCTTTTGCCTCGGCCAGTGTTTTGGCCGTTGGCGGCATCTTGTCAGCCAAGTAGAACGACTCGCGAGGGTATTGTTTCAGCACCTCGCCCACCATCTGCTCCGATGTGCCCTTGTGGTACATCCAAGCCGTGTCGAAATAGTTCACGCCGCACTCATATGCGTACTCCAGCATCTGGCGTGTGGGGGCTTTGTCTATATCGCCAGTGTAGCGGTCGCCACCTACTGTGGGGAATCGCATACAGCCAAAGCCGAGCATCGACACCTCGTCGCCATTGTGAGGGTTGCGACGGCGAGAGACCTTGCCCTCGGCAGCATTGACGGTCTGTGGCAGAGTCTCCGAGCGTGAACCACACGCAGAGAGTCCCAGCGTGCCAACAGCCAACGCTGCACCCATACGGCGCAGAGCCTCGGCTCGAGAGATGGGTTCTGAGAAGATATGTCGAGAAGTTTTAGTCATCCTTCTTTAGCTTGTTATGTTGATAAACGTGGGGCGTTACGCCTTTCTCAGCATTTCGATAAATTCGGGGTGCGACTCAAACAGAGGCTCCAGTACGAACCATAATTCGCGTGCCTCGGTTGTGGGCGATGGCTTCTCTTTGCGGCTATCTGCCAGATAGGCATCATCAATTGGGTGAGTGTCGGCCAAAATCTCGGCATACCACGCTTTGTGGCGGGTACGGAGTTCCCGCAACGAATCTATCGCAATGCCTTTTGTGCGGAAATATTCGCTCCAAAGCATCAACAGATGGTACTCGGCTCGCTTGGGCGATATGTCGAACATCACGCTCTCCAGGCAGTCGAAATCCTCCAGCACAACGTAGCAGAATGCGAGCGGAACGCTTACATTCATATGGTCCTCCTGGTCCAATCCCATAAGATTCTCCCACAAAGCCGCCGCAATCTCTATTTCGCCTACACTCAGAGAGTCGATTGCCGAGGCATAGATGGTCTCGATGGCTGCGCGGGTGTTGCTGTGCTCCCAGTCGAGCGGCATATCATCATCGCCCATAGAGTCCAACAGTTGTTGCACCATCTCGAATCGCTTTTCGGCGGCCTGCGTCCAATCATTTATTTTGAGCAGACTCTGTTTGAAGCCGACAAAGTCGGGTGCTGCAATTTGGTATTCGCCCGAAGCCGAAGGGGTTATTTTGATTCGTTGCATAGTGGTTGGTTTTAATTTGATAGCGAATTATTTGACTGCAATACTTTTCGCCACATAACAATTGTGAGAACCATAGTGGTTACGCCCGCCAAAATGTAGGCCATAGGGCGATTGGTCATACCGATGAATTGGTTCGATACAAAGACAAATGAGATGCAGATGTACGACATAAATACTGCTGGCGGTATGGCAACCCAGATGTTTCGCTTGTGCTTATGCAAGTAGGCAACAATCACCCAAAGTGTGATTACCGACATTGTCTGGTTGGTCCAGGCAAAATAACGCCACACCACATCGAAATCAACAAATAGCAGAACAACGCCAATTGCAAAGAGTGGCAGGGCGATGGCAAATCGCTTAATGAGTGTGCGTTGCTCGATTTTGAGGATGTCGGCCACGATAAGTCGCGCCGAGCGGAAAGCCGTATCGCCCGAAGTGATGGCGCAAGCAACCACACCGAGTAGCGCAATAAATCCTCCCACTTTGCCGAGTGTAGAGTTGGTTATGGTCTTTACGGCCCAAGCAGCATCGTTGCCGTGCTCGGCCATCGTTGCGACCAGAGCATCGGGACCGTGGAAGAAGGCCATACCGATTGCCGCCCATATCAGGGCAATTATAGATTCGGTAATCATCGAACCGTAGAATATCATACGCGCCTCGCCCTCGTTGTTCATACATCGCGCCATAAGGGGTGACTGAGTGGCGTGGAATCCCGAGATAGCACCACAGGCAACAGTGATAAACAGCGTAGGGATAATGGGGAGATTATGAGCATTGATTTGGTGGTTGTGTATGCTTTCGAGCGTAAGGTTGGTGATGGTGTAGTCGCCCGTAAGCAATACAACCAACAAACCTATGGCCATAAAGATAAGCGCAGCTCCAAAGAGCGGATAGATTTTGCCGATAAGTTTGTCGATTGGCACCATCGTGGCGATGAAATAATAGACAAATACGATAGCTATCCAGCCCCAATAGGGGATAGCCTCGAACATTCCGCTCAGGATACTTGCGGGCGAGCGCATAAACACCACACCCACCAATATGAGCAGCACCAACGAGAGAGCTCTCATAAAGATAAGCGCATTCTTACCTAAGTAACGACCCACAATTTCGGGGAGGCTCAATCCGTCGTTGCGGAGCAATATGACACCCGACAGATAGTCGTGCATAGCACCAACGAGAATACCGCCAAATGTAATCCACAAAAATACGACAGGGCCAAAACAAGCACCCATAATAGCGCCGAAGATAGGGCCAATACCTGCAATGTTAAGCAGCTGGATAAGGAACGTGCGCCAGCGTGGCATAGGTATATAATCTACTCCATCGTAGAGCGTAGCCGAAGGTACAGCAGCCTTTGTGTCGATTTTGCATACTCGGTCAAGATATGCTCCATAGACAAAATATGCTGCAACAAGCAAGAATAGACATATCAGAAACGTTGTCATAATACAAAAATTTGAATTGTTTAAACCTCTGCTTGCATAATGCCAAACAGAATATTCCAAGTGCGAATTTACTAAAAATCCAACGAAAAAAAGTATTTTTTACCGAGAAGCTGATTCCAGAAGCTGTTTAATTTTGTTTGGGGGTTATTTGAGTACCGTTTTCAAGCAAAGATATAATACAACCGAAGGCTGCCAACTCTCTCGCTGACAGCCTTCGGTTTGAGACTTTTTGTGGCTCTCGAATAACCTATTTGCGGATAATCTCCACCTCGCCACGCTCGCCAAAGCTGATAATCGAGCTGGGCTTGCAGGTGGGCTTGCCCTGAAAGCGTGGGTTGATCACAAAATCTACTCCGTCGATAATCTCGCGGCTCACATCCTTCAGGCCCTTGAGTGGCGTTGGCTCACCCGAAATATTGGCCGAGGTCGAGACGATTGGCTTGCCGAAGCGGCGCAAAAGCTGATGGCAGAATTCGTGGTTAGGCACTCTCACGCCCAGCGTACCCTCCTCTGGGATAAGGTTTTTGGCCACGTTCACAGCACCCTCCAGGATCAGCGTGATGGGTTGCTCGCTCATCTCCATCACCTCGAAGGCGATGCCTGGAGCTTTGTTCACATAACGCACAATCATATCGGCATCGCGGCACAAGACAATCATCGAGGTCTTGTTCTCGCTCTGCTTCAACTTATATATCTTCTCAACTGCCTCGGCATTTGTAGCATCACAGCCAATGCCCCATACGGTGTCTGTGGGGTAGAGAATCAATCCTCCCGCACGCAACACTTCGATTGCTGCCAATATCTCTTTTTCCATAATTTGATAGAATGTTTATAGCGCAAAAATAGTTATTTTTCACCACTTAAACCCTATCGGCGGGGATAAATTTGACGGTGTAGTTGTTTAATGGTAATTTTTTTGTAATTTTGCGACCAACTAGAAAATAATAACAAAAAAGATAACCATTATGGGAAGAGCGTTTGAGTATCGCAAGGCGAGAAAAATGAAGCGTTGGGGTCATATGGCCCGCGTATTTACCAAGATCGGTAAGGAGATTGAGATGGCAGTAAAGGCTTCGGGTTCAGATCCTACGTCAAACACACGTTTGCGTATCTTGATTCAGAATGCTAAGGCTGAGAATATGCCAAAGGAGAACATAGAGCGTGCAATTAAGCGTGCAACCGATAAGGATGCTGCTGATTACAAGGAGATGATCTATGAGGGATACGGTCCTCACGGTGTAGCTTTCCTCGTTGAGACTGCAACCGACAACACAAACCGTACAGTTGCCAGCGTGCGTATGTACTTCAACAAGTGTGGTGGTACATTGGGTAACTCTGGTAGCGTGGCATTTATGTTTGAGCACAAGTGTGTCTTCAAGTTCAAGCCTGCTGGTGAGTTCGATCCAGAGGAGATGGAGTTGGAGATGATCGACTTGGGTGTTGACGAGTTCTTCGCTGAGGAGGGTGAGGTAACTGTCAGCGCACCTTACGAGTCATTTGGTGCTATCCAGAAGTGGATTGAGGACAACGGTCACGAGTTGGTATCGGGTGAGGGTGTTCGCATTCCTACCGACACTAAGGAGCTCACAGCTGAGCAGCGTGCCGATGTTGAGAAGTTGCAGGAGAAGTTGGAGGAGGACGACGATGCGGTAAACGTTTACCACACTATGGCCGAGTCTGACGAGGAGTAGTTCCTGAAGTTGTCTTGCAAGGCTCTCGGGCTTCGAGGGCCTAAAAATAGCTCTTGTTATACAACTTCAAAAGAATAATAAGTATGGGTTGTCCGACACACTTGTTGGACAACTCTTTTTTTGTTACCTTTGTCTAAACGTAATTTCATAGTGATATGACAGACAAGCATAGCAAATTCCTTAGCTCGATTGAGGCGTTCGTCCCCGCAGAGCGAATCTATACCGATTACCTCCGTCGTCTGGCGTGGGGTACCGATGCCGGATTCTACCGTCTGGTGCCGCAGATAGTGGTGCGAGCCAAAAACGAGGGCGAGATGGTGCGTATTGTCGAGGCGGCTGCCCAGTGCGGAGTGCCACTCACGTTCCGTGCCGCTGGCACAAGCCTTTCGGGTCAGTCGGTGAGCGATTCGGTGCTTGTCGTTGCGGGCAAGAATTGGGAGAATTATGAGGTGCTCGACGAGGGTCGTAGGATTCGCCTGCAGCCGGGTGTGATTGGAGCCAAGGTGAGCGAGGTGCTCAAACCTTATGGCTACCGTTTTTCGCCCGATCCCGCATCGGTCAAAAGCGCTATGGTGGGCGGTATTGTGATGAATAACGCCTCGGGAATGAACTGTGGCACCCACGCCAATAGCGATAAGGTGCTGGAGTCGATGCGCATCATCTTCAGCGATGGCTCGCTGCTCGATACAGGCTCGGTGCGCAGTTGCGAAGTCTTCAATTCGACTCACTTCGATTTTGTTGCCGCCATCGAGGCTCTGCGCGATAAGGTGAGGGCAAACAGACCTCTTGCAGAGCGCATTCGCAAAAAGTATTCGATAAAGAATGTGGTGGGATTGAATCTTCTGCCACTTCTTCAGTATGATAATCCATTTGATATCATCGCCCACCTTATGGTCGGCTCGGAGGGCACTCTCGGTTTTATGTCGGAGGTTACAATGCGCTCGGAGCGTGACTATGAATACAAAGCTTCGGCAATGCTCTACTTCTCGACAATCGACGAGGCTTGCCGTGCGGTGGTGGCTATGCGTCCGCTTTGCGACGGGGCGGGTGAGCGCATAGTGCATAGTGCCGAGCTTCTGGATAGTAAGTCGCTTGCTTCGGTGGCAGATACTACAGGCGAGAACCTTACGGCTGTGCTCACCGAGACCAAGGCCCATTCGCAGCAGGAACTTCAGCAGAATATCGCCCGCATCGAGGAGTGCCTCAAGCAGTTCAAACTCTATGTCCCTGCCCACTTCTCGGCCGATGCCGATGTGCAGGCCAAGTATTGGGCAATCCGTTCGGGTATCTTCCCGTCGGTGGGAGGCTCCAGGGAGTTGGGGACAACTTGTCTTATCGAAGATATCGCTTTTCCTATTGAGCATCTGCCCGAGGCTACGGCCGAACTCGCTGAACTGCTCGATAAGCACGGCTACGACGATGCTTGCATCTATGGTCACGCGCTGGAGGGTAATTATCACTTCATCATCAACCAGTCGTTCTCTACCGATGCCGATGTGGCACGCTACGAGCAGCTAATGGAAGATGTGGCCGAACTTGTTCTTGACCGCTACGATGGTTCACTCAAGGCCGAGCACGGCACAGGCCGCAATATGGCGCCATACGTCCGTCGAGAGTGGGGCGATGATGCCTTCGAGGTTATGCGCGAGATTAAGCGTCTGTTCGACCCCAATGGAATCTTCAATCCTGGTGTGATTTTCAACGACGATGAGCGTTGCCATCTGTCGAATTTCAAGCCGCTGCCTATCACTCACCCAATTGTTGACCGTTGCATCGAGTGTGGATTCTGCGAGGTGAACTGCGTGAGTTGCGGTATGACCCTCTCGTCACGCCAGCGCATTGTTATTTGTCGCGAGATGGCACGTCTGAGGGCTACGGGCGAAAATCCTGCTCTGCTGGCTGAGCTTGAGAGTGGATTTAAATATTTGGGAGAGCAGAGTTGTGCGGGTGACGGCCTCTGCTCAACAAGTTGCCCGCTGAAGATAAATATGGGTGAGATGACGCACTACCTCAGGGCGCTGACGCTCCCACCACATAGCGCCGGTTATCGTGTGGGAGAGTTTGCTGCCAACCACTTTGCAGGGGTGAAATCGAGCCTGCGACCTATCCTCTCGATTGCCAATGTTGCCCACCGAGTGCTGGGCGACAAGGCTATGGGTAAGGTGGCAGACATAATGCACTGCGCTGGTGCTCCGCAGTGGTGTGAGTCGATGCCGTTGGCCTACTCTGTGCCAAGAAGCGTCAAGAAGGCACATTCTGCTCAGAGCGTCAAAGCCGATAATCCGCTGAAGGTAGTCTATTATCCAAGTTGTATCAATCAGACTATGGGCCCCGACCATAAGCACCGCACCGATGCGGCTCAGGTGGAGGTGATGATATCGTTGCTCGAAAGAGCCGGTTATGAGGTAATCTTCCCCGAACGTATGGAGAGCCTGTGTTGCGGTACGATATGGGAGAGTAAGGGTATGAGCGAGATAGCCGACAGAAAGGTTGCCGAGCTGGAGGAGGCGTTGTGGCGTGCGAGCGCAGAGGGTCGTTATCCTGTGCTTTGCGACCAGAGTCCTTGTCTGCATCGTATGCGTGAGAAGATTAAGCGAATGAAACTCTATGAGCCTGCCGAGTTTATACTTGACTATCTGGCCGAGAGGTTGCACTTCACCCCCGTTGAGGCCACTGTTGCACTGCATATCACCTGCTCGATGCGCCGTATGGGGTTGGCCGACAAGATTATTGCGCTTGCCAAGAGGTGCGCCACAAATGTTGTGCTGCCCGAGGGCGTGGGTTGCTGCGGATTTGCGGGCGACAAGGGTTTCACTCAGCCTGAGCTCAACGCCTATGCTCTGCGTAAACTGCGCCTTGCAGTGGAGCAGTCGGGTGCTACGGAGGGTTACTCCAACAGCCGTACCTGCGAGATTGGTCTTACCACTCATTCGGGTATTGAGTATAGGTCGATAGCCTACCTTGTTGAGCTTGCTACAAGATAAAATTAAGGGGTTGTCCAATCGTCGGACAACCCCTTCTCTATTTTAGGACATTTGCTCCGTTAGCTTTTTGGTATAACTGAGTAACTGGCGATTGTTCCGCCACCTCTGTGGTCAATCGAACTATTGGTCGCATCCATTGTATAGAGTACATTGTCGTAAACAAGATACATAAACTTGTTATCGATTACTCCGCGCTCCATTTTGCGAACGTATGATGAAACGAATGCGTATGTGTCATACTTCTTGCCGTTGTGCTCCCAAGTCATCTTTACGATTTTGTCGTGACCGAGTTTTACCGAGCGGATTGCATTTTTTGAGTGAACCAAATATAGTTCATACAATTTTGGGTTGCTCTTCTTCACCTCGCCGAGAGTAGAGTAGTTGTATTGGACTTTTGGCCTCTGCTCGCCCTCTATCTTTACATACTCCATCCACATAATAAAGGCATCGTCGCTGATGTTGTGGAAAAAGTATTTATTCTTGTACTGCTCGTCTTTGGCTACGCCTATCTCTTTGTAGCTCACAAGTTTCAAATCCTTAGTCACGCCCTTCTCCTTAAACTTGTCGAAGCGGGTCTTCCAATAGTTGTCGTCGATTTTATCGTACTGGTCGAAATCAATCTCCGACATCGAGCGGTACTCGTCGGCAATCTGCCATTCGGCACGAGGAACATCGTTGCTATTAATTAATATACCAACACCTACAGTATGGAATACAATGCAATCGTGAAATGTGCCAGGCTTTTCGATAACTGCAATTTTCTCAAAAATCTCCTTACCTTTATAACTCCATTTTAACTCCACAACCTTTGCGCCCAGGAGTTTGTCACCATACATCTTTTGGGCATTCTCAAAGGTGGCGCTTTTCATTACCTCGTCCTTCTGCATAAGCTCCGAGAGAGGCAACACCTCATACTCCTTTGGTCTGCGGTTTTCGTCATAGATAGTGTAGCCATACATTCTATCCATTGCCACCCCCTCCTTCAGGAAGTTGTCCACCTCGCTTTGGTTGCTGAGTGTTCCCGCTTCACGCCAGCCAACGAGCTTCAGCTCGGGGAAGACAATGGCATAGGCATCGACTCCCCATTTCAGTTGCTGCTGCCAGCGGTGGGCCTTCTTGCCTTCGGGCAACGATTTGATGGGCTTAAACTTGTTCTCTGCATTGCAGGTCGCAATTGCCGCAATGCTGCAAAGGGCAATGCACAGTGCTGAATGGATCAATCGTTTCATAGCTTTATGATTTTTTGAATTTCGGTTTGCTGACTCTCTATAACTATAACGTGCAGTGAGGGATATTATTGCCTATGCAAGTTAGAAATATTTGCAGAATTTAGCAACGATTTACTCTCGGTGGTTTGCTGATTTTTGCATAACTTAGAATTTTTATGCAAACGCTATGCATTTAGGGGGGGGTGAAAATCAATGAGTTAGCAAAATCACGCTTTGCATAGTTGTATGCATATTTCTAGCTTATGCAGATTGCGCAAATCTAATTTTTCCAAAGGGTAGATTTTTACGCAGTGTTATTTTGCTAACAAATGTTTGCACTTCCGCCGATTATGTACTAACTTTGCCGAAAACAAATACAACTAATTTCATTATGGCATTATCGAACTTTGAGAAGGAGATGGAGAAGTTGCAACGCGAGGGCGTAATCTCGCGTGCGCAGTTTCTGCAGATTATGGCTGCCGCAGGTGCTTTTGTGGCGTTGGGTACAAACAAAGCCTATGCCGCTAAGAGCAGCGCCAAAGGCAAAATAGTTATCGTGGGTGGTGGAGCAGCCGGTATCAGTATGGCTTCGCGCCTGAAGCGTAAGCTCTCGAATCCCGATATCACCATCATCGACCCAAGCGACCGCCAGTACTATCAGCCAGGATTCACGCTCATTGCCAGCGGTGTGTATGGTGCCGACGAGGTGTGGAAGCCTCAGGCCGATTGTATGCCAAAGGACATAAAATGGGTAAAGGACGAGGTGAAGCTCATCCACCCCACACAGAATAAGCTCGAGACTGCCAAGAGTGGTTCTATTGACTACGATTTTCTGGTGCTCTGCCCGGGTATCCAGATTAATTGGGATAAGGTGGAGGGTATCTCGAAGGAGACACTCGGCACAGGTAATGCGCACTCAATCTATGATTGGGTGGGTGCTCAGCGCACTTGGCCAGCGATGAAGGAGTTTGCTCAGAAGGGTGGCAAGGGTATCTTCTGCGACACCTACACCAAGCATAAGTGCGGTGGCGCGCCTAAGAAGGTGTGTCTGCTCACTTGGGACAACGCCCGCAAGAACGGCACAACCGAAAATATCGACTTGCACTACTACACTGCAAGCAAGCACCTCTACAACGTGCCATTCTACACCCCTCGTTTGGAGGAGATTTACAACGAGCGCAATATCCCTGTTGATATGAATTGCCGCCTGAAGGGTATCGACACTCACGCCAAGCGTGCATATTTTGAGCGCATAGAGACTTTGGCCGATGGCACAAAACAGACCACTCCATTTGCTGAGGATTACGACTTTATGCACTTTATGGCACCTCAGTCAGCGCCCGACTTTGTGCGAGACTCTGGCCTTAGCTGGACCGAGGGTAACCTTGCAGCCGACGGCTGGGCAATGACCAACAAGGAGACTTTGGTGCATATGACCTATCCGAATATCATCTGCCTCGGCGATGCTGCAGGTATCCCTACAAGCAAAACTTCGGCTGCCGTTGGTAAGCAGTTGCCTATCGCGGTGGAGAACCTCCTTTCGATTATGGAGGGCCGTGCCCCCGAGGCTATCTACAACGGTTATGCCGCTTGCCCAATCGTAACCGAGTATGGCAAGGTGTTGTTGGCCGAGTTTGACTACGACAAGAAGGAGCAGATTACCTTCCCTCTCAACTTGTGGGATATGTCGAAGGAGCAGTGGGTTGCGTGGTTCTTGAAGGTATATTGCTTGAAGCCAATCTACTTCAATCTGATGCTTACAGGTCTTTACTAATAGTTGAGGTCCTAAATGATAGAGAGAACCTGCCTGACGGTTTGTCGGGCGGGTTCTCTCTTTTGTTTATGCTGTATTGAGATTATAGTTTCAGGGTGTAGAACACAATCACAGGGTTCTCCTCCTCGGTGATGCCATTGAATACGGCTTTGTCGGGATACTTCTTGTTGTAATCGGCGACTGTGTAGGCATCGGCGATTGCAACAAATTCATCTTTATATGCAGCGCAGGTTTCGTCGCTTACAAAATCGGCCAGCGATGTTATCTCTTTGCCGTTTTTTATGCGATATGCTTTGCCACTGAGCTTGTTGTAGATATAGATGTCGATAAACTCCTTTTTGGCCACCTCCACAATGATGTGGTTGTTAGCCTCCTGTACGCCGTATATGTGAACGAGGTTGTTGAAGTTTTTAATCAGTTCGTCGGTGCTCCAATCGTCGGTATGGGTTACTCCTCCGAAAGCCGATATATCGAAACGATAGGCAGGTGAGATTTGCCCGTCTGCCACGCGATAGAGAGTATCTTGGAATTTGGGCATAATCGATACCATATCTCCGTTAGTCACAATTTCGGGCGTTGCAAAATCTTCGCGTACAAATGGGCTTGGCAATGCGCACGACTTGATTTTCATCTCCTCGTCGGCAAAGATGAGCAGGCTTTTGGTATCGTCGCGCTCCTTGAATGCCTCCGATGATTCATTGTCGCCGCAAGTTGTGCATAGCCAACTCTTGCCGCACTGCACAAGTTGCTCGAAATAGAAGTTGTATTCGGTTGAGGTGATATACTCTCCGCCGATGGTGTAGAGTAGTAGTTTTTCCTGCCAACTGTCGGCCACTGCAATAACCTCCTGACCCTTGTAATTGAGCAGTGCAACGTCGTTGATAAAAGTGTACTCCTGAGGTCCACGCCCCAAACGGCATATCTCGCTTACGGCTTTGCCTTCGTGGTTGAATACGAAGATGGCTTTGGCCTGCTCGGCATCAACAAGGATAATATATTTGTCGCTGATGATTGTCTTTTCGATTTCGCCAACGGGGGTCTTTGTTGTACTAAGTCGCACGAAACGATAAGAGTCGATTATCTCGCTGTATGAGATTTTATTATTGTCGTTCAGTGTGATGGTCGTAAGGGTGGTGTCGGAGCTCTGTTTCTGATTACAAGCTACACTACTTATAACTAACAGCAGCGAGGTGATGTAAAATAGTCTGCTTAATCTCATTTTGTAAGGGTTTTTAAAGGCAGTACTTTGCAGTTTCAATGCAAACTTATCAAAGTTTTGTGTAATTATCAAATTTTTCGTTGGATATTTTCTGCTGTCGCATTACCCCCCCCCTGATAGGTTGATATCGTATTGGATTGTAGGCATTTATGCCAATTTTTAGAGGCGCGGCGAAAATAAAAAAGAGCTTCGCGATAAATTAGCCCCCGCTGTGGCTGAGGATTCTCGTAATTTTGGTTATATTTGTATTGTGAATTAGACAAATAACGTAAAATAGATAATTATGATTAAGAAAATTTTTATCTCGTTGATGCTCTGTATGTCGCTTACGAGCGTGAGTGCCGACGAGGGTATGTGGCTTCCGAGCTTGATTGGCTCGCGCATCAAGGATATGCGTCAGAAGGGTTTCAAGCTCTCTGCAGAGGATATCTACTCAATCAACAAGGCTTCGCTCAAGGATGCTGTTGTGTTGTTTGGTGGCGGATGTACTGGCGAGTACCTCTCGTCTGAGGGTCTGCTTCTTACCAACCATCACTGCGGCTACGGCTCTATCCAGAAGCTCTCTTCAGTTGAGCACGACTACCTCACAGATGGTTTCTGGGCTATGTCGCGCGAGGAGGAGCTTCCCGTTCCAGGTCTTACAGTAAGCCGTTTGGTGCGTATGGAAGATGTTACCGAGCGTATGGCCAAGGGTGAGTCGGCTAAGGATATCATCGTAAAGGCATCGGAGGGTGGCTACTCGGCTCGCATCGAGCAGATGTACTATGGCAACCAGCAGTTCCTGTTTGTTTACGAGGTATTCACCGATGTTCGTCTGGTGGGAGCACCACCTTCATCAATTGGTAAGTTTGGCGGCGACACCGATAACTGGATTTGGCCACGCCACACTGGTGACTTCTCAATCTTCCGCGTCTATGCCGATGAGAACAATCGCCCAGCAAAGTACTCAAAGTCTAACAAACCATATCGCCCTGCCCGCCACTTTGCCGTTTCGACAAAGGGTGTGAAGGAGGGTGACTTTACAATGATTTATGGCTTCCCTGGTAATACTCAGGAGTATGTGACTTCAGATGCTGTGGAGTATGTGGCCGAGGTGTCGGATCCAATGAAGATAGCTCTGCGCACAAAGCGTTTGGATATCATCTCTGCCGAGCAGGCCAAGAGTGCCGAGGTGCGTATCGCCTATGCCGCTGTTCACGCCTCTATCGCTAATGGCTGGAAGAAGTGGCAGGGTGAGGTGTTGGGCTTGCACCGCCTGGGTACAGTTGCCAAGAAACAGGCTTATGAGCGTGATTTTGCCGCATGGGCCAAGTCGAAGCCAGAGTATGCTTCGCTGCTCGACTCAATGAAGGCGGCATACAAGAGCGTGACTACCGACTATTTCGTCCGCGAGCTCTACAATGAGTCGGTGGGTGCGGTGTCGATTTTCAACTTTGCACGCAGCATGGGCGCAAGCGCCAATAAGTCTGATGTTGACAACAATAATATCGCCACTCAGATTGCTGCATTTGGCAAGACATATAACCGCACGATCGATGAGCAGATTGCTGTGGCTATGCTTGATGAATTCTTGCAGCGTATGCCAGCTGAGCGTCTGCCCGAGGGTTTGACGCAGGCCGTTGATCAGAAGGGTGGTGCAAAGCAATTTGTTGAGTGGTTGTATGATAATACCTGCTTGTTGAGCAGCGGTGCTGTGACTGCGCAGCAGATCAAAGATGATGTGATGGTTAAGTTTGCAATGCAGTTTGACCCCATTGTCAAGAACAACAGTCGCTATGCATATCGCAACTTGAGCAATGTGCCAGCTGTTGAGAAGTGGTACCGCCCATATATGCAGGCTTTGCGTGAGTGGGATACTAAGCGTGCGTTCTACCCCGATGCCAACCTCACTTTGCGAGTGGCTTATGGTAAGGTGGCTGGCTATGACTATGCCGATGCTGAGTACCACACTCCTGTAACTACAATCGATGGTATTATCGCTAAGGACGATCCAAATATCTATGACTACAATATCCCTCAGTCGTTGCGTGATATCTACGCCAAGAAGGATTATGGTCGTTGGGGCGTAGAGATTGCCGGCAAGAAGAGCGTACCCGTTTGCTTTATTGCAACAAACCATACTTCGGGCGGTAACTCAGGTTCTCCGGTTATCAATGGACGTGGTGAGCTTATCGGTATCAATTTCGACCGCACTTGGCGCTCGACGATGAGCGATATCGAGTTCGACCCATCTATCTGTCGCAATATCTCGGTTGATATACGCTATGTATTGTTTGTTATCGACCGTATCGGTGGAGCTGGCTATCTGCTTAATGAAATGGATTTGAAGTAGGGTAATCACCGAAAACAAAATATAGTTTATAAAGTATCTGTGTGCCACACCTGCAGGTCTTTAAGATAGGGTGTGGCCCACTAATTTATAACGAAAATGTTTGAATCACTGTTTCTTGAACACTCGGCAATGCAGGCTGTGGTGATTGTGTCGCTGATATGCGCCGTCGGCCTGATGTTTGGCAAGCTGAGAGTGCTGGGAGTGTCGCTCGGTATCACGTTCGTATTCTTTGCGGGTATCATTGCAGGCCATTTTGGCGTGACTATCGACGAGAATATGTTGCTCTTTGCCGAGAACTTCGGACTCATACTCTTTGTCTATTCGCTTGGCGTGCAGGTCGGCCCTGGTTTTATGAGCTCGTTCCGTTCGGGCGGCGTGAAACTCAATATGCTGAGTATGGCTGTGATATTGCTGGGTACGGCTATGGCTGTGGCTATGAGCTACGGCTTTGGTGTGCCGCTGCCCGATATGATGGGTGTGCTGAGTGGCGCTGTGACCAACACCCCAGCCTTGGGAGCCTCGCAGCAGACACTTGCTCAGTTGGGCCTGCCAACAGCTGCTCCTGCGCTGAGTTGTGCTGTGACCTATCCTTTGGGAGTGGTGGGTGTGATTTTGGCTATTGTCGTTATGAACAAGTTCTTTGTGCGTAAGAGCGATATGGCTGCCCCCAACGAGCAGCACGTAGGCAATACTTTCCTGGCAACCCTCAGAGTGCAGAACCCTGGCGTGTTTGGTCGCGATATGCACAATGTGGCCGAGCTTATCCATGTGCCGTTTGTAATCTCGCGCTTGTGGCGTGATGGCAAGGTGATACTTCCATCAAACGAAACGACCCTAATGGAGGGCGATAGAGTGCTGGTCGTTACAGCCCGCAAGGATATCGACTCTATCGAGGCTATGATTGGTCAGCGCGAGAGCATCGACTGGAATAGCGATAAGGTCGATTGGAATGCGCTCGATAGTCAGCTCGTGTCGCGACAGATTATCATCACTCGTCCCGAAATCAACGGCAAGCGATTGGGCGCACTGCGTCTGCGCAATAGCTATGGTATCAACATCACACGCATCTACCGAAGCGGTGTGGCCTTGCTGGCTACGCCCGATTTGATGTTGCAGATGGGCGACTGTGTGGTTGTTGTGGGTGGCGAGCGTGCCGTGCTGAAGGTCGAGAAGGTGCTTGGTAATGCGCAGAAGGAGCTCAACGAGCCAAACCTTACATCAATATATATTGGTATAGTGCTGGGTCTTATCTTGGGTGCTGTGCCGCTGGCTCTACCTGGAATATCTGTTCCGGTGAAGCTGGGTCTGGCGGGAGGCCCTGTGATTGTGGGTATCTTGATTGGTACATACGGCCCACGTCTGCACCTTATTACCTATGCAACACGAAGTGCCAACCTTATGCTGCGCGGTTTCGGTCTGTCGCTCTATCTGGCCTGCCTTGGCCTTAGTGCGGGTGGCGACTTCTTCGAGACGGCAATCAGCCCTACGGGCCTTGTGTGGGTAGGCTTGGGATTCTTGATTACGGTTGTGCCCGTTATTGTGGTGGGTCTGCTGGCTATGCGACTCTCGAAGGTCGATTTCGGCTCAACGTGCGGTATGTTGTGCGGCTCTATGGCCAACCCTATGGCACTCAACTATGCCAACGAAATCGTCGTGGGCGAGCACGCCTCGGTGGCCTACGCAACGGTTTATCCTCTCACGATGTTCCTTCGCGTGGTCATTGCGCAGGTAGTGTTGATGGTGTTTATGTAGTGGATATCGGGCTTTTTAGGATTCAAAAAAGCTGAAAATATGGCAGAGAGTGTGATTTTTTAATATTTTCTGCCAAAAAAATTTGCAGATTGGAAAATTGTGCCTATATTTGCACACCTTTTCGGCAAGAAGGCATTAGTCGATTGCCAGATGGAGAGGCCCAGGTGGTGAAATTGGTAGACACGCTACTTTGAGGGGGTAGTGAGCATTAGCTCGTGCAAGTTCGAGTCTTGTCCTGGGCACAAGAAACCGCGTTAGACGAAAGTCTGACGCGGTTTCTCTTTGCTTGCTATCCAGGGATTGTTCCCGATTATCGGTTGTGAAGATAGTTTTTGATGTCGAACATCGAGTTTACTGTGCTGCCTGCGAATAGGCGCTCTATGTGACCACTGGCAACCATCTCTTCGGTTGGAAGCAGGTGTAGTTGCGGTGGAGCGATTAGGGCAATAGAGTCACAGAGTGATATGGCTATATCCAACTCGTGGGTCGAGAAGAGTATGCATTTGCCCTCGTTGTGTGCCAGGTTTCGCAGCAAATCGCAAAGTTCATAGCGGTTGGGCATATCGAGAAATGCCGTTGGCTCATCGAGAAGAATGATGGGCGTCTGCTGGGCCAGGGCGCGGGCTATCATTATTCGCTGGCACTCGCCGTCAGACATTCGGTCCATCGTTTTATCGGCATAGCTACTCATATCCACAGCAGCGAGCGACTGCTCCACAATGGCACGGTCCTCGTCCTGCATGCGACCAATCCAGTTGGTATATGGGGCACGACCCAAAGCCACCACATCGCGACAACGCAGATTGGAGATACGCACCTTGTCGGTAGTGACAAACGATATAGTTGTGGCAAGTTCCGCCGTAGAGAGTGTCAAGAGTCTCTTCCCCTGAAGCTCTATCTCACCCTTGAGAGGCTCAGCAAGGCCCGCAATGGTGCGAAGCAGTGTGCTTTTGCCTGTGCCGTTGCGGCCCACAAGTGCCGTGAGCTTTCCTTGCTCAACGTGTGCCGATAGGGAGTCTATAAGTGTGCGGTTAGTGTAACCGAGCGATATGTTGTCGAGGCGTATCATTGTCTATGCAATATTCTTATTTCTTACTACAACCCAAATTACGATAGGTATTCCGAGCAGGGCCGTGATTGTGTTTACTGGCAGGGTGAGCATCTTCGAGAATATGTCGCATAGCAACATCGCTACAGCTCCGGTGAGTGCTGCCGCAGGCATCAGCTTGCGATGGTCGGCATCACGTAGCAGTATGCGACTCAGGTGCGGCATCGCCAATCCGATAAAACCGATAGGGCCGCAGAAGGCGGTGATAGTGCCCGCAAGTAGTGTCGTAGAGAGCAGAATCAGGCCTCGCGTGCGGGTGATGTTGAGCCCCATAGTGCGAGCGTAGGGCTCGCCCAGCATCAGCAGGTTCATGGGTTTAATAAGTGCGACGGCTATTGCCAGACCCAAAATGATGGCAGGGGCAACTAACCACAACTGACTGGTGGTTACATCACCCAGCGACCCCATTGTCCATACAACGAAGCTTTTGAGCGACTCCTCGCTGCTCATATATTGCAGAATCTGCACCACGGCGCTCACTGCTGAGCCAATCATCATACCCAAAATCAGAATTACCATAATATCCTTTATGCGTCGGCTTACGGCCGACACTGCGGCCAGGATAGCGGCTGCTCCAATCCAAGCTGCGCCAGCCAATCCCAATGTCGAGAGGGCTCCCACACCAGCCATACCCATCAGTGGAGCACCCAGGATAAAGAGTGCCACACCCAGGCTTGCACCCGAGCTAACTCCCAAAACATATGGGCCAGCCAATGGGTTGCGGAAGAGGGTTTGCATCTGCAGGCCGCTCACCGATAGTGCAGCACCGGCAAAGATGGCCATCAGGGCCTTGATGAGACGTATGTCAATAATGATTTTTGCCTTCACGGGATCGCAATCTCCACCCACAAGGGCTGCCCATACATCACTAAAAGCGATGCCTACTGAGCCCACCATAATATCCCACGCAAAGAGAATGAGGCAGAGCGCAGAGAGCGAAACAAAGAGTATGCTATGACGAATCTGCATAGAGTGTTACTTGAGTTGTTTATAGTAGTATAATTCGTTAGCTGAGAGTGTGACCCCATCTTTCACCAGGTAGGGTTTGTTGCCCAACAGTTCGGGGTGGAAGATGGCTATCATATCGCGCAGAATCAAATCGGGGCGTACCACTCCTGATTCCCAGAAATCGGAGCCTGAACTTGGCGTCTGGCGGGCGTTGTTGTTGTAAACACGATGCTGTGTGACGCTCTTTATATCGGCAAATTTGGGGTTTTGGAGTGTGAGCTCTGTGAGAGAGTTGCATGGCCCGACATTTAGCCAATAGTCGGCCTCGGCAGCCCATACATAGGCCTGCTCGGTATCGATAGGGTGCGACGAGTTACCTTCGTTGGCGGAGGTGTAGCACTCAGCCCCGGCATCACTGATGAGTTGTACCATATAGCTCTGCTTCGATGGGATAAACCACGAATCGCGATATGGGGTGTTGAGCATCACGCGTGGCTTGTGCTCCTCAGAGGCGGAGAGCTTGGCAAGCGAAGAGTAGTTGTTTTCAATCTGCTTGAACAGACTCAGGGCTTGGTCGCTGCGGCCGGCAATATATCCCACAGCCATCAGCCATTCGGCTTTGCCGAGGGGTGATGATTCTAGATACTCGCCAAGATAGATGTATGGAATCTGTAATTCGGCGAGCTTTGACTCCATTCCGCTTGCCCCAGAGATGCCGTACAGCAGCACCAAGTCGGGGTTGAGCGCAAGGAGCAGCTCATAATTGATATTGTTGTCGTAGCCCACATCGCCAATCGTCGAGTGGTTGGCGTTGACATACTCATCGGAGATAAAGTCGATACCCGATACCCCCACCACTTGCTCGTGGCAGCCTATGGCCGAGAGCATAGCTACGTAGCTCGATGACATACACACAATTCGTTTTGCAGCACCGCCGATGCGCTTGACATTTGAGGGTAGTGCTGAGAAGTTACCCTCGGGGTCGATAATGAGCATTTGCTCCACATTGCTGGCACCCTGCCAGGGGTCGCTCACCGTGATAAGTGTAGCACCCGTCTGCTCACTATGCAGAATCTTGAAGCCTGTGGCGTGGGTGGGTGCATAGAGCACCTTGTCGAAATGTGAGATATCGAACTGGGTGGTTGCTCCTCCGCAGCCTACCATAAACAAGAGCAGCGTGATATATGTCAGCAGTCGTTTCATCTATCGTCTGATTAAGTCGTTGTGGAGTGATTGTACTATAGCTTTACCCTGACGCTCGTATGCGCTGCGAAGCGAGTCGGCCGAGATTTGTGTTGCGGCTTCGCATTCGGTTGTGGTGTCGTTTGTAAGGTTGTGGCGTATGTAGCCATCCTTGCTGATTAGTCCGAAGCCGTTGTTGTAGCTCCAGAATCCAAATCGGGGTTGCTCGGCAGCAAAGATGTTGCGGCTGAATTCAAATTCGCTCACGTCAATATCCATCTGCGAGAGCAGTGTGGCTGCCATATCGCACTGCGAGGCGTAATCCTCTACCACCATAGGTCCCTTTACTGCGCCGCCAATCCATAGCATCGGTATTCGCTGACGTGGCAGTTCGCCCGCCTGCAACTCGTCGGGGTAGGCAAGGCCGTGGTCGGCAATCATCACCACAAGCATATTATCCCACTCGGGCGAGGCCTTCCACTTCGCTATCATCTTGCCTACGCACTCGTCGGTGAACGATGCGGCATTGAGTATCTTGTGCTCGAAGGCTGAGTGTGGTACCTCGAAAGGCTCGTGTGAACTGAGTGTGAGCAGCGTGGCAAAGAAGGGTTCGTTGCCACCAGCCAGCTCCAGCACCTCGTTGGCAAAGTAGTCGCAGACCAGATGGTCATCATATCCCCACTTCGCTGGCTCGGCATCAAATTTCAGGTTGCGCTGGTCGGTGATACGCTCTACTCCCGTACCATAGAGGTAGGAGATAGTGTTGGTGAAGTTGGCATCGCCACCATATGTAAAAGTGGTCTTGTAGCCCACATCGCGCAGTGAGCCGGCAATCGATGCGAGCGACTGGGCCTTCTGCGGATACTTCATTATCGAGACTGTGGGGTGGGTGGGGTAACCACTCATAATAGCCACCGTTCCTCGGTCGGTGCGGAACGAGTTGGCGATGATGTTCTCAAACCATATGCCCTCCTGCTTGAACGAGTTGAGGTGGGGTGTAACCTGCTTGCCGTCGATTACCTCATCGGTGACGGTGCGGCCGAAACTCTCTAAAATCACCAACACTACGTTGGGTCGTGGGGTGTTGAGTAGCGATGCGGTGGTAGCAGCCGAAGGATATAGCTCGGCGATAATCTCGCCACGCTCCTCCTCGCCAAAGTAGTTGTGGTCGCCCTCCTTGAGTTCCGAGCGTGAAGCTGACGATAGGAACGAGAAGATTGGGTTCGTGGCAGCCTGATTGAGGAACATATTCTCGCTGAAGTAGACCTTACTCACATTGGCGGGGGCGGTGCCTACGCCGCCACGAATAGCAAGGAACAGCAAGCCTCCCGTGAGGAGCAGGGCCAGTGTGCCCCAGATGCGTGTCGTTATTGACAGCTTCACGGCGCGATATATCTTGGCGGCGGGTCGCAGGGCGTAAATCATCAGCGCTGCATATCCTGCAAAGAGCAGAAGTGCAGGTCCCAAATCGCCCCACGTCATACTCGCTGCCGCCTCCTTAGGCGTGCGCAGATATTGCAACAGGGTGCTGTCGAGTCGGAAATTCCAGTGTGCGAAGAGTCCCATATCTACAGCCACAAGCAGCGACACGATAAGGCTGATTGCAACGAAATATGTGCTGAGTATGCGTCTCATAGCACGCTCAGAGATGGCCACCCACACCGAGAGCAGCATCAAAAGCCAGGGAATCACGCTTATGTAACCCGCCGTTGTGGAGTCAAGCAGCAGGCCGTGCCATACTACGCCCCATATGTCGGCAGGTGTTGCCCCCTCGGCACGCTCGGCATACCAGAGTAGGAACAATGGCTTCTGCACCAGCATCAGCAACGTCGAAGTGATATATGTGGCTACGACAAAGAGTATCTTGCGAAGCATCTCTACCTTAATTTAATTAAACACCCTGCAAAGATAGGCAAATTGTAATTCAAAATTAGGTTTTAAGGCCCTTTTATGTGTATTTTGTGAATAATAGAACTGCCATACTATTACGGAATCGATACTATGCCTGTTTTGTGTAGATAATTTTCTTCTTGTTTGTGAAAAGTTTTAACGAAAACAAGTCTTTATTTTCCGCTTTATGGTGTGGCTTCCCATTGAAAAATTGCGTATATTTGTAATCGGGTAAATTGAGTATTGGTAAGTAGCTAATATTATACCAAGAATTTTTATATCACATTTGAATAACCATTTAAGTTAAACGGAGAAAGGTCGCTATGGGATTGTTTGATTTTATAAAAGAGAAGGAGTTCGCAGAAATAAGTCGATTGCGGAATCAAGTGGCTGCCTTGAAATTAGAGATTGAGGAAAAGGATAAAATTGTAAGGAATCTTCAAGAACAAATTGACTTTATTGATGCAAAAGATATAAATGAGAAGCGACAGATTCTTGAACAACAATACTTAGATGGCCTTGAAGTTTACAATAAACTCAAAAGAGAAACGGCCGCATTAAGTGATATTGTAGAATCTGCGGAGTATGGTATTTATACGCCAATTTTTAACTTTGATGATTCTGAGATATATAAACTGAATATGCAGCAAGCGAGTAAAGCTGCTGCCGAAATGGTGAAAGATGGAAGTGCGGTAGATGGAGGAGAGCCATTGTTTAGAAAACGATTGCAAAAAGTCATTCTTTTGGGTTTTAATGGGGTTTGTGATAATTGTATTTCTAATGTTAAGTGGAATAACATATTCCAAATGCAAGAACGCATCAACAAAACATTTGAGATGGTTAACAAAGCATACGAGGACTTTGGCTTTTATATCACTAATGCATATAAGGATTTGAGGCAAAAAGAGCTATGCTTGGCTTATGAATATAAACTGAAGCGTCATAGAGAAAAAGAAGAACAAGAGAATATTCGCGAGATGTTACGCGAAGAAGAGAAAGCAAATCGCGAAATACAAGCTGCGCTTATCAAAGCACAGGCTGAAGAACAGAAATATCTTGAACGAATTGAAAAGGCTAGTAACACGTTGTCTAATTTGCAAGGGGATAAGCTCGCAAAGGCTTTAGCTCAAATATCAGAATTGGAAACGAAGCTTTCAGAGGCGAGAGAAAACAAGGAAAGAGCTATGTCTATGGCACAGCAAACAAGGCGAGGGCACGTGTATGTCATCTCTAATATTGGCTCATTTGGCGAGAATGTATACAAAATTGGTGTGAGTCGACGATTGGATCCTATGGAAAGAGTTCGAGAATTGAGTAATGCGAGTGTGCCATTTCCTTTTGATGTACACGCAATGATATATAGCGAAGATGCTATAAACTTAGAAGCTGCTTTACATCAAGAATTCGAGGATAGGAGAGTAAATATGCGAAATGAAAGAAAAGAGTTTTTTAATGTTACACTCGAAGAAATTTCAGATGTTGTCAAGAGGTACAATGCAAATATAGAGTTTACTCGCATTGCAGAAGCAAGGGATTATCGAGAAACCATAGCTTTGCGAAATACTTCTCAAGAGTTAATAGATACAGATGATAACTTTCCTATAGATTTATTTGCGTAGCTTTATGGAATGTCCGTTTTGTTATTTAATAATTGGTGATAAAGTAGAAGCTTGTCCGTACTGCAGAATGCCGATAAGTGAAAGCACAGTCGCTCAAGTAACTCCAAGCGCACAATGGAAATGTTTGCAATGTGGATCTAAGGATATTTACTATGACTTAGGTTTTATTTATAAGCTACATCTACCTAAAAAGCATTTGAAAAATATCGTGCCTCGGTGTGTGCATTGTCATAATATGGGTGAGTATCAATCTTTATATTCATTTTCAGCCAATGATGTTGAAGAAAATATTAGCATTGGGGAGCGGATCGTAGATTTTATTGTGGTTGTTATTATGGTAGTTATTGTGATGGCTTTTGTCTATGTGGTATTTAAGATAATGCTTTGGCTTGGGTAAGTTTATTTCTTGTATTCCTGCAACAACTTTTTTATATTTCCTGATGTAGGTGTAATTGATTGTCGTCTATAATGTAATAGCAGGGGATTTGATAGAATTGAGTAATATAAAGGAGAATTCTATTGGGAAATGGCTTATTTTAAGATAATTATTGTTAGAATATTAAGTGTAATAATTTTCCATTTATTCACGGAGTTGAATGTATGATAGGACGATAAATGTTGAAAAAGTTGGGAAAAATTTTGTTTTCCACGAAAAAGTTGTACCTTTGCACCGCTAAATAGCATAAAAACATTTAATTAAAACAATTATGAACAATTACGAAACCGTTTTCATTGTCACTCCTGTCCTTTCAGACGCACAGGTAAAGGAGGTTGCTGACAA